>PBWE01000015.1 GCA_002728915.1 Micrococcales bacterium
ACCGACGATGAACAGCACGTTCGTGGTGTCGATCTGAATGAACTCCTGGTGCGGGTGCTTGCGTCCACCCTGGGGAGGAACCGATGCCGTTGTTCCCTCAAGGATCTTCAGCAGCGCCTGCTGTACGCCCTCGCCGCTGACATCCCGGGTGATCGACGGGTTCTCGCTCTTGCGAGCCACCTTGTCGATCTCGTCTATGTAGATGATGCCGGTCTGTGCCCGATTGACGTCGTAGTCAGCCGCCTGAATGAGCTTAAGCAGGATGTTCTCAACATCCTCGCCGACATACCCGGCTTCGGTGAGGGCCGTCGCGTCGGCGATCGCGAACGGCACGTTCAAGATTCGTGCCAGCGTCTGGGCGAGCAGCGTCTTGCCCGATCCGGTGGGACCGAGCAGCATGATGTTGGACTTGGCCACCTCGACAACATCCTCGCGAGGCTTCTCGCGGGCTTCGGCCTGGACTCGCTTGTAGTGGTTGTAGACGGCGACCGACAGGGCCTTCTTGGCCGGATCCTGTCCGATGACGTACTGGTCGAGGAAGTCGTAGATTTCCCGGGGCTTGGGCAGTTCCCCGCCGACCGGCGACTCGACCGCCTCGCTGAGTTCCTCTTCGATGATCTCGTTGCACAGGTCGATGCATTCATCGCAGATGTAGACCCCGGGGCCGGCAATGAGCTTCTTGACCTGCTTTTGGCTCTTGCCGCAGAAGGAACACTTCAACAGGTCGCCACTCTCACCGATGCGAGCCACGGCGCGCCCCTTCCTGCCTCACGACCCGTGCTGGCGAAGATCGCCCAACGAACCGACGGCCCCACCATCGTTGGCAGGGCACCAGAAGACCGTACCCCGATTTCGTGGGTCCTGCCTAGATATCCGCGCGCCGCGCCCGGACGGAAGTCTCGACTGTTGGTCGAGGGTGGCGTCAGACCTTCCGGGAGGAGATCACCTGGTCGACGATCCCGTACTCCTTGGCCATATCGGCGGTGAGAATCTTGTCCCGCTCGATGTCCTGCTCGATCTGCTCCTCGGTCCGGCCGGTATGCCGCGCCAGGATGACTTCCATCTCCTTGCGCATGCGCAGAATCTCGTTCGCCTGGATCTCGATATCCGAACCCTGGCCCCCACCTTCGGTGTAGGGCTGATGGATCAAGACGCGGGCGTGCGGCAGGGCGAATCTCTTGCCGGGGGTCCCAGCAGCCAGCAGCACCGAGGCCGCGGATGCCGCCTGACCCAGACACACCGTCTGCACCTGCGGCTTGACGAACTGCATGGTGTCGTAGATCGCGGTCATCGCCGTGTACGAGCCACCGGGTGAATTGATGTAGATCTGGATGTCTCGATCGGGGTCCATTGACTCCAACGTGAGCAGCTGCGCCATGACGTCGTCGGCCGACGCGTCATCGATCTGCACACCCAGGAAAATGATGCGCTCTTCGAACAGCTTCGTGTATGGGTTGTGGACTCGCTCGCCATTGGCGGTGCGCTCGCGGAACTCGGGAACGATGTACCGGCTGGACGGCGCCTGCGGCAGGAAGGGAACGTCACTCATTTGGCACTTCCCTTCTTGCCGGGTGCATCCGCATCCGTGCTGTAAACGAAATCGATGAGCCCGTACTCACGCGCTTCCTCGGCCGTAAACCAGCGGTCCCGGTCGGAATCTTTCTCGATCTGCTCGACCGTCTGGCCGCTGTGATCGGCGATCAGGCTCGCCATCCGCTTTTTGATGAACAGCATCTGCTCGGCCTGAATCTTGATATCCGATGCGGTGCCNCCAATACCACCGAGCGGCTGGTGCATCATGATCCGCGTGTTGGGCGTGGCATAGCGCTTGCCCGAAGCCCCCGCGCACAGCAGGAACTGACCCATCGACGCCGCCAGGCCCATCGCCACCGTCGCAACATCGTTGGGGATCAACTGCATGGTGTCGTAAATGACCATGCCCGCGGTGATGGAGCCGCCCGGTGAGTTGATGTACAGCGAGATATCCCGCTCATGATCCTCGGCCGCGAGCACCTGCAGCTGCTTGGCGATGCGGTCGGAGTTNTCGTCGCGCACCTCACCCTCNAGCCAGATGATGCGTTCNCGCAGCAGCCGCTCGTCGAGCATGTCGCCGAAGCCGCTCATGCTGCCGCTGGGTGCACGGAAATCGGGGGTGCTCACGCTGCTCATCAACTCCCTGTGTATACGGAAATGTAAGCCTAACGGCGATTGCCGAACAGCACCCGCTCGCGGGCCTGTGGTTCGCCGTCAGCCGAACTACTGACCGGACTCTGCGGCGGCCATCTGCGCCTGGAGTTGCGCCATTTGAGCCGCTTGCATTGCTTCGTTGAGTTCGGATTCCAGAGCCTGCAGGTCGACGGCGTCTCCATTGCTGTCGGTGACGGTCGCGTTCTCCAGCACCAAGGCCAGAGCTTTCGAGCGGCGAATGTCCGACAGGGCCATGGACACTTGACCGGACTCCACGAGCGCCTGCGCCAGGGCGTCCGGAGCCATGCCGTACCGAGGCGCCTGCTGCATCAGCCAGTTGGACAACTCCGATTCNCCCACCGAGACCTCCTCGACCTCGGCNATGCGATCGAGGATGAACTGNCTCTTGAGNGCCTCGCGGGATTGCTGCTCGATCTCCGCGCGNTNCTCNTCGGAGGCCTCGNGGCCNTCCTCGAAGTNAGCGTCGACCTCNGCNGCGATCACNCCTTCGGGCACGGGAATATCGACCGAGGCCATCAACGCCTCGTTGACCTTCTCGCGGGCCTGCTGTCCCTGCTCCATCCGCTTGAGTCGGCCCACGCGGGTACGAGCGTCCTCGCGGAGTTCGTCGACCGTGTCGAACTCTGAGGCCATGGTCACGAACTCCTCGTCGAGGGCNGGNAGTTCACGCTCGCGGACCGCGGTGACGGTCGCGGTGACGGTCAGCGGCACCCCGGCCCAGTCTCCGTTGCTTGGAGTGAACGGGAAGGTGCGCGTTTCGCCGGCGCTCGCGCCGCTTACCGCGTCGTCGAAGCCGGGAAGCAGGCCGTCGGTGCCCATCTCGTAGGACATGGCGCTGCCGGAGAGGTCGTCGACGTCGTCGCCGGAGTCCGTCGANCCCGCAATATCCACCAGCAGGACATCCCCGTCGGCGCANNNCCGGTCGACGTCCTTGAGTGACGCGAAGCGGGTGCGCAGGTTGTCGATGTGCTCATCGATGTCCGCGTCGCTCGCTTCCGCGGCATCCACCTCCACGGTAATCGCCTTGTAGTCGGGGAGTTCGAATTCCGGTCGGATATCCACCTCGGCGGTGAAGGTGACCTTCTCGCCGTCCTCGATCTCGGTGACGTCGACCTCCGGCCGACCGACCGGGACGATCTCCTTCTCCCGCAGGGCGTCCTCGTACGCCTTCGGCACGGCGTCGTTGATCGCTTCCTCGAGAACCGCCCCACGTCCGAAACGCTGCTCGATCACCCGCGCCGGAACCTTGCCCTTGCGAAAGCCCGGCACGGACACCTGCTTAGCAATGGACGCGTACGCCTTATCGAAACTCGGCTGCAACTCATCAAAAGGCAGCTCGACGGTCAACTTGACGCGTGTCGGGCTCAGTGACTCGAGGTCGGTCTTCACGTACGTCTCCAGTGTTGGTGATCACGGCGCCGGGCGGCACTCATGGTCGGGGCGGGGAGACTCGAACTCCCGATCTCCTGCTCCCAAAGCAGGCGCGCTAGCCACTACGCTACGCCCCGCGCTAGCCGGCACATCCTACGGGCGAGCGTCAGCCCTCGAATGTCCGGTCTACCCGCATAAATGGGGAAGTTTTCCGCCCATCGAGCCGATACCCCTGCCATGAAGTGGACCTCGGGTGCACGCGGCGAGAACGACTCTTCTCTGCTCGCGCTGGCAGCAGCCGGGCTGGCTGCCCTGGTGCTCGCTGCGATTCCCGTCCTGGAGGCTCGCGGCAACAGTGCCATCCAGGCCCCCAGTGGCTACCTTCCGGACGTGTCGAACGTCAGCGTCGATCTCGACGCGACCGTGCCGCCTGTCGGCGGTGGATGGAACGCCGGCCCGATCATGCTCAAGTCCTAGGAGCGTCGCCTCGAGGCTTCGTAGACGGTGATGTACTCCTCCACGCTCATCCGACGCACCGCTCTCTCAATGACGTCAAGCGGCAGCCTCTCTAGACGTGTGAAGCGCACGCATGACTTTCCGATATCCATTGGCTGACCAGATGCCGCGTACTCGTCCTCGAAATCCTGGCGAATCGATGGAGCCGCGTAGATGCAGTGCAGATAGACGGCCATGTGTCGTTTCTGGTTGGCCAACGCGGCGAACAGCAACGGCTGGCCGTTGTAGGTGTCGGGGTATCGCTCCAGCGGAATCTCGTACGAGATCATTCCCCAATTCATGGTCTCGACCACACCTGACGNGATCGCAGCCAGCATCGATCCGCGCACGACTTCGAGATCGCCACGGCGGTCGTCGGGCAATTCGTCGAGGTACTTGGCTACCGAAGTCGCTTCACTGCGCACGCTTGTCGCCCTCGTCTATTTCCCAATTCGCATGTCTTCCCGGCTGCTCACGCGGCCTCCTGATGCGGTCACGCATGGCCTGGGCCGGTAGCATGAGCGCGCTCCATGCGGGTGTAGCTCAATGGTAGAGCCCCAGCCTTCCAAGCTGGTTGTGCGAGTTCGATTCTCGTCACCCGCTCCACTGCTCCNGGCCTTCCTGTGGCCNCCATCCGGCTCTCGTGTTGNAATNNCNANATGACAGGNGANGAGNCCCGCGCTCCGCACGGANCCTCCGAGAGTTCTGTTGACGAAAGTCACGGACCAGNAGTCGNTCTCGATAGCCGAGAAGATTCGGGGGGATCTAAGTCCCGCCAGGGAAGCCCNGTNGGTCGACGCATCGTCCTCGGGATGCTGGGNCTCGGTGCNGTCGGCGTCCTCGTCGGCCGTCAAGCCCAAGAGGCGATCACCNGCACGGTGAGCGCAACCGTTCCCGGCCTCGGCAGCATCGTGCCCGCAGCCGGNGGNTTTCGGATNTACACAGTCACCGGCGGATACCCGGCCATGGACCCGGCGGATTACCGACTCGACGTCACCGGCAACGTCACCACGCCACTGTCGCTGACCATGGCCGATCTCGCAGACCTACCCCAAACGAGCATGACCAAGGATTTCCAGTGCGTGACCGGATGGCGGGTCGACGACGTGCTCTGGTCCGGGGTTCTCCTCAGCGACGTTCTCGCTGCCGCGGGCGCGAGCACTACTAGTTCAGCGCTGCGCTTCTTCTCCTTCGACGGGGCTTACACCGAGTCGCTCACCATGGAGCAAGCACTCCGTGACGACGTCCTCGTGGCGACGTCGATGTTCGGCGAGCCCGTGACCCGCGAGCACGGTGGCCCCGTTCGCTTGTACGTGGCGCCGATGTACGGATACAAGTCACTCAAGTGGATGTCGGGCATCGAGGTAGTCGATGAAGTGGTCCCCGGTTATTGGGAAGTCCGCGGCTACGACATCGACGCGTGGGTGGGAGCGTCCAATGGACGCGACGACGAGCCCATCGCCTGACGCACGCATCGCGCGTTTCTCCCGCGCGGAGCGCTGGGTGCACCGCAGCATCACCGTGCTCATGATCGTCCTCATCGCCACCGCGGCGGCGCTGTATTTCCCCGACATCAGCGTGCTGGTGGGCAACCGACCCATCGTCAGCAACATCCACGTCATCGCCGGCTTCGTTCTCCCTATCCCCCTGATCCTCGCCCTGGCTTCCCGGGCCTTTCGGCAGGACGCTGAATTATTGAACCGTTTCACCGCGCAGGATTGGAGGTGGCTTCGCTCGCGAGATCGCCGATTGGGCCGGATCCCGGTGGGCAAATTCAATGCAGGTCAAAAACTCAACGCGGCGTTCTCCGTAGGCTCGATCATCATCATGCTCGCCACCGGCTCCATCATGTTCTTCAATGCATGGTTTCCCGACGACATTCGCACCGGAGCCACATTCGTGCACGATTGGTTGACCCTCGCCATCGTCGTTGTCGTCGTCGGCCACACCTACAAGGCGCTCATGGATGCGGAAGCCCGCACCGGAATGCGCACCGGGCACGTGTCGGCTCGGTGGGCCGCCCGCGAGCACAGCCAGTGGGCCGAAGAGCAACGCCT
Source organism: Micrococcales bacterium (assembly GCA_002728915.1). Taxonomy (GTDB): domain Bacteria; phylum Actinomycetota; class Actinomycetes; order S36-B12; family S36-B12; genus S36-B12. The sequence goes on from PBWE01000015.1 coordinate 6,132, forward strand.
CGGCGGCTAGGTACCCAACCAGAAGTCCATCCACCGGATGAAGATCAAGGCAAGCACGACGAGGTAACTCGCGCCGATCAGAACCCAACGCAACGACCCCACCGTTTGGGCAACCACCCCTGGCCCAGACCCGCCACTGAGTCGCCCGGCCGCGGCGTTGTCCGCGGTTATCATCCAGAACACCGGGATGGTGGCCGCCCAGACGACCATGCACCACGGGCACAGCGCACCGATCACATACAGGCTCTGCGTGATCAGCCAGATGGCGAAACCAAACCCGAAGAGCGCTCCGAGGTTGAGCCCCAGCCACACCCATCGCGGCAATTCGACCTTGGACAGCAACAAAACGCCCATAGAGATGACGACGGGAAAACCGATCAGTCCCAGGATGGGGTTGGGGAAGCCGAAAGCCGATGCCTGATCGGTCGTGATGATGGAGCCACAGGACAGCACCGGGTTGATGTCACATTCGGGAATGTAGTTCGGGTCCGCCGTGACGGCGATCTTCTCCAGGGTCAACTCGAACGCGGCCAGCAGGCCGAAGAAACCCCCGATGATCAACACCCAGGGCGTCACCCGATAGGAACTCACGTTACGACGATATCTCGCAGTGCGGCAATCAGCCGATCGACGTCGCTCTCGTCGGTGTAGGGGGCCAAGCCCGCGCGGATCGCACCGCCAGAGCCCAGGCCGAGCGATCGACACGGCTCGTAGGCGTAGAACGAGCCCGCCGGAGCGTTGATCTGCTTGTCGGCCAAGCGATGCGCCACCTCTGCGCTGTCCCATCCGTCGAAGGTGAAGAATTCCGTCGGGGTCCGTCGTCGAGCGTGTGCGTACATAGTGATTCCCGGAAGATCCTCCAAGGCGCTGCGCAGCCGAGCGTGCAGGCGATCCTCGTGCTCAGCAAGAGCGGTCATGGAGCGGACCAGGCGATCGCGACGAGTCGTTGACGTCTTCCCGCCCGGCACCAAATCCGCCAGCACGTCAACGGCGGCGATGAGCCCCGCCAGCAGCTCGTACGGCAGAGTGCCGAGTTCGAAGCGTTCGGGAACCTGCTCGGTGCTCGGCGCCAACTTGTCCGGGTGCAACGACTCCCACAAGGCGCTGGACGCGGCAACGATCCCCAGATGCGGTCCGAGGAACTTGTACGCCGAGCACGCATAGAAATCAGCGCCGATCTGTTCGACGTCGATCNGTGCGTGGGCCGTCAGGTGCACACCGTCGACGAAGAACAGTGCGTTCACCGCGTGGGCGGCCTCGGCGATCGCTGGGAGATCGGGACGGGTGCCCACGACGTTGGATGCTCCGGTGACGGCCACCAAGCGCGTGTTGTCGGTTATCTGATCCACGATGTGACTGGTCGGCAGTTCGCCCGTAGTCGGGTCGAGTCGCGCCCACGCCACCTCGGCGCCAGCCTTCTCGGCATACGTCACCCACGGGCGGACGTTGGCGTCGTGATCGAGATCNGTNACCACGACNCGATCGCCCGGACCCCAATCCTTCGCCAGAGTCCGGGCCACCATGAACGTCGCTTCAGTCATGCTCCGAGCAAAGACAACGCCCCCGGGATCGCACCCGAGAAGATCGGCAGCCGCGAGTCGCGACCCGAGCACGATTGATTCGGCGTTGCGTTCCGATTGGGTCATGGTGCCGCGGTTGGACAACGGCTCGGTCATCGCCGTGCGCATCGAGTCGGCCACGAAATCGGGGAGTTGGGTTCCTCCCGGCCCGTCGAAGAAGGCAACCCCGGAGGCCAACGCGGGCATATGGGCTCGTATCCGGGCAACGTCGAAGTCGTTCATACGTCCCACCACAGTGTGCACACCTCGCGCGGTGTGGCGTCGAGGTCCTGTATCAGTGCAGCGGCAACTTCCGCGTCCCGATCTTCACTCAGGCAGAGGCGGATCCGGGCGAAGCGCACCCTCTCTTCCATCGGTAGGGACACGCGCTGGCCCCACGTTTCATCCGCCCACACATCGAGGTGTGCATCGAAACCCAGCGCCCTGGCGATGTCGGCCAATTGGTGGGCCGTCGGTGTAGTGGGCCGGTCGAGATCCCAGAACTTCTTCCACAGCGGGCTCATGTTGCTCAGTGGGTGTGTCATGGGCAGNTCGAGCACCACGCGGCCTCGCGCGTGGTCGTTCAGAGCCTGCAGAAAGGGAACGATCGCGGCTACGTTGAAGGCGACGTGGTGACACACCACGACGTCGGCCACCAGAACATCGGCGGCGACATCCGGCCACGAGCCACGGAACTCCTGGTGCTGCACTCCACGTTTCGCCGCCGCCTCGGCGTAGGCGTCGAGCATTTCCTGCGCATGGTCGACGGCGTAGAAAACCTCTGCGGGCGGCGCCAGAGCGAAGGACGCTCGCCCGCCGCCGGAACCGACATCGAGGACACTTCCTCCATCCGGAACGGCCTCCCGCGCTCGATCGTGCGACACCGAGTCGGCTACCTCATCCCCGACGGTGAACATCGCGACCGGATGAACCCACGGCTCCTGAGATGCCTGATGGAGGATGTAGTCGGGAATGGCCCACGCTTCGAGATCGCTTCGCCATTGACTCGCCAGTTCGACAATCTCGGTAGGCGCCTCGGTCACAGGAGCGACGCTAGCCGAGCCAGCCGCTACTCCACGCGTCGGCAAGCGCGCATCGCTCACCCGACTATCGTGCAGCCGTGCCCGCCGGAACGCCACCTCATTCGTCCGATCCCTCCGATCCCTCTCACGCCTCTGCTAGCTCCGGCTCGGCCGCAAATGACAAGCACCCTGTCAAGACTCTTATCGGAGGGCCCCGCGGAGCCCTGGAGAGCATCCTGCCGCCGGTGGTCTTCGTGGCCGTGTACTCCGCACTGTCGAGCAGTAACGAGGATGCGCTGACCTATGCGATCGTTGCGGCGCTCATTCTGGCTGTCTTCTTCGGAGGTTGGCGGCTCCTCGAGCGCAAGAGACCCACGCGGGTTATCGGTGCGATCGTGGTGGTTGCCCTCGGNGCCTACTTCGCCGCCCGCACCGGCAGTGCCGCCGCGTTCTTCTGGCCTCGCGTGCTGTTGAACTTGTTGTCCGCGTTGGCTTTCGTCATCGGCAACTTCATTCGGTGGCCGTTGCTCGGCGTGATCGTCGGCCCGATCACGGGAACCGGAATGCGTTGGCGTCAAGACCCCGTCCTCGTGCGCGCCTACTCCCGTGGCTCATGGCTGTGGGTGTTGCTGAATCTGGTCCGGGCGGCGATCCTGCTCCCCCTCATCGCGAACGACGCACTGTGGGGATTGGCGGCGTCGGGTGCGTTCTTCTACGTCCTGGTGATCGGCACCATCCTGGGATCGTGGTTCATCATGAAGCGAGCCATCCCCGCCGATCATCCGGGTCTTCGTCACCCGGTCGGTGACCCGAAAAGCACGGACGAGTAAGGACAACGGGTCCGATGAGCGCTTGGTACGCCCTCGCGCGGCCTATCGCCCAGGTTCGGTCCGGTATCTCTATCTCTGGTGGCGACTCGGGAGCCTCGCGTGTTCTCCCCTGAAGGTAATTCTAGGACTTCGACGGGCAAGGTCGACTGAAGGCGGGACTCACATAACTCCGGGTGGAGCGACGAGCAGATCAATGGCCTGCTCGACCGCTACCTCCGGTGGTATAAGTCCTACTCATGCCGGCCCGCCTACGAGGCCTGACCGACACGACGATCACGGCCTCAGCTCGACGCGAGCGCCTTGGCTTTGAGTTGATCGAACTCGTCCTGGGAAATGGTTCCGGCATCCAGGAGCGCTTTCGCTGATGCGATCTGGTCCGCGGAAGAGACGCTACCGACGGCGTTTTGAATGTAAGCCTTCTGTGCCTCGTCTGCGGCCTGCATCTGGGCTTGACGTCGCTCGGCCATCGAGTTGCCACGGGCAATCAGATACACCAGGACGGTGATGGGCGGGAAGATGAGAAGGAAGATGATCCACACGGCCTTCTTGCCTCCGCCGAGACCCTTGTCGGCGAACAAATCCATGACCACCATGAAGAAGACCATGAAGAACATGACCATGAAAAAGATGATCAGCAAGGACCACAGCACTTGACCAAAACCCATGACATACCTTTCGTTGAGAGAACTCCAGCCTACTCATCGACCTAGTCATCGACGCAGCCGTGCGTCACGCAGCGGAAGGAAAGAACAGCGTCGACGTTGATGAAGCTGTGAGGACCGACGGTATCTACGATAGGNGTGTGGAATTCGAGACCTTCACCGTCGCGATCCCGATCAGCGCGTCGTTCACGCGCCACCTCGACGTCCAAGCACCCACAGCCGACGCTGCACTCCTACTGGCCACCGAGCACGCTCTCGACACAGGGGTCTTAATGCACGGCGAACCGTGGATCGTGAAAGGCACCGGCTACCCGATTCCCGGCCGACCCGAGGAAAGCCCGTCATAAGCGATGGTTGTTCAACTACAAGACCTCGACGGCCATCTCGTCGTTCTCATTCCGACCCTCNATGACCCGGTCATNCAGGCGAAGTCCGGCACCACCGACGCTGTCTTCGCACACGTCTGTGACGTCACCACCGGTGAGGTCTTTCGCGATCAAATAATCGTGGCGCGGCATTTCGTTGACGGTATGCGCGACCACCTGAACCATCCGTTTATCGGCGTTGTCCGGCGCCTCGATGCCGGCGGGTTCAAGTTCGACACGGCGACAGACGACCAGCAAGACGTTGCCCGCAAGTTCCTCGAGGACCTCAGCAACTGACCATCGCCAATGTCACTCCGGCTGGCACCCAGGGCACCAGTACACCTTCCGCGCCTGCATCTCGTCCATCTCGATCTCGGCCCCGCACAGGTAACAGGCGTGACCGGCTCGCCGATAGACGTAGACCTCGCCGCCGTGACGGTCCTGTCGTGGCGTGCGGCCCATGATTTCCGGGAGATGCTCGGGTCGGACGGTATCGATGCGCCCACGTTTGGCGCCCTGCGTCATGAGCACCACCAGGTCATCCCACAGCGCATCGAATTCGTTTCTGCTGAGGTGCCTGCCCGGACGGTAGGGCGAGATGTTGTGCCGGAAGAGCACTTCGGCCCGATAGATGTTTCCCACCCCGGCGAAGACCTTCTGATCCATCAACAGTGCACCGATGGCCGCGTTGCTGCGCTCCACACGGTTCCACGCCGGGGTCGGATTCGACTTCTTGATCGGATCAGGACCGATGCGGGCGACGGCTGCCTTCGTGGATTCCTCATCGAGAAGTTCGCACACCGTGGGGCCGCGAAGTTCCGCATAACCGGAGTCACTGCGCAGGCGGAGCCGAATCTGGCCGCGAACTTCCGGGGCCGCGCCACGGGAGATACGCCACTTGCCGAACAAACCGAGGTGCACGTGAACCCATAGATCACCGAAACGAATAAACAGGTGCTTACCGTGGGCCTCCACTGAGTCCACTCCTCGCCCATCGATACGACGAGCATCGGCGGCGAAACGACCCTGGGGGCTATCAACCCGAACGGGCGACCCTCGNAAGCGCGTGCGCAGACGACGGGCCTGGCTGTGGACGACGTGACCCTCAGGCACCGGAGGCTATTTCCCCCCGCACTGCCGCAACGAAGTCGTCCACGTCACTCTCGGTCGTATCCCACGCGCACATCCACCGAACTTCGNCGGTTGCTTGATCCCAGGTGTAGAAGTGGAACCGCTCCTGCAAACGTGAGGCAACCTGCTCGGGCAGCAGGACGAACACGGCATTGGCATCAACAGACTGAGTGATGGTCACGCCCGGTAGGTCTCCGACACCATCGTGAAGGCGGGAGGCCATCGCGTTCGCGTGACCGGCACTACGCAACCACAAGTCATCAGTCAACATCGCCACGAATTGGGCACTGAGAAAGCGCATCTTGCTGGCCAATTGCATGGAGGTCTTACGCAGGAAGTCGACTCCCTGCACACGATCACCGTTGAGCACGATGACGGACTCGGCAGCCATCGCGCCGTTCTTCGTCAACCCGAAGGAAACGAGGTCCACGCCGGCATCAGCTGTGAAGGTTCGCACCGGCACACGCAGGGAAGCTGCAGCGTTCGACAGACGGGCGCCGTCCATATGGAGTGCCAGGTTGTTCGCGTGCGCTACCTCCGCAAGAGCCGAGACCTCGTCCGGCGAATACACGGTGCCCATCTCGCTGGACTGGGTGATGCTCACGGCGCCGGGTTGGGCACGGTGAACGAATTCCATGTCGAAACATTGACCCTGGACATCGTCGGGGCGAAGTTTGCCGTCGGCGGTGGGCACCGTCCACAGCTTCATGCCCGCCATCGATTCGGGTGCTCCACCCTCATCGACGTGAATGTGGGCGCTGGCCGCGCAGATGACCGATTGCCAACGCTGGTTGACCGATTGCAATGCGACGACGTTGGCGCCCGTTCCGTTGAACACGGGGAAGAATTCCGCACCTGCACCAAAGTGCTCCCGCACCAAACTGCGCGCTTGGTCGGTCACGACATCATCGCCGTACGCCGATTGGTGGCCGACATTGACCGCGGCGAGAGCTTCGAATACTTCCGGGTGCACACCCGCGTAGTTGTCGCTCGCGAATCCGCGCCACGGCGCGTCTATCGACCCTGCAGCCATGAAGGGGAGTATTCCCTAGACCGACCATGTGGGCACTCCGCCACCGGCTCGTGGTCCCGCAGGCCCGGGCATGGCAGGCAGCGAGCACGGAAGGCACCGACGCGCGTCAGGTGCAAAGATCGCTTTATGACGTCAGCGCCTCGAAACGAGAACATCACCCGTGCGGAAGCCAACGCCCGCAGCCAATCCCTCTTTGTTCACTCGTACTCGGTTGATCTCGATCTCACGGGTNCCGGCGCCACCTTCCGAAGCACCACCACGTGCATCTTTGAGAGTGAGGAGCCAGGGACGGCCACGTGGATCGATCTGATCGCGGACGATGTGGAGTCCGTGACGCTCAACGGCCGTGAGCTCGATCCGAATGACGTCGTCGACGGTGCGCGTATCGCTCTTCCGGATCTCGCTCGCGACAACACGGTCACGATCGTCGCGCAGTGCCGCTACATGAACACCGGTGAGGGTCTTCATCGATTCATCGATCCGGTGGACGATGAGACGTACCTGTACACGCAGTTCGAATCGGCTGACGCTCGACGAATGTATGCGTGCTTCGAGCAACCAGACCTNAAGGCGACCTTCCAGTTGACGGTGACGGCACCGGATCACTGGCAAGTGATCAGTAATGCACCCACGCCCGATCCCGAGCCGACCGGCCCCGGGATGGCCGTGTGGAACTTCGACGCCTCTCCCCGCATGTCCACCTACATCACGGCACTTGTCGCGGGCCCGTATTACGTCGTGCGCGACTCCTACACCGGTCCTCATGGCACCTACCCGCTCGGTGTCTTCTGCCGTGCATCACTGGCCGAACACTTGGACGCTGATGACATTTTCGAACTGACCAAGCAGGGCTTCGCGTTCTTCGAGGAGCAGTTTCAGATTCCGTATGCCTTTGGAAAGTACGACCAACTCTTCGTCCCTGAGTTCAACGCGGGGGCCATGGAGAACGCGGGCTGCGTCACTTTCCTGGAAGATTTCGTCTTCCGTTCCCGTGTCACCCAAGCGGCCTACGAGCAGCGGGCCAACACCATCCTGCACGAGATGGCTCATATGTGGTTCGGCGATCTCGTCACCATGAAGTGGTGGGACGATCTGTGGCTGAACGAGTCCTTCGCCGAGTGGGCAGCGCACCATGCCAACGTGCATGCGACTCGATTCTCCGAGGCATGGACCACCTTCGCCAACCTCCGCAAGGCTTGGGCCTATCGGCAAGATCAACTTCCCTCCACTCACCCGATCGCGGCGGACATGGTCGACCTCGACGCGGTGCGGGTGAACTTCGACGGCATCACCTACGCGAAGGGAGCCTCGGCTCTGCGACAACTCGTGGCATGGGTGGGCGAGCGCGAGTTCCTCGCCGGGCTTCACGAGTACTTCATCAAGCACGCGTGGGGTAACNCCGAGTTGCACGATTTGCTCACCGAGCTCGAGGTCACCAGCGGTCGAGACCTCTCCCAGTGGACCCGCGAATGGTTGCAAACCAGCGGAGTGAACCTGCTGCGACCCCACGTGGACGTGGATGCTGATGGTGCGTACACATCGGTCCGTATCGAGCAGGAGCCGCCGTTGGCGCCGGCCGGAATCGAGCCAACCCTGCGATCACACCGTGTGGCTATCGGCTTGTACGACGTCGCCGATGCGCAATTGCTTCTTCGAGAGCGCGTCGAGGTCGATGTCACCGGAGCATCGACCGACGTGCCGGAATTGATCGGCAAGGCGCGCGCGGACCTGCTCTTGGTCAACGACGGTGACCTCACTTTTGCGAAGGTTCGACTCGACGAGGATTCTTGGGCCACGGCCACTGCGCACGTAGGTGGCTTGACCGACTCTCTCGCCCGAGCGGTCATCTGGGGCGCGGCCTGGGACATGACGCGTGACGCGGAAGNGTCCACCGGCGACTTCGTCCAACTCGTCCTCGCCGGTATCGAGACCGAAACCGACATCGGCGTGGTTCAAGGAGTGCTGCGTCAGACCCGAATGGCCATCGACCAATTCGCGGCCGATGCCCATCGACAGGAATACCTCGTTCGTTTCGCCGCTAGGGCGCTTGAGTTGGCCCGACGTTCCGAGCCAGGGAGCGATCGACAGCTCGCCTTCACTCGATCCTTCGCCGGCGCCGCGACCACCCCGGAGCATCTGGCCACGGTTGCCGCGCTCTTGGACGGCACCGAACAGTGGGACGGGCTGGTGATCGATACCGATCTGCGGTGGTTCCTGCTGCTGCAACTAGTGTCGGCGGGGCTGCGCGGGAACGACGAGATCACGACAGAACTGGCCTCCGACGACACCGCCACCGGTCGCCGGCAAGCCGCGACCGCGCGTGCCAGCGTTCCGACGGCGGAGGCCAAGCAATGGGCGTGGGAGGAGATTTTCCACAACGACGATCTACCCAACGCCATGTTGGAGGCGACCATCGCGGGGTTCGCAGACCGCGACCATCGCGACCTCACCGACGCGTACCTTGAGCGCTACTTCGACGCCCTCCCGGGCGTATGGGCCGAACGAACCATGGAGATCGCGCAGTCGATCACGATGGGGCTATTCCCCATGTATTCGGTCGACGACTCCACGATCGACCGTGCGGACCGATTCCTCGCGTCGGATCCGAGCCCCGCCCTTGCCCGCTTGGTGGCGGAGGGTCGTGACGGACTGCTGCGAGCGCAGCGGGCGAGAGCGCGAGACGCAGACAGCGCTGCGAACTGAGTGCGTCTGCACACCGGCGGTCCGGCNGATCTTCGGTCTGGTGGATCTGCGGTGCGGAGGTGTGAATCGCGGACTCTTTGTCCGTCGCTGGCTCGCTACGCCGGCTCGTCGAGGTGCAAGGTGCGCGGTGCGCGCGCCTGCTCGGCNAGCAGCATNACGCAGTCACGGATGCCCGCCACCCATTGATCAGCCTGCAGACTCGAGCGCAGCGTCAGCAACGCGAACTCACACGCCCGGTCGGTGAGGGTACGACGAACGCGCTCCCCGGTCACGATGTCCATCGATCGCGCCGCCGCATCGATGGCGACAAGCACCGCGGACTCCGGCCGGTGCAGACCTGCNTGCACCGCGACGGCCGACTCGCGACCGTTGTCCAAGGAGCCGATGTACACGGCGAATTCGTAGCCGCAGATCTCGTGCGCGACCTCAACGATCCGCTCGATGTCTCGACGTTCAGATACCGACAAGGTCGGCTGCTCACCAGTTTCCACGAGCACCCCCCGCCGTCGCGGCGTGGTCCGTTCGACTTGAGGGCAATGCGGCCGGGTTAGGCGTCGCTGGGGCGCTGGTGATCAGCACCGCTCCCGGGGAGAGTTCTTCCTCGCCCTGCTGGCTATAGGAGCCACGGGGCGACACGACCAGCACGGCGATCACGGCAGCCAGGGCAACCGGGATTCCGACGAAGAGTCCGAGCGCGAGAAGGGGATCCATGCTCCGATTGTAGGGCGGCGCGTCTTCACTCTTCGACCGGCGACCGTCACGTGAGCGGGCGTGCCATGACCCTCGTTACTTGCACCTAGGGTGGCCGCATGACGCGCACATACCCCACGGCGGAACGCACCGACGTCGTTGATGACATGCACGGGCACAAGGTCCTCGATCCCTACCGATGGCTCGAAGATGCCGACGACCCACGCACCCAGGAGTGGGGTGAACAGCAGTNCGCCCTGCTGGAGCATGAGCGCGAGTCATGGTCAACACGGGACACCTTCGCCGAGAGCGTGCAGGCACTGCTCGGTGCGGGGGCCGTCTCACTGCCCGTTCACCGGGGAACACGTGTCTTCTTCACGCAACGGCAACCTGGTCAACAATTCGGTGTTCTGTTTGTCCGCGAGGCCGATGGCTCCGAGCGAGTCCTGATCGATCCCATGGAACTCGATCCCACCGGCAGCACCACTCTGGATGCGTGGCAGCCGTCTAAGGAAGGCGATCGGCTCNCCTACCAAGTATCCGAAGGGGGGACGGAAGAATCGGTCCTCTACGTGATGGACGTTGCCACTGGCGAGGTGATCGACGGGCCGATCGATCGTTGCCGCTACTCCCCCGTTGCCTGGATTCCCGGAGGCGAACGCTTCTACTACGTTCGCAGCCTTCCGCCCGAAGTACTGCCCGAGTCCGAGCGTGGATTTCACCGTCGAGTGTTTTTGCACGCAGTGGGGGCCGACGCCGTCGGCGACGCGAANGTCTTCGGCGCCGGTATGACGATGACGAATTACTACGGCCTCGAAGTTTCGCGCGATGGCCGCTGGCTCCAGGTGTCCGCCGCAGAGGGCACGGAGCCGCGCAACGACTTGTGGGTCGCCGACCTGACGACCACGCCCGCCGATCGTCCGGCTTTTCAGCACGTACAGGTGGACGTCGATGCACAAACGTCGCTCACCTTCGGCCGTGACGGACGGGTGTTCGTCTCCACCGACCTCGAGGCTCCCCGGGGCAGGCTCGCTGTCACCGAGCCTGGTCAATGGGGATCAAGCCAGTGGGTCGACCTCGTCGCCGAGGATCCCGAAGCAGTCCTTGAATCCGTCGCCATCCTGGACGGGCCCGACCTCGACGAGGACCTACTGCTGGTGACCACNACGGCCCACGGAGTCGCAACGATGACTCTTCGACGGGCAGCGGACGGCGCTGTCGTCACTGATGTCGAACTACCAGGCGCAGGAACCGTCGCCGGACCCATCGAGCAACCCTCCGGTGGACCGGTCGTCTGGTTCGCCTACACCGATCACACGCAGGTACCGACGATCTACTCCTTCGACGCCCGCACCCGCCAGGTGGAGCTCTACGCGACACCGCCCGGATCAGTCGACGTTCCCGATGTTCACTCCCAACTGGTCACGTACGAGTCCGCTGACGGCACGACAGTTCGACTGTTCATCGTCTCCCCGACAGAAACACCGGATCGACCACGACCCACCGTCCTGTACGGGTACGGAGGCTTCGGCATTCCGATGCAACCGGGGTTCTCCGCCGCCATCTTGTCGTGGGTTGCGGCCGGCGGCGTCTGGGCCGTCGCATGCCTGCGTGGAGGCGGTGACGAGGGTGAGCAATGGCATCGCGACGGCATGCTCGACAAAAAGCAGAACGTTTTCGACGACTTTCACGCAGCAGCGCGGTACCTGAGCGCCGAAGGGTGGACGACCCCTCAGCAACTAGGTATCTACGGGGGTTCCAACGGCGGTCTGCTCGTCGGTGCCGCCCTGACGCAGGAACCGGAGCTGTTCAACGCCGTCGTGTGTGTCGCCCCCTTGTTGGACATGATCCGCTACACGACTAGCGAACTCGGCCCGACGTGGACGGTCGAGTACGGAGACCCCGAAGACCCCGAACAATTCGGTTGGTTGCATGCCTATTCGCCCTACCACCGCGTAGTCGACGGCACCGACTATCCGGCCACGATGTTCGCCGTGTTCGATAACGACACTCGCACCGATCCCATGCACGGCCGCAAAATGTGTGCGGCGGTGCAGAGCGCCACATCCGGATCACGACCGATTCTGTTGCGCTCGGAGGGCAACGTCGGCCATGGTGCGCGCAAACTCGATGCGGCGGTGGAAGAAACGGCAGACACGCTGGCATTTCTCGCCCACTGGACAGGCATGGAAGGCTAGGGCCCGA
>PBWE01000045.1 GCA_002728915.1 Micrococcales bacterium
GTGGTACGTGCGACGACTTGTATGGACGGCGATCGGTGCAGCCGGGGGAATCTGGGCGTACCGCAAGGGCAGCGAGTGGCTCGACCAGGCCCGCGAGCAGGGCGTGGCGCTCACGATCCAGCAGGCGGCGCTCAANACGACNCAGGCNGCGCATCGNCTCTCNGCNGTGATNGCNGANCGNGGGCANCNATCANACCGCGGGCAGCAATCAAGCCGGGGGCAACAATCNAGCCGGGGGCAACAATCAGACCGCGGGCAACAATCNGGTCGGTCGGATGGCATCGATCCCGGNGGCCNNNGCTGATGGAGTCCGCGGAGATTCGGACGCGATTNTTGAANTNCTTCGCCGACAACGGTCANGAGATCGTGCCNTCGGCGTCGCTACTNNTGGATGATCCGACNCTGCTGTTCGTCAACGCCGGCATGGTGCCNTTCAAGCCNTANTTCCTNGGNGAAGCNCCNCCGCCGTNNCCCCGNGCNACCAGCGCNCAGAAGGTCGTGCGCACCTTNGACATCGAAGAGGTCGGCAAGACNACGCGTCACGCNTCGTTNTTCCAGATGGCNGGCAANTTNTCNTTCGGTGACTACTTCAAGGAAGGGGCGATTCCCTTCGCGTGGGAGNTGCTCACCAAGNCGGTCGCCGACGGTGGCTACGGATTCGATGAGTCTCGACTGTGGGTCACGGTGTATCTCGACGACGACGAGGCCATCGATATNTGGCACCGGGATGTGGGTCTTCCGTTGGATCGCATTCAGCGACGCGGGCAGGCCGACAACTACTGGTCTATGGGGGTGCCGGGGCCGTGCGGACCCTGTTCGGAGATCTACTACGACCGAGGACCCGACTACGGCATCGAGGGAGGTCCTATTGCCGACGAGAACCGCTACCTCGAAGTGTGGAACCTGGTNTTCATGCAATTCGAGCGNGGTGCNGGTCCGGCAAAAGAGGACTACCCCATNTTGAACGAGCTTCCGAACAAGAACATCGATACCGGAATGGNACTCGAACGAATGGCGGCCCTGCTGCAGGGCGTCGACAACATCTACGAGATCGACACGACACGGAGCATCCTGGACACCGCGAGCGAATTGACCGGNGCNCGGTANGGAAAGTCCGAACGCGATGANGTTGCGCTNAGNGTGGTNGCCGATCACGCNCGAACCTGCACGTTCCTGATCGGTGACGGNGTNGTGCCCGGCAACGAAGGTCGGGGGTACGTGCTTCGACGCCTGATGCGACGGGTGATTCGCAACATGCGCATCCTGGGGGCAGGAGAGCCGACGATGTCGCAGCTGATCGATGCGACCGTCAAGGCCATGGCGCCCCAGTACCCGGAGTTGAACGACGAAGTCGAGCGGATTCGCAGCGTNGCCATCGGAGAGGAATCCACGTTCGAGACGACATTACGTACCGGAAGCGTGTTGTTCGATACAGCGGTCGCCGAGGCCAAGCAGTCCGGGTCAACCGTGTTGCCCGGCGAGCAGGCGTTCTCCCTGCATGACACCTATGGCTTCCCGATNGACCTCACCCTCGAGATGGCCTCCGAGCAAGGCCTGGAGGTCGATGAGGAGGGGTTCCGCACCCTGATGGCGCAACAGCGGGAGCGAGCGAAAGCCGACGCCGCCGCTCGCAAGAGTGGTTTCGCCGCAACCACCGCGTACCGGGACGTTCTCGAACGCGACGGATCGACATCCTTCGTCGGGTACAACGAGGTCACGACCGAATCGGTCGTGGTGGGCATCGTGACCGACGGTGANTCCACACCCNTNGTGTCAGCNGGCCAACACGCGGAACTCATCGTGGATCGGACCCCGTTCTACGCCGAAGCCGGTGGGCAACTCGGCGACCACGGTTCGATCACCACGGCGGACGGATCGCTGTTCGAGGTGTATGACGTTCAGTCGCCGGTACCCGGATTGTTCGTTCACCGTGGGGAAGTGCGACAGGGACAGATCACGCAGGGCGACGCCGTTGTCGCGCAGGTGGATGTGCACCGCCGTAAGGCGATTTCACGAGCCCATACCGCCACCCACATGATCCATCGAGCCTTTCGAGAGCAGTTGGGTGAGACCGCCACCCAGATGGGATCGGAAAATGCTCCCGGGAGGTTGCGGTTCGACTTTCCCAGTCCTGAACCGGTATCGGGGTCGGTCCTGCGGGATGTCGAGGCGCGCGTTAACGAGCTGCTGATCGAAGACCTCGACGTTCACGCGCAACTGATGACGCAGGATGAAGCACGGGCGATGGGCGCCATGGCGTTGTTCGGCGAGAAGTACGGGTCTGAGGTTCGCGTTATCTCGGTCGGCGACTGGGCCCACGAACTTTGCGGGGGGACCCACGCGCAGCGCTCGGGTCAACTCGGAGTGGTGTCGTTCCTGTCCGAAGGATCGATTGGCGCCGGGATCCGACGGGTGGAGGCGCTCGTCGGTGTCGATGCGTACCAGCATCTCGCCGCAGAGCACCTGCTGGTGCAGCGCCTGTCCGACCTGGTAAAGGCGCCGCGGGACGAGGTGATCTCTCGTGTGGAGCGCACGATCGCNTCGTTGAAGGACGCCGAACGCGAGTTNGCNCGGTTCAAGTCGGCTGATCTGCTCTCGAACGCCGGATCGCTGATGGGTGAGGGCATCGAGGTCGCTGGGATTCGACTGTGGACCTTCCAGGCGCCNGACGGCGTGGGAGGCAAGGAGTTACGCGAACTGGCCCAGCACGCGAAGTCACGGGCGCCTGCGGATCTCGCCGGCGTGTACGTCGGCGCGGCTACCGCTGACGGCACCACGGCGATCGTGGTTGCCTGCACTCCGGCGGCGGTAGCGGCAGGGATCCGAGCGGGTGAGGTGATGGCCACGGTGACCGAACGTATGGGTGGTCGCGGTGGTGGCAAGGACGATATGGCTCAAGGCGGGGGAGGAGACCCCGCCCAGATCGAGGCCGCCTTCGCCGACGTTGGTGCCGCGATCGNTCGCGCGCGAGGGTAGGAGGGCGACCACCCATCATGCGACGCGGACGCCGAATAGCTTTCGATCCGGGATCTGTCCGGATCGGCGTCGCCGTATGTGACCCCGACGGGATCTTGGCCAGTCCGCACGAACCCGTCCCTGCCGACGATGGTGCAGCGCTGAGGGAACTCATTGCTGAGGTGGAGCCAATCGAGATTGTGATTGGGCTTCCACGAGGCCTCGACGGCAACGAGGGGGCAGCGGCTCAGGCGGCACGAAGCTTCGCCTTGAAGATCGCGTCAGCAGTGGATTTCCCCGTGCGTTTGGTTGATGAGCGACTTTCGACCGTGGAAGCCCAGCGTGGCTTCCACTATCAAGGCCTCTCGATACGACAGAGTCGAGGCATGATCGACAGCGCCGCCGCGTCCGTCGTTTTGCAGCATGCCCTCGATGCCGAAAAGTCGTGCGGACAGCCTCCCGGCGAGGTCCTTCCATGACGCAGGTCGACGAGTTCTTCAGTGAAGCGGATCAGCTGCCGCCATCGCGAAACGCATCGAGTTGGGCACGGCGAATCACCGGGATCGCCGTACTGCTGGCGGTTGCTGCCCTCGCATGGGGAACGTGGTCGTTCATCTCGGGCTTCACCAGCGGGCCAACAGCCCAAGTCGACTACGTCGGTGACGGCACCGGGCAGGTCGAAATCATCGTGGCGCGCGGGGACACCTTGACCGCCATCGGCCAGACGCTGGCAGATGCGGGAGTGGTGCTGTCCGTCCAAGCCTTCGTTGACGCAGCCGAGGCGAACGAAGACGCCTCATCCATCGGCCCCGGGAAGTACACCCTGCGACGTCAGATGAGTGGATCGAGCGCGGTGATCTTGATGCTCGACCCGGCGTCCCGGGCAGACAGTCGACTGGTGCTTCCCGAAGGCCTTCGACTACCCCAGACCGTCGACATCGCTGCAGAGTCATCCGGACTGCCGCGCTCGGAGTTCGAGCAGGTCCTGGACAACCCGGGAGTACTGCCCCTGCCTTCATGGGCAGAGCAGCGGCCCGAAGGGTTCATGTTCCCCGCCACGTACGACCTCGCCGGTGACGAAACCGCAGAACAGATCTTGTCTACTCTCGTGGAGAGGTTCGATGAGTCGGCTCAATCTCTGGACCTCGTCGCACGCGCGGAAGAGATCGGACGCACCCCGTATGAAGTGCTGATCGTTGCTTCACTGGTGCAGGCAGAGGTCCTCCCCGAAGACATGCGGAAAGCCGCTGCCGTCGTATATAACCGACTCGACGATGGGATGCCGTTGCAATTTGACTCGACGGTGTCTTATGCCCTGGGCATCACCGAACTCCAACTGTCGGCAGAGCAGTTGGAAACGGAATCGGAATACAACACGTACCAAAACACCGGACTTCCTCCAACTCCGATCAACTCACCTGGTGAGGCGGCCTTGGAGGCGGCGCTTGATCCGGCGAAGGCTAAGTGGCTGTACTTCGTCACGGTCAATCCCGACACCCGGGAAACGAAGTTTGCCCGCGACTACGACCGATTCCTGAAACTCAAGTCTCAGTTGCAGGAGTACCTCGCGGAGAACGGTTGATGCAACGCGCCGCCGTTCTTGGCTCGCCGATATCCCATAGTCGTTCCCCGGACCTGCATCGCGCGGCGTACGCCGAGCTGGGTCTGGATTGGACGTACGAGGCGATCGAGTGCAACGACCGGGACTTCGCCGCATTCTTCGCCGGTCTCGACGAGCAATGGCGGGGACTGAGCTTGACGATGCCCTTGAAGGAAGTCGTTCTCGACGTTGTCGAGGATGTGGATGATCGAGCACGCCACGTGCATTCCGCGAACACCGTGTGGCGAACAGCCGACTCGTCAACGTGGCGGGCCACCAACACCGACATCCCTGGCATTTGTTCNNCGCTTGGCGATGTCGGTGTAGGCCGTCTCGANCGGGTTCGCATTCTGGGTGCAGGTGCGACCGCGCGCAGCGCCGTGGCGGCGGTGGCCGACATGGGCGCGACGAACATCGTCGTCCACGCCCGCCGACCCGAGGCTGCCGACGAGGTGGTCCACCTGGCTCGCNACCTGGGCTGTTCGAGCCACGGAACGGACCTNGNCGTNCAGTGGGGNGACGAGGATCTGCTCATCAGCACCCTGCCGGCCGACACCGCAGCCACCTGGGCNGCGGATGTGGACTCCGAACGGATCGGCTCCACCGCGCTCTTGGACGCCAGCTACCACCCCTGGCCGACCCCGTTGGCCCAGGCGTGGGCTCACCATGCCCCCACAGCACCCGTCGCCAGCGGCCGAGACATGTTGCTGTGGCAGGCGGTGGACCAAGTCCGCTTGATGACCGGTGCCGTGACCGAGGCGAATCTGGCCCGTGTCGTTCAGGTGATGCGGGCCTCGCTATCCACAGNCGGACGTCGCCCCTAGCGCTGATCNATNTCCGGTTTCTACCGTCTAATGGTGGATGCACACGTCGGGCAGATGGCTACGACGATTGTTCTGTGGTTGTGGTTCATCGGATGGGCCATGGCGCTTGCCNGGCTCGATATTCGAGAGCATCGGCTNCCTAATCGAATGGTCGCCATCTGTTTCGCCGGATGCGTTATCGCGACCCTCGTGCATGCCGTCGTCCTCGCGAACGTCACCGCGCTAGTGACGCCTGCCATCGCGAGNCTNGCCGCGGCGACCTGTTTCCTCATCGGGCACGTGACCGGCGGCATCGGGATGGGAGANGTCAAGTTCGCTCTCGTCACCGGCTGGATGCTGGGCACGATCAGCTGGAGCGCAGTGTGGTGGGGGCATGTGGCCGCGTTTGTCCTTGCCGGAGTCGTTGTCACCGGTGGGTGGCTGCTGCGCGGGTGGCGGCGCGAGCATCCCGTCCCGTTCGGACCCTTCATGGGCCTCGGTGTGATCGTCGCCGGTGCTGCGGCGCTCGGATCGGTCGGCTGAGTGCGCGCCGGACGAGGTGCAGGTGAGGGCGACGCCCGATACCTGACAGACTTCCACCATGGTCCGATGGCTAACGGCGGGTGAATCGCACGGGCAGGCCCTCACCGCGATCGTGGAGGGAATCCCGGCGCATGTCGAGGTGTCCAGTAGCGACATCGAGCATGACCTCGCCCGGCGTCGACTCGGCGCGGGCCGTGGCGCACGCATGAAATTCGAGGCCGACGCCGTGCGAATCCTCGGCGGTGTGCGGCATGGACAGACCCTCGGCGCTCCCATCGCCATTGAGGTAGGCAACTCCGAGTGGCCGAAGTGGGAGAAGATCATGTCGGCCGATCCGGTATCTGCGGAGGAGATCGCCGACCTGGCACGCAACGCACCCCTGACGCGACCACGGCCAGGGCACGCAGACCTCGTGGGAATGCAGAAGTACGGCTTCGACGACGCGCGCCCCGTCCTAGAACGTGCNAGCGCCCGAGAAACAGCCGCCCGAGTTGCCCTCGGAGCGGTGGCCCGAGCCATGCTGCGCCAGGTAGCAGGCGTGCAGGTNCTCAGCCACGTTGTGCGCATCGGAACGGTGGAGGCGCCAGGGTCGAGNGTTCCAGGACCGGCAGATTCCGACACCATCGANGCCGATCCTGTTCGCTGCCTCGACGAAGCGGCATCGGCGGCGATGCAAGAGGAGATCGCTCAAGCACACAAGGACGGCGACACTCTCGGCGGCGTCGTCGAAGTCGTCGTGCACGGACTACCCCCGGGCTTGGGATCACATGTGCACTGGGACCGTCGCATCGATGGGCGGCTGGCCGCAGCGTTGATGGGAATTCAGGCAATCAAGGGTGTCGAGGTCGGAGATGGCTTCACCTTGGCGGCCACTCGTGGATCCAAGGCGCAAGACGAAATCGTTAACGACGGTGCCCTGACCCGGACATCCGGGCGTTCGGGTGGTACCGAAGGGGGCATGACGACGGGCGAGGTGCTGCGCGTGCGCGCCGCAATGAAGCCCATCTCCACCATTCCCCGAGCACTGGCGACCGTCGATGTGTCCACCGGAGAAGCTGCGCAGGCGATCAACCAACGATCCGACGTGTGCGCCGTGCCGGCCGCCGGCGTGGTCGCTGAGGCCATGGTGTTGCTCACCCTTGCGGACGCCTTCGCAGAGAAGTTCGGCGGGGACAGCGCCGATGAAATGGCGCGGAACATCCGGGGTTATCTGGACAACCTGGCGATCCGCTGATGGCACCCCGAGCGATCATCATTGGAGCACCCGGGGCAGGCAAGACGAGCGTAGGGCGACGGGTAGCCGAGCGGCTAGGCGTGGAATTCCGCGACAGCGATGCTGCCATCGAAAAGCGGGCCGGCAAGCCCGTGTCCGACATCTTTCTCTCGGACGGAGAGACCGAGTTTCGGCGTCTCGAACGCGAAGTTATCGCCGAGTCCCTGAAGGACGCCGATGGTGTTCTGTCGGTGGGCGGCGGAGCCGTCCTCGACCCGGACACCCGCGAAGCCTTTTCCCACCACACCGTTGTCTGGCTCGAAGTGGACCTCGGCAACGCCACGAAGAGGGTCGGCATGAACAGCGCACGTCCACTCCTGATGGGGAACGTACGCGGGACCATGACCACGATGCTCAACGAGCGCACCCCTCTCTACGAAGAGGTGGCGACCGTCACTGTCGACACCAGTGGACGACCGTTGAAGGACGTCGTCAATGACGTGGTCGCGGAGCTCAAACGTGTCGGGACACCCTCGTGACGGCGTTACACACGATCCCCGTGACCGCGGAGCACGAGTATCCGGTCATCATCGGTCGAGGGCTGCTCGGTGAATTGCCAGGGTTGTGTGCGGGTGCTCAGCGGGTCGCAATCATCCACTCCAAAGTTCTGTCAACGTCCGCGGAGGCTATCCGCGACGACCTTCACGATGGCGGCTTCGAGTGCTTCTTGATCGAAGTGCCGGCCGGCGAGGACGCCAAGACGGCACCGGTCGCCTCCTTTGCGTGGGAGACGCTTGGCACCTGCGGTTTCACTCGATCCGACGTCATCGTTGGGTTGGGTGGCGGCGCAACGACGGACCTGGCGGGATTCGTTGCAGCGACCTGGCTGCGTGGAGTAAAGGTGATTCAGATTCCCACGACCGTGCTCGCCATGGTGGACGCCGCCGTCGGCGGCAAGACGGGCATCAACTCCGATGCGGGCAAGAACCTCATCGGGTCGTTCCACAGTCCGCACGGAGTGTTGTGCGACATGAATGCTCTCGAATCCTTACCACCTCATGATCTGCTGTCCGGATTCGCTGAGGTAATCAAGGTCGGCTTCACTCACGACGTGTCCATACTGACCGACATCGAGGAACGCGGAGAGGCCTGTGTCGATCCGGGAGGAGACCTCCTGGCGGACCTCGTGAGGCGTGCGGTTCAGGTGAAGGCGGACGTCGTTGCAGTGGATTTCAAAGAAACCGGCGAAGGCGGCGGAGTCGGACGGGCGGTGTTGAACTACGGACACACCTTCGGGCACGCGATCGAGCGGGTGGAGAGTTATCGCTGGCGTCATGGTGCCGCGATCAGCGTTGGCATGGTGTACGTAGCCGAGCTCGCCAGACTCGGGGGAAAGCTCACCGAATCAGACGTCCAGCGCCACCGAGATCTGCTCGAGCAACTTGGCTTGCCGACGACCTACCCACGGGATCGCTGGGATCAACTGCTGTCTGCCATGCAGGTCGACAAGAAGGCACGCGGCAGTGTTCTTCGTTTCGTCATCTTGAATGGTTTGCAAAATCCGGTCTTCTGGGAAGGGCCCGACCCAGCCCTTTTGCACGCCGCCTATGGCACTGTGACCGCGTAGAGTTACGTGCATGTCCGATAGCCAGCATCCCGTGTGGGTGCTCAACGGTCCGAACCTGAATCGTCTGGGCACCCGCGAGCCAGACATCTATGGCGATAGGGACTACGACAGCGTCGTCGAGGAAATTGAGCGCGAGGCATCCGCCCTGGGTTTCACGGCGGTTGTCCGACAAACGAACGATGAAGCCGAATTGATCGCTTGGCTGCACGATGCAGCAGACCAGTCAGTTCCGGTGATCATGAATCCGGCGGCCTTCACCCACTACTCCTACGCGGTGCGTGACGCCTGTGCCTTACTGACGGCTCCCTTGATCGAGGTCCACCTAAGCAACCCGCTTGCCCGGGAGGAATTTCGGCACACCTCGGTGGTTGGCGGTGTCGCCAACGGGACGATCTCTGGTTTTGGGCTGGATTCCTACCGGCTGGCGCTCCGGGCGCTTGCCGGCCTTCAGTCCTCGCCGTGACTGTTCACCATCAGCGACGCTCTCGACTACGAGACGCGTTGTCGGAAGATGTCCCTAGCGTATTCGTCACCCGAGACCTGGCGTCCGTCCGCTACTTGACCGGCTTCTCCGGGAGCAACGCCACCGCGGTCATCGGCACCGATGAAGTTCACCTGATCACCGACGGCCGCTATCGCGAGCAGGCACATCACGACAGTCCAGATGTAGCCGCCGTCATCGATCGCGACGTTGTTGGTGCGCTGCGTGGCCTGTGCACAGGACAAGAGGTTGGCCTCGATGACAGAACTCCGATGGGGTTAGCGCAGCAGTTGACCGAGGCTGGCCTGACAGTCCGTGCCGTGGCCGACCCGGTGGCGCCATTGCGGATGGTCAAAGACCCCCAGGAGCTCGATGCGCTGTCACGGGCCGGTGGCATCACCGCTCGGGCCCTTGAGCAGGTTGCCGACACCATCGCCGTGGGTGATCGCGAGGCAGACGTTGCTCGCCGACTCGAGGCAGCCTTCGCCGAATGGGGGGCAGACGATCGAGCCTTCGCCACCATCGTCGCGAGCGGAGAGAATTCCGCGCTGCCGCATCACCGCGCCGGTGACCGCCCACTGGCCACGGGTGATCTGCTTGTCATCGACTGCGGTGCGAAAGTTGACGGGTATCACGCAGACATGACCCGCACCTTTGTCGTCGGGGCCGAGCCGAACGAGTGGCAGCAGGAGATTCACTCGCTGGTGCTTCAAGCCCAGCACGCCGCACGCGACGCGGTGGCGCCGGAGGTCGTCGCGGGAGATATCGACGCCGCCGCGCGAGAGCCCCTTACCCGCGCGGGCTTTGGTGAGGCGTTTGCGCACGGGACCGGTCATGGCGTAGGTCTTGAGATTCATGAGCAACCGATGCTGTCTGCCCTCAGCTCAGCAGTGCTGCCTGAGCACGCGGTCGTCACGGTCGAACCGGGGATCTACCTGCCCGGTAGGGGAGGAGTGCGCATCGAGGACACCGTCGTCGTTGCTCACGCACCGCAGGTGTTGACCGAGATGCAACGCGGACTGACTAGAGTCGGCTAACCGTAGAGGCGTCCGACTGTGTCGGTGACACGAGAAGGATGAACGCGGGATTAATAAATGCGGGAGTGTAGATACGCGAGAGTGGAGAGCGTGGCGTGGCGACGACAAACGACCTGAAAAATGGATTGGTGCTGAACCTCGACGGCCAGCTGTGGACGGTGGTGGAGTTCCAGCACGTCAAGCCCGGTAAGGGCGGAGCATTCGTTCGCACGAAGCTCAAGAACGTCATGTCCGGCAAGGTGGTGGACAAGACGTTCAATGCTGGCGTGAAGGTAGAGACAGCCACGGTGGACCGTCGCGACATGCAGTACCTGTACCGAGACGGAGATGACTTCGTCTTCATGGACAGCTCCACGTACGAGCAGCTACCCGTCTCCTCCGCCGTCGTTGGTGAAGCAGAGAAGTACTTGTTGGAGAACAACAGTGCCAACGTCTCAGTGCACGAGGGCAATCCGATCATCGTGGAGCTGCCGGCGTCGGTCGAGCTGATGCTCACGTACACCGAGCCGGGCGTCCAAGGAGATCGCTCCACGGGGGGCACCAAACCTGCGACGCTCGAGACGGGTGCGGAGATTCAGGTGCCGTTGTTCATTGAGCCTGATACCAAGGTCAAGGTCGACACCCGCGATGGTTCGTACCTCGGCCGCGTGAACGACTAGATGGCGGCACGCGGCAAGGCTCGTAAGCGGGCCTTGGACATCCTGTTTGAGGCCGATGCTCGCGCGGTCCCCGTGGGAACGGTGCTGGCCGAGCAGGTGCGCCGCCGTGAGGCTGCGGGCGAGGGTCCGCTCAATGATTACACCGTCACGATCGTCGAGGGCGTACGCGCACACCAGGCGGAGATCGATGCCACTCTTGTTGGGTCGTCCCAAGGGTGGACATTAGAGCGGATGCCCCTGGTAGATCGGGCGATCCTCCAAGTAGCTGTGTTTGAGATTGCCTTCGCCGAAGACATTCCCGATGCGGTCGCCATCTCGGAGGCCGTTCGCTTAGCCACAGACTTGTCGACGGATGAATCGCCGCAGTTCGTGAATGGGGTTCTGGCTGCTG
Organism: Micrococcales bacterium; assembly: GCA_002728915.1. Taxonomy (GTDB): domain Bacteria; phylum Actinomycetota; class Actinomycetes; order S36-B12; family S36-B12; genus S36-B12. Next base: position 11,310 of record PBWE01000045.1, read on the forward strand.
TCGCGGCCTCGTCGCGCCAGTCGTCGTAGACGTGCCCCGGGTGGGATTCGAACCCACACTGGACGGTGTTTGAGACCGCTTCCTCTACCGGTTGGGATACCGGGGCGTCGGCCACACAGTAGTGCCGCGCATTGTGCGTTGCGCCGAAGACCCGCGAGGTTGCCAGGCAGAGATAGATCCGATGTGAAGTGCGTAGTGTGGCCCCGTGAGTGAGGCCACCACCCGAGTAATCGTCGCCGAGGATGAGGCTGTCATCCGGATGGACTTGGTGGAGATGTTGAAGGAGCTTGGTTACGACGTCGTCGCCGAAGCCTTCAACGGTGAGCGTGCCGTAGAGCTCGTCCGTCAGCACCGACCGGATCTTGCATTCTTGGATATCGCAATGCCGGTTCGCGATGGACTGTCGGCAGCCGAGGAAATCTCTCGCGACAACTTGTGCGCCGTCGTTATGGTGACCGCCTTCAGTCAGCGAGACGTGGCGATGAAGGCTGCCGAAGCCGGAGCGGTCGGATACGTGGTGAAACCCTTCACCATGGCCGACCTCGAGCCGAGCATCGCGTTGGCCCTCGCTCGATGGCGCCAAATCCAAGATCTGCAGGGGCAGGTAGAGGCATTGGGAGATCGTGCCAAGGCTCGGGAAGAAGTCGAGCGCGCCAAGGCGGTCCTGCAGGAGAGATTCGGATTGTCTGAACCTGAGGCCTTCTCCTGGCTTCGCAAAGCAGCGATGGATCGCCGCATCACCCTGTCGGAGGCCGCGACAGCCCTGCTGTCGGGCCAAGTGACGCCCTAAGGGCCGCCACGGGGCCTGGGCGGACGTCCGGGGCACCTGCGGAAAGACGCTGGTGCGGCGCGGCAGGCAGCCTTGCGTGGGGGGCCTGCCGGGGGGACACGCCTGCGGGACACCGTGGGGGCCCCGGACGGCTCACGAGGTGGCGGGAAGGTCTCGCCAGGTCACATTCCGGTCACGAATGGGCTTAGGAGAGGACCTCGAGTACCACTCCGATAAGCCCCACGCCTACTGTTGTCCCACTGCGACGGCGATTGCCGTTGTTTCGTATGTCCAAGGAGAACTGCATGAAGCGCACTATGGCTCTCAAGGCCGTCGCTGTGCTCGGCGCCGCCTCCCTCGCACTCGCTGCTTGCAGCAGCGATGACGACGAGGCCGCTCCGGCAGAGACGACTGCTGAAGAGACTGCAGCCGAGGAACCCACGGAGGAAGAGGCCCCTGAAGAAGAGGCTCCCGAGGAGACCGCGGCTGAGGAAACAGAAGAAGAAGCCACTTGCCAGAACGACACCCTGATCGTTGGATCGATGTTGCCGGCTACCGGTGACCTTGCGTTCCTCGGGCCGCCCGAGTTCGCTGGTGTTGAGAAGGCCATCATGGAGGTCGACGCCGGTGGCGGAGTCCTCGGAAACCCGATCACCTACATTGAGGGTGACTCTGGCGACACCACCACGGACATCGCCAGCCAGACCGTCGACTCGCACCTGTCCCAGGGCGTTCAGGCGATCATCGGCGCGGCATCCTCGGGTGTTTCGCTGACCGTCATCGACAAGATCACCTCCAATGGTGTGGTCCACTTCTCGCCGGCCAACACGGCGCCTGCTCTGACCACCTACCCGGACAACGGCCTTTACTTCCGTGTTGCGCCGTCTGACGTCCTCCAGGGTGCGGTCATCGCAGCTGACGCGATCAACAACGGCGTGGAGTCCATGGCCGTCATTGCTCGTCAGGATCCGTACGGTGAAGGCCTGAAGGACGCTGTGGTCAAGGACTTCAGCGCCGCTGGTGGAACCGTCACCGCTGATCTGCTGTACGACCCCGCTGCTCCGTCCTTCGAGGCTGAGGTAGCCGAGATTGTGGCCAGCGGACCGCAGGCAGTTACCGTGATCGGCTTCGAAGAGTCGGTCAAGCTCCTGCAGGAGATGATCAAGCAGGGCGCTGGCCCGCAGGACATCCAGATCTACCTGGTGGACGGCAACATCTCGACCACCGCGTACGAGGATTTCCCGGCTGGCACCATGAACGGAACTCGGGCGACCGTGCCTTCGGGCGAGGCCGACTTGACTGCGTTCAACGACAGCCTGCTTGAGGTCGATCCCGACCTCACGGACTTCGCCTACGGCGCACAGTCCTACGACGCCGCCATGCTCATCGCCTTGGCCGCTGAGGCTGCAGGATGCGCCGACGGCGTGTCCATCGCAACCGCGCTGCCTGAGGTCGCCGGTAACGGTGGCGAGGCGTGCGACAACTGGGCGGACTGCAAGGCACTGCTCGACGCTGGTACTGATATCGACTTCCAGGGTGTAACTGGCCCGGTCGACTTCAACGAGTACGGCGATCTCGCGCAGGGCACCATTGAGGTGAACGAGTACACCTCGAACACTGAGTTCGAGTCACTGGGCAAGATCACCGCTGACGTGCCGCTGCCGTAGCAGCAAGTCACCACGTGTGTGGGCCCCGTCTCCTCCGGGAGGCGGGGCCCACCGCTTTTCTCGGTTGACCTGCCCCCAAGAACGCGACATTGCGGCCTGGGAGGGTGAATGGGCCGGCTGATCACGTGCGCCCGGCTGCGTAACTCCAGATCCACAGGTTGCCCCGAGACACCTGTAGGGGCCGGTATCCGCTGTCAAGTTCTGCGCGTCTCCTGGGCCATCGGTGCGTACGCCGTTAGCCCTCGTGTTGCACACGAGCGATCTCCGACCGCCGCTGTGGAAAATCAGGCCGCTGCGGTGGGAGTTCGGACCGATTCGGTGGGGAGAGGTCCGGAGAGCGCCATCCCAGAGCGACCGGCCATAAGCGATCGGCCATAAGCGATCGGCCACTTGTGGAATGTCGTGCTTGTGTGGCGCTCGCTGGCGGTCAGGCCTGGGCGAGTGTGCCGAGGTACAGCTCGATGACCTTCGGGTCGTTGGCGAGATTTTTGCCGGTGCCGGTGTATGCGTTCTTGCCCTGGTCGAGGACGTAGCCCCGATCCACGATCTGCAAACACCGGCGTGCGTTCTGCTCCACGATGATGATCGTGACGCCGGTCTTGTTGATTTCGCGCACCCGGACGAAGACCTCGTCCTGCAAAGCGGGGGAGAGGCCGGCGCTGGGCTCATCGAGCAACAGGACGTTCGGCTCCATCATCAGCGCACGTCCCATCGCGACCATTTGACGCTCGCCGCCGGAGAGTGATCCTGCTCGCTGCTTCCGCCGTTCGCCTAACGTGGGGAACAGGTCCACCACCTTGTCGAATCGTGCCGAGAAGTTCTTGGGGTCCTGGAATGCGCCCATTTCCATGTTCTCCTCAATGGTGAGCGAGGGGAACACGTTGTTGGTTTGCGGCACGAAGCCCACGCCACGCCGCACGAGCTGATCGGCCCTGAGATTCGTGATGTCCTCGTCACGCAGCAACACGGCGCCGGTGTTGATGTGCACGAGGCCGAAGATCGCCTTCAGCAAGGTGGACTTTCCCGCCCCATTGGGCCCGATGATGCCAACGAGTTCTCCGTCTTTGGCATACAGATCGGAGCTGTTGAGGATGTTTACCCCGGGGAAGTAGCCCGCGTACAGGCCGTCGGCCCGCACCAGCGCTCCGACCGCCTCCGACTTGTGCACCTGCTCCATCGTCGCCGCGTGGGACGAGGCGAGTTGCTCGGCGTTCGTGTCGAGTTCGGTCTCGAAAACGTGCGCGTTGTCCGGGTCGTCTGGCCCGGCGAGATCGGCTGGCTCGGTGTAGTTCATGCGCTGTCTCCGTCGGAGGATTCGGTGAGTGTTTCCCCAGTCTCGGTCAACTGTGCCTCGTGGTGGGCTCCCAGGTAAGCGTCAATGACTGCCTGATTCTTCATGACGGTGTCCGGGGGGCCCTCGGCGATGACCTCACCCTGGGCCATGACGATGACCCAGTCGCTGATGTCGTGAACCATGTCCATGTCGTGCTCGACGAAGAGCACGGTGGTGCCCTCTTCTCGCATGGTCTTGATGTGGCCGAGGAGGCTCTGCTTCAAGGCTGGGTTCACGCCCGCCATCGGCTCGTCGAGCATGATGAGTTCCGGATCCGCCATGAGTGCGCGAGCCATCTCGAGCAGCTTGCGCTGGCCACCAGACAGTGACCCGGCGAAATCCCCGACCTTCTCGTGCAGGTTGAACCGCTCGAGTAGGCCCATGGCCTTCTGGCCGACCGACTTCTCCTGGGAGTTCCACAGGAAGGGCAAGATGGCCGCGAAGAAGCGTTCACCGGTCTGGTGCTTGGCGCCGAGCCGCATGTTGTCGATCACGGTCATGCGGCTGAGGGCCTTGGTCAGCTGGAAGGTTCGCACCATGCCGATCCGGGCGAGCTTGTACGGGGCGGTCCCGGCCACCTGGCGGTCGTTGAACGTCCAGGTGCCTTCATCGGCGTCGTCGAACCCGGTGATCAGGTTGAAGAACGTGGTCTTGCCAGCGCCGTTAGGCCCGATGAGGGCCGTGATCGCCCCGCGCTGAATCTCGACGTGTTCCACGTTTACCGCCGTGAGGCCGCCGAAGGACCGACGAACGTGGTCGGCGACCATGATCGGGTCGGGCTTGGGCACGCCGGGGCGGGGTTCCACGGTGGAGAGCGCGGCGAGGGCGGACGCAGCTATCGAGTCAGAGACTGCTTGGTCATTTGGCATCGAGCGCCAACTCCCTTCTGTCTCCGAAGATGCCCTGAGGCCGGAAGACCATCAAGGCGATCAGTCCCGAACCCATCAGAACAAAGCGGATATTGCCGACGTCGGTTGGCTGGAGGAAGTCGATCCAGCCGGCCTGGATGGCCTGTCCGAGGAACTCGCCCGTGCCGGCCAGGATGATCCAGAACAAAATGGCTCCGACGATGGGTCCGAAGACCCGCGCCGCTCCACCGAGCAGCAGAATTGTGTACGCGAAGAAGGTGAACTCTGGTCGGAACGTGTCCGGCTGCACCGACTGTTTGGCGACGGCCCAGACGATGCCGCCGAAGGCGCCGATCACACCTCCAAGCATGAGAGCCTGCAGTTTGTAGGCAAACACGTTTTTGCCCAGAGAAACCACGGCGGCTTCGTCCTCGCGGATGCCACGGACGATTCGGCCCCACGGCGAACGCACCAGGAGCCACACCAGGAGCGTGAACAAAGCCACCAGGATCCAGCCGACGATGACCACCCACAGGTCCTGTCGCGTCCAACTGAGCACAGGCAAACTCTGGAAATCGGCCGGCAGGGGGTTGGTGTCGTGGAAGTCCTGGCCAAGTTTTCCGTTGAGGCCTTGCGCGCCACCGAGAACGTCCTTGAAGGCGATCGAGCGCACGGTGAGCCGGACGAGCTCGCTGAAAGCGATCGTCACGATGGCGAGATAGTCGGCCCGCAAGCGCAGGGTCGGGATACCCAAAATGAGCGCGATCACGAGAGCAACGACGACGCCCACGACGATGGCCAGCCACAGGCTGAGGTCAAAGGTGAGGACGATGACGCCCACCGCGTACGAGCCCGCGGCGACGAACGCCACCTGACCGAAGTTCAGCAGCCCGGTGTACCCGAACTGGACGTTGAGGCCGATGGCTGCCAGGCAGTAGATGATCGCCTGAATACCAATGGCCTGCGTGAGGGTCTGGGTGAGGACAAAACTCCAGTCCATGTCAGCCCACCCTCTCGCGCCTGCCGAGGATGCCCTGCGGGCGAATCATCAGGATGACGATCATGACGAACAGGGCGCCGACGGTCTTCATCTCTGTCGGGATCACCAGGCTGGTGAGCTGGATGAAAACGCCCACCACGAGGGCACCGATGATGGCGCCGTACACGGTCCCGAGGCCGCCAAGGATGACCGACGCGAAGATGATCAGGAGCACTCGCTGCCCCATGTTCCAGATGTTGTCTTGGGTCAGGCCAAGGTAGATGCCGCCGAAGGCAGCCAGCCCAGCCGCGACGGTCCAGACGACCGCGATCACCTTCTCGACGTCGATGCCCGTTGCCGAGGCCAGAGCTGGGTTGTCCGAGACCGCGCGGGTGGCCTTACCGATGCGCGAGCGTTGCACCCAGATGACCGTGATGATCAGCGCGATGGTCGCGAGTCCCGCAAGAATGAGCGCCTTGGGGGTAGTGCTGACAGGGCCGATTTCAATGCCTGGTTGGCCGGCGTACTGGTTGAAGTTTCGTGGTGCGCCACCGAAGAACAACGCCACCCCGTATCTGATAACGATGGCCAGACCGATCGTGATGATCATCATGGCGATAAGGCCGGTCTTGCGGCGGCGTAAGGGGCGCCACAGCACCTTGTTCTGGCCCCAGCCGAACAGCACTGCCGCGATAACAATGGCGATCGGGGCGGCGATGATGATGTGTAGACCCGCTTCGTTCAAGATCAGTGCCGTGAAGGCGCCGAGGGTGAGCAGGTCGCCATGGGAGAAGTTAGTCAGGCCCGTGGTGCCGAAAACGAGGTTCAGGCCGAGTGCCCCGAGGGCGATCATGATGCCGAACAGGATGCCGTCGAAGAGCAGTTGCAGAAATTGATCACCGGACACGTCCAGGAAGCCACCGTCGTCACCGCCACCGCCTTCACCCTCGACGAGCTTGGTGATGATCTTCTTTTCCCCACCGAGGACCAGGAGGGATCGGCTCGCGTCCTCAGGATTCTCGAGCGCAATGCCGTCGGGCAGCGTGGTCACGTCGATCTCGATGGCGTAGGTGCCGCCTCCAGGTAGCGGAATTGCAAAGTCGCCGTTCGCGTCGGACGTTCCCGTCTCGCTGAACCCGGCCTCGTCGCTCACCGTGATGGAGACGTCCGGGATGCCCGACCCGTCGGGGGCGGTGAAACTGCCGACGAGCGTCGTATCTACCGCGTGGGCCGCCGAGGCCCCGAGAATGGTGACGCCCAGGAGGGACAAAACCGCCAGCACCACGGCCGAGACGGCGGCGCGGACTGCGATCAGCACGAAGCTAACCTCCCGAGGTCGCCTGACGGCGTTGCTCGCCGAACAGAGAATTCTGGCAACACTAGCGGCCCGTCGGGCGATTTGGGACCCGGTCGTCCCAAATGCCACATTTCGTTACTACTTCGCTACCGCCCGCACGAGGCAGGTCAAGCGAGCGGTGCAGACCGGGCGGTTGGAGTCGTCAACGATCCGGATTTCGGTGCACACGACGGTGCGTCCGGCTGAGAGCACCAGGGATTCGCCGCGAACGTGTCCGGACGTCGCCGATCGGTGGTGGGTGCAATTCAGATCGATCCCGACCACCACGCTCTCGGGCGCAACGAGGAGGGTCCCGTGGATCGAGCCGAGTGACTCAGCGAGCACGGCACTGGCCCCTCCGTGAAGGAGCCCAAGGGGTTGGGTGTTGCCTTCGACGGGCATCGTCGCGACGACGCGTTCTCGGTCCGCCGAGATGAGCTCAATGCCCATCTTCTCTTCGAGAGCCCCCACACCCCATTGGGTCAATGTGTCGAGAACCTCGTCGTTAACCGCGTCATCTCCCATACCGACAGCGTAGGTCCCACAGCGCACGTCACGCGGTGACACCGGGACGATGCCCCGGCGAGATGGAAGCCGCCGGAGCGAGCCGTTGAAAAAGCCTAGGATCGGAACGTGGCCGACCCGGGACGCTTATTGGTGCTCGACGGGCACTCGTTGGCCTACCGGGCCTTCTACGCGTTGCCGGTAGAGAACTTCAGTACGAGCACGGGTCAGCCGACGAACGCCGTATACGGGTTCACGTCCATGCTGGTCAATCTGCTGCGCGATGAGGAGCCGAGTCACGTCGCGGTGGCTTTTGATGTGTCACGCCGCAGTTTTCGAACCGAAAAGTTCCCGGACTACAAGGCCACGCGGTCGGCGTCACCGGAAGGTTTCAAAGGTCAGGTCGAACTGATCAAGGAGGTTGTCCGCGCGTTCGGGGTGAATGCGCTGGAATTGGAGGGGTTCGAAGCCGACGACATCATTGCCACGCTGGCCACCCAGGCGACCACCAGCGGCTTCACCGTCGGCATTGTGAGCGGTGACCGTGACACGTTTCAGTTGGTCGACGAGCGAACCACGGTGCTGTATCCCCGCAAGGGAGTGTCCGATCTCGCACGGATGACACCCGAAGCAATCGTTGAGAAGTACGGATTGAATCCTGGGCAGTACGCAGACTTCGCGGCCCTGCGCGGCGACCCGAGCGACAACCTTCCCGGCATTCCCGGGGTGGGGGAGAAGACCGCCGTCAAGTGGCTGAACGCCTACCGCGATCTTGCTGGTTTGATCGATCACGTAGACGAGGTGGGTGGGAAGGTCGGCGACGCCTTGCGCGAGGCCGTACCGCAGGTCCTGGTCAACCGGGAACTCACCGAGCTCGTCCGAGACGTGCCCGTAGAGGTCGACCTCGACACACTGCAATGGCGCGAGTGGTCCAGGACATCCGTCAGCGAGTTGTTCAACAGCTTGCAGTTCGCGGCGCTGCGGTCACGGGTTGAATCCCTTCCGCACGGCACCGGGGGTGACGATGTGCTCGACACCCGGGGCGCTGACGAGCACGCGGCCATGGACATTGAGGTACACGAGGCGGGCGCCGTGGCCCAGGTGTTAGCGGGCGTCAGTAGTGGTGCGGTGGCGTTTCGCGGATCCTGGGCGGCGGGGCGGGGCTCGATCGACGCGGTTGCCGTCTGCGACGGCACGTCGGTGACCGTGCTGCCGCTGAGCGGTGACGGCGATCGGGACGCACTCGACGCGTGGCTGATCGATCCGGCTATCGATAAGCGCATCCACGATGCCAAAGGGCCCGACCTCGCCGTGCTGACCCGTACCGGTGGTGACGCAGTGATCCGGGGCGTGTCCGTGGATACGGCGCTGGCGGCCTACCTGGACAGCCCCGGGGCTCGCTCCTACGGGCTGGAGGATGTCGCGACACGGCTTCTTGGCCGCACCTTGGACGACGAACCCGAATCCGGGCAGTTGGCCTTGGATGGCGGAGGCGAGGAGGACCTACGCGGACTCGGAGCGCAGGCTCAGGCCGTGCATGACATAGCAGAGGTCGTGCAGGAACGTTTAGAGGACGAAAAGATCGACTCGCTGCTCGCTGAGATGGAAATTCCTCTTGCCGGGCTCTTGGCGCGCATGGAGTACGCAGGTATCGCGGTGGATCGCGCCGGATTACAAGGCCTGTCCGAGGAGTTCGGCGCCACCATGCGTGCGGCGGAGGACGCGGCCCACGACATCGTTGGCCGCACCTTCAATCTGGGATCCCCCAAACAGTTGCAGGAAGTCTTGTTTGTCGATCGTGGGTTGCCGAAGACGAAGAAGATCAAAACGGGGTACACCACGGACGCCGAGGCGCTGCAGAACTTGTTCGCCACAACCGAGGACCCTGTTCTCGAGCAGCTGTTGGCGTGGCGGGATGTGTCGAAGTTGCGTCAGACCGTGGAGGGGTTGCTTCCCTTGATCGACGATGAGGGGCGCATCCACACCACGTTCCGACAGACGGCCGCAGCCACCGGTCGACTGTCATCGTCCGACCCCAATCTTCAGAACATCCCCATCCGCACCGAGGCCGGACGCAGAATCCGCGGTTGCTTCATTGTGGGTGACGGCTTCGAGTCTTTGATGACGGCGGACTACAGCCAGATCGAGATGCGCATCATGGCGGACGCGTCGGGAGACGAGGGGCTGATCGAGGCGTTCATGGAAGGCGAAGACCTCCACAATTCCGTCGCGGCCCGAGTGTTCGGGGTTGACGAATCCGACGTCGATCCTGAGATGCGGCGACGCATCAAGGCGATGAGTTACGGCCTGGCCTACGGACTGTCCGCATTCGGGCTTGCGCAGCAACTGCGGATATCGCCGAATGAGGCGCAGGACCTGATGGACGAATACTTCACTCGATTCGGTGGTGTCCGCGACTACCTCGCCGGGGTCGTGGTCGAGGCTCGGCAGCGCGGCTACACCGAGACGATGTTCGGGCGTCGCCGGTACTTGCCCGATCTCAACGAGGACAATCGTCAACGTCGAGAGATGGCCGAGCGGATGGCTCTCAATGCCCCCATTCAGGGGACCGCCGCGGACATCGTCAAGGTGGCGATGCTGAACGTTGATCGGGCGCTGACCGAACGCAGCCTCGACTCCCGCCTTTTGCTGCAGGTGCACGACGAGCTGGTCCTCGAGGTGGCGCCTGGCGAAGCGCAGGAGGTCGAGGATCTCGTCCGCTCGCAGATGGGCGCCGCCGCTTCCTTGCAGGTTCCGCTGGATGTATCGGTGGGTCAGGGATTGAATTGGCAGGCCGCCGGCCACTGATGCCCCACCAGGGGCCGTCTTCGGGGCTCAACGTCGCGCGATTGGCGGATTTCTCCCGCTGCGGGGGCTGTCGAGCACCCCTAATGTCCCTGCCGTAGCCTTGGGGGGCCCAGCGACCGCTGGATTTCATCGATGTAATGGATTTCCCCTTCTATGACTGCTCCTACAACCTCCACGTCCACTCCTACTCAAGTTGCCGTGAACGACATCGGCTCAGCCGACGATTTTCTGGCCGCGATCGACGCGACCATCAAATACTTCAACGACGGTGACATCGTCGAAGGCACCATCGTCAAGGTCGATCGAGACGAAGTACTTCTCGATATCGGCTACAAGACCGAGGGTGTGATCCCCTCCCGTGAACTCTCCATCAAGCACGACGTCGACCCGAACGAGGTCGTTGGAGTCGGAGACTCGGTTGAGGCTCTCGTCCTGCAGAAGGAGGACAAGGAAGGCCGGCTGATCCTGTCGAAGAAGAGGGCGCAGTACGAGCGCGCCTGGGGCACGATCGAGAAGGTCAAGGAAGAAGACGGCGTGGTCGAAGGCCAGGTCATCGAGGTCGTCAAGGGTGGACTCATCCTCGACATCGGGCTGCGCGGGTTCCTCCCGGCGTCCCTCGTCGAGATGCGTCGAGTCAGGGATCTCCAGCCCTACGTCGGCAAGACCCTCGAAGCAAAGATCATCGAGCTGGATAAGAACCGCAACAACGTGGTGCTGTCCCGTCGAGCTTGGCTTGAGCAGACGCAGTCGGAGGTTCGCCAGACATTCCTGACGCAGCTGCAAAAGGGACAGATCCGGTCCGGTGTGGTCTCGAGCATCGTGAACTTTGGAGCCTTCGTCGACCTCGGCGGTGTCGACGGCCTGGTCCATGTCTCCGAGCTGTCCTGGAAGCACATCGACCATCCGTCCGAGGTGGTCGAGGTCGGCACCGAGGTGACTGTCGAGGTTCTCGACGTCGACATGGATCGCGAGCGGGTCTCGCTGTCGCTCAAGGCGACACAGGAAGACCCGTGGCAGCACTTCGCGCGGACCCATCAACTCAATCAGGTGGTGCCCGGCAAGGTGACGAAGCTAGTTCCCTTCGGCGCGTTTGTTCGCGTGGACGAAGGAATCGAGGGTCTGGTGCACATTTCCGAGCTCGCCGAGCGGCACATCGAACTGCCCGAGCAGATCGTCCAGGTAGGCGATGAGCTGTTCGTCAAGGTCATCGATATCGACCTCGAGCGTCGACGGATTTCGCTTTCTCTCAAGCAGGCGAACGATTCGGCAGACACCCAAGCCTCGGAGGAGTTCGACCCGTACCTGTACGGCATGGCTCCGGCGTTCGACGAGGCCGGCAAGTACATCGGCCCTGAGGGCTTCGATCCGGAGACCGGTGAGTGGAAGGCCGGATTTGAGGATCAACGTGCCGCCTGGGAGCAGGAGTACGCCGACGCGCACGCACGGTGGGAAGCGCATCGCAAGCAGATGAGCGAAGCCCAAGAGGCCGATCAAGCTGCTGCGGTGGACAGTGGTGAAGTCACCTCCTCCTCGTCCGAGGCCGAGGAGACGGACGGCTCGCTTGCGTCCGACGAGGCTCTGCAAGCCCTGCGCGACAAGCTCACGAACGACTAGCGAGAAACCGCCCAGGTGCGTGTCGGTCTCACCGGGGGAATCGGCTCCGGGAAATCCACCGTGGTCGAGATGCTCGCCGACATGGGCGCAGCGGTCGTCGACGCAGACGAGATCGCTCGCCGCGTGGTCGCTTCGGGTTCCTCCGTGCTCGCACGTCTAGCGGAAAAGTTCGGATCGGACATTTTGCTCGAGGACGGCACGTTGGACAGGGCGCTACTCGCTGAGCGTGCGTTTGCCGATGAGCGGGGAACGCGACGCTTAAACGAGATCACCCACCCGGCCATTCGTGAGCAGGCGGAGCGAGATATCTCTCGCGCAGAGCAGACCTCCGAGATCGTCGTGTATGAAATGCCGCTGCTGGTGGAAAGTGGCCAGGTGTCCCTCGTGGATGTTGTCGTCGTGGTGGACGTCCCCGAGTCGGTGCAAATCGACAGAGCCGTGCGGCGAGGTATGGACGAGACGGATGTGCGCCAGCGAATGTTGCGCCAAGCGTCTCGTGAACAGCGCCTCGAGGCTGCGGATGCCGTGATCGACAACAGTGGCTCGCATGACGCGACGCGCGCACAGGTAGACGCCTTGTGGTCGGAGTGGACCCGGCGGCCCGCATGACGCGGCCCATGACGGATCTGCAGCGCACGGTCGCGCCGTTCGAGGTTGTCTCGGACTACGCGCCCGCGGGAGACCAGCCGCAAGCCATCGAGGAAATCGCCCGACGCATCGAAGGGGGCGATGCTGATGTCGTGCTCCTGGGTGCCACGGGAACAGGTAAGTCGGCCACCACAGCATGGCTTGTGGAGCGACTGCAACGGCCGACGTTGGTCATGGCACCAAACAAGACATTGGCCGCGCAGTTGGCGACGGAGTTCCGGGAACTTTTGCCCCATAACGCCGTCGAGTACTTCGTCTCGTACTACGACTACTACCAACCTGAGGCTTATGTGCCGCAGACCGATACCTACATCGAAAAGGACTCCTCGATCAATGAGGAGGTAGAGCGGTTGCGCCACTCAGCGACCAATTCATTGTTGACGCGTAGGGATGTGTTGGTGGTCGCGTCGGTGTCGGCGATCTATGGATTGGGGACTCCGCAGGAGTACGTCGATCGGATGGTGCGGCTACGCGTCGGGGAGGAGCGGGAAAGGGACGTTCTCCTGCGAATGCTGGTCGACATCCAATACACCCGAAACGACATTGCCTTCGAGCGTGGCACCTTTCGTGTTCGTGGCGACACTGTTGAGGTCTTTCCGATGTATGAGGAACATCCCGTTCGTATCGAGATGTTCGGAGATGACATCGAACGACTGATGACGCTGCACCCGGTGACAGGAGAAATTCTGACCGAAGACCAGGAGATGTACATCTTCCCAGCGACCCATTACGTGGCGGGACCAGAACGCATGGAGCGCGCCATCGGCGACATCGAGGCGGAGTTGCAGACCCGACTCGCGGAGTTGGAAGCCCAGGGCAAGCAACTCGAGGCTCAGCGGCTACGCATGAGAACCAGCTATGACGTCGAGATGATGCGACAGGTGGGCACGTGTTCTGGCATCGAGAACTATTCGCGCCACATCGACGGTCGGCCGCCCGGCTCGGCGCCGCACTGCTTGCTCGACTATTTCCCGGAGGACTTTCTGCTGGTGATCGACGAATCCCACGTCACGGTGCCGCAGATCGGTGCGATGTACGAAGGGGACACGTCGCGTAAACGCACACTCGTGGAGCATGGTTTCCGCCTTCCTTCGGCGCTGGACAACCGGCCTTTGACATGGGCGGAATTCGTCGAACGCATCAACCAAACGGTTTATCTCTCGGCGACCCCGGGTGCCTACGAACTCGGTCGAGTCGAGGGCGATGTGGTCGAGCAGGTGATCCGGCCAACAGGTTTGGTTGATCCCGAGATCGTGGTCAAGCCGACCGAAGGTCAGATTGACGACTTGATACATGAGGTGCGCGTACGTGCGGAGCGTGGTGAGCGCGCCTTGGTGACGACGCTGACGAAGCGCATGGCAGAAGACTTAACGGATTATTTGGGAGAGCACGGCATCCGGGTGCAGTACTTGCATTCAGAAGTCGACACTTTGCGACGAGTCGAACTGCTTCGTGAGCTGCGTGCCGGTGTCTTCGATGTGCTTGTTGGCATCAACTTGCTTCGTGAGGGCCTGGACCTGCCGGAGGTGTCGCTGGTGGCGATCTTGGACGCGGACAAGGAAGGCTTCCTCAGGTCGGAAACGTCGCTGATTCAGACCATCGGCCGAGCTGCTCGCAATGTGTCTGGACAGGTGCACATGTATGCAGATGCGGTCACGCCATCGATGCGACAGGCGATCGACGAGACGAACCGTCGCCGAGCGAAGCAAATCGCTTACAACACCGAGCACGGAATCGATCCTCAGCCCCTTCGAAAGCGAATAGCCGACATCACGGACCTCCTCGTTCGGGAGGAGGCCGACACCGAAGCGTTGATCGGTAGTCCATCGGGGCAGACTCCGATGCCGGCGCGTCGCAGCGCATCGATGGCGGAAAGCGAGTTGGTTTCACTCGTTGAGCAGCTCACCGCCCAGATGCATCAAGCCGCGGCAGATTTGCAATTCGAGCTAGCCGCGCGGCTACGGGACGAAGTTTCTGATCTGAAGACAGAACTGCGCGGGATGCGGGAAGCCACGGGCTAGGCTCGCGCCAACCAGCCCCACCCTCGCACGGAAGAAGAATCTCGAACATGGACACGTCGCTGCTCGTGTGGGCCATCACGATCGGCGCCATCGTTCTGCTGATCTTGGTCGACTTCTTCACGGTGACCCGCAAGCCTCATGAAGTGATGTTCCGCGAGGGCATGCTGTGGAGCATCTTCTATATTGCGGTGGCGATCGCCTTCGGTGTGATTGTGTGGAATTGGGCGGGGGCGGACTTCGGGACTCAGTACTTCACCGCCTACTTGGTCGAAAAATCGCT
>PBWE01000002.1 GCA_002728915.1 Micrococcales bacterium
TCATCACGGTGCCATCGACAACCATGACGAAATTCGCCAACCCGAGCACCATGATCGGCAGCCACTTGCGCACGGGGTGAACTTACCCGTCGTGAGGTGCGAAATCTCTGGTCGGGGAATGTTCAGCATGTTCGCGCCGCCAGGGAAGTCAATAGGCTCTGCCGCGTGAGTCAACGAGTCGCGATCATCGGCGTCTTCGACGGTGTGCACCGCGGCCATCAGGCCTTGATCGAGCAGGCGCGATCTCTCGCAGGAGCAGGCGAGGTCGTGGCGTTGACTTTCGACCCGCACCCGCTGACCGTGGTCAATCCCGACGCGGCGCCGCTGATGCTCGGCGGCATCGACGATCGGATCGACCAGCTCACCGCGGCAGGCGTCGACGAGGTCGTCATCGTGGACTTCACCACCGCCGTCAGCGAGCAGTCACCGGAGGAATTCGTTCGGGAGTTCGTGCACCACCGGGCGCGCGCGAATGCAGTCGTGGTCGGCGACAATTTCCGCTTCGGGCACCGAGCGCTCGGCGATGTNCACACGCTGGAAGAACTCGGNGGCNCNTACGGGTTCTCGGTGCACNANGTCGATCTGCNCGGCGANNNNCAGACCTACTCGTCCACCCGNGCTCGAGAAGCGTTGCTNGGNGGCGACCTGNCCACCGTGACGCAGNTACTCGGGCGCCCCTTCAGCTACCGCGGCGTNGTTGTCCACGGNGANCACCGGGGNCGCACCCTGGGTGTGCCGACGGCCAACGTCACTATCGCCGCCGATCGCGCTGCACCGGGCGATGGTGTTTACGCGGGCAGGGTTCGACGGCCCGGCANCCACGGACCGCCGATGACCGCCGCCATCTCNGTGGGNAGCAATCCGCAGTACGCGGGCACCGAACGCAGGATCGAAGCGCACGTGCTGGATGAAGAGGATCTGGATCTCTACGACGCCGAGATCGACGTGGAGTTCCTCACCCGCCTGCGCGGACAGCAGGTATTCGACTCCGAAGCGGCCTTCATCGAGCAGATGCAGGCCGATATCCGAGCCGCCCGGGCGATCGGGGAGGCTCCGGAGGCCTCCTGATACCCTCAACTTCGACGGTTGCTGGGCGGGCGCTCGGCGACTCGTGACTAGGCCGCACGGTGCGGCCATCGCCGGCTCGCCGGCGCGCCCGAGAGGAACGTGAATGTCGCTCGACGCCAAGACCAAGTCCGAGATCATCGCGGAATACGCGACCGGCCCCGGCGATACCGGCAGCCCCGAGGTGCAGATCGCGCTGTTGACCAAGCGCATCAGCCAGCTGACCGAACACTTGAAGACCCACCCCCACGACCACCACAGCCGTCGCGGCTTGCTGATCCTCGTCGGTCAGCGTCGTCGGCTGCTGAAGTACCTGACCAAGACGGACATCAACCGGTACCGCTCCATCATCGAGCGGGTCGGTATCCGTCGCTAGGTCCTAACCCATGGCCGTCCACTCAGCCCCGTGCTGGGTCGACATNCACGAAACGCGGACGTGCACGAAACATGCACGAACGCACACCACAACCGAATAACTGACCAGTAAGGATCCGGGGCGCTACGGAAGCGTCGTCGTCGGTCCTCGGTAGTGGCTCCCGTGGGGATGAATCCCCGAGGGCCTCGATCGAAGACCGCCACCGGACGTCTGCCGTGGTTGCCCCTGTCCATCTCAGAACAGGAGGCACCCGTGTCGGGTACCCAGATCGCGACGGCTGAGGCCGTCATTGACAACGGTGCGCATGGAACGCGCACCGTCACCTTCGAGACCGGTCGACTCGCTCGACAGGCAGCAGGATCAGTCACCGTCTCCCTGGACGGCGGCACATTGCTGCTGAGCGCTACGACGGCATCGAAGAATCCGAAAGACCAATTCGACTTCTTCCCGCTGACGGTGGACGTCGAGGAGCGCATGTATTCCGTGGGTCGCATCCCCGGATCGTTCTTCCGGCGAGAAGGCCGCCCCACCGAGGACGCGATTCTCACCTGCCGGTTGATCGACCGTCCGCTCCGACCGACCTTCAAGAAGGGCCTGCGTAACGAGGTCCAGGTCGTCGTNACGGTCATGTCGCTCAACCCCAATGACCTCTACGACGTCGTCGCCATCAATGGGGCGTCCGCGTCCACGCAACTGTCGGGGCTGCCGTTCAGCGGACCCGTCGGCGGTGTGCGCATCGCCCTGATCGACGGTCAGTGGGTCGGCTTCCCGACGCACGAACAGCTCGAAACCGCAGTGTTCGACATGGTCGTGGCCGGTCGGATAGCCGGGGACGACGTCGCCATCATGATGGTCGAGGCCGAAGCCACCGACAAGACGATCGACCTCGTTGCCGGGGGCGCGCAAGCTCCCACGGAAGAGATCGTCGGCGCNGGACTAGAAGCTGCGAAGCCCTTNATTCGCGCACTGTGTGACGCGCAGCAGGAGTTGGCCGATGCGGCGGCGAAGCCCGTCGCGGACTNCCCGGTCTTCCTGGAGTTCGAAGACGACGCNTACGAGGCCGTGGAGCGCCTCGCCATCGCCGACGTGCGTGACGCGCTGGTCATCGTGGAGAAGGCTCCTCGGGAAGCGCGTCTGGACGACATCAAGACCACCGTGGTCGCCGAATTGGCCGCGAACTTCGAAGGCCGGGAAAAGGAACTCTCCGCGGCATTTAGAGCCGTCACCAAGACAGCGGTGCGCGACCGTGTGCTTCGCGACAAGGTTCGCATCGACGGACGAGGACTCACCGACATTCGTGCGCTGAGCGCCGAGGTAGACATCCTGCCGCGGACCCACGGTTCTGCACTGTTCGAGCGCGGAGAAACGCAGATTCTGGGCGTGACGACACTGAACATGCTGCGCATGGAGCAGCTGTTGGACACGCTGAATCCGGACAACCGCAAGCGGTACATGCACAACTACAACTTCCCGCCCTACAGCACCGGCGAAACCGGTCGGGTCGGGTCGCCTAAGCGACGCGAAATCGGACACGGTGCGCTCGCCGAACGCGCCCTGTTGCCCGTCCTGCCGACCCGGGAGGAATTCCCCTACGCGATCCGTCAGGTGTCCGAGGCGCTCGGCTCCAACGGCTCGACGTCCATGGGCTCGGTGTGTGCATCGACGATGGCGCTGCTGAACGCGGGGGTTCCGTTGAAGGCTCCTGTCGCGGGTATCGCCATGGGGCTCATCTCCGGTGACGTCGACGGCTCGACCGAGTACGTCACGTTGACCGACATCCTCGGAGCAGAGGACGCCTACGGCGACATGGACTTCAAGGTTGCCGGCACCCGCGAGTTCGTCACCGCCTTGCAGTTGGACACCAAGCTGGACGGGATTCCTGCGGATATTCTCGCGGGCGCTTTGACCCAGGCTCGGGACGCGCGGATGACGATCCTCGACGTGATGAACGAGGCGATCGACGCCCCGGACGAGATGGCGGATACGGCACCGCGAGTGATCTCGGTGAAGGTCCCCGTCGACAAGATCGGTGAGGTGATCGGGCCGAAGGGCAAGATCATCAACCAGATCCAGGAAGACACCGGCGCCGACATCACCATCGAGGACGACGGCACGATCTACATCGGTGCGACGGACGGCCCCTCGGCCGAAGCAGCACGGACGGCGATCAACAACATCGCCAACCCGACGATGCCCGAGGTCGGTGAGCGGTACCTGGGAACCGTCGTCAAGACGACCAACTTCGGTGCCTTCGTCTCCCTGGTTCCGGGCAAGGACGGCCTGCTCCACATCTCCGAAGTCAAGAAGTTGACCGACAAGAACCGCATCGACACCGTCGAAGAAGTGCTGAACGTCGGCGACAAGGTGCAGGTAGAGATCAAGGAGATCGATCAGCGCGGCAAGTTGTCGCTGACTCCGGTGCTCGAGAAGAGCGACGAGTCCAGCGAGGCGTGATCGTTGCCTAATCGCGCCCAGACCGCGACGCTTATTCGTGGTGCCGACGGGGGAGTGGTCAAACGGACCGCTCTCCCCGGCGGCCTGCGGGTCATCACCGAGTACGTACCGGGAGTTCGCTCGGTAGCCCTAGGTGTGTGGGTCGCGGCGGGATCGCGGGACGAACCGGCATCACAGATGGGCTCGGCGCACTTCCTTGAACACTTGTTGTTCAAGGGGACCGAATCTCGCGACGCCATGACGATCTCCGCCGAGATCGAGTCGGTGGGTGGTGATCTGAACGCGTTCACCACCAAAGAGCACACCTGCTACCACGCCCGAGTACTCGATGAGCATCTACCGATGGCTCTCGATGTCGTGTGTGATGTGGTGCTGCGCGCAACGTTGACCGGCGACGACATCGAAGCCGAGCGCTCAGTGATCTTCGAAGAGATCGCGATGTATGACGACGAGCCCGGTGAGTTGGTGCACGACGAATTCGCCCTCGCCATGTTCGGGGATTCACCACTGGGTCGACCGATTCTCGGCACCGTCGACACGATCACCGCTTTGCCGCAAAGCGCCATTCGTCGCTTCTACCGCAAGGCCTACACCCCGGATCGCATGGTTATCTCGGTGGCCGGCAACGTCGACCATGCCCGAGTCGTGCGCCAAATCCGGGAGGTGTTCGCCGATCGACTACAGCCGTCGGTCGACGCGGCACCGGCTCGAACCGTACGCAAGCGTCGGTGGAGAGCCGACACGGTGCGCATCCTGAGCCGGGCGACCGAGCAGGCGCACGTGATGATGGGAACACCCGGGCTGGTCCGCGGGGACGAGCGACGCTACGCCGCGGCGGTACTCAGCACCGCCCTCGGTGGTGGGATGAGCTCGCGGCTGTTTCAAGAAGTGCGCGAGAAGCGCGGCCTGGCGTACTCGGTCTACGCCTACGCCCAGTCGTTCGCTGACGCCGGCGTCTTCGGCATTTACACCGGATGTTTGCCGTCGAAAGCGGACACGGTGATGGACGTGTGCGTGAGCGAGTTGCAATCCGTGGCGCGCGACGGCCTGACGCCGGAGGAGCTCGAGCGGGCCAAGGGGCAGGTAAAGGGATCCATGGTGCTGGGCCAAGAAGACCCGGGATCACGCATGTCTCGCAACGCGAAGTCCGAACTCAGCGGGGAGCCGCTGGATGACATGAGTCGCGTCTTGGATCGGGTCGATGCGGTGACCCGCGACGACGTCCACGCCGTCGCTAGCGACCTTTTCACCCAGAACTTCACCGTCGCGGCGATCGGGCCCTTCGATGCCGGGCATACGTTCGCGGCCGTCGGATAGCGCTCTAGCCGAGGACGAACCCCCAGTCGACCGACGCCGTAACCGATGCGCCGGAGACCGCATCGATGCGCACCGTGCCATTGCGGGCCGTCGTCACCCGCGAGACCACGTCGAAGTCGGGCCCTACCGGTGCGACCAGATGCGCGGTGCGCAGGTCGAGTTGGTGCTCGTCGTCGAACGCCTGGAACGTCGCGATGCCGCGGTCGACCAATGGGTTGTCGAGAGAGGCTTCCGGTCCGATGGCGAAGTAGGAACACACGTCTTCTATCCCCATGCGCCCGACGTGGCGTCCCTGCCACGGGTCGGCGGTCCGCCCACCGTTGGTGATCCACAGCAACGTCATCGGCAGTGTTCGGACCGATTTGAGTGCGATCCACACGTAGCCATCGAGAACCATCGCCGACCACCCCAGGTCTCCCGGCTCGGGGTCGTTGACCAACATCACGAGATCTTCGTGGCCAGGCTCGGTCGGGTAGTGCGTCAGATCGAGGGTGGAACCGTCCATCCGCGGGACGGCCGCGAGGTCAGTGAATTCGGCCCCTGGCTGCAACACCTGGGTTTCACCACGTTCGGGTAGCGAGAAGAGCGTCGGGTGGACCGAGCAGTACCGCAGGGGACTCGTGGACAACCGGCCCGACCCGGGCGGGAGCGCGGAAAGGTCGAGCACCGGGTGGGTGCCGTAGTTCCATCGCCCCTGGAGCCCGTTCGAGCGCACCTGTTGATAGAGAACCGCATCGTCGTCGTTGACCGAGACGGTCTTGTGAATGTCGGCGTCGAGATCCGAGGCGCGCATCGAGAGGGTGATGCTGGAGGGTCCGTGACGATCCACGTGCCATCGGTTGTTCGCCACCTCTCCGTGGATGGGCCCCGCAGCCGTCTCCCCAAACGGCATGCAGAAGAAGTCCCCGCGCAGGTGGGACAGGATCGGCTCGGTGTCGGGGAAGTCCTGTGGTTGCCACGGTGGCAGGGAGTAGGGCTGAACTTCACGGTCGCCCAACACGAAGGTGACCGGTGCGATGTGTGCACCGGTTAGCGTGATCTCTGCGGTGGCACGGGTACTCGCGATCGACACCGATTCGGCCCCGTGGACAGAGCGCAGATTCATGGCGATGCACCACCTTTGTTTGATGTCCGGTTGACTGGACCCTAGTGCGAAGTTCTCGGCGCGCGTCGTACCAGAAGAAAGGTCATCGGTGTCCACGCATCCGGTCTACGTGATCAGTGGTGTAGCCGGCAGTGGCAAGACCACACTCGCGCATGCATGGGCGCCGACGATGGGCGCCGCAGTCGTGGACCTCGACGTCGTCGCAGCGAACGTCGTGGACGCGGCGTTGAGCGAGCACCCCGAGGCAACGCCGTGGCAGATCAATGCTGCCTACCGCGCACAGCGTTACCAATGCTTGATCGATGCGATCACAACCGAGCGGCGGAGCGCGACCGTGATGGCCGTTGCTCCCTTCACGCAGGAAATCGCGGGCGAAGCGCCGTGGGTGCAGTTTGTTCGTGACATCGGAGGCGAGCCCGTGCAGCTAGTCTGGATCCAGACGGGTGCACGGGCCCTGAGCGAGCGGATAGCCTCGCGCGGCGCCGCTCGGGATGAAGGGCGAAGCGACGCGGCCGTCCCTACTCCACCTCCCGCGGTGCCACACCATGCGGTGAACGGGGAGCGTCCCGTCCCCGAGATCGTCGCCTCACTTAGATCACGTTTTGGTAACGAAGGGTGAGACTC
This sequence comes from Micrococcales bacterium, assembly GCA_002728915.1. Lineage (GTDB taxonomy): Bacteria > Actinomycetota > Actinomycetes > S36-B12 > S36-B12 > S36-B12. Next base: position 6,942 of record PBWE01000002.1, read on the forward strand.
CTCGCCCGATGACACTCGAGGGGCACAGACTTCCGTCACCACAGGAGTGACATCGATTACCTATGCGAGTGACATCGATTACCTAGGACAGGGAGGCCCGATGGCGATAGTCGTCGTGAATCCCAATCCGGTCTTCGACAGGACCATCGTCGTCGAGCGATTGATTCCTGGGACGGTGATGCGCACCCTGGAGGTGGAAGTAACCGCAGGTGGCAAGGGCATCAACGTGGCTCGTGCGCTGCGGGCGTTGCAGGTGCCCGCGAAACTCATCGCCCCCGTAGGTAGGGACGACGGTCAGCGGTATACGCGTCTGTTGTCCGAGGAGGGAGCCGACGTCGAGGTTTTCGATGTCAGTGGCTTCGTGCGCATCGCCAGCATCTATCGAGAGTCCACCAGTGATCGAGTCACCGTCGTCAACGACGCCGGTCACCGGCTCCCCGAAGCCGAATGGGACGCCTTCGTCGAGTTCGCCGCAGATCGGGTGCAGTCAGGTGACCTCGTCCTGGTCATGGGTTCACTACCGGCCGGGCTGCCCGCTGATGCTGCTGCACGTCTCGTTCGAGCCTGCCATGCCCGTCGAGCCCGGGTGGTCCTCGATACCGCCCCCACGTGGCTGGCGTCCGCAATGTCTGCGCACCCCGACCTCGTTGCCCCGAATATTCACGAAGCTCACGCGGCGCTGACGTCGTCGGCGACCTCAGTTTTCGATGATTCCACGATGGATGACGCGCGCGCCCGTGCAGAAGCCATGGAGTTGGCCGACCGTTGTGCCCAGAAGACCACGAACATGGTGTGCGTCACCGCAGGGTCGGCGGGCGTTGCCTTCTCCAGCGGTGACGTGCGCGGCTGGATCGATGCCCCGGGCGTGGACGTTGTCAGCGCGGTGGGGGCCGGGGACTCGTTCGTCGCGGGTCTTGCGGCACGTTGGCATCACGATCTGGAATCGGGTCGAGACGTCGATTGGCCGGCTGCGGTTGGTTTCGGCGTCGCATGCGCGAGCGCTTCGTGTGAAGTGGTGCGTGCGGGTGGAGTCGAGCGATCTCGAGCACGGCACATCGCGGCCGAGATGGGTGTGGCGGAAGTTGAGGCGGTGGGAGCGCGATGACGACGCATCCCGTCCGCTTGGCCGACGTTGCCCAGCGCGCCGGCACCAGCACCAAGACAGCGTCTCGGGTGCTCAACGGTGATCCGCGGGTAGCCGACGACACGCGGCGTCGGGTCCAAGACGCGATGAACGAGCTCGGGTATCAGGTGGACGTCCTGGCCCGCTCCCTGCGCACCGGTGTGGACGAGACCATCGCCGTGGTGGTGCCCACCATCGGTGACCCGTTCTTCGCCAGCATGATCGAAGAAATCGAGCGCGCCGCTTTCGAGAGTGGAATCAAGGTGCTCGTGGCCACGAACTCGCGCGATCCTCGGGAAGAACAGCGGGTGATCGACAGCCTCTTGGCTCGACGCGTCGCCGGCATCATCGTGGCTCCCTTCTTGGCCGACTACTCATTCCTCACGGCAGTGCGAACACCTGTGGTCTTCTTGGACCGTCGCCCCGAAGGGCTGGATTCCGGGGCGATTCTCGTCGACGACCACGGATGGGCCAAGCGGGCGACCGAGCACCTGTGTCGGCATGGTCATGAGCGGATAGCCATCGTGACTGACGACATGAGAATCAAGACCTCCGCCTACCGGCTTCAGGGTTACCGAAGCGCGCTGCGCGAGTGGTCCCTGGATGTGGACTCTCACCTGGAGGCCCTCGACTGCGAGCGGGCCGATGACGCCTACCGGGCGACGCTCGAGCTCCTCGACCTCGCGCAGCCGCCGACGGGAATCTTCAGCGCCCGCTCCGAAACGACCGTCGGCGTGATCAAGGCTTTGCACCACCAGGACCGCACAGATATGGCGTTGGTGTCTTTCGGAGACGTGGAACTGGCGGACCTGCTCTCGCCTTCGGTCACCGTCGTTGACCACGGCCCCCGGATACTGGCCCGGCGGGCACTGGATCGGCTGCGCCGACGGATGCACGGTGATGCGGACATCCCTGACGACGAGATCATCGACATGAGGCTGATCGAACGTGGATCCGGTGAGATCCGCCCCCGGGTTGCTACGGCCGCAGCCGGTGGTGGTGTCCGGTGACGCGCGAAGGGGTTGTCGTCGGGGTCGATGTCGGAACGACGAGCATGAAGGCAGCGGCATTCGCGCTGGATGGGCGCAGTGTCGGTGAGGCGAGCGTGGAGACCCCCTGGGACGTTGGTGCCGGCGGTGAGACCGATATGGATGTCGAGCGCTTGACGCGAGACTTCATCGGCCTCGTTGCCGAGCTCGTGGAGACGACCGGAACCAAGCCCATCGGCATCGGCATTACGGGAATGGCGGAAACCGGTGTTGTCGTCGATGACCACGGTGCTGCTCGACATCGAGCCTTCGCGTGGTTCGACCAACGCGGGGCCACTGAACTCGACGACATGCAACCGAGCATTCGCGACGCTTTTGCGGGGACCACGGGCCTTGCGCTGAAGGCCGAGTGCTCGTTGTCGAAGTTGTTGTGGCTGCAAGCGCAGGGATTCACCATCAACACAGGCGACGTGTGGCTCAATGCGCAGGAGTTCCTCGGTTTTCGTCTCACTGGAATCCGTGCCACCGAGCCGTCGTTGGCATCGCGGACTGCCTTGTGGGATCAAGACGGTCGGCCGTGGACTCAGGCGCTGGACCTCATCGGGGTGTCGGAGAACTTCATTCCGCCCTTCCTTGCGGCGGGAACCAGCCTGGGAGTCGTCGGCGATGGGTGTCCGGAGAGCATGCGGGGAGCGGTCGTCACCGTCACCGGACACGATCATTTGGTCGCTGCGATCGGTTCGGGTGCGGTCGGATCCAATCAATTGTTCAACTCTTGCGGAACGGCAGACGTCCTCGTGCGCAGCGTTCCCTGGGTGATCGATGCCGACGCGCGCGCACAACTGGTGGCCGGTGGACTGTCGGTGGGGCGCCACGCTCTCGGTGGTCATACAGCGGTGCTCGGAGCAACCAGGTTCGGGTTGGTGATGGAGCGCGTCATGGCGATGTTGGGTGTCCACGACCATGCGCAGCGTGCCCACCTGGTGGACGCGTGGCGGAACGAGGGGTCAGGGAACGAGGGATCAGGGAACGATGTTGTCAGCGTGAGCGAGCCCGGCGGATGGGTCAACGAAGTTCGCGTTTCGCTCCACGACACCTGCTCGCCTGATCAGGTTGTCGCTGCGGCTATCGACTACGGAATCCACTCCATGCGTGGCTGCCTGGAGACCATGACATCTGTCACCGGCCCATCCGATCACGTCATTGCCGGGGGCGGCTGGGCACAACTCGACGGGGTGCTGCGCGCCAAAGGCAGCCTGCTGGCGGACCTGTCCCGGAGCACCGTCACGCAACCGGGCGTTCGGGGTGCGGCAGCCTTTGCCGGCATCGCCGCCGGGATGACCGATGAAGAGCTCACTCGCGAACTCGCGAGCCATGTCCAACCACCAAGACAGCACCCACAACAAGAGAAACAAAAGGAGACCGTTTCGTGAAGACCTTGGCAGATATCGCAGATGACAACGGCACGTTCGCGATCATTGCGATGGACCAGCGCAACACCTTGCGGCGCATGTTCGACGCCGTCGGCGAGGAGGCGACGCCCGAGGTGATGGCCCAGGCCAAAGTCGATGTCGCTGCCAACCTCTCACCCGGTGCGACAGGGTTGCTGCTGGATCCAGATTTTGGTGTTCCGGCGGTGCGGGAATCAGGCCAGTTGGCGGCGACCTGTGGGTTGCTGGTGGCCGCCGAGCCATCCGATCGCGGGAACTACAACGGAGAACCGCGCGCTCATCGCATCGAAGAACAGAACGGCCGCTGGGTTCTCGATCAAGGCGGTGATGCAGTGAAGTTTCTCGTTCAGGTGAATGCTCTTCGCCAGGCAAGACCAGGGGAACCCGATCTTGTCGCCGAAGCGCTGGACGTTGTTCGCGCCGTGGTGGAGGACTGCAAGGCCGCGGGCATCCCCAGTGTGATCGAGAACTTGGTCTACACGCTGCCGGGTGAGGAGCCTTTGGAGGGAGGGTCGAAGTCCGAGGCGATCGTCCAGTCAGCCATCGCGCTGTCGGAATTGGGGATGGACTTGCTGAAGTTGGAGTACCCGGGCAGCCCTCAGGCATGTCGACGGTTGGCCGACTCGATCGATGTCCCGTGGGCGGTTCTGAGCGCCGGCGTGGACTTCGAGGAATTCACCGAAGTTCTTCGTATCTCCTGCGATGAGGGAGGAGCCTCTGGTTTTATTGCCGGACGCGCGCTGTGGAAAGAGTCAATCGGTATGAGCGCGAGCGAACGCGCCGAGTTCTTCACGGAACAATCGGCGCCTCGTTTGGACGCATGCCGAGAGGCAATCAGTGGACGGGCCACGCCATGGACGCACGCGACGACGGGAGCGAGATAGGTATGCCGCTATTAGAGGCACGAGGCATCGTTCGAACCTACGGGCAGGTGGTCGCGCTCGACGGGTGTGATTTCGATGTCGAGCCGGGTGAGGTCACGGCACTGATCGGTGACAACGGCGCCGGAAAAAGCACGTTGATCAAGATCATGTCCGGGACCGAGGAAATGGAAGAGGGCCAGATCCGCTTCATGGGTGAAGACGTCACCATGAGTAGCCCCTCGGTTGCGCGTGACCTCGGCATCGAGACGGTTTTCCAGGATCTCGCGCTGTGTCCTCACCTGGACCCGGTGCGCAACCTCTACCTCGGTCGTGAGGTACGTAAGCGTGGCCCCCTAGGCTGGTTTGGCTTCATGGACAACAAGATGATGCGGGAGAAGTCCAGCGATGCCTTCGCTGACCTGGGTGCCACCGTGCGTGCACTATCGGTGCCGGTGGGGGACATGTCCGGTGGACAGAAGCAAAGCGTGGCCGTGGCTCGCGCAGCATCCTGGGCGAACAAGATCATCTTCCTCGATGAGCCGACAGCAGCCCTCGGAGTTGTCCAGACCCAGAATGTTCTCGATTTGATTAAGCGGGTGCGCGATAAGGGCATCGGAGTGGTGTTTATCTCCCACTCGATGCCTGAGGTACTCGGCGTCGCGGACCGTGTCCAGGTTCTGCGCCGTGGTCGACGCGTCGCGACCTACCAAGCGGCAGACACATCGCTCGAAGAACTCGTCGGTGCCATGACGGGTGCGTTGGATGAGGAGGCGGTGTGACAGCGACCCGGGAAGCCCAAGCAGAGGAAATCGTCGCCGACAACAACCGCGGCGTCATCCGCAGCATTACGCGCGCTCAAGCAACCCAAATCGTCCTTGTCCTCCTCGGCATGATGGTGCTCTTCACCATCATCAACCCGGACGCCTTCTTGAGTGTCTTCAACTTCCGATCAATCATCGTCAACGCCTCCATCTTCATCATTTTGGGAGTGGGCGTCACCTTCGTGATCGTCACTGCAGGGATCGATCTGTCCATCGGCTCGGTCCTGGTCTTCGCCAGCGTCATGTCGGCCCTGGTGATGGAGAGTCTGGGCACCGAAGGATGGGCTATCGCGGCGGTCGGCGCTGTGGTGGCGGTGCTCGCCGGTGCGCTCTGGGGGCTCATCAACGGCTTCCTGATTGCCAAAGCGAATGTTCCCGCCTTCATCGTCACGCTGGGCACCATGGGTATGGCCCTGGGTATTTCGCAGGTCATCACCGGCGGCATCGATCTATACAACGTGCCGGAGGTTCTCGTAGACACCGTCGGCTTCGGAGACATCGTCTGGCAGATCCCCACACTCGCGGTGATCGCACTCGTGATCGCCGTATTGGGCGGCATATTGCTGCACAAGACCAAGTTCGGGCTCTATACCTACGCTCTCGGCTCCAACATGGAGGCGTCTCGGCGTATTGGTATACGGGTCGATAAGCAGTTGATCTGGGTCTACATCGTCTCAGGCGTGTGTGCCGGGATCGGCGGCTATCTCAGCCTCGCGCTCTACCAGCAGACCACGATCGCAGGTAACTCGCTCACCAACCTGGCTGTTATCGCCGGTGTTGTGATCGGCGGTACGAGCTTGTTCGGCGGTGTCGGAACCATCTTCGGCACGGTGATCGGCTTGCTCATCCCGGTCACCTTGCGTCAAGGATTTGTCATCAGTGGTGTTCAGGCCTTCTGGCAGGAGGTCGTCGTAGGAATCTTCCTGATCGGCGCTGTCTACATTGACGGTGTCAGGCGGGCGAGGGCCCGCCGATCATCAGGGAAAAACCCCAAACCGATGGCCATAGGGGGCCTGACGATTGGGTCAACAAGGAAAGAGGGAAATAGTGAGTAGAGCAACTGTGAAGCGGGCCGTTGCAGGCGCGCTCAGTGTTGGTCTTCTCGGAGGTCTCGGCCTGGGTATTGCGCCCGGGGCGATGGCTGCCGGGGAGAACATCACCTTCATCCAAGGCGTCAAGGGTGACGGCTTCTACATCACCATGAATTGTGGTGTGAAGGCTGCAGCCAAGAAAGCAGGCGCCAAGGTAAAGACCGTCGGACCGGAGAAGTTCGACGCCACGCTGCAGAAGCCGATTCTCGATGCCGTCATCGCATCGAAGCCGGACGCCATCCTCATCGCACCCAACGATGTGAAGGCTATGCAGAAGCCACTAGAAAAGGCCAAGAAGGCCGGTATCGAGGTGGTCCTCGTTGACACAACCGTCAACAAGCCCAGGAAGGTCGCTGTGTCGGAGATTTCCTCCAACAACTACGCCGGTGGTGCCGCTGCTCTCAGGGCAATCAAGAACGCCGGGGTAAGCAGCGGCAAAGTCATGGGCATCGGCGTCCGGCCGGGCATCAGCACCACAGACGCTCGCGATGCGGGCTTCAAGGATGCAGTGGCGAAGGACAGCAACTTCGAGTTCATCGGCCAGGAGTACTCGCAGAACGAGCCCGCGATCGCGGCTCAGATCACCACGGCAGCTATCGCGGCCAACCCTGATCTGAAGGCCATCTTCGCGAGCAACCTGTTCTCCGCACAGGGCGCTGCTACGGGTATCAAGCAGGCTGGCAAGGAAGGCGAGATCATCGTCATCGGATTCGACGCCGGTCCCGACCAGATCAAGGCCCTCAAGGACGGCACCGTCCAGGCCCTGATCGCTCAGAAGCCCTACAACATCGGAACGCAGGGTGTTACCCAAGCTCTGCGCGCCATCAAGGGCAAGAAGAACAAGAGGAAGATCACGACTGGATTCACGATCATTACCGATAAGAACGTGAACACCAACTTCGGAAAGAAGGCGGCTTACCGCTCGAAGTGCTAACCGAAGTGAGAACGCGAGGGTGGGGTCGACCGGTGATCGGCCCCACCCTTCGCTTGACGGCATGCCCGTAGGCTGGTCGCCATGACGACGTCGTCGCCCCTACGTGTGGGAGTCACCGGAGCCGGCGGCCGCATGGGCGGCGCCGTGGTGGAGGCTGTGTCGGCCGCACCGGGCATGGAGTTGGCGGCGGCCATCGACATCGGAGACTCCCTCGATGAGTTGGTCGCGCAGTCATGCGATGTGGTCATTGATTTCACGACCCCCGACGCGGTGATGGGGAACCTGGAGTTCGCCATCGGTGCCGGAATGCACTGCGTGGTCGGCACCACCGGGTTCGACGACGAACGCCTCGCCCGCGTGAAGGAGTGGACGGCCGGGCACCCTGATGTTGGAGTACTGATCGCCCCGAACTTCAGCATCGGTGCTGTCCTGATGATGCACCTATCCGCGCTCGCCGCCCGCTACTTCGAATCGGTGGAGATCGTGGAGTTGCATCACCCGGACAAAGTCGATGCGCCCTCGGGCACGGCTGCGCACACCGCTGCGGCAATCGCCCACGCCCGGGCGGATCTACCACCGGCCCCCGACGCGACAGCGAGCCAACTCGACGGTGCTCGGGGGGCTCGAGTAGACGACATCCCCGTGCATTCGATCCGATTGCGTGGTCTGGTCGCGCACCAGGAGGTCTTGTTCGGCGGGCCGGGAGAGACGTTGTCCATTCGACACGACTCCCTCGACCGCAGTTGCTTCATGCCGGGCGTGATCCTCGCGGCTCGCCGCGTGGGTGACCACCCGGGTGTCACGGTGGGGCTCGCCGACTACCTCGATTTATAGGCGTCACCGCTGATGACCAAGGCGTGGGTGTGGCTCATCACCGCGGCAATGGTGATTGCCAGCATCGCTTACGCAGTGATTGCCGCGAGTCGAGCGTGGATTCTGTTGGTATCCAAAGATCCGCTGCAGACTGGCCTTGCCGTGGCAATCATTGTTATTCCGGTGATCGGACTGGCCCTCATCCTTCGTGAACTCTGGTTCGGCTGGCGCACGCGCCAGATGGGCCAGACGCTGGCCGCCGAGAACGCCCTTCCCACCTACGACGGCGACCTCACGCCGTCCGGACGACCCACCAAGGCCGACGCCGACCGCAACTTCGAGCGGTACGCCCAGGAAGCTGGGGACAACAGTGAGGACTGGCGCGCGTGGTTTCGGTTGGCGGTGGCTTACGACGACGCACGGGATCGCAAGCGCGCCCGCGCGGCGATGCGCCAAGCATCGAACCTGTATGTCCGCTCGCTACGGAGCTAGGCCGGCACCGCGTAGGACCGCGGCCGTCGCCGCGGCAACGAGAATCACGACCAAGAAGGGGGCGCGCAAAGCCAGCGCAACGATGGCGGCTGCGAGTCCGGCGACACGGGCGTCGACCGTCACGGCGCTACCGGTGGAGAACGTCTGCACACCGACCAGCGCCGCCAGCAAAGCGATCGGCAGTATCGCCGTCAGTCGCTGCAACCGCGGGTTGTCCAGCACTCGCTCCGGGATGACGTACCCGGAGAGTTTCAGGAGGTAGGCCCCGAGGGAGCCGACGATCACGGCGGGCCAGATCATGCGCGTCTCCTGGCCATCAAGCGCTCGGCGACGAGCGCGACCAGCACCGCGGACAGGACGGGAAGCCCCGGACGCAGCACAGGAACAAGAGCAATCGCGACCGCTGCGCTCACCACGGCCA
>PBWE01000046.1 GCA_002728915.1 Micrococcales bacterium
AGTCACTTCGACGCATGCGGGATATCCTCCGAGACGGCGGAGGAGTGCGCCGCACCGCCCCGCAGGAAGCAAGTCAGCCAAGGAGCGTGCGCCGTGCCACCAGCCCGAGAAGCAGTGGGCGCATCGGCGGTGTCCACACAATCGGGGAGCCACGTTGAGGCCGCCGACTCCGGACTCAGCGCCTGGGCCACCACCTGGGTGCAGCAGGCCCTCGGTGAACCAACCGCGATCCAGCGCGAGGCCTGGCCGGTCCTCGCCACCGGTCAGGACGCTGTCCTGATCGCCCCCACCGGCTCGGGTAAGACCCTTGCGGCATTCCTTGCCGCTTTGGACTCACTCGCGCACACCCCACCGGCGGACCGGAAGCGAGTGCTGTACATCTCCCCACTGAAAGCCCTCGCCTCCGACATCGAGCGCAATCTGCGCAGCCCTTTGATCGGTCTCGAGCAGATCGCTGCTCGCTCGGGCGTGACGATTCCGCCTATTTCCGTTGGCATCAGGACCGGTGACACGCCGCAATCAGAACGAACCCGGCAGGCGAAGAATCCCCCCGACGTATGGATCACAACACCTGAGTCGTTGTTTCTGCTTCTGACATCGAGGGCTCGCGACGCACTCCGTGACATCGACACCGTGATCATCGACGAAGTGCATGCCCTTGCCGACAGCAAGCGCGGGGCCCATCTCGCTGTATCCCTCGAACGGCTCGATGCGCTCCTTCCGCAGCCCGCACAACGCATCGCACTATCCGCCACCGTGACACCGATATCCGAGGTCGCTCGCTACGTGCGGGCCACCGACCCCGCGGGTGTTGCCGTTATTTCACCAGCGATCGACAAGCAGATCGAGCTCACCGTCGAATCCCCGGTACTCGATTTCCGCGACATCGGACATGCGCGAACCGATGATGCAGGCGTTGAGATCGTCACCGGGAGTGCAGCCGGGGACGCGGATCGGTCATCGGTGTGGCCGGCGATTGCCGACCGCGTCCTGGACATCATCACGGCGCATCGATCCACCATCGTGTTCGTCAATTCGCGCCGGCTCGCCGAACGTCTCACGGCGCGACTCAACGACGCTGCCGCGCAGCGCGAAGAGGAGTCTGCCCAGTCCACGGCTGCGCGTGAGGCGACCGTGATTGCACGGGCCCACCACGGATCCGTCTCGAAGGATCTTCGTCGGTCCATCGAAGAGGACCTGAAGGCTGGTCGANTACCGGCNGTCGTTGCGACGAGTTCCATGGAACTCGGCATCGACATGGGCGCNGTCGATGTCGTGGTCCAGATTCAATCACCTACGTCTGTGGCAAGCGGATTGCAACGGGTGGGTCGTGCGGGACACGGCGTCGGTGAAGTCAGCCGTGGACACGTGATCAGCACGCACGCACACGACCTGTTGTTGTCCATCAGCCTCGCCGATCGCATGTCCGAGCGCCTTCTNGANCCAATNCGGCTTCCCAGCCTGCCNNTNGATGTCTTGAGTCAGCAGATAGTTGCCATGTGCGCGATGGACGACTGGGCGTTCGATGACCTCGCTCAACTCATCCGCAAAGCAGCATCCTTCACACACCTCAGCGATGCCCTCTTAACCAGCGTGNTCAACATGCTCGCAGGAACGTACCCNTCAGAACGATTCGCCGAGTTGCGCCCGCGCCTGGTGTGGGATCGCACCTCACAGGTGCTGACCGGACGACCGGGAGCCGGGCGGCTGGCGGTCACGAACGCCGGCACGATTCCCGATCGAGGACTGTTCGGCGTTCACGTAGCAACCGAAGGCTTCCCTCGCGTCGGGGAACTTGATGAAGAGATGGTCTACGAGACGCGCGTTGGCGAGGTCATCACCCTGGGCGCAAGCACCTGGCAGGTGCAAGAGATCACCCACGATCGCGTGTTGGTCACTCCAACCCCCGGCGCGATCGGGCGAATGCCCTTCTGGCACGGAGACTCCGCAGGTCGTCCCGCACAGTTAGCGGAAGCAATTGGGCACACGATTCGATCCCCCAAGCCCAAGACAGCGGCCCTTCAGATCTACCTCGATGAGCAACAGCAGGCCACCGGAGTTGTTCCCGACGACCGCAACCTGTTGATTGAGGCCTTCCGCGACGACATCGGTGACTGGCGTGTTGTCCTCCACAGCCCCTACGGAGCGAAAGTCCATTCACCCCTGGCCTTGGTGCTGGCACAGAACTTGCGTGATCGTTTGGGGATTGATCCCCAGGTAATGCACGCGGATGACGGGATTGTCATCCGCCTCCCCGACTACGTTCATGCTCTCGATCCTGTTGACAATGCGGCTGGCGATTCGGCTGGCGATTCGGCTGGCGATGTCCGCTCGTCGGGCAGTGACTTCGGTGGCCCTCTCGGCGGTACCACTGAGGGTGAGCATGTGCTTGCGCAGGTCGTCGAATCACTCGACATCGATACCGTCGGCCTTGAGCAGACGGTGCAGGACGAGGTGTCCGGGTCTGCGCTGTTTGCGGCACGTTTCCGCGAGTGTGCCGGACGGTCACTGCTNTTACCGCGCCGGCGCCCNGACCGNCGAAGCCCNCTNTGGCAGCAACGCCAGCGAGCNAACGCNCTCTTACAGGTGGCCGCTGACTATCCCGANTTCCCGATCGTGCTGGAGACCATGCGNGAGTGTCTCCACGACGTCTACGACCTNCCCGGGTTGANCTCTTTGCTGGAACGCATTCANTCNNNCGACGTCNCCGTNACCACCGTGACGACNGACCACCCCAGTCCGTTCGCGCGGTCTCTGCTGTTCGGCTACGTCGCCACCTTTATGTATGAAGGCGATGCCCCCCTNGCGGAGCGTCGCGCTCAAGCCCTCTCGATCGACACCGANCTCCTCGCAGACCTGCTCGGCACCTCGGAACTTCGTAGCCTTCTCGACGCNGACGCCATCGCCGAGGTCGAGGATGAGGTGTCCTTTCAGGCTCCNCACACCCGAGCCCGNTCCCTGGAGGANGCCGCTGATCTTCTGAGGCTCCTCGGCCCNCTCGACACNGNNACCGCGCAGCGATGCGGTGTTGAATCTGTGTGGCTCGACGANCTGGTNNCGGCTCGACGGGCGATCACGGTGACCGTTGGCGGTCGNCGGTGTTGGGCNGCCATCGAGGATGCCGGGCGTCTGCGCGATGCTCTCGGAGTTGTNCTGCCACCGGGAATCCCCGANGCCCACCTCGTCGCTGGAGNCGNACCACTCGNGGGAATGGTGCATCGTTTTGCTCGAACGCATGGACCCTTTCGCCTACCCGACGTCGTCGAGCATTTCGGCCTCCCCGTGGCAGTCGTGGAATCCGCTCTCAACGACCTGCTGGCGCAGCGCAGCCTCCTCGCCGGCGAGTTCCGACCCGGGGGACATGGACGCGAGTTCTGCGATCCGGAGGTGCTGCGTCGAATCCGACGACGGTCGGTGGCTCGACTCCGTGAGGAGATCGAGCCCGTTGGTCTCGCGCAGTACGCCGCGTTCCTCCCCCGCTGGCACGGTGTAGTCGAATCAGGGATCCACGAGTCGAACGCACGCGAGCCGGTTACCCGCGACGTAACCGCACCGCAGGAAGACATCACTTCCCGTGGTACACCCGAGGAGAGCATCGTCGACGCCGTCGATCGCCTCAGCGGACTCGTACTCCCTGCCTCGTCGACCCTGGGGATCATCCGCTCGCGTGTTCCGAAGGCGACACTGACCGATCTTGATGCCCTGTTGACCGCGGGAGACCTGACCGTCTGGTCGATGGGTGAGATGGGTAGCCGAGATGCTCGCATCGCGTGGGCGCCGACACCGATAGCCGCCGGTATTCGTTCGATGCTGCGCGGATCGCACCCCACCGTGGACGATGCCGGGTATCACGAACTCAACGACATCGATCGCTCGATCCTCAACGTACTGGCAGGCGGGGGTGCCTTTCTTAGCGACTCAGTACATGCCTCGCTCGTCTCTGCGGGGACCGTCGTGTCGATGGACACCGTCGAGGCGACCCTGTGGCAACTGTTCCGAGCAGGATGGATCTCCTGCGATTCCTGGTCGTTTGTTCACGCACGGGTTCATGGCCGCAGGTCTCCGCGCCCGCGTCCACGCACCGCAAGGGGTGGGTCCACCCGGCGTCGAGCCGCACCTCTCCCGCGACGCACCCGCCTAGCGACCACCTCCGGCGCCACATCCGCCGACCCGCGCTGGTTCCTGGCGCCCGGCGTATCCGCAACCGAGGTCACCGACACCGGTTCTCATGAGCGAATCGCGGCCGAGTACGCGGGTCTACTCCTCGAACGATGGGCGGTGGTCACACGCCCAGCGGTCGCCAGTGAAGAGCCGGTGGGTGGATTCGCCGGTCAGTACCCCGTCTTATCGACGCTTGCAGATGCGGGGATCTGTCAGCGCATCTACGCGATCGAAGGTGCCGGCGGCGCACAATTCGCCCTTGCAGACACAGTGGATGCCATTCGCGACGCTTCGTCCTCGTTGGCCGATGCCTCACTGGTGACCATGCTCTCCGTTGACCCGGCGAACCCGTGTGGCTCGCTGGTGCCGTGGCCGGAGGAATCGCGCCGCGCCTCTCGACGGGCCGGGTCCATAGTCGCCCGCTGCGGCACCAAGACACGAGCATGGCTTGACCCCAACGGGTCTCATCTCGAGGCGTGGGGGATCGACACGGTCGAACATGCCACCGCTGTTCTGGCATCGCTCTCTCGCGCGCGTGCGGTGCTTACCGAGAAGTCCCGTGCCACCCTCACGACCGTCAACGCCCAGTCGTTGATCGACGCTCCAACGCATGACATGTGGAATCAGGCCGCACGAACCGCCGGGCTCTCCCCCGTTCCGCGCGGCTGGCGCTGGGAGAGTCATGCCGGAAGGTGACACCGTCTATTTGGCTGCCAAGCGTCTCGACGCCCTCCTGGCTGGCCGTCGTATCGACCGCAGCGACGTTCGCTTGCCGTCGCTGGCAACAATCGACTTCGCGGGTATCGACTGTCTGGGCGTACGCCCGGTAGGTAAGCATCTGCTGTTTCGCTTCTCCAACGAAACGTCGTTACATACGCACTTTCGAATGGATGGTTCGTGGCACATCTACCGCACCGGGCAGCGCTGGAAGGGCGGACCGATGCATGCGGTCCGCTTGGTCTTGTACTCCGGTGATGCAGCAGCCGTGGGGTATCGGTTGCACGATGTTCTCGTTCTGCCCACCAAGCGAGAAGCAGACGTCATTGGGCACTTAGGCCCGGACATACTCGATGACTCGTGGGACGCCGGCCGTGCCACAGACAATGTTCGTGCCTGCGCGGGACGATCGATTGGTGACGTGCTCGTTGATCAGCGGGTGGTCGCCGGCATCGGCAACATCTATCGCTGCGAAACGTTGTTTCTCGCGGGCATCACCCCTTTCACTCATGTGGAGGACATATCCGACGACGAGGTGGCCTCCACCTTGGCGATTGCTCGCACCTTGATGATGCGCAACCGGGACCGATCGTCGCAAGCCACCACAGGTGACGAGCGGGAGGCGCACTTCGTCTATGGAAAAAACAGGAGCACATGCCGGCGCTGCGGCACGCCCATTCGCTCTCAGCACGGTGTGGGACAGCAACGCCCTAACGAGCAGCCGATCTTTTGGTGCCCTCGTTGTCAGGTGGGAACGCAGCCCTCATCGGGCCCGTGATCGACGACCGACGGAGCTAGGACAGGCGCCGCTGCGCGACCGCACCATCCGGGAGGACCATCTGCGGAAGTCGCGTGGTGGGGGCGGTGTGTTGAAGCTCGGCTTGCGCGACGTGCGTGCTGACCGACGCCAGCAATTCCGACAACGAAACCTCGAGCGCATCGCAGATGGCCGCGAGCAGTTCGGACGACGCCTCCTTGTGGCCCCGTTCCACTTCGGATAGGTAGCCCAGGGAAACGGCGGCGGCTCCGGACACCTCACGCAGCGTGCGTCCTTGATCTTGTCGGCGACGACGCAGTTCCTCGCCGATGACTTCGCGCATGACAATCACTCTGCCACCTCCTTGCTCGTGATCCCCCACCTTAACCGCACAGGGCGGGTTGCCGCCCAGGCAGGCCTGCGTCACGGCGAACCTGCAGCCGGCTGTGCAGGGGATTTCTCGGGTCTACACAGGGGAGAACGCCTGTCGGGCCTGAACTATTCCCCGGCTTCGAGAGTTTCTAGCGCCGCCTCCACAGCGGCCTGGGTGACCGCGTGTCGAACCTGCGACCGATCCCCGGTGACGCGCAGTGTTCGCACCCGCTCCCCCGAGGGGCTACATACCGCAATGCAGGCGGTTCCGGCCGGCATCCCGTCGTGGCCATCCGGCCCGGCGGCCCCCGTCGTCCCGATCCCCACGGTGGCCCCCAATCGCGAGCGCGCACCCTCGGCGAGGGCACGTGCGACCTCCTCGGTCACAATTCCCTGCCTCAGCAGTTCCTCGGGCACATTCAGTACCTCGGTCTTGACCTCCGGCGCGTATGCGACGACTGTCCCTCGGAAGACGGCCGAGCAGCCCGGCACCGAAGCGATTGTCGAGGACACCAGGCCTGCCGTCAGGGACTCTCCGGTGGCGATGGTCCAGGACCGTTCCCGCAGACGCTGAACCAGGCGCTCTGCGAGCTCATCGAGGAGCACCGGCTCCGACGATGGGAGGTCAGCACTCACGGGATGCCGATCGGGAGATGGCATAGGCCCGTCGCAGGTAGTCGATTCCGGTGATAACCGTCATCACGACCGCAGCGACCATCACCGCAGCTGCGATGGCGGACCAGGCGTCCGCGACAACCTCCGGTGGAATCGCGAGATACAGGAAGATCGCCACGATCTGCAGCACCGTTTTGACTTTGCCACCCCGACTGGCCGGAATGACCCCGTGGCGCACAACGGCGAACCGCACGATCGTCACCCCGATCTCTCGACCCAGGATCACCACGGTTATCCACCAGGGCAGTTCCCCCACGATCGATAGCCCGAGCAGCGCGACTGCGATCAGGGCCTTGTCCGCTATTGGGTCGACGAGTGCACCGAAGCGTGAGGTGATGCCGCGGCGGCGTGCGATGGCTCCGTCGAAGAAGTCGGTGACCGCGGCAGCAACGAAAACGATCGCGGCGGTGTCCCGTGCCCAGGACTCATCGAGCGCCAACAACCAGGCGAGAATCGGTACACACACCAGGCGCGCCACTGTGAGAACATTGGGCAGGTTCCACGTCACGGCCGAACCCACAAGTCAACGCCCTCGTTCTCTACGACCTGACCGTCGACCCACTCGCCCACCTCGGCATCGCTATTGACAAGGAAGCACGCGCCGTCGTCTGGCCCTTGGTGGGCAGACCGACCACAGGGGACTCCGTCGTCGACCGACTCCACGAGCACGCGCACCGATTCGCCGATGCGCTCGGCGGCCCTTTGCTCCATCAATTCGTCCACCAGGTCCACGAGTCGCGATCGACGAGCCTCGATGACGTCCTCGGGCACCTTGGCGTCCAGGCCCGCGGCTTCCGTTTCGTCTTCGTCGGAATAGGCGAAGACACCGACCGCATCCAAGCGCGCGGCTTCCAGGAAGACCGCCAACTCATCAACGTCCTCGTCGGTTTCACCCGGGAACCCGACGATCACGTTGCTGCGTATCCCCGCGGTGGGTGAAAGCGTCCGGATGGCCTCGATCAACTCGAGGAAATCCTTCGTGCCTCCGAAGCGGCGCATGGCTCGCAACACACGCGGGCTCGCGTGCTGGAAACTCAAGTCGAAGTAGTCCGCCACCCCCGCACTGCCCGCGATGGCGGCAACCAAGCCCGGGCGCATCTCGGCCGGTTGCAGATAGGACAAGCGAATACGGTCGACACCAGTGCCGGCCGCCAAGTCGGGGAGCAACGACTCCAGCAGTCGCATATCCCCCAGGTCTTTTCCGTACGACGTGGTGTTTTCGGAGACCAGAATTACCTCCCGGACTCCGGCGGCAACCATCTCTCCCATTTCGGAGACGATCTCCGACGGCGTGCGGGACACGAACGATCCGCGAAAGCGCGGGATCGCACAAAAGGCACACCTCCGGTCGCAGCCGCTTGCCAGTTTGACCGAAGCCACCGGTCCCGTGCCCAAACGAATGCGGGGTACCGGAGGGCTGTAGCCGTGCGGCTCGCCTGTTGATCCGTCCGCCGCCGCCCCCGTACTCGAATCCCTCCCGACATCCGATCTGGCGTCCGATCTGGCGTCCGATCTCGCAACCGGACTCAGCGGCAACAAGGTCCGGCGATCAGTCGGAACGGGCGCGGGAACGTCCTGTCCTCGCATCACCGCATCCAGTCGCGCCGCGATCTCGGGATAGTCGTCGAAGCCGAGAACCGCACGCGCCTCGGGCAGGCTGGCGGCGAGTTCGGTGCCGTACCGCTCGGCAAGACAACCCGTCGCAATCACCGCAGGCGCATCATCACCGGCGAGCGAAAGCACTGTGTCGATAGATTCCCGTTTCGCCGCTTCGATGAACCCACAGGTGTTGACCAGCACCGCGTCCGCCGACTCCGTATTTTCGACCAGATCCCAGCCACCGACCGACAGTCGCCCCGCCAACTCCTCGGAGTCCACTTCGTTTCGCGCGCAGCCCAGCGTGACAATCGCAACCTTCTTGGCGGGGGGCATCCCTACAGCCTACGGACGGCCCGGGTGAGTGCCGTGACGGTCGGCCCTGCGGGACGCTATAACCCAACAACAAGTCGACGCAACAACGACGCAACCCGGTAATCGGCCGCCGACAGGCTGCACTTACCGCCGACGGTATGCCGAAACGAGGTCGTCGCCATCAAGGCCAACCGCCTTAGCGATTATCCGGAGATGTCCGATGGCGTAACTGTCTCCCCCGCACAGCGAAAAATCGTCGTCCTCGATCGCCTCGATCATCAAGGGCCGCAGCCGCGTCGTGGCCGCCACGTCGTCGATGCTCAGCCCACGAGAACGGCGGGCATCGGTGATGCGCTCTCCCACCATGGGGCCTCCACCTGATCGGTTTCGACGTCGGTATCGACGTGGGTATCGACGTGGGTATCGACATTCTTCGTGCGCTAAGGGTGACAGTAAGAGCGTCAACAGGCAAGAGGTTAAGCGAACTCCGGCTGAGCGAACTCCGGCTGCGTGTCGTCGAAGACTATCCGCGCAGAGAGGCAAGAACGGCGTCGAGATCCTCGGGCTTGACCAGAACCTCCCGCGCCTTGGATCCCTCGCTCGGTCCGACGACTCCTCGGGACTCCATCAGGTCCATCAGCCGTCCGGCCTTGGCGAATCCCACGCGCAACTTGCGTTGCAACATCGATGTGGAGCCGAATTGGGTGCTCACCACGAGTTCGACGGCTTGCAGAAGAACATCGAGGTCGTCGCCGATGTCCTCGTCGATCTCCTTCTTCGCTGCGGCGGGAGACGTGACCTCGGAGAGGTAGTGGGCCTCGGTTTGATCCTTGCAGTGTTGAACGATGCCGCGAATCTCCTTCTCAGCGATAAACGCTCCTTGGATCCGCACCGGCTTGTTCGCTCCCATAGGCAGGAAGAGGCCGTCACCTTGACCCACCAGCTTCTCGGCGCCCGGCTGATCCAAGATGACCCGAGAGTCGGCGAGGCTGGAGGTGGCAAACGCGAGCCGCGACGGAACGTTGGCCTTGATGAGCCCGGTGACGACGTCGACGCTGGGGCGCTGGGTGGCCAAGACGAGATGGATACCAGCAGCCCGAGCGAGTTGCGTGATGCGAACGATGGCATCTTCAACGTCTCGCGGGGCGACCATCATCAAGTCGGCCAGCTCGTCCACGATCACGAGGAGGTAGGGGTAGGGCCGCAGGACGCGTTGGCTTCCTGCGGGTGCTGTCACCTTCCCGGCTCGGACCGCAGCATTGAAGTCATCCACGTGCCGGAATCCGAAGTGCGCAAGGTCGTCGTAACGCTTGTCCATCTCGGCGACGACCCATTGCAAAGCATCCGCGGCCTTCTTCGGGTGGGTGATGATCGGGGTGACCAGGTGCGGAACACCTTCGTAAACACTCAACTCCACTCGCTTGGGATCCACGAGGATCATGCGCACTTCGTCCGGGGTTGCCCGCATCAATATCGATGTGATCAATGCATTAATGCAGCTCGACTTACCCGCACCCGTGGCTCCCGCGACGAGGATGTGCGGCATCTTGGCGAGGTTCGCAACAACGAACTCCCCCTCGACATCCTTGCCTAGCGCAACGACCATCGGGTGTTGATCGGCGGCCGCGGATGAACTGCGCAGCACATCTCCGACCGCCACGAGTTCGCGGTCGGTGTTGGGGATTTCGATACCGATGGCCTTCTTACCCGGGATCGGACTCAGAATCCGCACGTCGGCGCTGGCCACCGCGTAGGCGATGTTCTTGCTCAGGGCGGTCACCCGCTCGACTTTGACGCTCGGTCCGAGTTCGATCTCGTAGCGCGTCACCGTGGGTCCCCGCAGGAAGCCGGAGACTTCGGCGTCGATGCCGAACTGATCGAGAACTTCACGCAGGGCTTTGACCACCTGGTCGTTCGCCGGCGTTGACTTCTTGTGTCCCGCACCGATCTTGAGTAACTCCGCCTTCGGGAGTCGATACCGGCCCGAGGTCATCACCGGCACCTGCGTAGGCGACCCCTCAGGGGTGGGATCGATCACCGGCTCGGGCGCCGCGGCTGCGGCTGCGGCTGCGACCGAGGCCGCGCCAGGAGCAGAGGCAGCGGTTTCCGCATCTACCGGCGTCAGTGTCACGGTGTCGTCGTTGGCTGCGGCGCCGTCACCATGCAGCACGGGCGCGAGGGCTTGGGTGTCATCGTCCGGACCGCTGCTGTCTCCGACCGCCGGGATGACGTCGGTGTCCTCATCGGCGCCGAGCGGACCGGACATCGCGCCCAGTGCAGACCCGGTCCCCGCCTGCACGAACAGTCCGGCGGCGGGACGATCGTCCGATGCTGCGTCGGTGGGCAGTGGCGTGGCGAACGGCTCATCCCCCACCAGCGGCGTATCGCGGAGAACGTCGGCGTCCCGAAGGTCGCGAGCCGCCGGGGCGTCCATGAGTTCTTGTCCGTGACCGGGAAGGACGAGCTCATCGCCATCGTCTTCGAGGTCCATCTCGCCCGAGGAATCGTTGGTCGGGTCGTCCTTGGTCGCGTCGTCCTTGGTTGGATCCGGCGGCACCAGCAACGAGGCCGCGCCCCGCACCGACCGCCACCAGGCAGCGACGTAGCCCCGAATAGCCTGAACGGACGTGCCGGTGACCACCAAGATGCCGAATAACAGCACGATCGCGAGGACGACCCCGGTGACGATCGGCCCGACGGCGGCAACCACGGGGGCTGTCGCGATCCATCCCACGACGCCGCCGGCGGAGTTCATCGCCGCTGCACCATCCGACGGTGTGGGAGAGGTGCGCGTGAGGTGCCAGATGCCAACGACGCCGATGACGACGGCCGAAGTTCCGATCACTAGGCGTCCGGTGGTGGCGTTTTGATCCGGATGGCGAAGGAATCGCCACGCGAGCGCGAGAAGGCAGAGCGGCGCGATCCACGCCAAGGCACCGAAGATGGCCGTCGACATGGTCCCTGACCATGCAATGAACCAGCCTTCTACCCGAAACCACGTAGCGGCGGCAACGATTACCGCCCCGGCGATCAGTCCGAGCCCGAGACCATCGCGGCGGTGCTCGGGGTCGAGGTCACGTGCCCCCCGTCCGATTCCTCGGGCGATCGAGCCCACCAGGTGCGCGAGCCCGATCCACACGGCCCGGATACCGCGACCAATCCCCATGACCGCCCGGGTGAAGAGCCCGGGCGAGGACGACCGCCCCGAACGCTTCTGCGGCTTGCTGCGCGCGGGGGTTCGCTTCGAGGAGGTGCCCGATGCGCGAGACCTGCTCGAGGTTTTTCGGGGAGCTCGGCGAGGAGATCGCGACTTCGAACCGGACGTAGAACGCGACGTAGAACGGGAACGGGAAGAGCCGCTTGCCGAACGCGCACGGGACGAACGTGGGGAAGCGGACGTACGAGACGCCATGCAGGAAGGCTAGCGCCGGAAAGCACACAATCCCGGTAGTCACACGCGTAACACGCGCACCAGGAAAAAGGGGTATTTCACCCCTGGCCTAGTGGCGGTCAACGGCTGCGGACATGACAGGCGCTGACCGGCGCTGACCGCCGCCGATTCACGCCTCGACAACCACCGGGACGATCATCGGCCGGCGGCGGTGGGTCGCATTGACCCACCGACCCACCACGCGCCGCATTCGTTGCTGGAGGTCGTGCGGGTCGTCAATGCCGTCGGCGAGGGCCTGCTCGAGTGCTTCGCGCACCTTCCCGGTGACGTCGTCGACTCCTTCGGAGAGGACCTCTTCGCCGAATCCGCGTTCGTGGATTTCCGGACCGGCGACCACGGTGCCGGCCACGATGTCCACGACCGCGATGATCGAGATGAACCCCTCCTCACCGAGCACCCGCCGGTCTTTCAAGGACGCTTCGGTCAGGTCACCGATGCTCGACCCGTCGACGTAGACGAAACCAACGGGTGTGTATCCACTGATCACCGCCCGCTGCTCGTCAAGATCGACCGAGACGCCGTCATCCACCACGAGGATGCGGCGCGGGTCGATGCCCACACTCTGCGCCACCGCAGCATTCGCCACCAGGTGTCGCCACTCTCCGTGCACGGGCATGACGAAGCGGGGTTTCACCAGGTTGTAGACGAAGCGCAACTCCCCGGCGGACGCGTGCCCGGAAACATGCACAAGAGCATTTCCCTTATGCACCACCGACGCGCCGAGTTTGGTCAAGCCATTGATGACGCGATTGACCGCGTTTTCATTTCCAGGGATCAGTGACGACGCCAGCACCACGGTGTCCGAGGGCCCGACAGAAATCGCATGATCACGATTGGCGATCCGCGACAAAACAGCCATCGGCTCTCCCTGCGACCCGGTGCAGATCAGTACCGCTTTGTCGTCGGGTAGTTCGGCCAGATCGTCGGCCGACACCAACGTCGCTTCTGGAATCGACAAGAACCCGAGGTCACGGGCGATGTGCATATTGCGCACCATGGACCGACCGACGAAGGCAATCTTCCGCCTGTGCTCGACGGCCATATCGATGATCTGTTGAATGCGGTGCACGTGGGAGGCGAAGGACGCGACGATGACGCGACCTCGTGCCTTGGCGAAGACGGAGTCCAGGACCGGCATGATGTCCCGCTCGCTGGGAATGAACCCCGGAACCTCGGCATTGGTGGAGTCGATCATCAACAGATCCACTCCCTCATCACCCAAGCGGGCGAAGCCGTTGAGGTCGGTGACCCGACCGTCCAACGGCAGCTGGTCGACCTTGAAGTCCCCGGTGTGCAGGACCCGGCCAGCATCGGTGGTGATCGCCACGGCCATGGCGTCGGGAATCGAGTGATTGACGGCGAGGAATTCGACGCCGAACGGGCCCACCTGAACCTGCTCGCCATCACTGACTTCGTGCAGGTCCGGCGACAGCCGGTGCTCGGTCGTCTTCGCCTTCAGGAACGCCAACGTCAGACGGCTTCCGTAGATCGGAACATCAGGACGCATCCGCAGGAGGTAGGGAACCGCTCCGATGTGGTCCTCGTGTCCGTGCGTGAGGATGATTGCCTCGACATCGGCTAACCGCTCCGCAATGGGAGTGAAGTCCGGCAGGATCAAGTCGACGCCCGGTTGTGACTCTTCGGGAAAGAGCACCCCACAATCGACGATGAGCAGCGAGCCATCGAAATCGAAAACGGCCATATTGCGGCCGATCTCTCCCAAGCCGCCGATCGGAAGAACCCGCAGCGCCCCCTCTTTCAGCGGCGCGGGCGACGGAATCTCGTCGTGCTGCACGGTCAGGTGCCGATGCCGCGCACCCCGGCGAGGTCGATACGCAACTGCTCCTCCTGGGCCGGGGTCGCGTCGACGAGCGGCAATCGCAAGCCGCCCGCCGGTAGGCCCTGCATGCGCAAGGCTGCCTTCGTCAAGATGACACCTTGGGTTCGGAACAGACCTGTGTAGACGGGCAGCAGTTCGGCGTTGATGGCGCGGGCCCGGGAAACGTCTCCAGCCGCGAGTGCTTGGGCCATCTCCTTGAGACGGTCCCCCACGACGTGACCCACCACCGACACCATCCCCGACGCCCCGAGCATGAGCATCGGCAAGTTCAAGATGTCGTCACCGCAGTACCACGCCAGGTCCGTGCGAGCCATCGCCCACTGCGTGGCGTCGAGGTCACCCTTGGCGTCCTTGTTGGCCACCACATTCGGGTGCTCGGCAATACGCACGAGGGTTTCCGTCTCGATGGCGACACCGGTTCGCTTGGGGATGTCGTACGTCAAAAGAGGCAGGTCTGTGGCATCAGCGATCGCATGGAAGTGGGCGATCAAGCCTTCCTGCGGGGGTCGGTTGTAGTACGGGGCAACAGCCATGACGCCATGCGCGCCGGCTGCAGCCGCAGCTTTGGCGCTCGCGATGGAATGCGAGGTGTCGTTCGTGCCGACACCGGCCACCACCCACGCGCGATCGCCGACGGCCTCGACGACTGCGGCAACCAGGTCTCGATCCTCTTGGTCGGTCTTGGTGGCGGACTCACCCGTCGTCCCGTTGATCACGAGTCCGTCGTGGCCCAGCTGATCGACCAGGTGCGCAGCAAGCACCTGTGCACCGTCGAGGTCCTGGCTGCCATCAGACGCGAAAGGCGTGACCATCGCGGTGAGCATGACTCCGAAGGGAGTTCCGCGGGATGAGGCGTGTTCGGTCATGGCCGTCAGGCTATCGGCTGGCCGGCATCACGGGGCCACGCGCCCGGAAGCCACGAAAGCTTCGTGGGTGATCGGCATCAGTCGAGCGAAATGCTCCTCGTACGCCTCCGCGACCATCTCGATTTCCCGCTGGGGGTAACTCGGATACGTCGCATCGTCACTCTTCTTGCGCAACGACAAGAAGTTCATCAATGCACGCGCGTTCATCGTCACGTAAGCCGACGAATAGATGGTGACCGGCAGCACCATGCGCGCCAGTTCCCGGGCAATCCCTGCATCCAGCATGCGCTGGTAGGCGTCGTAGGCCACCACGCAGGATTCTCGGGTTGCCGAGTCGATAACGGCGTACTGCTCTGGCGTACCGGGATGGAACTCATAGGCTCCGGGCTTTCCGTCCTGGACCACCGACCGCGTTTGGTCCGGAACGTAGAAGATCGGACGCAATTCGCGATAGCGACCGGATTCCTCGTTGTAACTGGCAATCCGATGCCGCATGTGTTCCCGCCACACGAAAATCGGCGCCTGCACGAAGAACGTCATGGAGTTGTGCTCGAACGGACTTCCATGACGCTCGCGCATCAAATAGCGGATCAGCCCCGCCGAACGCTGCGCGTCAGAATCGACATCCTCGACACTGGACTCACCGACAGTCGAGACGCGGGCGGCAAAAACGACATCGGCATCACGAGCGCTCGCGCGGACGAGTTCCACCGTGACGTCGCTGCGAAACGTGATGTCGCCGCTGGCATCGCTGGCGTCGGAAGCGTCGGAGGAGTCGTGATCGCTGCTGTCGGGGAGGTTGGGCACCCTCAGAACACTACCCGCGAGAGACTATTCAGATGGGTGATCCACCAGGCTCCGGCGAGCCGGGTTTCGTGCGACCGGCAACAGCCGCCGACGCCTCCGCCATTGCGACGATGCAAGAGACCTGCTGGCGTCACGACTATTCGTGGCCCGAATCCATCTTCGACGCCGTGACCGCGAGCGACGCCGAGCTCGCCTGGGCTCGGGCAGTGATCGCTCCGCCCGGACCCGCGCACCGTCTCGTGGTCGCTACCCGTGGCGGAGAACTGGTGGGATTCGCGGGCATCGCACCGTGTTTGGACACTGACACCGATGCCGACCCCGACACCGTGGAGATCGTGGCCTGGGAGGTGTTGCCCGCTCAGCGCGGTGCAGGCCACGGTTCACGGCTGCTGGCAGCGCTCGCTGATTCGGCAACGAGCGTCGGGGCTCGTGCGCTATCCGTGTGGATCGCCGCCGCGGACGATCACCGACTGCACATCTTGCGATCCGCCGGGTTCGACTCCGATGGAGCCCACCGCGAGATCGCTTACGACGACACAGACAGTGATGACCCGGCCGGAGCCTCACCGGTGACCCTGCGGCAAATACGACTGCGCGCCTACTTGTAACTCGCGCGCTCGGGCAAAGAAGAATCCGGCGACTCCCCCGCTGTCGCCGGACACCTCACAATAGCGATGCAAGATTGCGAAACCTTGCGGTCACCGTCCCGCGCAGCGTCGGATCTCCGGCAGACCACAAAGTTTGCCAGACGGCACCGAAACCAATCAGGCTACGGACGGTTGCCGTCATGTGCCCTCTGATTGCTGTCCATCCGGACGGGTCACCAGTGCGCCGGGGTTCATGATCCAGCCGGGGTCGAGGGTTGTTTTCATCGCGCGGAGGATGTCCTCGCCAACGGGGCCGATGGCTGCAGGCAGAAAGTCGCGGTGGTCGCGCCCCACTCCATGGTGGTGACTGACGGCGGCACCGCACTCGGCCAGCGCGTCCATAATGGCGGCCTTCGCGGACCGCCATCGATCCATTGATGCACGTGGGTCGCTGCGCGCACCGGCCAGGACCGTGAAATACAGCGAGGCTCCCACCTCGTAAGCGTGCGAGATGTGTGCCATGACGTAACTGTCGTCGCCGAGCTCCGCGCGAACAACCTCGGCAAGCGTGTGGTGGGTGTCGTCAATCGCGGACCACACCACGACGGTCTCGAAGGTCTCCACCAGGTATCCCGCATCCATCATCGCGTCGCGCTGGTAGGGGCCGAGGAACCGGGACGCGACCCACGAACGAGCGGGGCGCCCACCGATGGACACCGCACCTGCGTCGGCGAGGGTCTCGCGGGCAAGGGCGCGCATGGCTGCCAGCGTGGTGGCCGACTCGGACTCCCAGCCGATGATGATCAACGAACCCGGAAGGGCTCGACGCATGCGCACGTACATCGAGAAGGCCCCACCCAGCACACCGCCGGGTCCCGATATCGTCAGCAACGCCTTCGTTTCTGCTTCATCCGATGCCCGCACGATCGTGGGTCGCAGCGGTGAACGTGTCAACGCGCGAACAACACGGGTGGCCGCTGAGAAATCTCCGGGCACGATCGCCGCGGAGTACTCGCGAAACGTCGGGAACGCTCGCACGCGCAGGTCGGCGGAGGTGACGATTCCCAGNGCACCCTCACTTCCCAACACGACGTGCCGCAGATCGGGGCCGGTCGCGGACGCGGGATAGCCACCNACCGACAGTGTCCCGACCGGNGTGGCCACCTCGGCACCCACGAGAAGGTCTTCGATNCGTCCGTATCCGCTCGAGGATTGGCCGGATGAACGAGTCGCGATGTACCCACCGATGGTNGCTCGCTCGAANGATTGNGGAAAGTGGCCCAGGGTCCAGCCGCGCTCATTCAGGTAGGACTCGAGTTGCGGGCCCGCCGCACCGGCCTGGACGGTGACGATCCCGGACTCGGTGTCCAGGTTCTGAACCTCGGACATGCGATCCAGCGAGCACACGACCACCGTGTCGAGGTTGGGAGTGTCCACGCCCCCGGTGACCGATGTTCCGCCACCCACGGGCACCACCGCGATTCCCTGCGCCGAACACGCGGCGAGCACGTCGAGAACGTGGTCGTGACTCGTCGGAAAGACCACGGCGTCGGGTAGCCGAGCCGCCTCTCCCGCCCGCCAACTCATCAAGTTCAGGTAGGACATGCCACGCGAGAACCGCGCCCGCGTGGACGCCTCGAGACTCCACTCCACGCCCGGGAATAACGCACGCATCCGTTCGGGCGTCAGGGCAGAGTCGTCGTGAACCGTCTGTCCAGCGCCCCTGCCGGCGGTCTCGCTCGGGCCGGGGGCACCGAGCGGCTCCCCCAGGCGTGCACGAGCGAACGCTTCGGTTCTGGGGTCGAGAACACGTCCCGAAGGCGCCTCGCCCCACGCCCCCAGCGGTGCCCCGTGATCCACAGGGCGAAGCCTGCCATGCAGGCACCGATCACCGGGGGTACCGTCGGGAATAATGAAAGCGTTTACTTCCGGAGGTGACGTGGAAACGACGTACGTACCGATCGGTGATCCGTCCTCGGATCTCTCGCGGGAGCGCCGTCAACGGGAGTGGGGTGCGCTACTCGACGAGCACACACGCGACCACACAGCCGGAACAACAGGCGGCCCGACGGTGGACGTCGTCGTCATCGGCGGTGGCATCACCGGCACCGGGATCGCGCTCGACGCTGCGAGCCGTGGGCTGCGAACGGTCCTCGTCGAACGCGAGGACCTGGCCTTCGGCACCTCTCGCTGGTCGAGCAAGCTCGTGCACGGAGGGTTGCGGTACCTGGCCACCGGTCATGCGGACGTGGCGTGGGAAAGCGCCGTCGAACGCGGTCACTTAATGACAATCATCGCCCCGCACCTCATTCGAGCGCTGCCGCAGATCGTTCCGGTGATGACCGACACATCGATGCTCTCGGCGGCGGTCACCAGGGCCGGATTCCTCGCCGGAGATCTTCTGCGCGCTGGCGCGCGAACCCCCGCCCACGTCCTACCCCCCGCGCACTGGATCTCTCGGAACAAGGTGCGCTCACTCGCACCGTGCATCGATGCGCCCTCTCTGCGCGGCGGCGTGATGGCCTGGGATGGTCAATTGAACGATGACGCGCGCTTGGTGGTTGCGGTCGCGCGCACCGCCGCCGCCTTCGGCGCATCGATCCTGACCAAGGTGGAGGCAACGGACATCCACGCCCGCGGCGTTCGACTACACGACCGCGTGTCCGGCACCAGCGTCGACGTGTCCGCCGGTCATGTCATCACCGCCACCGGTGTCTGGGCTGAGGAACTCGACCCACGCGTCCACGTGCGCCCCTCGCGCGGAACACACGTCGTGCTCGACGCCCGTCGACTCGGCTCGCCGCGGGCAGCGCTGACCATTCCCGTTCCCGGCATGGACGCCCGCTACTGCTTCCTGCTGCCGCGACCCGATGGCACCGTTCTCGCCGGCATCACCGATATCGGCGTGGATCACCTCGACGATGTCCCCCAGGCGCCCGAAGAAGAGGTCACCTGGATCCTGCGCCAGGTAAGTCGAGTCTTGGCAACCGAACTCACCGCGGCCGATGTGCTCGGCACGTTCGCCGGGCTCCGACCACTCGTCTCGATGAAGGATCCTGACGATCTCAGCGACGGCACAACATCAGATGTCTCGCGCAAGCACCTGGTGTCTCAATCGAGCACCGGAACGATCACGGTGACAGGCGGCAAACTGACCACATACCGGCGAATGGCCGAAGATGCGGTCTACATGATCACCGACCGGCCCTGCCGGACGCGCTCGATCGCCCTGGTCGGCGCACAACCCGGTACCCCTGATCGCTCCCCCGGGTTCTTCGACGCCGATC
>PBWE01000016.1 GCA_002728915.1 Micrococcales bacterium
GGGCCTAGGGTTCATCGTCGATTTGCTGGCGGCAGTTCCTTCGATCATCTTCGGCCTCTGGGGTTTGTATAACTTCATGCCCTACTTGGTCCCCTTTGCTGAATGGCTGTCTACGTATCTCGGGTGGATCCCGATCTTCACCAACAACGTCGACCTCTACACCAAGAGCATCCTCATCGCCGGAGTCATTCTCGCCTTAATGATCCTTCCGACGGTGTCAGCGATCTCCCGCGAAGTTTTCCTCCAGGTGCCCCGCAGTCACATCGAGGCGAGTCTCGCCCTCGGAGCCACTCGCTGGGAAATGATTCGCATGTCGGTCTTCCCGTTCAGTCGCCCCGGCATGATCTCGGCCGCGATGCTCGGATTAGGTCGCGCACTCGGTGAAACCATCGCGGTGGCGCTCATCCTCTCTGCGGTCTTCGAGATCAATTGGAAGTTGACTGAGCCTGGCGGCAACTCGATCGCCGCCAACATCGCCCTGAAGTGGGGTGAGGCCGGCGACAACGGTCGCAGCGCTTTGATCGCCACCGGCCTCGTGTTGTTCTTCATCACCCTCGTGGTGAACATGACGGCGCGGTGGGTCGTGAACCGTCGCAAAGACTTCTCCGGGGCCAACTGATGAGTCTCAAAACCGACGTTCACTTACCCATCAACCCGAGCGACGATCCGCTACGGCTCACCGGACGCCGTCTCCCCCGCTGGGCACCTGCTGCCTCCGTCGCCGCTGGACTGCTGATCGGCATCCTTCTTCTCGTCACCGGGGTGAAGATCCTGGGCCTGACCTGGTGGGTCGTCGCACTGCTCGCCTTCCTCCTCATTTACGGCGGGTGGACGCTCTCGGTCGAGGGCCGACGCCACGCCACCGATCGGATCGCAACCGCCGCCATCTACCTGACCGCAGCGGCCGCGATCATTCCCTTGGCGTGGATTCTCATCACCGTCATCACCAAGGGCATCTCNGTCATCAACCTGGAGTTCTTGACCTCCACGATGCGNAACGTCAACCCCCGCGCCGAAGGNGGCGGCATCCTCCACGCCGTCGTCGGCACCCTCACNCANGTCGGCATCGCNACNTTGATCTCNGTCCCNATCGGTATCTGCACAGCTGTCTACCTCAGCGAGTACGGGCGTGGGCGACTGGCTCGGAGCATCAACTTCTTCGTCGATGTGATGACCGGTATCCCGTCCATCATCGCCGGCATGTTCATCTTCACGTTCTGGATCTTGACCCTCGGCTTCCCCCAATCGGGGCTGGCCGCAGGCCTGGCGTTGAGCATCCTGATGATCCCCGTCGTCATCAAGTCGGCCGAGGAGATGTTGAAGATCGTCCCCAACGAACTCCGTGAGGGGGCGCTCGCCCTGGGCATACCCAAGTACAAGGTGATCATCAAGATCGTCATTCCCACGGCGATCAGCGGAATCATCACCGGCGTCATGCTCGCTGTTGCCCGAGTCACCGGAGAAACCGCGCCGTTGCTTCTGACCACCTTCCTAGCCCAGGACGTGAACTGGAACGCCTTCGAGGGATCCCAAGCGTCACTTCCGACCTTCATCTGGGATCAGATAGCCCGAGGCACGCAGTCGTCCCTGGACCGAGCATGGGGTGGCGCGTTCGCGCTGATTTTCCTCGTGCTGATCTTCTACTCGGGAGCTCGGATCCTTGCCGCGATCTACGCTCCCCGGGAGCGTTGATGGATGCCCACCGCACGTCAGTATCGTCGGATACCGCCACCGACCCAACCGTCGAGGCCACCGGACAGGAGAAGCTCGTGACGTCATCGATTGTCTCTCCCGAGGCTGTTACCCAGTTCCGGATCGAGCTCAAGAACCTCGACATCTACTACAGCGATTTCCTTGCCGTGCAGGGTGTGAGCCTGCAGGTGCGACCCCAATCGGTCATGAGCTTCATCGGCCCCTCCGGGTGCGGAAAGTCGACCGTGCTCCGGTCCATCGACCGCATGCACGAGGTGACTCCCGGTGCCCGGGTCAGTGGTCAGGTACTTCTCGATGGTGAGGATATTTACGCCCCCAACGTCGACCCAGTGCTTGTGCGGCGCACCATCGGGATGGTGTTCCAACGCCCCAACCCCTTCCCCACGATGTCCATCTACGACAACGTCATCGCCGGCCTCAAGTTGGAGAAATCACGCGGGGTGAAGAAGTCCTCGTTCGACGACACCGTCGAACGATCCTTGCAAGGAGCAAACCTGTGGGACGAAGTCAAAGACCGTCTTGATCGCCCGGGGGCCGGGTTATCTGGTGGGCAACAGCAGCGTTTGTGTATCGCCCGCGCGATAGCCGTCGAGCCGGAAGTGCTCCTGATGGATGAGCCGTGCTCGGCGCTAGATCCGATCTCGACCCTCGCGATCGAGGATCTGATTCACGACTTGAAGAATCAGTACACGATCATCATCGTCACGCACAACATGCAGCAGGCAGCTCGGGTGTCGGACGAAACAGCCTTCTTCAATCTCGAGAGCGTCGGTGAACCTGGCAGGTTGATTGAGGTCGGTTCAACGACGGACATTTTCTCTCAGCCGAAGCATCAGCAGACCGAGGATTACATCTCCGGGCGTTTCGGGTAGGAACGATCGGCATCAGCCGAGCGAGATGTGGGCCTAGATGGACTTGAACCATCGGCCTCTTCCTTATCAGGGAAGCGCTCTAACCAGGCTGAGCTATAGGCCCCGAAGCGAAGATGACATTACCGGATCGACGGATGCGATCTGTCTCTCGGTCCTAGTTGTCAGATAGTACGACTTCTATGCCGCCCGTCAGGCCGACGGTCACGTTGTATAAGAATGCGAACAAGGTGGCCAGGGCGGATACCAAGACGATCTCCACACTCGCTATCACGGCAGCGAAGCCGAGAACGCGCGACAGTTCCAGTGACGTGAGTAGGTCGAAGCCACCGGTTCCCAACACATCATCGATCGTTCGTGACACTGCATCCAGGGCTCCGGTGGAGTCCAGGGTCCAGAACACGAAGCCGAACGCAACGACGATCACAATGCCGATCGCCAGCGACAGCAAGAACGCAGCCTTCGCTACCGACCAGGGGTCAAGTCGCGTGACATACACCCGAGCGCGCCGCGGCTCGGGACGCTTCCTGCGCCACTTCTCCGGTGGGGGATCGGAACTCGTGGCTGCCGGCGGCGCGTCGGCCGTGGGATCCACCGGCCACCCTGCTGCACCAGCCGACTCGACTGCGACGGGTGGCTGCTGGCCACGACGCCGCGCTCGTTGCCCTGCCGGTTGGCTCACGCCGAGTCACCCTCCTGGCTCTCCACCGCTGCTGCGTCAGACTCTCCGGGCTCGGTCCCATCCTGCACGTCATCCTGCACGTCATCGGAGATGTCGTCCTCACTCGCCTTCTCACCGCTCCGTGCCACGGCGACAACCGAGTCCTCATCACCCAGCCGCATCATCGTGACACCCATCGTGTCACGGCCTGACGGCCGCAACTCAGACACGGCTGTCCGGATGACCACACCGTTGCTCGCGATCGCGAAAATCTGATCGTCCGGATCGCAGATCATCGCGGCAACGAGCGATCCGCGCTTCTCGTCAATCTTCATTGCTCGCACGCCGAGAATCCCTCGGTTACGAGCCGCCCACTCGTCTTCCAGGGTTCGTTTGGCGAATCCGCCGTCGGTGATGGTCACGATGTGTTGGCCCGGTCGCACGATGTCCATGCTGAGAAGCGAGTCGCCCTCACGGAACCGCATCCCGATGACGCCCCGTGTGTCCCGACCCATGGGACGCAGGATCTCGTCGCTTGCTGTGAAGCGGACGCTCATTCCCTTGGTCGACGCTAGGAAGATGTCGTCTTCCGTCGACACCAAGCGTGCGCCGATCACTTCGTCGTCTTCGGCGAGATTGATCGCAATGATCCCGCCTTGCCGATTCGTGTCGTAGTCGCTCAGTCGTGTTTTCTTCACTTGACCGCTGCGGGTGGCGAGCACGAGGTAGTCAGCTGCGTCGTACCCGGGAATGGACAGAACGGACGCGATGGTCTCCTCGGGCCGAAATGCCAGCAAGTTGGCTACGTGCTGGCCCTTCGCGTCACGGCTCGCGTCGGGTAGTTGGTAGCCCTTCGCTCGATAGATGCGACCCTGATTGGTGAAGAACAACAGCCAGTTGTGAGTGCTGGTCACCATGAAGTGCTCGACGACATCGTCTTGTCGAAGCGCAGCTCCTCGAACGCCACGCCCGCCACGGCGTTGCGCCCGGTACAGGTCCGAGCGNGTTCGTTTCGCGTACCCACCGGAGGTGATCGTCACGACGACGTCCTCTTCTGCGATGAGATCCTCGTCGGTGACCTCACCGTCCCAGGGGAGGATCTCGGTTCGACGATCATCGCCGTACTTGCCGACGATCTCCCCTAGTTCTTCCGAGACGATCAAGCGTTGCCGCGGCTCGTTGGTGAGGATGTCGTTGTAGTCAGCGATCTTCGTCATCAACTCGTCGTACTCGTCGANNATTTTCTGNCGTTCCATGGCAGCGAGCCGACGCAGCTGCATATCGAGAATCGCTGTGGCCTGCAGTTCGTCAATCTCCAGCAGTTCCATCAGACCGGTGCGAGCGTCCTCCACTGTCGCGCTTGCTCGGATCAAGGCGATGACGTCGTCGAGTGCGTCGAGTGCNTTCAGGTAACCACGAAGGATGTGTGCGCGNTCCTCNGCTTTGCGGAGCCGGTACCGCGTCCGNCGNTGGATGACCTCNATTTGATGCNCGATCCAGTAACGAAGGAACTGCTCCAGCGTCAATGTGCGGGGGACGCCATCCACCANCGCGAGCATGTTCGCACCGAAGTTGTCTTGTAGTTGCGTGTGCTTGTAGAGCTGATTCAGTACGACCTGTGCGACCGCGTCTCGCTTCAGGTCGATGATCAAGCGCATGCCCGTGCGAGACGATGAATCGTCCCGAACATCGGAGATGCCGGTCAGTTTTCCGTCGCCGACTAGTTCGGCGATGCGTAGTAGCAGATTGTCCGGGTTCACCTGGTACGGCAGTTCGGTCACGATCAGGCTCTGTCGACCCTTGGCATCCTCGTCCACTTCGACAACGGCGCGCATCGTGATCGATCCACGACCGGTGCGGTAGGCGTCCTCGATGCCTCGCTTGCCGATGATCGTCGCTCCGGTGGGGAAATCTGGGCCTTGGACGATGTCGAGAAGGGCGGTCAGGCGCTCCTCGGTGGATGCTTCCGGGTTGTTCAGTAGCCACGTCGCAGCCTCGGCGACTTCCCGCAGGTTGTGGGGCGGGATGTTGGTGGCCATACCGACAGCAATGCCGGCGCTTCCGTTGACCAGCAGGTTCGGGAACCGACTGGGCAGAACAGTGGGCTCGAGGGTCCGGCCGTCGTAGTTCGGGGCGAAATCGACGGTCTCTTCATCGATATCTCGCACCGTCTCCATGGCCAACTGGGCCATCCGGCACTCGGTGTAGCGCTGGGCTGCGGGCGGATCGTTCCCGGGTGAACCGAAGTTCCCCTGGCCTTGCACGAGCGGATACCGAAGACTCCATGGTTGCGCGAGTCGGACGAGGGCGTCGTAGATCGCGCTGTCTCCATGCGGGTGGTAGTTGCCCATGACGTCGCCGACCACTCGGGCGCTCTTGGAGAAGTTACGGTCCGGCCGATATCCACCGTCGTACATCGCATACAGCACGCGGCGGTGCACCGGCTTGAGACCGTCGCGCGCGTCAGGAAGCGCGCGAGACACGATGACGGACATTGAGTAGTCCAAGTAGGACCGCTGCATCTCGGTTTGCAGATCGACAGGCTCGACACGCGTAGCCTCAGGTGGTTCGCCGCCAGCCGTCGCGTCGATGGTGTCGATATCGTCGGGCACTTATGCCTCCGTCATTGTCGTCGTGGGGGAAAGTCTGTGCTTCTCGTCGCGTGTCATCTCTTGTCGCCGTCAGATGTCCAGGAAGCGAACGTCGCGGGCGTTTTGCTGGATGAAGTTGCGCCGTGATTCGACGTCCTCCCCCATCAGTACGCTGAACATTTCATCGGCCTGGGCGGCGTCGTCCAAGGTCACTTGGAGCAAGACTCGGCGCGCGGGGTCCATCGTCGTCTCCCACAACTCATCGGCGTTCATCTCGCCTAGGCCCTTGTAACGCTGAACGGCTTCTTCCTTGGGGAGTTTTCGTCCTGCGGCCTGTCCCGCTTCGATGAGTGCGTCTCGTTCTCGATCGGAGTACGCGAATTCGGATTCCTCGCGCTGCCACTTGATNTTGTACAGCGGAGGTTGCGCCAGGTAGACGTGCCCGAGTTCCACCAAGGGACGCATGAAGCGAAACAGCAACGTCAACAACAANGTGCGGATATGTTGACCGTCGACATCAGCATCGGCCATCAGGACCAATTTGTTGTACCGCAACCGATTTAAATCGAACTCGTCCTGCACGCCTGTACCGAGCGCAGACACCAAGGCCTGTACCTCGTTGTTACCGAGAACCTTGTCGATGCGGGCCTTTTCGACGTTCAGGATCTTTCCTCGGATCGGCANNATCGCCTGAATACGTGGGTCGCGACCCTGCCGAGCCGAGCCGCCGGCCGAATCGCCCTCGACGATGAAGATCTCGCANTCNTCGGGTTCGCGACTCGAGCAGTCGATCAACTTCCCTGGCATACCGGCGCCGCCGAGTAGGCCTTTGCGGTTGCGGGCCAGGTCGCGGGCCTTGCGTGCTGCGATGCGTGCCGATGCCGCATACACGGATTTACGCGCGATCTCTTTTCCTTCGGTCGGGTTCGACTCGAACCACGCACCGAGTTGATCGTTCACGATCTTCTGGACAAACGTCTTCATCTCGGTGTTGCCCAGTTTCGTCTTCGTCTGGCCTTCAAACTGAGGCTCCATCAGTTTCACCGACACGATCGCAGTGAGTCCTTCGCGCACATCTTCACCCGTGAGATTCGCGTCCTTTTCTTTCAAAACGCCCCACTCGCGAGCGAACTTATTCACCAGACTCGTCAGCGCGGTCCGGAAACCTTCTTCGTGTGTTCCACCCTCGGTGGTGTTGATCGTGTTCGCGAAGGTGTAGACCGACTCAGCGAACGTCGTATTCCACTGCAACGCGATCTCGGCGCTCAGGCCGNCNTNATCATTNTCCGAGCCNATTTCGATGATCGATGGGTTGGAAACGCCTTTGCTGGCGTTGATGTGTCGGACGAAGTCGACGATGCCACCCTCGTAGTGATACCGAACGCTCTTGACCTGCTCCTCCGTCGGATCGGCNGCTTCTGCAGCGTCGATGAGCGGTGTCGCTCCGCGCCGCTCGTCGGTTAGTTCGAGGCTGAGCCCTTTGTTCAAGAACGCCATCTCCTGGAAGCGACGAGACAGCGTGGTGAAGTCGAACCATGTCGTGTCGAAAACTTCCGTATCCGGCCAGAACGTGACCGTGGTCCCGGTGACGGTCGTTGATTCCCCTTGNGNNAGCGGGGCNGTGGGAACGCCACGGTCGTAGGACTGNCGGTAGACAGCTCCGTCGCGGTGGACCTCCACCTNGAGGTGAGNGGACANAGCGTTGACGACNGAGACNCCAACACCGTGCAGCCCACCGGACACCTGGTAACCGCCGCCACCGAACTTCCCGCCGGCGTGCAGAACGGTCAGGACCACCTCCACTGCCGGCTTTTTCTCCACCGGATGNTCGTCCACGGGAATTCCGCGGCCNTCGTCGACGACTCGGACCCCACCATCGGCGAGCAGCGTCACGGAAATNGTCGAGGCGTANCCNGCCATNGCNTCGTCCACCGCGTTNTCGACGACTTCGTAGACGAGGTGGTGCAGGCCCCGCTCACCGGTGGACCCGATGTACATGCCCGGGCGTTTGCGCACGGCATCGAGGCCCTCGAGAACGGTGATCGCACTTGCGTCGTAGGACACCGGGTCCTGCCTTTCCTAACGAAACGCCTCGGTGTTTCNGAGGGCATGGCGGNCCTCCACGGAGTGGCTCTCCAGAGCATCTCCGGGGGTNGGAGGAATACGATCCAATTCTACCTCCGCCGGATCAATTCTGAGCACACCGACCTACGAAAAACGGACGAGGATGCCTGATGTGGCTCACGGACCCCCAGGTTGTGTACGGGGGTACTCATATTCCCTAATAGACCGTTGGTGAATGTTGTAGGCCTGCGTCGTGCCTTTCTGGATGGCGCCCGAGCCGGCCTGGTTTACCCGTAGGTGTCGCGGGGGCCACGACCTTTGACCACCCGGGGGCCCGCGCGCCACGAGGGTGCCTGTGGGCCCTTCACCTGCACGCTTTCCACAACATCCGGGCCCAGGGNCGCTCGCACCCGTTCCAGCAGGGACGCCGTAAGCAGGCGCACCTGGGTGGCCCATGCGGTCGAGTCCGCTCGTAACACCAACTGCCCGTCGTTCCATGATTCCACGTGGACGTGNTCGGCTACGTCCTCGCCGACGATCTCCCGCCAATGTTCAAACAGTCCAGCGCGCGCGGCGTCGTCTTCCCATCCCTGGTGGTTGAGGAACTCAGCGAGCGCGGTCGACATCAAGGTTGGATCGGAGGATTTCCCTGCTGGTGTACCGGATGGCTTCGAGCGCCGCTTTGATGTTCGTCCCGGCGGGTTTGCGGAGGACGTTCCCGCGACGGACACCCCGCTCGACCGGGCACGTTGAAACGCACGGGTCGCAGCGCGGAGATCTGACTCCTCGCTGTCTGGGGTGTGTGCGTCATCGGACGTCATGCCGCCGTCACCTGACCCTGGGTGACCGTGAATCGGGCACCGGTGAGCTCGGCCGGAACATCGTCAAGCACCGCCGCGGTGATGAAGACCTGGGTCACTCCCTGAACCATGGTCGCCAACTGATCTCGTCTGGTGGTGTCGAGTTCGGCGAACACATCGTCAAGAATGATGATCGGGTCCACGTCGTCGCAGCGGAGAACCTCCGCNGCCGCCAACCGCAGCGACAAGGCCATGGACCACGATTCACCGTGCGACGCGTACCCCTTCACTGGAAGACCGTCAAGCACGAGGTCGACATCGTCTCGGTGGGGACCAACCAGGGTGATCCCGCGTCGGAACTCGTCTTCTCGTCGCTCGCGTAAGTCCTGACGAAAAGCCTCGGGTAAGGAATGTGTTGCGTGTTCGTCGTTGACGCCGGGTGATGACGGCCGGTATCGAACATCGACGGTGGCTCCCTGCGCGATCGACTCGTACGCGGCCTGGACGTGCGGGGCGAGATTGTGAATGAGTTGTGAGCGGTGGCAAATGATGTCGGCGCCGAGTTCTACCAACTGGTCGTCCCACACCTCGAGGGTTTGGCTCATCGACGCCGATGGGCGTCCCCCGGCAGACTTCAACAGGGCATTGCGTTGTCGTAGCACTCTGTCGTAGTCCNCCTTCACTCCCAACATGCGTGGATGTCGTTGCACGGACATGTCATCGAGGAACCGTCGCCGGTCTGCGGGATCACCTCGTACGAGAGATAGATCCTCGGGAGCGAAGAGCACCGAACGGACGATGCCCAGGATGTCTGCGGCTTTGGTAGCCGGCGAGCGATTGATGCGGGCTTTGTTGGATCCGCCGGGGTTGACCTGCAGGTCTAAGGACACTGAGCGTTCGTCTTCTCGCACCCGCGCACGGATGACCGCGTGCTCGGTTCCTTGTCGNACCAACGGAGCATCCGTGGATACTCGATGACTACTGAGGGTCGCCAGGTAGGCGATCGCCTCCACGATGTTCGTTTTCCCCTGCCCGTTCATCCCGACGAGTGTGGACACTCCAGGTGTGAACTCGATATCCACCTGCGGGTAGGAGCGATAGTCCGTCAGGCTCAGTGCCTGAACCCACATAGTCAGCCAGTCAGCCGAACAGGCATGAGGAGGTACCGGTATTCCTCGACGGAGCTCNCGTCGACCATTCCGGTGATGACTGCTGGCCGCGTGGCTTGGGTGAAGGCGAATTGCGCGGTCCCAGCATCNATCGATGNCAAGCCGTCCTGGAGGTACACGGGGTTGAACGCGATCTCGATGTCGTCTCCATCGATGGATGCTTCCACCACTTCTTCGGCTTGGGCGTCCTCACCATTGCCCGCACGAAGAGCCACCTCGGCTCCGCTGAACGTCAATCGCAGTGGAGTGTTCCTTTCGGCGACGAGGGCCACTCTCTTGACCGCTTCGATCAGCGACGCTGTGTCCACGCGGGCGTGCGTCGACGATTCACTGGGGAGTAGCGATCGATACTTGGGGAATTCACCGTCGAGCAATCGTGTCGTTGTCCGTCGATCCGCACCCTCGAATCCCATGAGCCGTTCACCTTCGGGCGCTAAAGCAATCGTGACGTCGTTGGCCGACGCCAGAGATTTCGCGGTNTCCAACATGGTTTTCGCCGGNACCAACAATTCCGCGTGAGCTTTCGAATCACTCGGGGACCACCCGCACTCACGTACAGCCAATCGATACCTGTCCGTCGCCGCCATCACAATGGTCGATCCGTCTACTTCCACCCGAACACCGGTCAATGTCGGAAGCGTGTCGTCACGACCTGCCGCAATCGCCACCTGGCCAACGGCATGCGCAAACAAGGACGCGTCGATGGTTCCACTCGACTGGGGCATCTCCGGCAGTGACGGATAGTCGTCCAGCGGGAGTGTGGGAAGGGTGAAATTCGAACGTCCGCAGGTGATCACTACGCGAGAGCCCTCGGCGGCCATGACCACCGGTTGTGCGGGCAGCGAGCGGGCGATGTCAGCAAGCAAACGGCCGGACACCAAAACCGATCCTTCGGTCTCGACATNCGCTTCGATGTTGGCTCGAGTTGAGACCTCGTAGTCNAAACCGCTGAGGGCAACGTGCGAGTCGCTGGCGGTGATGACGAGCCCAGCGAGTACNGGCAAGCTCGGCCGGTTNGGCAACGTACGAGCCGACCATGCGACAGCATCGGCGAGCGAGTCTCGTTCCACTCGAATTTTCACTCGTCCACTCCCTTAGGTACGTGCCTACCGGTGCGTTCGGCCAAAGACGCCCACGACAAGCGGTGATTGACGAAGACTAGGGGAGATATCCACGGGGGCGTCCGTGAAGGTTGTGTAGTTATTGACTGATGAAAGTAAGTAGTCATAGTCATCGGGGATGTGGATTGTGTGCACAACGGGAAATTTCCCCGTGGACGCGGGATGTTGCGTTGGGGATCGGCTGTGGGCGTGCGAGTGGATGGCGGCCTGTGGTCTGGGGATAGGGAAAGAACACCGGATGTTCGTCCCCAGTGAGAGCGTTTTCGTCCNCAGGTGNGGTGTNTCCCNAGGAGGGGTTCCCTNGACCCCGTCCACAGGTGATCCACAGATGGGGATAGATGTGCGGATCGCTCAAAACGGACACGACGGTACGAGTTATCCCCAATATTATCCACATCCTTNGTCCACANCTGGGGANATTNTGGGGATAAAGACAGACCAGAGACGGAGGGGGTGTGTGAGGGCCCGGTTTGTNAAGCGACGGGGGTGGTCATGGGGTCGGCCNTGGCTGGGACTTNATNCGGCTCGTGAGATCGGTGACCTGGTTGAACAAAGAGCGNCGCTCGGCCATCAATTGNCGGATCTTTCGGTCTGCATGCATCACCGTGGTGTGATCCCGCCCCCCGAACGCCTGACCGATTTTTGGAAGTGAGAGATCAGTTAATTCTCGACACAAGTACATAGCGATCTGTCGGGCTGTTACCAGGACGCGAGACCGAGAGGAACCACAAAGATCGTCTACGGTGACGCCGAAGTACTGAGCGGTTGCGGCCATGATTTGGGCCGCTGTGATCTCGGGTCCAGTTTCGGACGGCAAGAGGTCNTTGAGNACNACCTCGGTGATNGTCAGNTCGACCGGNTGGCGGTTCAAGGAAGCGAACGCTGTCACGCGGATGAGCGCGCCCTCGAGCTCTCGAATGTTGGTGGTGATCTTCGACGCTATGTACTCCAACACCTCGGGCGGCGCGACGAGGCGCTCTTGCTTCGTCTTCTTTCTNAAGATAGCGATACGGGTCTCGAGGTCCGGTGGTTGAATATCGGTGATCAACCCCCACTCGAACCGCGAACGCATACGGTCCTCGAACTCCTGTAATTGCTTGGGCGGCAAATCGGAGGTTATGACGATCTGCTTGTTGGCGTTGTGCAGTGTGTTGAAAGTATGGAAAAACTCCTCCTGCGTCTGGACTTTNCCGCTAAGGAACTGAATGTCATCGACGAGCAGAACATCGGTTTCTCGGTAGCGCCGTTGGAAGGCTGAGGCCTTGTCGTCGCGGATGGAGTTGATGAATTCGTTGGTGAATTCCTCGGAGCTCACGTAGCGGACGTGCGTTCCTTTGTAGAGCGTGCGGGTGTAGTGGCCGATGGCGTGGAGNAGGTGCGTCTTACCCAACCCAGAGCCGCCGTAGATGAACAGAGGGTTGTAGGCACGAGCAGGCTGTTCGGCGACCGCGACGGCCGCTGCGTGTGCGAATCGGTTGCTGGAGCCGATGACAAACGTGTCGAAGATGTATTTNTCGTTGAGCCGACCGTCTCCCGATCGGGTGTCGGGAGACCCCGTTCCCGGACGCGCCGCTGCTTCGTCGCGCACGGGCTGGNNCNNGTCGTTCTCGGGCGCGACGCTGGGAGCTTCGTCGGCGTAGGTGGCGTCCGCCATCTGATCGGTCACGTCATCGTCGACGGGCGGAGTCAAGGACGGGTCGACGGTGACGGCGAGCCGGATGTCCTGTCCGATGGTGTCGGTGAGGGCGCGGACGACGATGGGTCGGAGTCTGGTTTCCAGAACGTCCTTCGTGAAGTCATTGGGGGCGGCAACGAGAGCGGTGTCGCCCACGAGTCCGAGGGGTTGGGTGAGGGTGACGAAGGCACGCTGTTGGGCGGGCAATTCTTCCTCGGTGAGGCTGGCCAGGGCGGTGTCCCAGTAGGGGGTGAGGTCGTTTTCCTCTGCCACGGTGCCTACTTTCCCCAGTTATCAGCAACTTGTCCACACACTTATCCACAGGTGTGGATGTGGAACCGAAACACTAATGCGCTTCGGTCATGGGCACAAGATCAATAGGGAAATTCGCCCACCTAGGTTCCAACGGATCTCGGTTGGCGCACCTGACCTTGGATCGATTCTCAGCAGGATCCACCTGGCGCCGATCAAGAGTCTGGTGAGGTGTTCTGGCGGATCGGGTCAGGCGGAGAGTGGGTTGTCCACCCCGGTTTGACCGCCCTGAGGGGCAGGTCGTAACCTAAGGCGCTCGTTTCACCACTTTCTGGGAGCACGGACCATGAAGCGCACTTTCCAGCCCAACAATCGTCGTCGGGCACGCAAGCACGGTTTCCGTGCCCGGATGCGGACCCGCGCGGGGCGATCCATCATCGCCAACCGCCGTTCCAAGGGTCGCTCCCGCCTGACTGCGTAGGCGGTCGGCTTCGTAGGCGCTCGACCACGTAGGAGCTGTCGCGCGATGTTGCCCAAAGCCCACCGGCTTACCAATTCTGAGGATTTTCGTCGGACCGTCAGGTCCGGCCAACGGTCTGTGACCCCCACGGTGGTCGTGCACAGTGCCTTCGACGGTGGTGACGATCCAGCGCGTTTCGGGGTCACCGTNAGTAAGTCGGTGGGGGGTTCGGTGGTACGCCACCGGGTTGCCCGCCAGATCCGACACGGGATCCTTGGCAGGCTGGCAGACGTTCCTTCGGGATCACGATGGGTGATTCGTGCGCTGCCTGCTGCCGGGGCGCGGGCCTCAGGAGGGGCTCCTTCACCGGGAACCGATGTGCAGGCGGGGATTGACTTGGCGATGCGGGGCGCGGGCCGATGANGCGGCCGATCAGGAAGTGCGAGTGAATTTGCGTATGAACTCGCGTACAAATCCGGATCACGGGTTGCTGTCGTCAGCTCGAACTTTGGGCCGGTCGGTGTTGTGGGTGTGGGATCACAGCATCGGGTGGGCCGTGCGCGGATTCTTTCTCGTCCTCATTCTTGGCTACCAGAGGCTGATCTCTCCCCTGTTGCCGGCCAGTTGCCGGTACCACCCGAGTTGTTCGGCATACGGTTTCGAGGCGATCACCGTNCATGGATCCGCCAAGGGCTTGGTGCTCACCGCGTGGCGTCTACTACGGTGCAACCCGTGGAGTAAGGGGGGAGTGGACCCGGTTCCCNACAAGGATCGGTGGCTACCCAACATCCACCCGGACGGTTCGACACGAACCGGACCCGACACAAGTACGCAGTTGACGCTGCCCGAACGGAGAACGACGTAACCGATGGCGATCTTGGAGATTCTCGACGTCCCCGTCAGTTGGGTTCTGGTTCAGTTCTATTCGTTCTTCAGTTTGTTTATGGACCCGTACAGCGGGTGGACGTGGGCTGCGTCGATCGTCGGACTGGTGATCTTGATGCGGATCATCCTGATTCCGTTGTTCGTCAAGCAGATCAAAGCCCAGCGGGGCCTACAGATCATTCAGCCGCAGATGAAGGAAATTCAGAAGAAGTACGCGGGTGATCGCGAGCGGCAGTCGCAAGAAATGATGAAGCTCTACCGGGAGACCGGTACGAANCCACTGGCGTCGTGTCTACCGATCCTNCTNCAAGCTCCCATTTTCTTCGGTTTGTTCCGCGTTCTGCAGTACGGCATCGCGCAAGAGCAACCGATCGGTGTTTTCGGTTGGACGCAGTACCAAGATTTGGTGAGCATCGCGCACGACGCGACCATCTTCGACGTTCCCCTGTGGGCGACGTTCTGGCTGGCAAATGAG
Organism: Micrococcales bacterium; assembly: GCA_002728915.1. GTDB lineage: Bacteria > Actinomycetota > Actinomycetes > S36-B12 > S36-B12 > S36-B12. Next base: position 14,736 of record PBWE01000016.1, read on the forward strand.
GTCGAGGCTGAGACAGGAACCAGCGCCCTCACGGTGCGCATCCTCGCGGCGATCTTGATCGTCGCGATGAGTTCCACGACGTTCCTCACACAACGTCAACTCATCGTGAAGAACACCGCGCCGGGCAACCCGATGGTCCGGCAACAGAAGATCTTGCTGTACGTCTTCCCGTTGGTGTTCGCGATCGGTGGTGTGAACTTCCCGATCGGTGTCTTGATCTACTGGTTCACTACCAACTTGTGGTCGATGGGCCAGCAGTTCTATGTAATCAGGAACAACCCCCAACCAGGCACACCGGCATTCGAGGCCAAGGAAGCTCGCAAGAAGGAGAAGGCCGCGAAGAAGGCCGCCCGCAAGAGCGGCGGGTCGGAGGTGGACGCTACCGAGGAGGAGTCGGAAGTTACCGACACCCCGTNGGCAAGACAACAACCCAAGAAGACGTCGCGCAGCAAGCGCAAGAAGAAGAAGTAGTCTCGGCCAACCTCCGCGGAGGCCGAGCACTGTGAGGAGCAGAACGTGGGTTCAGAGGAAGAAAGCGCCGACGCCGTGACGGAGGAGTCTGCCGCGGGCGACGACCAGACCAAGAGTGCGAGCCCGGAGAGCGAAGGAGAAGCCGCGGCCGACTACCTCGAGGGCCTCCTCGACATCATCGACGCCGACGGGGATATCGATATCGATATGGAAGGCGAACGAATACGGGTGTCCGTGATCGAAGTCAACGAGGGAGACCTCGCCCCGCTTGTGGGGTCGGACGGTGAAGTGCTCGCCGCTCTGCAAGACCTGACGCGCTTGGCTGCCTCGCAGGAAACCGGTGAGAGGTCACGGCTCATGGTGGACATCGCTGGGCACCGGGCAAAGCAGAAAGAGGCGCTGCAGAAAGCCGCCGAGGCTGCCGTCGCCGAGGCGCAGCGGACCGCGGCGCCGGTATCCATGGCCCCCATGAATGCTTTTGAGCGCAAGGTGGTTCATGACGTTGTGGCGGAAGCCGGCTTGGTGAGCGAGTCGGAGGGGGAGGACCCCGACCGCAGGGTCGTCATCCGTACCTCCTAGATGGTTTCCCGTGAAACATCGGGATCCGCCGGAGGACCCCCCGATCTCCCACCCTGGCTCGAACCAGCCCGAGCCTCACTCACGGAGTATGCGGACATCCTGGTGGGTCCGGGCATCGAGCGGGGGCTCCTTGGTCCCCGTGAGGCCGACAAGGTCTGGGATCGACACATCATCAACTGCGCCGTCGTCGCCGAGCCGGACCTCGAGGTCATCGGCACCGGGGCCAGAATCGCCGATATTGGTTCCGGCGCCGGGCTCCCCGGTCTGGTGTGGGCCCTCGCTCGACCCGATGTTTCCGTCGTCCTGATCGAGTCGCTGCTCCGGCGAGTAACCTTCCTGACCGAGTGCATCGCCGCGCTGGAGCTCACAGATCAGGTCCAGGTGGTGCGGGCTCGGGCCGAGGAAGCCGCCAGGTCCCCNGGCTCTTTTGACATCGTGACGGCCCGAGCGGTCGCACCGTTGGGGAACGTGGCCCGTTGGGCAGCGCCCCTTCTTCTCCCCGNTGGCGCCCTCGTGGCCATCAAGGGCGAGTCGGCCCAAGAGGAGATCACCCGTGATCGGCAGATTCTCGAGGAATTGGGTCTGACGGAGCCCGTCGTGACACAGATGGGTCAGGGCGTCGTCGACCCACCAACCACGGTCGTCATGGCGAGGCTCGCTAGGGCAGAATGAGCCCGTGAGTTCCTCCAGCCGCAACGGACCAAGCGGCTTAGGTTGGCCGTCCNATGTTTCACGGGAAACATCGGCGTCTGTTCACCCTCTCGTGAATCCGGGCCTGGGGTGGCCGGATCCGACCACCCTCGAGCCACCAGGTGTAGGTGATCCCACGTGACTCGAGTCATCGCGGTTGCCAACCAGAAGGGTGGGGTGGGTAAAACCACCACGACGGTGAACATCGCCGCCGCGCTCGCCTTGAGTGGCAAAAGCGTCCTGGTGGTGGACCTCGACCCGCAAGGAAATGCATCAACGGCCCTAGGCATCGAGCACGCTGAAGGAACACCCAACGTGTACGACGTGCTGACAGGTGAGCAACCGTTTAANACTATTGTCAAAGAATGTCCTGATATATCCGGATTATCCGGTGCACCGGCAACGATTGACCTCGCGGGGGCAGAAATCGAGCTCGTCGTTGGTGACGGGCGTGAGTACCGGCTCCGCCGAGCCATCGACGGCTACCTCGCCACCCTCGACGCGCGGGGCGCAACGTGCGACTACGTTTTGATCGATTGCCCGCCCAGCCTCGGATTGCTGACCCTCAACGGGCTCGTCGCCGCACGGGAGGTCCTGCTTCCTATCCAGTGCGAGTACTACGCACTCGAAGGGTTGTCGCAACTGTTACGGACGGTCAACATGGTGTCCTCGCACTTGAACCCCGACCTACTTGTGAGCGCCATCGTGCTCACCATGTATGACGGACGCACGCGACTGGCATCCCAAGTCGTGCACGAAGTGCGAACCCACTTCGGAGAACGAGTCTTGGACACCGTGGTTCCTCGCTCGGTCCGTGTCTCGGAAGCACCGTCCTACGGGCAAACAGTGTTGACCTACGACGCGAACAGCCCCGGTTCACTTGCGTACCGCGAAGTCGCAGAACAACTCGACGCCATCGACGGTCAACTCGGCGACAGCAGAATCGGGCACGCTGATCACGACGCTAGCAACTTGATCTAAGGACACGGCATGGCCAAGCGCGGACTCGGAAAAGGTCTCGGTGCACTCATCCCGACCGAGGATGCGTCATCCACCGGTAACGAGCGACCACCCGCAGCGACACCGGAACAAGCACGCACGGAAGTTGTTGAGTCCACGCCCTCGCAATCGGCGTTACCCGCGGCGAACCAAGGTGCCGTGTACGCGGAGATTCCCGTCGACGCTCTGCACGCCAACCCCCGTCAACCGCGCACCGTTTTCGATGAGGAGTCACTCGCCGAACTGACCTTCTCCATCACCGAGATCGGCCTCTTGCAACCGGTCGTCGTTCGTCGCACTGCGGACGGCTATGAGTTGATCGCGGGAGAAAGACGACTACGCGCCTGTCAGGAAGCCGGAATGTTGACCATTCCCGCGATCATCAGGACGACAGACGACACCGAAATGCTGCGCGAGGCGCTGCTGGAGAACCTGCATCGAGCCGATTTGAATCCACTCGAGGAAGCTGCTGCCTATTCGCAGATGCTCGCTGATTTCGGGTGTACTCAGGAAGAACTGGCGACTCGCATTGGCCGGTCACGCCCACAGGTAACCAACACGTTGCGGCTGTTGAAGTTGCCAACGTCGGTTCAAACGAAGGTTGCGGCGGGTGTCATCAGCGCTGGCCATGCTCGGGCGCTGCTGTCGTTGGATTCTCCCGAGCAGATGGAAGCGATGGCCCAACGGATCGTCTCCGAGGGTTTGAGTGTCCGGTCGGTGGAAGAACTTGTGCTGGTGGGCGACCCATCGAAAGAGGACGAGAAGCGCAAACGTCGGGAGCGCTCCAAGCGCAGCGATGAACTCGAAGACCTCGTCTCAGAGTTGACGTCCCGCGTCGCCGATCAGTTGGACACTCGGGTGTCGGTTTCCGGCCTGGGGCGCAAGAACTCCAAAGGCGCCCTGGTGATCGAATGCGCCGACGCCGAGGATCTTCGCCGCATCGTCGACATCATCGACTGACGTTACTGACGTCGTCGACGTCATTGACGAATGTCCGAGTGATCTAGCCGGACTCGATGATGCCGGCGAGCACCTCGCCGACGGAGAGGCCGGCTACTGAGATGGCCTGCGGCAACAAAGATGTTTCCGTCATTCCGGGAGCCACATTGACTTCGAGGAACCACACGACGCCGTCGTCATCGACGAGGACATCACTTCGAGACAGGTCACTCAGTCCGAGGACCGAATGAACGGTGAGGCCGACCTCGCTCACAGTTGCCGCCATTTCCTCACTGAAGCGGGCAGGACAAAAAAACTCCGTGGTGCCGGCGGTGTAGCGGGCGTGATAGTCATACATGCCCGATTCCGGGATGATCTCGACCGCGGGGAGGGCGCGGACACCGTCCGGGCCGTCGATGACACTGACGGCGACCTCGGTCCCAGAGATAAAGCGCTGAATCATGACCGTTTCCCCATAGGCGAACGCTGACACCATGGCGTGGGGAAGATCCGCACTCTGACGCACGATCGAGACACCGAGTGCACTACCACCACGCGTGGGCTTGACCACGAGGGGAAAACCGATGCGGTCCCCGATGGCTGCCATGACCGCCGGTGCGCCCAACTCTCGGAATGTCGATTGCGGCATGACAACGAATTCCGGAACGGCAACCCCGGTCCCGGAGACGAGCGTAGAGGCGACTGGCTTGTCGAATGCCAAACGACTTCCCGACGCGTCGGAGCCCATGTAGTCGATGTCGAGGGTTTCGAGAAGATCTCGTAGCGCACCGTCCTCACCGGCGGCACCGTGCAGCAGGGGCACGATGCAGTCTGGACGGTTCTCTTGCAGGTATGGCAGCAATGCCGCATCGACGTCGGCCTCGGCGACGTGCCAGTCCGGTCGAACATCTNTCAGCGCGTCGGCGACGCGACGGCCGGAGCGAAGAGAGACATCCCGTTCGGGTGATAGACCACCCGAGAGGACCAGAACATGTCGAGACGTCATGCGACATCTGGTCCGGGCGTGGACGACTCACCCGGCGGGATCGAGGATCCAGGAGATGGGGCGGAGGCGGTACCGAAGGTGCGGGCGATCTCCAACTCGGATTCGACGACTGAAGACAACCGACGCACACCCTCGCGAATGCGATCGGGTTCGGGATAGCAGTAGGACAACCGCATGTTAGAGACACCTTGTCCGTCGACGTAGAAGCCAGTGCCCGGGACGTAGGCAACCAACTCTGCGACAGCGCGAGGAAGCATCGCGGTGGCGTCCAAACCGTTGGGCAACGTCACCCAGGAGTAGAAGCCGCCGGCGGGAATGGTCCACCGGGTGCCCTCCGGCATCATCGCTTGCAATGAATCCAGGAGTGCGTCGCGGCGCTCGCGATACACCTCACGGAAAGACTTGATCTGCTCGCGCCACGGCTGCGTCGCGAGGTACTCCGAGACCGTCAATTGGGAGTAGTTGGACGGGCACAACGTNGCTGCTTCCGCGGCGAGAACCAACTTCTCCCGAACACCGTGCGGGGCAATCGCCCAACCAACACGCAACCCGGAGGCGATCGTTTTNGAGAACGAGCCGAGATAGATGACGCCTTGATCATCGTCCGCCCGCAAGGCACGCGGTGGCTCTCCTTCGAACCCCAGAAGGCCGTACGGGTCATCCTCAAGAACCGCGATTCCTGCCGACTGCGCGATCTCGAGGATCTCCCGGCGACGTTCGGCTGGCTGGGTGACGCCGGCCGGATTATGGAANGACGGGATCGTGTAGAGGAGCTTGATGCGCTTGCCCTGCACTCGGACGGATTCGATGGTTTCACGAAGGGCGTTCGGTACGAGGCCGTCGTCATCCATCGCCACGTGCACGATGTCGCACTCGTAGGAGCGGAAAACCCCGAGGGCTCCGACATAGGACGGGGACTCGACGAGAACGACATCTCCTGGATCGCAGAACGTCCGCGTCACCAGATCGAGTGCCATTTGCGAGCCGGTCGTGACGATGATGTCGTCCGGGTGGGCTCGAACCCCTACTTCGGCCGTGATGTCTAGGATCTGCTCGCGCAGGTGTATATCGCCTTGACCTGATCCGTATTGCAGCGCCTTCGCGCCCTGGTCGCGCACGACGCGCGCGGCCACGTCCGCCATGTGATCCATCGACAGGGCCTGCACGTAGGGCATCCCCCCGGCCAGGGAGACGACTTCCGGCCGACTCGCCACCGAGAACAGGGCGCGGATCGCAGATCCGGAGACGTTCTTGGCTCTCTGGGCGTAGGAGTCAACCCACGGATCGAGACGGGAGCCGGACGAGGGGCGCTCATTCATGACGAGGCTCCTGTCCTGGCCGGCGGTAGGGGTTAGGGGAGGAGCGTTCACATGCGTGAAGCCACATGACGACGCGTAGGGGGCCGGCGTGGTGACCTACGATAGATCACGCGTCGCCGGGCGGCGCGTCTTGCTCCCGCAACTACTCCCGAGGTCACCGATGGGCAAACTTTTCACAGTCGTCGGACTGGTGATTTTCGGAGTGGTGGCCGGCTTCCTCGTGCGACTTGTGGTGCCCAACCACCTGTTGAGGCGCGGCGGCTGAACCGGGCAACGCGAGCCCGAGCAAGGCCAGACCGGGCAGCCACGCGACGCTCCTAGCCAGCCGGTTACCAGCAGAGCTAACTGACCACCATCGGAGCACACGCGTCAGTGACGGCCGCGGCGATCCCCTCGGCGACGGCGTCATGGAATGCCTCANTCCCCAAGTGTTTGGCATCCAAGGGATTCGAAACNTAGCCCACCTCGACNCGGACGGCGGGCATTCGTGTTAGGCGCAGCAGATCCCATGTGCGGGGGTGAACGTGGCAGTCCAAACGATCTGTCCTCGTGGTGAGCTCGACTTGAATGTGTTCGGCGAGGAGTCGTCCCGCGTGCGAGTACAACCCGCCCCGCGGATGCCCGTAATAGAACGTCGCGATGCCGTTGGGTAATGCGCTCGCGGAGCGATCGACGTGAATCGACACCATCAAGTCCGCATCGACGGAGTTCGCGAATTCCGCGCGCTCGGCCTCGGTGAGTGCGGTGCCAGGTGATCGTGCAGGGCGGGTAAGCAAGACCTGAGTGCCGAGTGCGGCCAACCGACCCTCGACTCGTGTCGCGATGGCGTGACACATGTCGGCATCGACGAGNCTGCCAGGATCGACGACGATCACCTTGTCCGCGACGCCGGTTTGCAAGTGGGTGAGGTGCACATGCTCACGCAACTCCGCGGCGTCACCTCCGACCACCGTCCTGATGAGCCGATCGAACGCTCGAAAAGTTTGTAGCCCGCAGGTCCCATCGGGCGACGCACCTACCCCGGCTTGAAATTCTCGCAGCGCCGAGTCTGTATCCGGTCCGAAAATGCCGTCGGCCCTCCCGGAGTTGAANCCGAGTTCCACCAATCGTCGCTGCAATTGGGCGACGTCATCGCCGACCATCATGTGNCCCGGAACGTAGGAGAGCACCCGATCACCGAGTTGCCAGCGCGCCTCATCGAGTCGGCGAAAAGTGTCTGGCCCGACGATGCCGTCGACGGTTATGCCACGTTCTTGCTGGAACGTCCGCACCGCGCGGTCGAGTGCTTCATCGAACGGGGTGTCGGTGAGATCCGAACCAGGGGCGATGTCATCACACAGTCCGAGGTGCGCGAGCCGTGCGCGCACCTCCGCGACGGCCGCCCCGGACGAACCAAGGCGGAGCACGGTCCTACAAGTACTCGGCGAGGTCCGCGAGCAGNGCAGCCTTCGGCTTCGCACCGATGATGGTCTTCACGACCTGACCACCGGAATAGATGTTCATCGTTGGAATCGATGTGATGCCATAGTCAGCAGCCGTCTGCGGGTTTTCGTCCACGTTCAATTTCGCGATAACGATGCTGTCATTCTCTGACGCGATTTCTTCCAGAATGGGGGCGACCATCTTGCATGGGCCGCACCATTCCGCCCAGAAGTCGACGACGACAGGCTTCTCACTCATCAGGACATCGTCGGAGAACGAGGCATCGCTGACGATCTTTGGTGCTCCCATGGCTACTCCTTGTGTGTTCGCTTGTATCGAGTGGTGATTCAGCAGTTCGGTCATCCGACAGTGGGATCAGCCTACGCCGGGCCGCTTCCCACGTACGGCCAGGAACCGGGCGGCGGCAGATCTATTGGTCCGCCAGGAACCGCTCGGCGTCTAGGGCCGCCGAGCAACCCGTGCCCGCCGCCGTGATCGCTTGACGGTAGGTGTGGTCCACCAGGTCGCCGCAGGCGAAAACCCCGGGCACGTTGGTGCGGGTGCTCGGCGCATCGACGAGGACGTAACCCTCGTCGTCCAGGTCGATCTGACCAGAGATCAACTCGGAGCGGGGATCGTGGCCAATGGCGATGAACAAACCGGTGACGGGGAGTTCCCGGGTGTCACCGGTGATGGTGTCTTCAATCACGATGCCGTTGACTTTGTCATCACCGAGCACATCCACTACCTGGGAATTCCACACAGGCTCGATTTTTTCGTTGGTCAGGACACGCTCGGCCATCACCTTGCTGGCACGCAACTCATCGCGCCGGTGGATGAGGTAAACCTTGTCCGCGAAACGGGTGAGAAAGGTTGCTTCCTCCGCAGCCGTGTCTCCACCACCGACGACAGCAATATCTTGTTGCCGGAAGAAGAAGCCGTCGCAGGTCGCGCACCAGGAAACCCCGTGCCCCGACAGACGCTTCTCGTTCTCCAGACCAAGCTCCCGGTACCCCGAACCCATCGCGAGGACCACTGCGTGGGCGGAGTGGGTGTTCCCCGAACCGTCGGTCACCGTCTTGATGTNCCCGTTCAGATCTACCGAGGTGACATCGTCGGTGACGAGTTCAGCACCGAAACGTTCGGCCTGCTTACGCATTTCCTCCATTAACTGCGGACCCATGATCCCGTCTGCGAACCCGGGATAGTTCTCNACGTCCGTGGTGTTCATCAATGCACCACCGGCGGTGACCGATCCTTCGAAGACCAACGGGTTCAATTGGGCCCGGGCGGCGTACACCGCGGCGGTATAGCCGGCAGGACCGGATCCGACAATGATGAGATTTCGAACATCGNNCACAGCGGTTGACTCCATAACGTGACTACTNAGTGACGGGTCAAGAATACCGTGAGCAAAATACCGTGGGGGGTATACCCCCGGCAGACGCGTTTGACGTCCGATGTCTCACAANCTGCGTTGTGAAGCCACCGTGTCCGTTTACGGCGTCAAGGTGAAAGCGGCCTTGAACAGCGTCGGGTTGTGGCTGCGTTCGCGCATACCGCACGTCGGCTCGACGACATAGATTGTGGTGACACCCATATCAGGACCCATGCTGCGCATCTGGTCTGCGTTCATGGACAACATCTTGTTCATGTCGACCATGAACTCCGGAACGACGAGTAATCCGGCATCAATGCCGTTCACCGACGCCCGAAGCACGAGCAGCGCTTGGGACGTTTCGACCGCGGTCACCTTTGTCACGCAATCACGGAGAACCTTCGGATCCGACGTCATGCCGTCCGTTGCTGCATCCCACGTCTCTTCCGGCATCTCGAGCACGTCGGCCGGTTCGGTGATCCCGACNCCGGTCAAAATCTCGTCCACTGTGTCGGTGATCTGCGCGGACGAAATGTCTTCACCGAGATCCATGACCTTCTTGGCGGGGGGGATGAAGCCGGCCTGCACTACCTGCGGTGTAGGTACGGATACCGAATCCGCTCGAGCCAAACTCTCCGCTTCAACTGACTCGGCGAGTTCGGGCGCTTCCGCTGACACGTCCGACGCAGCTGGGTCTTCCTCCGCGACGGCTGACTCGTCGATCGTCTGACTCGCGACGGTTGCCGTGACCCCGTCTCCAGAAGGCTCGCCGAACGGTCCCCACACACTCGCACCCACGGCGACACCGAGGGCAACGACACTCGCTGCGATGAGGGGTGTCGTCCAGCGGCTCCTCGGCAGGCGCCGACGCCCGGCGCTGCTGACGTCGCTGACGTACCCCTCAGTCTGAGCCCAGGTTGGATCCTCAGCATCGAGCACCGNGGTGATGCGCTCCCACACGTGGGCGGGCACAGGTTCGAATGGCTCCACATCCACCGAAGCAGACCAGTCGCGGAGGGTGTCGCGGACCGCGTCTTGGATGTCCGGGTCGAAGGCAGGGTCGTTTCCGGCGGGGCGAATTCCNTCTTCGGGGCTGCCCGCGGCGTCGCGATCGTTAGTGTCCGCCACCGCCATCACCTCCCGTCGAATCCTCGATTGCCCTGCTGCCGGTGTCCGGGTTCGAACCCCCTCCACCACGTCCGACGGACGGCGGAGGGTGGTGGTTCCGTTCCACCGGCTCGGCTTTGNCGTCCGGATCCGTCGAATCCCGCAGGAATCCAAGGGACTCCGCCAGACGAGCTCGGCCGCGAGAACACCTGCTCTTGATCGTCCCGGGCGGACAATCCAGGAGGGCGGCTGCTTCCTCGACCGAGTACCCCTCGACGTCCACCAGAACGATTGCCTCTCGTTGGGANTCGGGCAACTCGGCCAGTGCCCGGGCGATGATGAGTTGGGTCTCGCGGGTGGCGATCGGGTCGCGCGGTACGCCGCCACGCCCGACCGGGGCCGCAGTTGTTGCTGCCTTACCCAGGGCGTCGTCGTCGGGCAGCGGAACACTGCTGCGGATGGAACGCCGTCGCAGCCGATCCAGGCTGGCGTTCACCACGATTCGGTGCAGCCAGGTAGTGACCGCCGATTCACCGCGAAACTGGTTGGCGCGACGGAAGGCGGACATCAGGGCGTCTTGAAGGGCGTCCGCGGCTTCGTCGGGGTCGCCGGTCGTGCGAAGAGCCACCGCCCAGAGTCGATCACGGTGGCGTGCGATCAGTGTTCCGAAGGCACCCGAATCCCCCTCGATATGGGCGTTGAGCAGTTCCTTATCCGTGGGTGGGTTCTCCAACGGTGTCGTCGCTGCCGTCGCTGGCGGCACAGACTCGTTCGACACGGCTNCGAGCCTACTGACCGTCGACGATCTCCTGTGGGTCGAGACCGGTGATGGACACCTGACGGATCCCCCCCTGGTAGCGAGGGGAGTCGCCCGTCGTCGATTCCGGGATCACNGGCAGATCGGTGAACCAAATGAGAACGTATTGACCCGTCACCGATCGCGGCGAGCGCAGGGTGATCTCGGGACCAGCGTCGTTGACTGACGCGAAGTCGGTCCACAGGTCCGGGTCATCCAGGATCTGATCCGCCACACGAATATCAATGTCAGTTCCAAATCCGACGAGGTCCAGATCAATCGTTGATAACTGTTTGGGGTTCCCGAGATCGACGATCAACCCAACGCCACCCTTGTCCCCGACGGTGGGCAAGTCGTATTTGCGTGTCAACCATGAGGTTGTCCCATCGGCGTCGGCTGCTAACTCGGCGCGCTTGTCGCGCTCCTTTCCGTCCACGCCGTCGGGTTGTCCGTCGTCGTTGTCGTCACCGAGCGGGTCGTACGAGCGGACATCCTCNATCGGAAGTACCGCGGTGAGTCCGGAGTCAAATTCCTCTACGAAGGGAACAGCACCGGTCTCGAGAATGGATCCGCCGACAGCGACATCCTGTTCCTCCACCACCGGCTCCCCGACAACCTGCTGCCACCCGAACCATGCGATGCCGGCCGTTAAGGCGACGGCGAAAGCAACCGCGATCAGACGGCCCGTTAAANGCAGGAATCCGACGCGTCGTTGTGGAAGATCGGAATCGTGCTCCGTGGATTTGGTAGGGGTTGTGGTGATGGCGGTCGTGGCAGCAGTGGCGGCGGTGCGCAGACGACCACCAACGCTGGACGACGAAGCCCCGGGGACCGGTGACAGGTAATCCTCGGCCGACCCGGCGAGGGAGGTGAAGGCGTTGACCGACGTGATCGGCATCGAGCCGCGAGGGCGAGCCACCTGGCGGACAGAGCGGGTGACCAGATCATCGATCTCGGACGGCATCCCCGCCCGCACCCGGGACGGCATCGGGACGGTGCGACCAGCAGCGGGAGCGAGCGGAATGTGCACCAGTGAGGAATCGATACCGAGGGCGGGCCAACGACCCGTGGTCATCGCATACACAAGACAACCAAGACCGTCGACATCGGCGTCGGGGGCAGCCGAATCAATCGGACCGAAGAGAGCAGCATCCACCGCTAACCCGCGAAGCCGAATCTCGCCGGCCTCTGTCCACAGCAGCGCGGTGGGTCGAAGTCGCCCGTGACCGATGTCGTGTCGAGCGCAGTTGGCGAGGGTTCGGGCAACTTCGGCGATGGTCTGCACGGCCACCGTGGGATCGAAGAGCCCGCCGCCAGAGAGCCTGTCCGCGAGGTGCTGGCCGTGAGCCCATTCACTGACGATGGCGGTGCGGGCCGGTTCCCCGTCGCCGCCGGGAACATCCATGACATCGAGGATCCGCAACAAACGGCGATCGTCGACGAGGGCCGCCGCGCGCGCGGCACCCAGCACCCGGTTGAGTCGAGAGTCGTCCTTTCGGATCAGCCGGATAGACACAGCACGGTCGAGAACATCATCGTGACCGCGCCACAACTCGGTCGGGAATTGTCGATAGCCGTCGAACTGCTCCGTGGGGGAATGCAGGCTGGTGCGCTCGTGGAGGACGTAACGGTCGATGCGACGCTCGCCGCCACCGTTGCCTGCGTTCTTTGTGTCGTTCATCGGCGCACCACACGTGATTTCACCATGGCGACGGCGGCAGATACCTCGCGGACGCGCAGAAGCCACGCGGCGAAGAAGAAGGTCGGAACCCCGACGATGACCGCGGCCATGATGAGCACAAGCGACGTTAGTTGCGTGTTCAGACCGTCACTGATCAGCAGATCCAGGGTGGCGGTGCGGGTCAGGCCAGCTACGAGGACNGCGACACNTCCCGCGATGAGCAGGCGAAGCANAACCCACACTGTCGCACCGGACTGCAGTGATCCGAGGCGATGCGCGAGCCACCACCACAGCACGACGAAGCCGCACCAGTAGGCCAGGACGTATCCAAGAGCGATGCCGGCGATCTGCGGACCGCCAGCGGAGGTGACGCCGAGGTCCGTCAGGAAAGCGAAGAGCCATAGGACGAGGGCCAACATAATGACGGAGAAGATGACGGTGACCACGAACGGTGTTCGGGTGTCTTCCATGGCGTAGAAGCCGCGTAGGAGAACGTAGAACAACGTGAACGGCACAAGTCCGATCATGAATATCGAGACAACATCACCCATCACCGCCGCTTGGTCGGTAGTGGCTGCTCCGTAGCCGAACAAAAGAACGGAGACATCGGAGCCGAGAACGAACAGCAGGGCTGCAATCGGAACAACCAACGCGGCGACCAGGCGCATGGCGCCCGCGACATCCTCCCCGACCTCCTTGAGTTTGCCTTCGTGGGCCAATCGACTCAAAGCGGGTAGCAAGGCGGTCACGATCGAGATCGTGATCACGCTGTGCGGGAGCATGAAGACTAGGTGCGCCTTCTGATACGTCGTAATGCCGGCTGCTGTCGCGCCGGAGGCTGCNGCATCGACGTTCGCTTGCGCTGCAAGGCGGGTGATGACGATGTAGGTGATCTGATTGACGAGAACCAAACCGACCGTCCAACCCGCCAGCTTGGCTGCCTTACCGAGTCCTTGCCCCTTCCAGTCGAAGCGCGGCCGCCATCGGTAACCCGCCCGACCGAGGACGGGGACCAGGATCGCTGCCTGCACAACCACGCCGGCCGTCGTGCCGATCCCCAGAAGCAACACTTGACCGGTGGTCAATGCTCCATCCGCAGCTGCCGACGTGCCCGCGANGATGATGAACAACACGAAGGTCGTGATGGCGACGACGTTGTTCGCTATCGGNGCGAACATCGGCGCCCCGAAGGTGCCGCGAGCGTTAAGGACCTGACTCAACATTGTGTAGGCCCCGTAGAAGAAGATCTGCGGAAGACACAGACGCGCGAAAGCGACGGCGAGGTCGTACTGGCTCTGCGGGTAATCCGCGGGCGTGTAGAGATCGACGATCCATGGCGCAGCGACGACAGCGAGAATGGATAGGCCGAGCAGGACCGACCCGGTCAGTGTGATGAGACGGTCGGCGTAGGCGTTACCTCCGTCGTCGTCCTTCTCCATACGTCGAACCAACTGCGGAATGAACACGGCATTCAGGGCGCCGCCGACCACCAGGATGTAGATGATGGTCGGCAGGGAGTTTCCGAGCGAGTACGCGTCGGAGACGAGGTAGAAGCCGAGAGCGGCGGCGAGGGCGATGTCTCGCGCAATACCCGTGATTCGTGAGACCACCGTCCCAGTGGCCATCACAGTGCTCGGTCCGAGCAGCGCCCGTGTCCTACTCATCGTTCACCTGTGGGCGGCGTGGATGGGTCGCTCGTGTTGGTCGTTGATCTGTTCGGGTCGTTCGGGTCGTTCGGGTTGTTGGAGTTATCCGGATCACTCGGATCGTCAGAGTCGCCGGAATTGGATGATCCNCTCGTGCTGGCGAGCCGGATCCGACGTGCCACTCCGATCACGACGAAGATCACGATCGCGATGAACGCNACGATGACCACCCATGCGGCTGCTCGGGCGTAGGCGGTGCTCGCGACGTCGATCCGTGCGCCCTCACCGAAAGCGGTGCCGTCGGGGGTGAGTAGTTGCACGCGAACCGGGAGTGTGTTGCCGCCGACAACCCGCGCCTCAATATCGACGCTCACCTTCTTGCCTGGCTCCACCTGAATTCCCTGCAGTGGTTCGGANTCAAGCCGGATTGCTGGTGATGCCCGCAACTGCACTCCGACGNTGACGGTGCGGTCGAGTGAGTTCTCGATGGTGATCGGAACGCGACCGCTGTCGCCGGAGAACGTCACGGTTCCTTCCGATAGGACACCAATCTGCGCCACCTGCTCGCTCAGCCGGATCGAGATATTTTTCAGTAGAGAGGCTCCAACGGTGGGTTCTGAGCGCCATGCAGCTGACTCGGCACGCAACAGCGCGGCAGCGTAGGTGTCGGAAATACCAATGGGGTTATTGAGCACGCTCGTGAAGGCGGCGAGTTCGTCGCTCGTGCGACGAACGTCCTGCATGTAGGCGTCGGGCAACTCGGCTGCCTGTGCCTGCTTGCCGTAGACCTTGCGATCACGGCGCAGGGGGTTGACCGGCTCGTCCAGGAGATCGGTGAGCGTCAACGGCTTCATCCAGGGCGCTGTCACGGTCGCCTTGAGCAGTGCGTTGACCACGGTTCCCGAGGGATCCCAGCGAATATNGTCCGGCCCGACGACGACGGCCCGTGAAGCCGCGTCCTCGGGAATGGTGCCGGCGAGCACCCCGGATTCAGCGAGAAACGCTTGGCGAATCTCGATGGCGTCAGATCGATTTCGTTGGGGCTCGGTGAGAAGGGCCGACATGCGAGGTTCGCGTAGCACGGCCTGCACAGCCCCCACGGAGGTGCTGAGCACTGCGCGGCCAGTGTTGGCGCCGGCGTAGGCATCCCGGGCGGGAATCGCCCTGCCGGACAAAATGATGGTGCGCACACCGGCGGAGGCGACAAGGTCGGCGGTTTCGGGGTCGATCCGTCCGAAGGGTGCCCAATACGTGCCACCGATTACCTGTTGATCGAGCGTCACGGACGACAGGGGTGCGGAGGAAGTGACGGCCCGCACGACGTCGGTGGGCATGCCGGCACGGTTGACTGCAGAGGCGTCGATGTCTGCGTATGGCAGCACACGCAGCACCGGAGATGTCGTGGCCGGTGGACGGGCGTCATTTAGTGCGTCCGTGAGCGAGGAAAGCCACGCGGTCGCCTCGTCACTGCGGTCACCGACGACTACCTGTCCGCCGCGAAGAATTTGGTAGCCGTCGGACATGTCTTGCACGGACTGCAGGAGAGCGGGGTCAGCGATCCAGTTGACCGACCGAGGTTGGCGTGCCCCGGTTTCCACGAGTGAGGNGAGTCGGCCGCCGGGTGCGATGGCGTCCGGGGTTTGGCTATCGAGGAAAACACCGTCGGCGTTTTGGGCGGGCCAGTCGGCCAATGGCCATAGCCACACCATTTGAAGGGGAGTTACTGGCTCAGGGAACCATGGAAGAAACGTTCGCAACATGCCTTGACGTTCGTCCGCCGTTTCGCCGGTTGCACCGCGGCGAGACCCGAGCACTTCGATGGCGAGTACATACACCCCAGGTTCCGCGAGAGGTAAGTCCTGCAGGGGAATACGGATTGCGAATGCCGCCTGACCTCGGGGGGAAATAGCCTCGTCGATATCGATCTGCGTCTCGTCCACGATGGCGTCCGCCGGTTCCGGCCATGAGTCGGGCGCGGTGCGTTGATCCAGTTGCTCCGGCGTCGGTTCTTGGTTTTCGGTATCGAGCGGCGACTGGCGGACGCGGGTGATCTGCGTTCGCCGCGTCACCGGCTCGGATGACAGGCGAAGCCGAATCACCACGTCGTCCATCGCGTTGGATGTCGTGTTCACCACCCGACCNTCGACGCGAAGGCGGCCGTCAGGCCGGGGAACCACAGGAGTCAACCGGTCGATGACGACAGTCACCGGCCCCACAGCATCGGCGTGGGCANGGGGCGCGAACGTCGTAGCAGTGACACCGATTCCCCCGAGCAATGAGGTCACGGCAATGACCGCCGCGAGGGTGACGTGCATCCCTCGAGGTCGCGTTGATCGCGGCGACACCTGCGTCACCTAACTCGCGCTGGCCAACAGTTCGGGCACGCGGGAGAGAAGTTCTCGCTCATCAGCGTAGGAAAGGCGATCATGGAGTTCAGCGAACGGGACCCAGGCGACCTCGTCGATCTCGGCATCGTCGTCGGTGAGTTCGCCACCCTCGGCGAACATCAGGAAGTGNTGAACGGTCTTGTGGATCCGGTACTCGGACGCTGTGAAGGTGAAGTCGATGACACCGAGGGGTGCCACCACCCGGCCCACGATGCCCGTCTCTTCGCCTACCTCACGGATGGCCGCGACTTCGGCGGACTCCCCTTCCTCGATATGCCCCTTCGGCAGGGACCACAGCACGACACCCCGAGCGTTTCGGCGCCCGATGAGGGCGGCCCGACGATCACCATCGAGAACCAGCCCCCCTGCGGAGGTCTCCTCGACGATCGGTAGGGCCACAAGGTGAGGATAAACCGCAGACGGGGCTAGCCTTATGCGTCGTGTCCGGAGATACCCCTCGATCGCCAACCCCCGGTGGTGGGCCGCTGCAGGTGCTCCAGGAACAGGCGGTCGCGTCGCTGGCCCCTATCGACAGGCCACTGCGACGGGTCGGAGAACGCTTCGCGGATGCCGGATGGGAGATCGCCCTCGTCGGGGGCCCGGTGCGTGATGCGCTGTTGGGGCGGTTGGGCTCTGATACCGACCTTGACTTCACCACGAATGCGCAACCCGAGCAGATCGTGGAGTTGTTGGGCGGTTGGGCGGAAGCCGTCTGGGATGTAGGGATCCGATTCGGAACCGTGGGTGCGCACATCGATGGCCGCGAGGTGGAGATCACCACATACCGCTCCGAGTCCTACGACGCTCCATCGCGCAAACCCGAGGTCGCGTTCGGCGACAACCTCGCCGACGACCTCGCCCGCCGCGACTTCACGATGAACGCGATGGCTGTGACGTTGCCGTCCATGGAGTTCGTCGATTTGTTCGACGGGATTGCGGACCTGGCGGCGAAGCGCATTCGAACTCCGGGAACCGCGCAGTCCTCNTTCGACGACGATCCTTTGCGGATGATGCGTGCGGCGCGCTTCGCGTCGCAATTGGACGCAATCGTCGATACCGACGTTGTCGACGCGATGTCGGCACAGGCCGAGCGGATATCGATCGTCTCAGCCGAGCGGATTCGCGAGGAGTTCTCGAAGATCGTGATGAGCGATCACCCACGAGTCGGATTGACNCTCCTAGTGGACACCGGCATCGCGGACATCGTTCTCCCAGAACTTCCCCTTCTGCGCCTCGAACCGGACGAACACCATCACCACAAGGACGTCTACGAGCATTCACTGACGGTTCTCGAGCAGGCGATCACCCTCGAATCTGTCCACGAACCAACGTGTGAACCCGATCTGACGCTGCGCCTTGCAGCACTGCTGCACGACATNGGTAAACCCAAGACGCGCAAGTTCGAAGCAGGAGGACGGGTCAGCTTTCACCACCACGAGGTCGTGGGTGCGAGGATGACCAAGAAGCGGATGCGGGAGTTGAGGTACCCCAACGACCTCACCGATGACGTTGCCAAACTCGTCGAGTTGCATCTGCGGTTTCACGGGTACGGAACAGGCGAATGGACCGATTCGGCGGTTCGACGGTACGTCCGTGANGCCGGTGATCAACTGGTCCGTCTCCACAAACTGACACGTGCGGACTGCACGACACGCAATCGCAGGCGTGCGCAGGCGTTGCAGAGTTCCTACAACGATCTGGAACAACGCATCGANCGCTTGTCTGAAGAAGAAGAACTCGCAGCCATGAGGCCAGACCTCGATGGCACCAAGATCATGGAAGTACTGGGCATTCCTCCCGGACCCGTGGTCGGTGAGGCCTACAACTTCCTACTNGGGCTTCGCCTGGACCGAGGCCCGTTGGATGAAGAGCAGGCNNTTGAGGCGCTGCAGGCGTGGTGGGCGGCCCGCGAGAGCGGNTGACCTATGNCGTGCTCGACGGCAGTGCGTCGCTGGGCCGGTGATCGGGCGCGGCGTCGTCCGGTGCGTGCATNANGATCTGCGCGATGGTCAANACNCCGAGGAGCAGGGCGGTCCAACCGAGCGTCTTNTCGAGGGTGACCGACCCNANTGCGAAGACGGTGACGAGCCANATCACCAGCAGACCCCANCGCACGAAGGGTGCGTATTCACGCAGCGGACGNCCGATCACNGCCAGGGCAGCCGGGAGNCGTTGACCNATNTNCACGAGCCCNTTATCNATNGNNCCNCGNACNGTGGANGCNAAGCNCGTNGAGCCGCAGAACCAACCCAGCACGATGACGACCGCTCCGAGCAGGAGCAATCCTTGAACGGCGAGAAGCAAGTACGTCAGAAGTTGGTTATAGAAGGCCGCGGCAGCATTTTCGAAGAGCGACCCGGCGAAGGAATTGACGAAACCTTCTTCAGCTCTGGCCAGGAGATATTGGAGGGTGAGCGACCAGGTGACGACGGTGACGCCGACGACGACGGTGGTGCGTGCCCGGCGGGTCGCCAGGAGCACCGACACCATGAACAGGGCGGCGGTGATCAGCAAGATCACGGCGAGGAACGGCGAGGTGAGGGAGTAGATCGCCCGCGCTTGAGCCAGTTCGGGGGAGTCAAGGAGGACGACCTGTGCGTCCGAGTCCGGGATCGTGACGAGTCCGGCGATGTTGATCCCGTCGTCCACGAGGGCGGTTTGCACTTCTTGCAAGAGGGAGGAGATGTTGAGGACCAACTCGTCACCCTCGAATTGCACCGGGCCGGTCGGATCTCCGGTGAGTGCTGCGATGAAGCCCTTCTGCGCAAGCTCGTTGATACGTATCCACGCTTCTTGGAAGGCGTCGGAGGTGACGAACTTGTCCACTGCGCCGCGGATGAGACCGTCGATGCCGGCTTTGATCGGACCGGAAAGCAGATTCGACAGGGCTTCATTGGGAATGATCACACCGACGAGCCCGCTGGCGACCTGACTCGTGTCGACCTTCTCGATGATCGCGTCGCTGACCGTGTCCGCCACTGCTTGCTGGATCTCTGGATTCTCCGCGAGAGGACCGACGGTGTTGATGTACTGCTCGGGGTTCGCGATGGTTTCATGACCCCAGTGACCGATGACGGCAATGGGTGTCAGAAGAGTCGCGACGATGAACAACACGAGGGAGACGTACGAGCGGGCCCGCCACTTCTTGCGGGTGACCGGGCTTTGGGCGTAGGTCGCCGAGGCTCCGTTCGACATGCGCCCGAGCATAGGCCGGTTTCAGGAGCGCTGTGCAGGACTCCGAGTAGATCGTCGATACCACCACGCTGCGAGGACCAGAAGAGCGCCGCAGATCAGGTAGCCACCGGTGAATTGTCCGGAAATAGGCGAGGCGAAAGCGGTCACCGTGATCCCAGTAACCAGGGCAATGTTGACGATCATGTCGAACAGCGCGAAAACCCGCCCCAATCGATCGTCGGGGATGGAGTGCTGCAGCACGGTGTCCGCGCACACTTTGACTGACTGTCCAGCCAAGCCTATGGAGGCGGCCCCTGCGACCAGCGTCACCAGCTGCGGGTTGATGGCCGTGGCGGTGAGCAGTCCGAAACCGACCACACCCCCCTGCACNATGACGATGCCCACCCAGGGACCNATACCGATCCGTCGCGTCATGGTGGGTGTCACGACTGCNCCGAAGAACGCTCCGACGGCCGCGCCGGCCGTGGCGAGGACGAAGTCACTCAGCGCTGCGTCGACGTCCGTGGGTGGGTGCAGGCTCCCGCGAACCAACAGCAGAGCGCCGGCGGTGAGGACTCCGAAAACGAACCGGTTCACGATGATCGTGACCATGATGTTGCGTGCCGGAACCTTGTCCCACAGTGTCCGCGCACCGAGGACGAGTCCACGAGCGACGCTGGCGAACGTATCGACCGGTGCCCCATGGTCGGGTCCGAGTGCGTGGGCGGCGAGCCGGGTAGCGAGGAAACTCGCGACCACGAAGGAAACAATCGCGGCGACAAGAACAACCTGACTTCCGGTATCGCCGCCGTCAGCCAAGGCTCGAATCCCGACACCGATGATCCCCCCGACCCCCACGGCGATGGTTCCGGAGGTGGGAGCCAGAGCGTTTCCCGTGATGAGTTCACGACCGTTGACCACATGCGGCATCGAGGCCGATAAGCCAGCAAGGATGAACCGACTGACGCCGAGCACGATCAGCACGAAAAGTCCAAGGACGAAGTCCGCCTGACCCGCGCCAACAACCACGATGATCGGCACGGTGAAGAGCGACTTCAGTAGGTTTGCTCTCACGAGGACGTTGCGCCGCTGCCAGCGGTCGAGCAACACCCCGGCGAAGGGACCGATGAAGGAGTACGGCAGCAGCAAGATGGCGAACGCTGCGGCGACGCGCACGGCATCTGGTTCACGCTCGGGAGAGAACAACACGAACGTCGCGAGCGCGGATTGCAGCAGTCCGTCACCGAACTGACCGGCGAGTCGGATGCTGTAGAGGCGGCGGAAATTGTGGCTCGCAAGAACAGACCGAAGGGCGCCGTGTCCAGGGTTCGAGGAGTCCTGAACAGCCATGGCGAAAGGCTACGGGTCCCGTAGACTCATTTGATGGCTGTTCCACGTGGCGGTAGTGGGCGCACGACGTCGGTGCGTGGCTCACTCGTGCGCGGCGAGTCGGCCTCGAGGACGTCCGCGTCGGGCAAAAAGAGACGCCGCGAACCCTTGCCTCCGCCCGAGCCGGTCGCGGACCCACAAGCACCGAGAGCGGTCATCGACTACGCACTGCAACGACGATCGGATATTCGACGGTTCCACCGCGGGGGCGTCCTCAGTAGTGACTTTTGTGATGCCGATCCGTACCTCGTCAAGGCGGCCACGTTCCACGGTGAAGCGACCGATGAGGACTGTCCGGCGTGTCATTCGGTGAATCTGGTGACCTTGAACTACGTGTATGGCGACGAGTTGGGGCCCTACTCGGGTCGGATCCGGGAAACCGAGAATTTGCCGTCCCTGGCTCATCGATTCGGGGAGATCGGTGTGTATGTCGTTGAGGTGTGCCCTGACTGCCACTGGAACTACCTATTACGGACATATCGGATAGGAGATGGCACGGTTCGCCGGGCACTTTCCACGCCTGCCGACCTCAGAGAACTCGATTAGTCCCCTCCTGCCGCATTGACGGCGTGCCGCCACCGGTCCAGGGGGGATTTCTGGTGCACTTGT
Organism: Micrococcales bacterium; assembly: GCA_002728915.1. Taxonomy (GTDB): domain Bacteria; phylum Actinomycetota; class Actinomycetes; order S36-B12; family S36-B12; genus S36-B12. Next base: position 36,328 of record PBWE01000016.1, read on the forward strand.
TCTACTGAATCCCAGGAGTCACACCNCTCCCTGTGGCCCCAAGGATTCAGGCGCGCGCAGGAGCAGGTTCCCTTCCCCGACCTGGTGAGGACATGACCAACAGGAGACCGACGCAGCGAGGCACCCGAGCTCGCTCCTCGAGTCGACCTCGCTCGGCGTCGCGTTCCAGTTCGCGTTCGAGTTCCGGCGGGCAACGCCGATCCACTGATCCGCGGTCGGTCCCTCCCAAGAATCCGAGTACCCCGGGTCGTCGATTCCGCACGCACGAGTCCGGTGGCGCACCGCCACGATCACGCGGTGGCCGTCGGTCTGGTGGTTCCCAAGGTGGTGCAGGCAACGGCGGACGCGGTCGCCCACCGAACGGTCGTCGTTCATCAGGGTCCGGCGGTCGTCCTCCACGGCCGCGTCGCTCTCCGCTGAAGGTCTTCTTGTGGGGAGTTCTCGCGTTCTTCGCGCTGACGACCACCGCGGCTGTCGTGGCGTTCAGTGTCGTTCTCGCGCGCACCGAGGTGCCGACCCCTAACGACCTCGCCACAACCGAAGCGACCGTGGTCTATTACGCGGGCGGCAAGCACGAGATTGGACGGCTGAGTGACGCCAACCGACGCGCAAGCGACCTCGAGCAGATCCCCCTGCACGTCCAAGAAGCAGTGCTGGCGGCGGAGGACCGTGGGTTCTACGACCACGGGGGAATCTCACCCATCAGCATCGCGCGTGCAGCAGTGAACAACGTCTTTGATTCCGGTCCATGGATGCAAGGTGGGTCGACTGTCACGCAGCAGTATGCGAAGAACGCGTTCTTGACCCAGGAACGGACGTGGAAAAGAAAGATCAAGGAAGCACTGCTTGCCTTCAAACTCGAAACCTTGGTCTCCAAGGAGCAGATCCTTGAGGACTACTTGAACATCGCCTTCTTCGGCCGGGATGCCTACGGAATCGAAGCGGCTGCCATGGCCTACTTCAACAAGCCGATTCAGAACGTGACGTTGAGCGAGGGCGCGGTTCTGGCCGCAATAATGAACAATCCCGGACGACTCAACCCCGAAGAAAACATGTCGACACTTCGTGGTCGGTGGCAGTACGTCCTCGACGGGATGCTCGGCCAAGGGTGGATTACTGAAACCGAATATCACAGCACCCAGTTCCCAGAGATAGCACAGCGGCAAGCAGGCAATCGACTCGGCGGTCAAACCGGGCACTTGTTGAACGCTGTCCACCAGGAGCTTCTCGCACTGGGTGTCGATGAGGCACAAATCCAGCGTGGCGGACTCACCGTGGTCTCCACCTTCAACCGCAAGGCCCAACGTTCAACTGAACGGGCCGTCCGCAAGTTTGGCCCGGAATCCAAAACCAAAGGGGTGCGTATCGGACTCGCTTCCGTCCGACCAGGAACCGGCGAAGTNGTGGCGATGTATGGCGGCAAGGACTTCATCTACGATCAGATCAATAACGCGACGCGACAATTCGCACAAGCNGGGTCGACCTTCAAGCCTTTCGCACTCGCCGCAGCGTTAGAGAGCGAAGTTCCACTCAAGAGCTACTGGCAAGGCGACTCCCCGGCCAAGATCAAGGGATACGAACTCACCAATTACAACGACGAGTCGTACGGCGAAATCACACTCCTCGAAGCCACCCGCGAATCGGTGAACACTGCGTACGTCGCCATGGAAGATGCGGTGGGAGTCGATCGGGTCGCGGACGCAGCCGTGCGCGCGGGGATTCCCAAGCGAACCCCGGGTATGAACTTGAAGAATCTGGACCTGACTTTCGTCCTCGGCACGGCATCACCGTCGGCGGTGGACATGGCGAACGCGTACGCGACCTTCGCGGCCCGTGGGGAACGAGCCAAGACCACGTTCGTCCGCAGAATCATCGATAACAACGGCGAGGTTCTGTATAAGCACGAACCNTCGACGAAGAGAGTCTTCTCGAAAGGCGTNGCGGACACCGTCACGTACGCACTGACCGATGTCGTCTCCCGTGGCACCGGCGCCGCAGCCCGTGACCTGGGTCGGCCCGCAGCGGGGAAGACCGGAACCACGGACATGAACAAGAGCGCCTGGTTCGTCGGTTTCACACCGCAATTGGCAACGGCCGTCTTCTTGACGAAGGAAAACAAGAAGGGAATTCCGATGTCGCTCNCGGGGACGGGCGGGCGCGAGACCGTGACCGGGGGCAGTTTCCCCGCCGCCATCTGGACCGGTTTCATGAAGGGTGCGTTGAAGAAGACCGATATCGCGGAGTTCCCGGACCCGCCGAAGGGTTCCCTGAAGGGAATGGACTGCCCGGAGATCCTGCCTCCGGACATGGAAGAAGTGCCGCTGGGATGTCCNACCCCGGAGGTGATCGAAGACTTCGGTCCTGACCCCGGACTCGAGGAGGCAAATCCGGAAGACCCGGAGCAGTTGGGCCCGGNTCAAGGAGAGTCAAACTCGGGTGATCCCAACCAAGGTGATCCGGGTGGAGAACCAGCAGACCCGGCTCCGGCAGAGCAACCCGCNGACCAAGACGGCACGGTCACTGCATCGGCGGAATTCGGCGCACAAGAGAATGCTCGTACGTCGGGCAAGAAGAACAAGAAGAAGTCCGAGTAATCACCCGCGGGAGGCACACCCAGTGAGCGTGCCGTCATCGCACGAATCTCGAGCACGGCCNACNCGAAGCGACCCGGTTGTCGCGGCGAGCGCTCCAATNATCGGCGGTCCCCTCGGTGAGCGCGTCGCACGAGTAGCGCCGCCATGGAGCGTTCTTCGCGTACTGATCCTGCTCGCCACCCTCGGCTACGTCGTCGGTTACTTCCTCGATTACTCGTGCATCGACGGATTGTGGGCGTCCCCCGACCGGTATGAGCACCTGTGCTACTCCGACATTCCAGCGTTGTTCGGGTACCGCGGCTTCGATGAAGGACTTATCCCCTACCTGCAGACACCTCCCGGCGGTCAGCCATTGGAGTACCCGGTCGTGACGGGTGTTTTCATGTGGCTCTCGACCCTGCTTGCCACCCTCGTGTCGGGCATCGCTGGGTCGGTGCCAATCGTGGCGTTCTTCAACGTCAACGTGATCGCTCTCTTGGTGTTTCTCCTGGTCGCGGTTGTCGCGACGGCGTTGACCGTGCGACATCGACCATGGGATGCCGCCCTGGTCGCTGCGGCCCCGACGATGATTCTCGGCGCGACGATCAACTGGGATCTCATCCCGATTGCTCTTATGGCGTTGGCGATACTTGCGTGGGCGCGCAGCAAACCTGGGTGGGCGGGTGTTGCTCTGGGACTCGCGATCGCCGCGAAGTTCTACCCGGTTCTTCTTCTGGGCGCCTTCGCGATCCTGGCCCTGCGCAGTGGCCGGTGGAGGCCGGTGGTGATCCTCGCNGGCAGCACTGCGGCTACCTGGCTCGTTATCAATGTGCCATTCGCGCTCGCGAACCGGGATGGCTGGTGGTACTTCTACGCGTTCAATGCTGATCGNGGCATCGACTTCGGTTCCGTGTGGTANGCCGCCAGCGTTCTGGGANTACCNGCGGTACCGGCCGATGCGTTGAATCTCGTCGCCACCGGAACTTTCCTCGCACTGTTCCTCGCTGTCACCGTGCTCGCGCTCGCCACGAGGCGCCGACCGCGCCTGGCGCAGATCGCCTTCCTCGTGATCGCCGCGTTCGTACTCTCCGGGAAGGTCTACTCGCCGCAGTACGTGTTGTGGCTGGTTCCGTTAGCCGCGATGGCTCGCCCCCGATGGCGAGATTTCTTGATCTGGCAGGCGGGAGAAGTGGTGTATTTCGTTGCCATCTGGTGGCACCTCGCCGGCTACGACGTCGACGACGCGAAGGCGCTCGGGACAGGGCTGTACGCAGTCGCGACGTTCGTGCACGTTGCCGCGACCGTGTACTTCGCAGCCATGGTCATTCGAGACATGATCCATCCCACGCACGACCCCGTGCGTGGCGACGGCATCGCCGCAGACGCCGACGACCCTGGTGGCGGACCCTTCGACGGTGCGCCCGATGCACTCACCCTCGCGGGCGTCAGTCGTCCAAACCCTGAACCANGTCGAACCGTGAGGTCGTGAAACGTACCTCGGCGGTCATCGGATCACCCACCTCAGGGATGACACACGGATGTGGTAGCCACAGCATCGACACGTGCTGGTGCGGTGGTTCCGCGAACCAGCGCTGTTTGCCCTGCCAGGAGAAAGGCGACATCGCTCGGCCCGCTGCGTCGAGCGCACCGATCCCCGCCGTGGTGATGCGTTGCCGGATGGATGTGACCGGTGACGGACCAGCCAACCCGATGCCGTGCGCGGTTCCGCCGGAGACAACGACGAGCGTTCCCCCTTTGGGTCCGGTTCGTTGCCGATAGCCGACGTGTGTGCCGGACGCGACGGGGTGAACCGCCAGGACTGTTCCCGTCGCGGTGAGCGCACCCCGATCACCGAGCCATAGGCGAGTTCCTGTGCGAAGACGGACCACCGACTCCTTCACGCTGGAGCGAACCACCGAGAGTTCGGTGTCGTCGAGATGGGACACCCAGATCGTGTTGACCGGAGCGTTGTGTCCCTCCCACACCTCGGTTTCGTTCTGCCACAGGCCCGCCCATCGCACAACCTCCCGGGCTTTGGCGCTGCCCTCGCCCACACCACGCGGAGGTGCATCATCCGCTGGCTGATCGATCGGCATGTGCACGGCCAATCCTTCGACCAGAACGCGTCCACGCTCCATGGCTTCCCGAACGTCCCCGTCAGCCAGTGCCGCTAGCAATTCGGATTCGCGAAATCCGAAACGGTGCATGGATGTGTTCGCTTCGAGGATGACGCGGACCGAGCCCGAGCCTTGCGCGAGAAACCTGAGCGAGTCGAAGGTGGCGATCGTTCGAATGACACGACCCGCGTGTAGCCGCTCTTCCAGGCGCGCCCATTCGGCCGACGCCGCACGGTCGACAGGATTGAACGGTTCGAGGACGACGATGTCACCTCGCGTGTCCGCTGCGACGTTGTCGACTTCGAACACTGTGCCGACGGCGANGGTGTCCGCTCCGACACGCATGGCCTCACGCGCCAAGATGCCGGCACCGAGCCCGTATCCGTTTCCCTTGATGACGGGCACCGGAATATTCCCGGACGCGTGAACGATGGCATCGACGACCGAATCCTGGTGCGCCCGCCAACGGGTTCCATCCACAGCAACTGAGAAAGTCATCGGTTTGATCTTGCCCTACGTTCGGGCGCGCGCCGAGTAGGCGGCGTACGCGCGCGCCCATGTCTTGCGCAACGCGAAGTCCCACTCGCCGATGTACTCCTGGGCGTACCCGCCACTACCCACTTTGAAGCGGACGAGACCGAGGAGGTNATTGGCCGGATCCAGTGTGTCGGAGATGCCGCGAAGGTCGTAGACCGAGCAACCGGCCGCGTGTGCACGAGTGATCATGTCCCACTGCAGGGCGTTGGACGGGCGGATGTCCCGATCGGCTGTTGTGGAAGCACCGTAGGAGTACCACGCACGATCCCCGACACGGATCATGATGGTGGCCGCCGCGACGTGGCCTTGATGTTCGGCTATGTGCAGTGTCATGCCGTGGTAGTCGTCGGTCGCCGAATTGAGTGCATCCCACATGCGCTCGAAGTACACCTGGCCGCGAGGAGTGAAGTGATCGCGTTCGGCCGTCTCGACGTATACGCGATGGAAGTCCGCGAGGTCCTCGCGTGANCCCANACGNACCACCACCCCCGACTTGTCAGCTTTGCGCACGTTGCGACGCCACAGTTGATTGAAGCCGGCGAAGACATCGTCCAGCGTTCGATCCTGCAAAGAAACGCAGTAGACGAACCGCGGCTGCACATCAGCAAACCCCGCTCCAGANCTGGCCAGTTGCGTTCCGCCCGCTGATCGCAGGGCCTCGACCACCGCGGGCGCCACGGGTGAGGACCAATCGGCGGGGATTTCACTGAGGCTCGTCGGCTGGTGAGTGTCCTCNGGGCGATTCGCGTCAGCATCGGCCAAGGCCTGCTTGACCGTGGCCGCGTTCCAACAGCGGGCGGCAATCGGCGGCCCCATTTTGACCTGAAAGGCGCCGACTGTTGCGCAGTGCGAAAGGAGCGGTTGCAGCCAATCGGCGGGATCGTGCGCCGGCGATGTCCAATCGATCACCGGCCCCTCAGGAATGTAGGCGAGCGTCCGCCAGCGGATTTTGGGCACGCTGCGGTGCAACACCAGTGCGACACCCACCAGGCGATCACCGTCGAACCAGCCGACGGATTCCCTGCGCCATCCGACCTTGACATCGGCCCAGCAGGGAAGTTGCAGGAAGGAAACAGATGCTTGTGACCGCAACCAGCGTGCGTGGGTCTCCGCACTGATGGTGCGCACGTTCAGGCTCACAGGTTCGGGCCCTTGCGGAGATCAGGCAAGATCGAGATCCACGACGACGGGCGCGTGGTCCGAGGAACCCTTGCCCTTGCGGGCCTCTCGGTCCACATAGGCATCACTCACGGCGCTGGTGAACAGTTCGTTGCCGAGGACTAGATCGATGCGCATCCCCCAACCGCGGTGGAAAGCTCCGTTGCGGTAATCCCAGAAGGTGTACGGCTCACCCTTAAGNGCCCGCGGCATGACGTCGTCGAGACCGACGGACTGAACGTCGCTGAGCGCNTCACGCTCAGCGGGGGTGACGTGCGTGGAATCAGTGAACAACGAGATGTCCCACACGTCTTCATCGCGCATTGCGACATTGAAGTCACCGGTTAGTGCGTACGGCAGGTCAGGATTCGCCGCCAACTCAGCCTCGGCGGTCGCCTTCAGTGCGGTCAACCAGCGAAGCTTGTAGGCGTAGTGCTCGTGGTCGGGCTCTCGTCCGTTCGGTACGTACAAGCTCCACATACGCACGCCACCGCACGTGGCACCGATCGCGCGGGTTTCAATCACGTCTTCGTATGGGGGCTGGTCGNNGAGGTCGAGGACCACATCGCTGAGTCCTATCCGGGAAAGAATTGCCACCCCGTTCCAACGGCCGTTCCCGTGCGCGGCGACTTCATACCCCAACGCCTGGATCGGCATCTCAGGAAAGGCTTCGGTGGTGCATTTCAACTCCTGGAGTGCGACCACATCGGGCTGAGCGGATTCCAGCCACTCGACTACCCGCTCAATGCGAGCTCCAATCGAGTTGACGTTCCACGTCGCAATCCGCATACCCGCACTCTAGGCAACGGCCCGTACCCGGGTTGTAGGGGAGAGAGAGCCACCGTTACCCTTTGCGGGCTGTTGGGAGACCAACGGCGCGCACAGAGCCCTCCTGCTCCGGAAGAGATCCGGGGCCGCTCAGTCCAAAGGAGGTGGGCATTTCATGCGTCATTACGAGGTCATGATTATTCTCGATCCCGACCTAGAGGAGAAGACCATCCAGCCCAGCCTGGAGGCTTTTCTCAACGTCGTCCGCGGGGATGGTGGCACCGTCAACAACGTCGATATCTGGGGCCGTCGCCGGATGGCCTACGAGATCAACCACAAGGCCGAAGGCATCTACGTTGTGCTCGATCTGACCACCACGCCCGAGTCGGTGGCGGAACTCGACCGCCAGTTGAATCTCAATGAGGCGATTGTGCGCACCAAGGTCACTCGCCCCGTCGTCAGCAAGGCCGCGGCTAAGGCCGANGCCGCACTAGGAGGCTGACATGGCGCTGGGAGATATCAACATCACCGTCGTCGGAAACCTGACGAACGATCCTGAGTTGCGCTTCACCCCCAGTGGTGCGGCCGTTGCGTCCTTCACTGTTGCGTCTAGTTCGCGCTACCTGGACAAGCAGACCAACGAGTGGAAGGACAGTGATTCCACCTTCCTGCGTTGCAGTGTGTGGCGGCAATACGCCGAGAACGTTGCCGAGTCCTTGACCAAAGGCTTGCGAGTGATCGTGACCGGTCGGTTGAAGCAGCGCTCCTATGAAACCAAAGAGGGCGAAAAGCGAACCGTGTTCGAGATCGATGTCGACGATGTGGGCCCCGCCTTGCGTTACGCGACGGCGAAGGTCAACCGCGTCCAGCGTGGCGGTGGAGGATTCGGCGCAGATTCTGGTGGTGCCGCACCCGCGGTAGATCCATGGACCACAGGCGGAACAAGCGACAACTTCGACGAACCCCCTTTCTAAACAGCACAGACGTACTTCAGAAAACAGGAGAAACCAATGGCACGCGACAACAAGCGCGACAAGCACCAAGCGCAACAGCGGATGGTCAAGGCCAAGGCCTGCCCCTTCTGCAAGGAAGGCGTGGAGGGCATCGACTACAAGGACATCACCCTGCTGCGCAAATTCATATCGGACCGCGGCAAGATCCGTGCGCGGCGAGTGACCGGAACCTGCACCCAGCATCAACGGGATATCGCGATGGCGGTCAAGAACGCTCGCGAGGTGGCCCTTCTTCCCTACACGTCAACAGCTCGGTAAGGGGACGCGACATGAAATTGATCCTTACCCAAGAGGTCGCCGGACTAGGCGACGCCGGAGACATCGTCGAAGTCAAGGACGGCTACGGACGCAACTACCTGCTCCCGCGTGGACTGGCTATCGGCTGGACCCGGGGCGGG
>PBWE01000017.1 GCA_002728915.1 Micrococcales bacterium
CTGACGAACGATCCTGAGTTGCGCTTCACCCCCAGTGGTGCGGCCGTTGCGTCCTTCACTGTTGCGTCTAGTTCGCGCTACATGGACAAGCAGACCAACGAGTGGAAAGACACTGATCCGACCTACCTTCGGTGCAGCGTGTGGCGTCAGTACGCCGAGAACGTTGCCGAGTCGTTGACCAAGGGCTCACGAGTGATCGTTACCGGCCGCTTGAAGCAGCGGAACTACGAGACGCGGGAAGGGGAGAAACGAACGTCGTTCGAAATCGATGTTGACGACGTGGGTCCCGCCTTGCGTTATGCGACGGCGAAAGTGAACCGCGTCCAGCGTGGCGGCGGTGGATTCGGCGCGGATTCTGGTGGTGCCGCACCTGCTGAGGATCCCTGGACCACAGGCGGAACAACCGACAACTTCGACGAACCCCCTTTCTAAACAGCACAGACGTGCTTCAGAAAACAGGAGAAACCAATGGCACGAGACAACAAGCGCGACAAGCACCAAGCGCAGCAGCGAATGGTCAAGGCGAAAGCTTGCCCCTTTTGCAAGGAAGGTGTGAAGGGAGTGGATTACAAGGACGTCGCCTTGCTGCGCAAATTCATCTCGGATCGCGGCAAGATTCGCGCACGGCGAGTGACTGGGACTTGCACCCAGTGCCAGCGCGATATCGCGATGGCGGTCAAGAACGCTCGCGAAATGGCTCTTCTTCCCTACACCTCAACAGCTCGGTAAGGAGACGCGACATGAAATTGATCCTTACCCAGGAGGTTGCCGGACTCGGCGACGCCGGAGACATCGTCGAAGTCAAGGACGGCTACGGACGCAACTACTTGCTCCCGCGTGGGCTGGCTATCGGCTGGACCCGAGGCGGGGAGAAGCAGGTCACCCAGATCAAGCGGGCTCGCAAGGCCCGCGAAATCCGCGATCTGGATCACGCCAAGGAAGTCAAGTCGGAGATCGAAGCTCTGACGGTCAACGTCCCTGCGAAGGCGGGAGACAGCGGCAAACTTTTTGGCTCGGTGACCAACACCGACGTCATGAACGCCATCAAGGCGGCCGGTGGCCCGCTGGTCGAAAAGCGCAATGTGCAGATCTCGGCCCCCATCAAGACAACCGGCAGCCACACGGTCGCCATCGATCTTCACCCTGATGTGGTGGCGCAGGTGACCATCGANGTAGTGCCGAGTTAGCGACAGATGTCGCCGCAACAGCGAACATAACGGAGGCCGGNATCAAAGGATCCCGGCCTCCGTGTTGTTGCNTAGTCAGCGAGAGCGTTAGCTCCCGAACATCCCACCAAGCANNGTGATGAGGATNAGCAAGACCCACAGNGCCAAGCCGACGATGCCGAGAATGAAGCCAGCCTTCGCGGCTCCACCGTTGGTTGCGAGCCCCTGCTCGGCCTTTGCCATTCCCATCTTTCCGAAGACGATAGCGAGAACACCACCGATCAAGGGAAAGCAGAAGAACTGAACGATGCCGAGCACCAGAGCAGCAGTTCCCAGTCCATTCTGGGGAGCTGCTGGCTGAGGACTCGGAGGGGTTACTTCAGACATGTTGCCTCCTTCACAGTCCAACCGTAGTGAATCGAGTCGCTTCAGTGGAAGAAATCGGGAATGTGATGGATATCGGTTGACAGCANCGAGAGGATGAAGCGCCCATGAGGAGGGCGAACGAGAGGAGAATGCAAGGGGCTTCGGACAAGCCATCTCAACATGTTTTTCGAACTATGCGAACTTCAATGGTCGCGCCCGCCGGTCGGAATTCTGGTGGTTCTGGCTTTTCGTGGTGATCGTTCAGGTGGTCGTTCAGACGCTGTTCGCAGTGATCGTGGGAACCGACTCGGCNCTGTACACGCTGGTGGTGTTTGTGCTCGCCATCGCGTTGGCGATTCCGCTGTATGCGGCAGGCGCTCGACGTCTCCACGACACCGGGAAGAGCGGCTGGCTGCAGTTGCTGGTGCTTATTCCTTGCGCGGGAATCATCATCATGATCGTGCTCTGGGCTCAGCAGGGTTCAGGAGTCGACAACCAGTACGGAGCTCCACCCGCATAACCCCTCGTNGCTGTNGANGTGANCTACCGGTCCAAGCGGTCCGGTAGTTCACGCACGAGGCCATCCGCGGCGGCCTCGATCATGCTCAACACAGCGCCGAATCCGTCCCGTCCGCCGTAGTACGGGTCGGGAANGTCCAGCTCCGGATGCGGAGCTTCGAGATACGCGAGCGCTGGATCAAAACTCCGCAGCATGCGAACGTCTGGCTCNCTTTCCGTCATCGTCGCGAGAGCGAGCAGGTCCTGGTAGTTCATTGAATCCATGGCGAGCACCAAGTCCAAGCCGTCGAACCAATCGGCATCGATACGGCGTGAAATATGTCCCTCGAGTTGGTAGCCATGGCTGGCGAGCGTCGACAAGGAACGCGGATCAGCGCCGTGGCCGAGGTGCCAATCGCCGGTACCGGCGGAATCGACCGTCACAAGCGAGCCNAGNCCTGCCTTGGTTGCGCGATCCCGGATGACGGCTTCGGCGATCGGTGAACGGCAAATATTGCCTAAGCAGACGGCGGTGATGCGAAACGGCGTCGATCGGGGTGACGGGGAGGACACGGCCGTCATGTTATTCAGACGCGCGGGAAGTATTCATCCCCAGGCTGGGGAAGAAAAATCACGCTCACATCCTTCTCAGTTCAGAGAAATTCATATGGCCATCCCCAGATTGTCCCCACGTTGTCCTCAACCTCTCGGCGGTTGTCCGCAAGAAACACACAGAGTTGTCGACAGTGCACGTGGACATACGTCCGTCGCATCCGTACCGTCGCGTTGCTGCGGGCTGCACTGTCACAGGTCCGGGGTACACAAGGGTGCGATCACCGCATGATGATGGTGTGTGGTGCTGAGGAAGGGGTGCACAGGTGAGCGTTGCGGAGTTCCCCCTCCCCGATGAGGAGATGGGGCAACCTGACCGGACCCCACCCAATGACTCTGCCGCCGAACAGTCGGTCCTCGGGGCGATGTTGCTCAGCAAAGACGCGATCGCTGACGTCGTCGAACTTGTTCGTGACTCGGACTTCTACCGACCTGCGCACCAGACGATCTACTCCACCATCTTGGAGTTGTATGGCCGCGGCGAACCCGCGGATGCGGTCACGGTCGCGTCCGAACTCACCAAGAGNGGTGAAATCTCGAGGGTCGGCGGCGCCAGTTTCCTGCACACCCTCGTCTCCTTGGTTCCTACGGCAGCCAACGCCAACTACTACGGGCGCATCGTTCGTGAGCAAGCGATTCTCCGGCGCCTAGTGGAAGCCGGAACACGGATCGTGTCGATGGGCTACGCGGGTACTGGTGATGTTGACGACACCGTCGATCGTGCCCAGGCCGAGGTCTACGAAGTCACCGAGCGGCGCACCAGCGAGGACTACCGGCCACTCAACGAGATCATGGGTGAGGCGCTCACCGAAATCGAGGCGATCTCCAACCGCGACGGCGAGATGGTCGGAGTACCCACCGGGTTCACGGATCTGGACTCATTGACCAACGGCCTGCACCCTGGACAACTCGTGATGATCGCTGCGCGCCCCTCGTTAGGAAAATCCACGGTTGCACTGGATTTGTGTCGCACCGCATCCATCAAGCACGGGCTTACGAGCGTGATCTTCTCCCTGGAGATGAGTNGCAACGAGATCGTCATGCGGCTGCTGTCAGCAGAGGCTCAGGTGCCACTGCAGCACATGCGTTCGGGAACGATGAGCGAGTCCGACTGGTCCAAACTTGCCGGAAAGATGGGCGCAGTCAGCGACGCACCACTCTTTATAGATGATTCGCCGAACATGAACCTCATGGAAATCCGCGCCAAGTGTCGTCGCTTGAAGCAACGGCACGATCTCCGGCTTGTCGTCGTCGACTACCTACAGTTGATGTCGAGCGGTAAGCGTGTCGAGTCTCGTCAACAGGAAGTGTCGGAGTTCTCACGCTCTCTCAAGTTGCTGGCGAAGGAGCTCGATGTTCCCGTTATCGCAATCAGCCAGTTGAATCGTGGTCCGGAGCAACGGCAAGACAAGCGTCCGATGCTCGCCGACCTTCGCGAGTCAGGCTCGCTCGAACAAGATGCGGACATGGTTCTATTGCTGCACCGTGAGGACTTCTACGAACGGGAGTCACCCCGCGCGGGCGAAGCAGACTTCATCGTGGCCAAACACCGTAATGGGCCAACCGCAACGATCACCGTCGCATTCCAGGGCCACTACTCACGGTTCGTTGATATGGCGCAGTCGTAACCCTCAACCTATGTGTCCGTCGAAGGACGCGACTTCCCAGTCCCAAGCGCAGCGATCTTCTCCAGGGGTCCTTGGTCGAACCGCTTCATCCACTGCCACGCGATGAGGGAAAGGAACGCCCAGGTGAATATCCCGGATAGCACCACCGCGAACGCGCCCCATTGACCGAAGAACCCGAGCCCGTAGCCGCAATACAGCAGCGACAGCAGTACCGACTCACCGATATANACCGTCAAGGACATGCGACCAGCGGGTGCGGTGAACGACATGAACCCTGGGCGTCGCGCGATCAACAACGCGACGGTACCGACATAGCCCGCCGTGAGAATCGGTGCAGTACAGAACCCGAGCGCCAGACCAAGCGCCCCAGCCGGCGAGAACCAACCATCCCCGGCCGTTATTGCATTCACCTGCAAGACCCCGGCGACCACCTGGAGAGGAAGACCGACAGCCAAGCCCCAACGAGCACACGACCGCCACAGCGAGAGGTGATCGGACGGCTGGGAGAGCAATCGGGCTCGTGACGCACGAAGACCCAGAATGAACGCGGCGAAAGCCATCGGCGCTTGCAGGAAGAAGCCACCAAAAAGTATTGACGGCAGTGCTTCGAATCGTGCGAGAGCAGCATCGGTGAAGGTCCCGGTTGTCAGTGCCTGGTCCAGCAGGCCACCGGCACTGTCACTCGCACTGTCCTCGGGAAATGCCGCTATGAGCAACGCAATGATCANCAAAAGGACCACGGCGGTGGAGAACACAGCTATGGCCCAGCGCCGTAGTGCTCGATCAGATAACNGCGACAGGGCGAAGAGAAGGAGTCCGAGGATCGAGTAGACGATCAGAATGTCGCCGAAGAAGAAGAAGACCGCGTGAACAAGACCGAAGAGAAACAAGACCAGCAGGCGACGCAAATAGCGTCGTCGATTCGGCTGACTGTTGTCTCGAAGAATGAAGGACGCGCTGTAGCCGAACAGGAACGAAAACAACAGGTAGAACTTCCCCTGCGCGAGAACGATGACCAGAAATGCCATCACCCGATTCGCAGAGCCCTCGATCGATTCGGCGGTAAACCCGTCGGCACTGATACCGAGGAAGGCGGCGTTCACCACCACGATGCCGAGCAGGGCGGCACCCCGCAGGCGATCTGGCAGTGCCTGACGGGAGTTCACTGGCGACATGAACCAAGCGTAGGTGACGTAGTGAGACAGGTGCTGTCGGGTGAGCAGGTGCTCGGTACGCTCATGCGATCCCGCTTGTTGACCAGGAGACCCGCGTGTCCAGTAATCGTTTCATCCTGACCCTGCGCTGCCCCGACGCGCGCGGGATCATTCANNCGATCTCCGGCGCACTCCTCGAACTCGAGGGCAACGTGTTCGAGCAAGCGCAATACACGAACGAGAGCTCGGGTGTGTTCGTCATGCGCACACGATTCGAGGCGAATACCACCGACGTCGAGGTGGTCCGTGCACGCCTGGAAGAGGCAACAGCACACTTCTCGCCGACGATCACCTTGCGCACGGAGAACGATCTACCGCGAATCCTCATCATGGTGTCGCAGTACGACCACTGCCTCGTCGACCTTCTCTACCGACAATCCCATGGGGAAATCGCAATGGATGTCCCCGTCATCGTGTCCAACCATGAAGCATGTCGTGTCATCGCGGAGCAGTACGACATCCCTTTTACGTACGTGCCGGTCGAATCTGGTGTCGACGGCTCAAAGGCTGCAGCCGAGAGCCGCCTAAGGGAGATCATTGAGGAGTACCGGATCGACGCGGTGGTTCTCGCTCGCTACATGCAGATTCTCAGCGATGACCTGTGCCGAGATCTCGAAGGGCGAGTGATCAACATTCATCACTCCTTCCTTCCCGGCTTCAAAGGTGCACGGCCGTATCACCAGGCGTACNACCGTGGCGTGAAGCTNATTGGAGCGACGGCTCACTTCGTAACCGCAGATCTGGACGAAGGACCGATCATNGAGCAAGACGTCGAGAGGGTTGAGCACCACCAGACAGCGGAGGATCTTGCTCAGATCGGGCGCGATGTCGAACGCGTTGTGCTGGCGCGTGCGGTCAAACTCTTCGCCGAGGATCGAGTCTTGTTGGATGGGCAACGCACGGTGGTCTTCGCGTAATTATCGTGAAGGGCCGTCGCGAACAAGCGTCGTGAACATGCCTATGGTCGAGATCGGGACGAAAGGGGAGACATGGTGCGCACTTTGGTCGTGACCAATGATCTTCCTCCACGGCGCGGCGGTATTCANACGTTCGTCCACGAGATCCTCCNACGCCTGGACCCTGACTCCTTCGCAGTTTTCGGCCCAGCCGAAAGCGGATCGGCCGCCTTTGATGCGTCTGCCGGATACGAGATCCACCGATANAGCGGGTCCGTTATCCCGACACCTCGCGTGGCGAAGGCTGTTGCCGAGGTCGCAGCCGCCACAGGGGCAGGGCAGATCATGCTCGGTTCGGGCATGCCGAATGCGTACCTCATCCCGCTACTACGACGACACGACCTGCCGACCGGCCTGGTGATCACACACGGAAATGAAGCCGGATGGGCGCAACTGCCGGGTGGAAGAGCCCTTGTGCAGCCGTTGAACGGTGCCCGAGCGGTGACGTATCTCGGTGACTTCACGTATCGAATCCTTAGCCGGTACATCCAACCAGCGGACAAATTGCACCGACTCTCGCCCGGTGTCGACACCGATCGATTCAGCCCAGGCAGCGGCGGTGCGGACTTTCGGCGTCGCCATCACCTGAGTAACGCGTTCGTTATCGGCACACTGACCCGACTGGTACCCCGCAAGGGCGTGGATCTGCTCATTCGTGCGCTGCCGTACGTGCGTCGCGCCGTCCCTGACGCGCACGTGTTAGTCGCTGGTGATGGACCGCACCGCAGAGAACTTGNAAATCTCGCCCGCCAGCTATCCGTCGACGATCGGGTCGTCTTCGCAGGATCAGTGCCCGAGTTGGAGCTTCCCGCCGCGTATGACGCGATGGATGTTTTCGCTCTCCCNACACACACCCGCCGATGGGGAGTCGACGTCGAAGGTTTGGGCATCGTCTTTCTGGAAGCTTCGGCAGCGGGGGTGCCCATCCTCGTCGGCGATAGCGGCGGCAGCGTCGATGCTGTTCGTGACGGAGTTACCGGAAATCTCATTGGAACGAATCCGGAGGCAACTGCCGCGGAAATCGTCGAACTCGCGCACGACGAAGCCCAAAGGCGCGAGATGGGGGCCCGCGGTCGTCAATGGATGGTGGACGAGTGGCAGTGGGCAGACCGAGCGACGAGCGTGTCGGGAATTCTTGGGGGAGACTGACGAGGTGTCAACGCTCGCCACTGCCTCCACCTTGGCCGAATGGATGGATGGCAAGCGAGTTGTAGCGCTCACCGGAGCGGGATGCTCGACCGCTTCTGGTATTCCGGACTACCGAGGTCCGAACGGTGCCTTCACCCGTGGTCACTCACCCATGACGTACCAGCANTTCCTCAAGGATGCGCAGGGGCGAAAGCGCTACTGGGCCCGTGGTCATGTCGGGTGGACACGCTTTCGCCAAGCTCGACCGAACACCGCCCACACGGCGCTGTCTGAGCTCGAACGTCGGGGTGTCATCGCGGGTGTCATCACGCAGAATGTCGATGGCTTGCACGAGGCAGCCGGTTCCAGAAATGTGATCGACCTGCATGGTCGACTCGACCGGGTGGTGTGTTTGACCTGCCGGACGTTCGAGGACCGCAACGATGTGCACGAGCGCCTCACGCACGCGAACCCGTGGCTGACGGTCGCGTCTGATCGAATCAACCCTGATGGTGACACGGATATNCCCGAGGACGCCCTCGACAATTTCGTGATGGTCTCCTGCACACAGTGCGGAGGAGACCTCAAACCCGATGTGGTGTATTTCGGAGAGAACGTGCCGGTAAAGCGCGTCCAGGACGCCTACGCGATGGTGGACTCTGCGGACGCGCTGCTTGTCGCTGGATCGTCGCTGACGGTCTATTCAGGTCGACGGTTCGCGATGCACGCACACAAAGATGGAAAACCCATCGCCATCATCAATTCCGGAGAGACAAAGGCTGACGACCTCGCATCGCTCCGCATCGACGGTGATGTAGGTGACACCCTTCAGTCACTGATCTGAGCTAGCGGCACCCGATGGTCGGCGTTCTCGGGCGGCCGGAATGTAGCCGGCGGGCAGTGGCCCACCCGCAGCGACCGCTTTGTCGAGGGCGTCGGCGTCGCAGACAACACAGCAGTCGACGTCCACCCACCCAACGATGGACAACTGCGTTCCCCGAGAAAACTGCGTGAGCGGACGTGGGCGTTTGACCAGGTCCGTTCCACCACAGCTTGCACAGACCCCGGAGGCCGAGGACCAGCGATGACTGCACCCCTCACACACGATGTCTGCCTCGTCGCGACGGAGATCACCGTCTTCGCCGCACTCCGGGCAGGCGATCATCGGCCTACCTCTTCAACAGGACCGGACCAGCGACACGCACCTTGCGATTCTTGATGGGCGAGCAGGTTCCGAAAAGGTCGCACGCCTGGCTGTACCGCTTGCTGGTCTTAAAGGTCTTGCGTCCCTTGGTCGGGTAGACGATCTGGAACAGGCCTTCGCTACCGGTGAAGTTGCACCGAACCTTGGTGCCCTTCTTGTTGGTNTTGCANTTGCGGTANCGAGTNCCGACGATCCATTCCTGCATCGTNTGCATGGCTGTTGCTCCGGGGCTCCCGTCGTAGTACTGGATTCCCCACAGATCGTTCGGCGGCTCCCACGTGTACATGTACACCCGGGAGATACCCAGCCGTAGTGCGTCGAGGTAGGCGATCGCGGTCCAGTTGGCTGCCTTCGCACCCTCGATGTCGACATCGGGATTTTGCGGTCCCGGACCCTTCAGGCCGAAGTTGTTCTCGGTGTCCCATACGGGCTTGACCGGAGCGCCCTTCTGCTTGAGCAGACGGTTGAACTTCTCCCCCAAGATCCCCCGATCGACCGGAGTACCCAAGCTGTGGGGGTAGGTGTGAACGGCGTATGCGTCGATNGGCCAGCCGTAGTTGGCGAGTGAATCGAGGAACGGTCCGTACCACTTGTAGAACTTGTTGTTCTTGGCGCCGAGCCGTGTGCCGACACTCGTCGCGACGACAGCCGCATTCGGGTCGACCTGCTTGACGATGTCGTAAGTCCGCTTGGTCAACAGGGCCAACTGCGCGGGAGTTCCCTCGAAGAACGTCAGCAGATTTGCCTCGTTCCAGGGTTGGTACGACGTGATCTGTCCNTTATAGCGATTGACGACGGCAGAGACGAANNNGTCGTATGCGCCNAGATCGGTGGGCATGCCGGCGGCACCGCTGGTGGGCAGACAAGCCGGAACAACACAGGTGCTCGCGCTGTAGAACGCAGGTGTACCGGCGATCACGTACATGATGTCGGTCACGCCCTTCGCGCGAGCGTTGTTGATGGCGTTATCGAGGTTCGTCCAGTTATAGACCCCGGGGGCGGTCTCGATGTTGGACCACGCGACGTCGTTGTCCCACAACCGNAGGGAGCCGAAAGGAANAGACGGCCACACGCCGTACTGCTCGTTCTTCACGTGAAGTCCGAACATCTCTGAGGGGATGATCTGGCCCTTCAGTGAATCGAAGTTGGTCAAGCCCCGCTTCTTGGCCTGGGCCGGTCCGGCAAGGGAGAGGCTCAGTCCCGCCACCAGGGCGAGGGTCAGNGCGGAGACAAGGGCGCGGTACGTACGTGGATGATTTCGTCGCATGCCGTCATAGTGCCATGAGCGGATGACCAATGACGACNGCGGTGACGTCGTCCGTGTCCCAATTCCCCGCGTACTCCCGAATATGGGACACCACGCGGCTTAGGACCTCTGTGGAATCAAGGCGAACCGGCCGCTCGAACCCCCGCACAATGCGACTCACATCGTCCACGTTCAGATCACCACCGTCGGGGGCGCGGTTCTCGACAAGGCCATCGGTAAAGGCGATGAGGAGGCTCCCCGGCTCGAAAGGCACCGTCTGCTCCTCCCAGGAGCCACCGAGGGAACTCACCAAGGGGCCCGTCCCTGAACACACGTAGGTGTCTTTGTCGATCGTGACCACCACCGGCGGGTGATGGCCAGCGTTGGCGTAGGTGATCGTGTGCGCTGTCGAATCCACCACAGCAACGAAAGCCGTCACAAAGTTTTCATCGAAGGCCATGGCGTCCAACGCGAACGCGAAGGCTGTTCCGGGAGAGCGTCCCTCGATCAGGGCCACACGCAGCAGATCCCTGGTACGTAGGGCCGTCAACACCGCTCCTGTTCCATGACCGGACGTATCTCCGACCACGAGTGCCAGCCGGTCGTCGGTCAGGGGAATCGCATCCCACCAGTCGCCGGAGAGAACCCCCTCGGCGGTGGCAGAGATTCCGGCCACCTCACACCCCGCTACCGACCCCTGCACGGGAGAGCTCATCATCGATTGCATGGCGGCGACCAACGGCGCATCCTGCATGAGCCCATCGCGTGCAGCTGTCGCCTCGTCGATCTCAGCCACCAGAGTGCGCCGGAGATTCTCCGCATCACCCGCCACTGCTTGAAGTTCCGGTGGTCCGACCGTCTCGACCGGGTGAGTGTGGGGTACGCGAACAGAACGGTGCAGGTCACGTCGGATGGAGCGCAAGGGTTTGATGACCCATTGATCCAAAGACACCGACGAGTAGGCAACGAGGAGGGCGACAACCGCCGCGAGAACGAAGAGCCAGACTCCGAGTTGAGTGCCGAACGCCNACACCGTCGCTCGAGCGGCATTGCGCTGGTCCTCCACTTCATCCCTCAAGTCAACGGTGGCGGCGATCATGGAGTCGTAGGAGCGCCATGCCTTGGGTTTGTTGGTGGCACGGGCGGCAGCCGACGTTCGACCCTCGTCCATGGCGTCGAGGGTCGGGGTCGCGTCGTCGTTCAACCAGACCTCTTGCGCGGCGCGCACCCCGGCGAGCTGACCGAGCAAGGGCGGGTCGCCATCGAAGGTTGCTTCGAGCGCGCGAATGAGCGAGTGTGCCTCCGCAATNGAGGTCTCGTAGGAAACGAGGGCTCGTTCCCGTCCGGTAAGNACGTAGTCGCTGAGGTCACCCGATGCGGACGATTGAGCCAGCAGCAGGTTGTCGGACAGTTCGGCCGCGGGTGACAACTTCGCTTGCAGATTCCGGGCGCCGTTGTAGCTGACGAGGTACTGAACGCCGATGACCAGGGCGATGATCACGAGTAGCCCGCTGGATGCCGTGAGGAAGAACAGGAGTCTGCGGCGCAGGGACAACGATGTCAGGTCCACAACGCCGTCACGCCCATCGCGCGTTCAGGTCCATGCCGTCAGGCTGCCAGGTAAGCGGCCTCAGAGCGAGCAAGGCGAGGGGGTGCGTCCTCGCCGTAGTCTTGGTCCGTGACCGCTCCACGGCTGCGCCCAGAAATCGACTCGCTGCCTGCCTACAAGGC
This sequence comes from Micrococcales bacterium, assembly GCA_002728915.1. Lineage (GTDB taxonomy): Bacteria > Actinomycetota > Actinomycetes > S36-B12 > S36-B12 > S36-B12. The sequence continues at coordinate 11,750 of PBWE01000017.1, forward strand.
CGGGCAGATGCCGGCCCCTCGAACGGATATCGAGACGTTCAAGATCTCCAGCAACGAGACACCGTTCGAGCCACCGGAGGCGGTTCGTCGTGCCATCGAACAAGCGGCGGCCACGGTGCACCGATACCCCGACCCCTTCAGTAGACGACTCACCGGTGCGCTTGCTCGTCGCTTCGATGTGGCTCAGGAGCAGATTGCGCTGGGCACTGGAAGCGTCGCGGTCGTCGGCCAATTGATCTGGGCGGCGGCTGGTCCAGGGGACTGTGTGGTCTACCCCTGGCGGAGCTTCGAGGCNTACCCCATTTGGGTGCAAATGACGGGTGCGCGCAGCATTCAGGTGCCGTTGCTGGCGGACGAGCGGCACGACCTACCGTCGATGCTCGAGGCGATCGATGACTCCACGCGGATAGTTTTCGTGTGTAACCCGAATAACCCCACAGGTGAAGCGGTGCGTCGAGATGAGCTCACCGAGTTCATCGACGCGGTGCCATCCGATGTGATCGTGGTGCTGGATGAGGCTTACCGCGAGTTCATTAGTGACACCGATGTCCCCGATGGTCTGGATTTCTTCCACGAGCGGAACAACGTCGTGGTGATGCGTACGTTCTCCAAGGCGTACGGACTCGCCGGGCTTCGTGTGGGTTTTGCAATAGCTCCCGAGCCCATCGCCGAAGGTATGCGCAAGACCGCGCTTCCCTTCGGAGTTTCCTCCATCGCCGAAGACGCCGCTCTCGCTGCGCTGGAGTGCGAAGACGAGTTGTTCGAACGAGTGCGTCACCTTTCCCNGGAACGCGACCGCGTATGGCAAGCCCTCGCGGACCAAGGTTGGGACATCCATCCAAGCCACGCCAACTTCGTGTGGCTTCGACTCGGGGACCGAACGCAGGAATTCGCCCAGGCGTGCGATGCGGCTGGAATCACGATCCGGGCGTTCCCCGACGAGGGCGTTCGCATCAGTGTTGCGGAACACGAGGCCAACGACCGCGTCATCGACGTAGGCCGGTCGCTGGTCTAACTCGGTTCTTGAATGGGTGTCGGTCGTCGTTCGCCGGAAACAACCAGCACGACACCGCCTACCACGATCGTCACCCCGATAAGGACGTCGAGGGTGATCGGCTCTCCTACGACCAGCCACCCGAGAAAGACGGCGACGACAGGGTTGACGTAGGCGTAGGTCGCAACCAAAGACATCGGAGCGTTGCCCAACAACCACACATAGGCGGTATAGGCGATCAGTGACGCCATCACGAGATAACCCAGGGCNACCCAGGATGCCGTCGACGCGGAAGAAACATTGATGCGCTGGCCGGTCATGACACCCACGATGATCAAGAAGATGCCGGCGACGACCATCTCGTAGAACGTCGTTGTCAGTGGATCACGAGGCAGATCGAAGCCTGACGATCGCCAGGAAAAGTAGGCCCAGATGAAACTGCCGATGATGATCGCCACACTCCACCGGACGACATCACCGTCACCACCGTCGACGGGGGCGGTGCCACCCGGCAGCAGCATCGCCGCCAAACCCGTCATGCCGACGGCGACACCCGCCAACGTCCAGCGAGAGGGGCGATCGCCTGCACGGAGTCGGAAAATGATGATCCACAGCGGCATGACGGAAACCAAGAGCGCCGTGATTCCCGAGGGAACGAAGCGTTCTGCCATAGACACCGTGCCGATGCCAACGCCGAGAAGAGCGACACCCATCGTGGCGGCGCTACGGAGTTGACGAGCGGTGACGGCCAGAGTTCTCACACCGCGGAACACGATCAGGCCGAGGCCGAGAATTCCGGCGGCGATCAGGAAGCGGATGCCGTTGGTGAGAAGAGGCGGGAGGGTCTGGACCAGGACAGCGAGACCTAGATAGGTGGAACCCCAGATGACCCAGACGGAAACCAAACGTGGAGCGATGGCGGCGGCGGTCGCCGACTGAACACCGCGGACGTCACGACTGTCGCGACCATCGGGTTGCGACGGGTCGACCACGGGCACACTGTTCCAGAACTATCACCGCCCGCCGAATGGGTGGCGCTCCCACGCTTTTCGCGCAGGTACGTCCGGCTAGGTCACGCGTTACGGGGTGACTGCCAAGGAGCCAAGCACGGTCGACGCGAGTGCGTGATCGCCACTGAGGTGGACGGACGACGAAAGATCTACGTCAGGAGAACGACCGCAGGCCAGTGCGACGAATGTCATCCACGGCATCGAGAGGGACGCCACTGGCTCACCAGCGTCGGTGAAGGTTGCCTTCCCGTCTTCACCAACGGTGACAAAGAGGTCGGCGCTTAACCCTGGCTCGGTAATGGCTACCTCGAGGACGGCACCGGCAGGGGCACCGGCGTTCTTGGCCCAGATCTTCGGCAAAGCAGATGTGAGGCTCTTCAGTGCCTCACGCGCTCCCGGGCCCGTCATGTTTCCCGGCTGTTCAACGGCCATCCGGATGTCCTGCTCGTGCACCCAGACGTCGAACGTGCGCATACCGAGGAGCCGCGGGAGAGGGGTGTCTCCGCGAAGCCAGGGAAGGGAGGCATCGGAGGGAAGTGAGCTAAGTCGTTCGCGAGCGCGGGTGTGACAGTCAGTGAGTTCTTCCAGCAAACTCTCGTGAGATCTGCCTCGCCGAATGTCGACTCCGATCTCGGTAAATCGCCCGAAGTCGGAAGACACGTGCGACAGAGACGACCAATCGGGCGTGTGTTCTGGCTGCGGATCCCCAGCGAGTTGGGATTCAAAATCGATGATGTGGGCGACAAGATCGGACACCGACCAGCCCGGGCAGGGTGAGGCGATCTCCCAGTCATTGACCGTCGACACGAAGGCCGCGAAGTTTTCTATTGCCTGATCCCAGTTGTCGAAAAGAGCATCGCTCATAGCGCCAGCGTAGGGCGAGGTTGAGTGTCATTAATTGTGTTTGCCTGATCCGGGTCAAAAACCAGCTCGATCGTGGTTCACGACCTGCGCATTCCCGAGTAGCGTGGACGTGTGAGCGACGCTGGAGTGCGGGTTGCGCTGATCCAGGTCGAGTGCAACGACACCGAAAGCGTCGACGACCGGATCGACCGAGTTCTCGGCGAAACGGACCGTGTGATCGGTGAAGCGGACTTCGTTGTCCTTCCGGAACTGTGGAATACCGGAGCATTCGACCTCGCAAGCGCCCGACATCATGCCCAGCCTTTGGACGGCGACCTCGTCTCTCGCATGGCGGGGATCGCCCAACGACACTCCACATGGCTGCACGGTGGGTCCTTCACCGAACGCGCTCACGACGGTCNCTTCTTCAATACCAGCGTGCTGTTCGGTCCGGACGGTTCATTGGAGGCGGTCTACCGCAAGATCCACGTGTTTGGTTACGGCGGGGAAGCCGATCTGATGTCGGCCGGCCCAGAACTTGTCGTGGTGAACACACCGTTGGGTGCAACGGGGCTGGCGACCTGCTACGACCTGCGTTTTCCCGAGCAGTTTCGGGAGCTCACACGCCAGGGTGCTTNGGCGTTTCTGATCACGTCCGGTTGGCCGTCCGCGCGTATTCACGCGTGGGACGTCCTGGTGCGCGCCCGAGCGATCGAAGATCAAGCGTGGGTTATCGCGTGCAATCAAGTCGGTCTCCAGCGCGGCGTTTACCTCGGNGGACACAGTGCCGTCATTGACCCGATCGGAGACGTCGTCTCGCGGGCGTCGACTGAGGAAACCGTCTTGTCAGCCACGGTGGCACCCGAGGCTGTAGCGCAATGGCGCGGTGAGTTCCCCGCGCTTGGCGACATAGTGCCGTTCTAGGTCACCCGAATTACGATGACNGGATCTTTTTTNGGATCCAGCCACTTCATCAGGTNNCGCATGACCTTCTTCTTCACGGCGATGCAGCCGGCGGTCTTGTTTCCGTTGTCTACGTGAAGGAAGATCCCGCCGCCGCGTGAGGTGTCGGGCGGTGTCGAGTTCCGGCGCACTCCCTTCGCGCCTGTGGTGATGGGGCCTTGGGGAAGGTTGTAGTCCAAGATGGCGACGTAGTCGTATTGGTAGCCCATGTCCCACAACTTCTCGACATACCCGCCGTAGGAATTCCACGATCGATCGACGGTTTGGAAAACGTTGTAGGTGCTGGGGACGCGGGGGTTGTACGTCCACGCGTCGTTGCGATCCACCTGGACGTATGTCAGCGACGTGCCTGGATCGGCTTTGCGACCGAAGCCCCGAAGGATGTCGAAGACGCCGGTGGGCACCGTTCCGGTGCCTTGGCGTCGCTTATCTCCGCGCACCAGGCCCCCGTACCCGAGTTGTGCTCGCACGGTGGGTTGGGTGATCGTCCACCCTCCGCGCCGCTTTTCGAACGCGGTCAGCGTGCCTTCGGTTGACGACCAGCGCGGCGCCTCGACGACGACCACTTGTCGGGAGTCCCCGACTCGGGTATCAGGTACAGGTGTTGCGTGTGCTGACGGAACGGCAGCGAACGAGAAGGCGGCGACGAGCGCGATAAGGGAAGGGCGCACGTGACCAGGGTAGCTACTGGACCAGTGGTTGTCCCGCCGCAGCCCATCCGTTGGTGCCGCTTTCGAGTTCGTAGATTCCGTTGATCCCCACTCCGGACATCTGATCAACAGCGGTTTGTGAGCGATTGCCGCTGCGGCAGTAGACGGNGTAGGTGNCATCGGCGTCGAGTTGGCTGACCTGATCNGTGAAGTCGGCGTACTCCACAGGAATGTTGACCGCCCCCTCGATGTGTCCTTGGGCGAATTCTTCGGGGGTGCGCACGTCCACGATGGTGACGTCTGGTGAGGCGATGACATCGGCGAAGTCGGTGACGTCGACACGCACCGGCGCCTCGGGTGGCGTCACGGTGCCATCCGCTGTTTGAAGGACAGATTCCGAAGCGGAGTCCGACGCGGAATCGGACGAGCAGCCGGAGACCGCCAGGGTCAAAGCCAGGGCGGCAGCACCGGCGAGGGGGAAGGATGCGTGGAGGTGTGATTTCTGCATACCCCCCAGGGTATACGAACTCGGCGCTGAAAGCAAATCGTCGATCTACATCCGTAGTCCCCGCTCATGCCATGAAGTGGGTTCTCAGACGTACCATGGAAGGAGTCCTGCACGAATCCATCACGAGTGTCAGCGAGCTTGAGCGTGATTCCACCCCGGATTCTTCGCGGGGCAGCAGCCATGGCTGCTGCCCTGATGCTTGCCGGTGTCGTGAGTCCGGTGGCGGCCGCGCCGGACAAGATCGCGAAAGCGCCGCCGTTGCCCGATCTTCCCACCCCGGGCCGAGCTCTGATCGGCGTCGAGGAGCCTCGAGCCATTCCCGCGCTCGGAAGCCCCACGGCCGGTCTATGGATCAGCATCAGCAGAAGTCGAACGGGCAACTCGCGAACGCGCGTGAAGATGCCGGTCACTCAAGGTGTCCCGCTCATGGCGGATTGGAACGGCGACGGTGTCGCCACGCCGGGCGTGTTCACTGGTGGTGACTGGCTGGTGACAAACGCCGCGGTGGGGTCCGCGTCGTGGGAGGGGTTCGCTTCCTTCGGCTCCGATGGAGACATTCCACTCACCGGCCATCGTGACGGTGACGGGAAGGCTGACATCGCAACGTTTCGCGACGGCGTATGGAACTGGCGGGACTCGACTGGTCAGCAGGAGACCTTCGTGTTCGGTGACACGGGGGACATACCGGTTGTAGGTGACTGGAACGGTGACGGTGTCGACGATCCCGGTGTGGTGCGGGGGCGCACGTGGATAGTCCCGCGCCCTAACGGTGAAGGCACGCGGTCCTTCGAGTTCGGTGCGGCCGGTGANATCCCCATCGCGGGTGATTGGGACGCGGATGGAAAAGACGGTCCGGGTGTTGTCCGGGACAACCAACGATGGATTCTCGCTCGAAGCGTCACCAAGACCGACGACGTCAGCCAGATCGTGTTNCGAGTCGAAGAAGGGGAATCACCCCTGGTCGGACTCCAGTCGAGNTCGCCGGGTGCCTGCCCGACAGCGACCGCGGCTTCAGAAAGGTTCGGCAAAGTCGAACAGCGGAAGGTTCGACCGCCATTGCTNCCCCAGGGAACTCGCCTGATTCCGGGATATCAAGAAATCAATGCAACNCTGCGCGACGGTATGCGCGGGGTCATGGTCACCGACCTGACCGATCGTTTGCAAACCCGCACGATGATGCCGTACTACGACCCCTTGAGCAGCGAGCCGTCCACGGAAGAAGCGATCCGTCGATCGGCAAACGCGGCGCTCAGTGCCGCGATCTTGTACAGCACGAGCGGCTACATCAAGGACAACCGCATCACGCGCGACATGCTTCTGGACTACGCCCGGTGGCATATCCGATCGATTTCCTGTGCCCACGGATCAATTTCCCCGGGTGGATGGGGGAATGGTTGGCAGAGCTCACTGTGGGCCGTGGTCGCCGGTCAAGCCGGGTGGATGCTGTGGAACGAGTTNACTGTGCAGGAGCGCTCGNACGTTGCGGCGATGGTGAACAGCGAAGCTGAGTACGCGGCCCAGCGGGGTCCGCGGTACTTCCGTAATCGGCTCGGCGCCGAACTCACGCCGGGAAACTCCATGTCCGATGAAGTGTCGTGGGACCTGCTGTCGCCCGCCCTCGCCTTCGCTATGTTCCCCGACCACGACAAGGAAGCAAAGTGGCGTGACTCCATGATCGCTATGGCGATTGCCTCGTTTGCGCGGCCCAGTAATCTGCGAGACAACACGTCCGTCAATGGCATCAGCGTGAGTGTCCGCCTGCCCGGCACGAATGCGAACGAAGACGGAACGGTGACGAATCACGGAATCGTGAATCCTGACTACACGCAGAACGTTCAGCACCTATGGTGGGCGGCCACGCTGCTTCGCGCCGGACGCCAATCCGTACCCGAAGCCTTGTTCGTGAATGCCGACATCGTCTACCGGGCGTTGGCTGTCGTGGAGTTCGCCAGCCCGCCGTACGCGGCTCCAGGTGGGACGGTCTACGCGCCAGGTGGACAGATCTACTACCCCATGGGTGTGAGTTGGGGCATTCGTCGTCCGGCGACTTTCGTCGGGGTCGATGCCTTCGCCAATCTGTACGCCGCACCAGACACCAATGCGGGGGCATTCCTGGCGGCTCACGCGTACGACACTCGCGCGTTGCAAATGCGCTTCAGATCTGGGCGAATCTACGCCGCCGGTCAGNAGGAGGAGTCGTATCGCCGCGGNAAGGAGGAGTACGCCNTGCANCAGNTNGCTCTGGCATGGTGGGCNGGGGCGTGGAAGGCCAACGGNGCAAGCATGCAGGTTGACACCACCGCGTATCCGTGGGTTCGACTACACACCGGATACGCGTTGGACGAGACCGGACCCTTCCAGGCGAAGTGGCCGTGATCGGTAGCGCTAGCGAGAACGTGAATTGAGTGATGCGAGATAAGCGTTGTACGCGTCGAGTTCGGCATCGCCGTCTCGCTCCGCCTGTCGATCCTTGCGTTTGGCTTCGCGCTCGTCACTGCGTGACCATTGCACCGCTATCGCAATGAGCACGATCAGACTGGGAATCTCGGACAAACCCCAAGTGACCTGCCCGCCGAGGAGTGTGTCTCGCAGCGGATCGGTGATCCAGTCGGGCCGCACCACTCCGTACCACTCGACCGCCATCGGTGTTGTGCCCATCATGAAGGCGACAGCGAAGAACCCGTGCACGGCGAGCGCGAGCAACAGCAAAAGCAGGCGACCCCAGTACGGCAGCGGTCGTGGCCGCGGATCGATTCCGATGAGCACCCAGTAGAAGAGGTAGCCGGAGATGATGAAGTGGGTCTGCATCACTACGTGCCCCACGTGCGAGCCCATCAACCAGCCGAACAGCGGCGTCATATACAGCCCGTATAGCCCGATCACGTAGACGATGAACACGTAGAACGGATTGGTTAAGACTCTGGTGATGGGACTGTGCAGGAACCACACCAGCCATTCGCGAGGCCCGCGCTCGCCGTTGGTGGACGGTTTCAACGCCCGTAACGCGAGGGTGGCCGGAGCACCCAAAACCAGGAGAATCGGGCCCAGCATCGTCAGCACCATGTGCTGGGTCATGTGCAGGCCGACGCTTACTTGGGCGTAGGTGGCTATGCCGGCATTGGTGCACCAGATAACGACGGAAATACCACCGAGCCAGGACACGAGCCGCATGACCGGCCAGTGAATGCCGGCTTTTCGGATGCGAAGGAATCCGATCACGTAGAGCGCCGCGGCGACGAGGCTTGCGGTGAAGAAGAGTGGATCAACACGGAAGCCCAGGGCTACCGACTCGATGGTGGGTGGTGGTGGATACGNGAAGCCGAGAAGTGATTCCCCGTACGACGGAAGGATCTCCTCCTCCCGCGGGTAAGGACTCGATGCGAGCGAGACTCCCAATCCGATCGCGGTGGCCATGATGACCAACTCCGAGACCGCGATCCGGACGAAGGCTCGGGTACGGGAGGCGGTATCCACGGTGGGCAGAATCCGACGCCTCATCCGGAGACCGAGAAATGCCAGCCCCACGATGAGTCCGATTTTGAGGAGAATCACATTGCCGTATCCGGTGGTGAAGAACTGGTTGAGCCCATCGAGTCGGGTGTAGGAGTTCGCCAGACCGCTGACCGCGAGGAGAACGACGGCTGTGATGGCGATTGCTGAGAAACGTTGGATGGCACGCGCCATAGGAAGATCGCGTTTGAAGCCATGCAGAGTCAACGCGAGCAATCCCCCGACCCATAGCACCGCCGACACCATGTGCGTGACATTCGCCGTAATGGCGAGCTCGTGGTCTCCTAGTGATGAACTGTGCCCCGCGAGGCCGGGAAGTGCGGCGGCCGCCACCGCGACCGCCAGCCATGATCCGCTGGCACCGGTGGTGGCCGAGGTCACGGCGCCGACCGCGACCACAAGGGCAAGAATCGACATGACCAGAAGTGCCCGGGTGCTGTCGATTTCGTTTGCGTACGTCGATACGACGGCGGGCGTGAATGCGTCCATGAGTGGAACGCCAAGCACCAGCGCCAGNAGAAAGAACAACTGGACGGCCGCCAGTAGCGCCCAGACCCCGGCCGCCCACACTGCACGGACCGCGTCCTGTCGGCCAGTCCGCGACAACGTTCCATCCTTCCCGGATGGGGCGAGAATCGTCGCGGACAGGAGGAGTCCGACAGTNGCGATNGCGGCGAGATCGGTGAGAACGCGCAGCGCGGGNGCNCCCCAGGTAACCAGTGGCCCGGGATCAGCGATACCGGGGAGCGCTTCGTAGGTGCCACCGGCGAGAACGAGCCCGAATGCGGCCGCAACCAGTGCAACGGCGATGAGACCGACCGACACCGACGCGATACGCGAACGCCGTACGGAAAAGCCGGTGGGTGTCTCGGTGGTTGTGGTCATCGCGACCTAGTTTCGTTGCCGTGCACGAGCAATGATCGCCGAGGTAGCGATAACGCCGAGAAGCAGCACAACACCTAGCACCACGAGGGGCGTGCCAGACGATGAATCGGTGCTCGACGATGTCGAGGATTCGGCAGCAGAGGATGGAGAAGGAGCGGACGCGGTGGGTGACGACGCAGCAGGTGATGCCGCAGCGGTTGATGACTCCGCAGACGGCGTGCTGTCGGACGGAGTCGGCTCCGGCGCGGTGTCAGAGGGGCTCGGCTCCGGCGCGGTAGCNGCGTAGGAGAACGAAATGGTCCCCGTGACGGGATGACCGTCGGCTGAGACGACCCGGTAGGCGATCGAATACTCGTCGGGTGGCGCTTGTGTTGGCCACGGAAATATCACGTCTGTTCCCGGCGGTGGTGTTTGCTCGACCTCGATCGTGGAATAGAGGTCTCCGGCGGCATCGAGGATCGAAATCTCCACGAGTTCTTCGAACAGCTCCTCGCTGAACGTCAGTCGGACTTCCTCGGGGGCGATCTCAAGCGATTCACCATCTTCGGGTGTGCTGAACTGCAGATCAGCGTGCGCGAAAGCGGTGGGCGCTATTGCTACTGAGAGCACGCAAACCGTCGCCGTCGTCACGGCGAGAGCAATATTCCGGTGCACATCTACGAGCGTACGCGTCCGGGCCGTTGCTCCCACCACCAACCGATGGGCTCCGCCCAGCGTGCAAGGAAGGGTGCAGCGAACGCGGTAATGAGCACGTAGGCCGCGACAAACGCTTGAAAAGTCGGCGGAAGGATGCCGCTCACGGCGACCAGGCCCGCGATGATGACGCTGAATTCGCCACGCGCACTCAAGAGTGCGCCGGCTCGCAGTCGGGAGATGGTCCCGCCCTCAACGGTCGCGGCGGCGAACCAACCTGTGACGAACTTGGTGCCGATCGTNAGNAGGGCCAGCCCGGCTGCAGGAAGCAGCACGGCGGGAAGGTTGCTGATGTCAGTCGACAAGCCGAAGTAGACGAAGAAGATGGCGGCGAGAAGTTCACGAAGAGGATCAAGGCGACGGCGGGCGACTTCCGCGAGTTCGCCGGTGAGCAGTAGTCCGACGAGGAAGGCAGCGACGGCGGGTGAGAATTGGACAAGTCCCGCCAGCCCCGCAGCAGCAACGGCTGCCCCGAAGACAATCAAGAGCAAACCGACCGGCTCGCTGGCGTTGAAGAGTCGCTTGAAGCTCGTGTCACCCTTCAGCGTGATGACGATGACGACCGCAACGACGATGAGCGCCACCGAGACACTGATCAACCCGGTGACTAAACCGGTTCCTGTGAGAACGACCGTGAGAATCGGTAGGTAGGGGGCCATGACCAGGTCCTCGAGGACCAGAACGGACACGACAGGTTTGGTTTCGGGGTTGCGTCGCCAACGGAGATCTCGGATGACCTGGGCGACGATGCCGGACGAGGAGATGTAGGTGACGCCGGCGAGGGCCAACGCACCGGGAACGCCCCACCCGAAGGCGAAACCGACGAGTGCCCCCGGTACGGAGTTGGCGATGAGATCGATGACCCCGGACCGGGATTGGCGTTGAGCCGTTTGCACGAGTTCGTCTCCTGAGTACTCGAGCCCGAGAAGAAGAAGCAGCAAGATGACGCCGAGTTCTGCCAACGTAGGTACGAGTGCGTCGCTGGAGTCCACCACGGACAGNCCGCCTTCACCGAAGAGAAGTCCGGCGAGCAGGTAGAACGGAACGGCCGATATCTCCCAGCGCCGAGCGAGCCGAGCGATGATCCCCAATCCGAGAATGAGCAAACCGAACTCGAGGAAGATCGTGCTGATTTCCTGATTCGCGGTGGCGGCAGGCACAACGAANGCGTGGACCTGGTGCACNGCCCCTGGCATCACAACCGAATTTTGTCAGGTGCGCGCAGGGTCCTCGTCATCCGCGTCGCAGGAGAAATCTAGAAGGCCTCTTCCGGAAGTCGCATGATGTCGTCGTCGGTGGCTTCGGCGATGACTCGCTCGGCGGTCAGCAGGGGAAGACGGTTGCGAGCGAACCACTTGGCTGTCTCGATCTTGCCCTCGTAGAACGCCTTGTCACGGTCCGCTGCGCCCGCATCGAGCGCGGCAGTCGCGACCTCTGCTTGGCGAAGCAGAAGCCACCCGATCAGGAGGTCGCCACTCATCATGAGGAGACGCGTGGTGTTGAGACCGACTTTGTAGATCTCCTCGGGGTTCTGCTGTGACGCCATGGCCCAGTCACCGAGCCGACCACCGACCGCTTGAACATCTTCCAAAGCGACGCCCAGAAGTTCCCGCTCCCGTGCAAATGCACCCTTGCCCTCATCACCCTTCACCGTCTCGGTGACTTGGGCAGCGAGGTGGAAGATCGACTTGAACTGGTCGCGGACCATCTTGCGGAAGAAGAAGTCTAGGCCCTGAATGGCGGTGGTGCCTTCATAGAGCGTGTCAATCTTCGCGTCGCGGATGTACTGCTCGAGCGGGTAGTCCTGCAGGAAGCCGGAGCCTCCGAAGGTCTGCAAAGACTCCGCCAGCATCTCGTAACTGCGCTCCGAGCCTACGCCCTTGATTATCGGCAGGAGAAGGTTATTCATCCCTTCGGCCATGTCGAGGTCGACGTTTGTGTCTCCGGCTTGAGCCATAACGACGAGGTCCTGCCAGTAGGCGGTGTAAGCGACGAGCGCGCGCAACCCTTCTGCGTACGACTTTTGCAGCATGAGCGAACGGCGTACGTCTGGGTGGTGGGTGATGGTCACGCGCGGTGAAGACTTGTCCATCATCTGCGTGAGGTCTGCACCCTGGACGCGGGTCTTGGCGTAGTCGAGTGCGTTGAGGTAGCCGGTCGAGAGCGTCGCGATCGCCTTCGTGCCCACCATCATCCGTGCGTATTCAATGACTTTGAACATTTGAGCNATNCCGTGGTGGGCTTCGCCGAGCAACGTACCTACGGCGGGCTCTTTCTCGCCGAATGTTAACTCGCATGTCGAGGACGCCNTGAGGCCCATCTTCTTCTCGACGTTCGTGGCGTAAACACCGTTTCGCTCACCGGTCTCGCCGGTGGTCAGATCGACNTGGAATTTGGGAACGATGAACAAACTGAGTCCCTTAGTGCCGGGGCCGGCACCTTCGGGGCGCGCGAGCACCATGTGCACGATGTTGTCGGTCATGTCGTGTTCGCCGGAAGTGATGAACCGCTTGGTCCCCTCGATGTTCCACGTTCCGTCGCCGTTGTCGAAAGCCTTCGCGCGGCCGGCGCCGACGTCGGAGCCAGCATCGGGCTCGGTGAGCACCATCGTGGCTCCCCACTCGTTGTCGATCATCAGTCGAGCGAGTTCTTTCTGCGAATCGGTTCCCATGGCGTCAATGATGGCGGCGAAACCGGGGCCGGACATGTAGAGGAAAGCAGCGGGGTTGGCGCCGAGCAGGAGCTCACTCGAGGCCCATCGAAGAGATGGCGGTGCGCCGCTGCCACCGAGGTGCTCGGGGAGGTCGAGCCGCCACCACTCGGAGTCCATGAGGGCGCGGAACGACTTCTTGAAACCTTCGGGCATGGTGACGGTCTTAGCCTGCGGGTCGTAGACGGGGGGCGTGCGGTCAGCCTCGGCGAATGTTTCCGCCAGGGGCCCAACAGCGAGCCGGTCGACCTCGTGAAGGATCTCTTTGGCCGTGTCGGCATCCATCTCAGCGAACGGACCTGTGCCCATGCGCTCGCCTGCACCGAAGACCTCGAAGAGGTTGAATTCCAAGTCCCGGACGTTGCTCTTGTAGTGCGACATGTCGCTCCCCTAACTCTCTGGACTCCAGGTGCGTTTCCCTGGGCCCGTAAGTTACCCGTCAGTAACTTAATCATGCACCCGATTGCCGGCGATTGCAAGAGCAAGCGGGTAATCGCGCGGGGTGAGATTCCCGCTCAGGCCGCTTCCCGCCACAATGGGGTCCATGAGTGGATGGTCGGACTCCGTAACCCCCATCCCACCCCCCACGTCAGCTCGCCCCGGTGTTCGAACCATGGCCTACGCAGGCCTGGTGACGGGTGGATTGGCGGGACTGGTCTGCCTGGTGCTGTATGGCATTGCACGGCTGTTCGGCGCCCCCATGGAGATCGACACCATGGATGGTGTGGCAGTTGTGCCGTGGTTCCTTGTCCTCATCATTCCCGTGCTTGCCGGTGTCATCGGCGCTATCGCCGCGTTGTTGTTGCGGGGGCGTCGGGCTGCCGGACGCATTGTTTTCTGGGCGGGAACGACGTTGGCCGTGGCGTCGCTCTCCCTTCTCCTTCTTCCGCCCGGGGCAACAGACCTGTCGACCAAGATCTGGCTGTCGGTCATGCATGTGATCACCTGGCTCTTCGTCGTTCCCCAAGTCGCACGAATCGTGGGAGATTCCGAACCCGGGCGTCATGCTGAGCGCGAAGTGATCCTCACATGACGAGTACTCCCCCGGCGCCAGCCGAGCAACCAACGAACGAGCGATCTGCAGTACGCGCGATCGTGGCCGCCATGCGCCCACGTCAATGGACCAAGAACGTCCTCGTGTTCGCCGCCCCACTCGCAGCGGGTGAGCTATTGAATGCCGATGTCTTTTTGCCCAGCGTTGGGGCCTTCGTTGCGTTCTGCTTGATCTCGAGCGCGACCTATCTAGTGAATGACGTGCGCGATGTTGAATCAGATCGTGCGCACCCCGTCAAGTGCAGCCGACCGATCGCTGCGGGAGAAGTTTCGACCACGAAGGCACTGATCGTCGCGGCTGTTCTGGCGGTGCTAGCCCTGGCGCTCGCATTCACCATCTCACCTGCGCTCGGTGGAGTGCTCGTCGCCTACGCTNTCTTCACCGGTGCGTATTCGCTGTTTNTGAAGAACGAACCCGTGATCGAGTTGGTCCTTCTGGCCATGGGTTTTCTTCTGCGGGCGATCGCTGGCGGCGTGGCGTCAGGGCTGCCGATCTCCGAGTGGTTCTTGATCGTCGCCGGCTTCGGCTCGCTATTCATGGCAGCCGGTAAGCGGTACGGGGAGCTTGATCGACTTGTTCGCGACGGTGGGAGCTCCGAACAATCAGGAGTGGTGCGGGCGTCATTGCGTGGCTACACGCTCGGTTACCTTCGATTCGTGTGGGGGGTGGCCGCCGCGGTCACCATCACGGCGTATTGCTTGTGGGCGTTCGACGTCGCCCAGACGCCGTCGAGTTTCCCGTGGGCGGCGTGGAGTGTTCTGCCCTTCGTGCTGGCCATCCTTCGGTACGCGATTACGGTGGATCGTGGAGTGGCCGAAGCGCCGGAGACAGCTGCCCTGGGCGACCGCGTGTTGGTAGTCCTCGGTGGTGTCTGGCTGATCTTGTTCGGACTCGGAGCGGTGGGCGCATGACCGCGGAATCACCTCTGATGGCCACCGACAATGATCGTCTGCTCACCGGCTGGGGCCGCACCGCCCCGTCTCGAGCAACTGTCCGGTCTCCATCCACGTACGACGAGGTGGCTGAGGCCATCCAAGAAGCGGGTCCTCGGGGCGTCCTCGCGCGAGGCCTCGGGCGCAGTTACGGCGACGCGGCACAAAGCGGTGGGGCCACGGTTTTCGACATGACGGGCTTGCATAGGTTCGAGCTTGATATCGATAGCGGCACTGTGACGGCAGATGCCGGCGCGAGTATCGACGAAATCTTGCGAGCGATCGTGCCGGCCGGTTTCTTCGTCCCCGTCACGGCGGGCACTCGATTCGTCACGGTTGGTGGGGCAATAGCGGCCGACATTCACGGCAAGAACCACCACGTCGAAGGTAGTTTCGGAAGTCACGTTGTCTCGATGCTTGTTGTCGACGGGACGGGCCACGAGTTGGTTCTGTCCCCCACAGACTCGACGACCAAGGACATGTTCTGGGCCACCGTCGGTGGAATGGGTCTGACAGGAGTGATCGTCGAAGCGACGTTCCGTCTGCTCGCCATTGAGACGTCGAGCATGAGTGTGGACACTGTGCGGTGCCATGACCTCGACGACGTGATGGCCCGCATGATCGAGGGCGATGACGACTACCGGTATTCGGTCGCGTGGATCGACAGCGTCGCACCGTCGGGTCGGGGTGTGCTCACCAGAGGTGATCACGCTCGCCGTGAGCAGCTGACCCGTAAGCAGGTGGATGCTCCTCTCGCGTACGCGACACCGGCCTTGCCGAGTGCTCCTGCTTTCATCCCGAACGGCTTGTTGAACTCTGCGTCCGTGCGTGCGTTCAACGAGGCGTGGTTCCGCAAACACCCGAAGAGCCGATCGAATGAGATCCATTCGATTCCGGGTTTCTTCCACCCACTCGATGGGGTGCGCGATTGGAATCGGGTCTACGGACCACAGGGCTTCTTGCAGTATCAGTTTGTTGTTCCCGACGAGGCGGGATGGATCGTCGAACGAACGTTGTCTCGACTTCGAGATGCTGGTGCTCCCAGCTTCCTGACGGTTCTGAAGCGATTCGGGCCTGCCAACCCCGCTCCCCTGTCCTTCCCTCACGCGGGATGGACGCTGGCGGCAGATGTTCCGGCGGGCAATGAAGCCTTGGCTCCGATCCTCGATGAACTCGATGAACTTGTCGCCGAAGCAGGCGGACGGTTGTATTTCGCAAAAGATTCCCGTCAGTCGCCGTCGATGGTGGCACGTACCTATCCACGACTAGCCGAGTGGCACAGTGTCCGCGATCAGATGGACCCGCGGGGAGTGTTCACGTCCGACTTGGGAAGAAGGTTGTCCCTGTGATCGATGCTGTTGGTGAGCCCCAGTCGGTGCTCGTGCTCGGCGGGTCGAGTGAAATCGCGCTCGCGACGGTGGAAGCCTTGCCGCGGACCCGGCTTCGTCGAGTGGTGTTGGCGGGGCGTCCATCGGCAGAAATCGATCGCGCGGCCGCGCACCTGGGTGCCTTGGGAATTCCCTCGGTGGAAACCACCCTGTTCGACGCGGCTGACACTGGCAGCCATGGCGCGTTCGTTGATGGCGTTTTCGATGACGGGGATGTTGACATCGTGCTGTTGTGTTTCGGCGTCCTGGGAGATCAAGCGGAAGCGGAAGCCGATCCGACGAAAGCCGTGGAGGTTGCCACGGTCAACTACACGGGCGCGGTGAGCGTGGGACTGAATGTCGCCCAGCGGTTGCGCCGGCAAGGCCACGGAAAACTCGTGGTGCTGTCGAGTGTGGCGGGGGACCGCGCGCGCCGGTCGAACTACGTCTACGGGTCGACGAAAGCCGGTTTGGATGCTTTCGCTCAGGGTCTTGGCGACGCCCTGGTGGGCTCGGGGGCGTCCGTGTTGATCGTGCGCCCCGGCATGGTGCGCACCCGAATGAGTGATGGCTTGCCCGAGGCGCCGATGACGACCGATCCCGAGGTAGTCGGCTCAGCGATCGTGCAGGCGCTCCGCAAAGGCAAAAGCGTCATCTACGTACCCGGCCCATTGCGATTCCTGATGACCGCCGTGAAGGCGGTACCTCGACCGTTGTTTCGACGCTTACCCCAGTAGCGATCGGCTACGCAGTCGGCCGTTGGCTGTGAATCGCGGCCCGTGCGAATCATGGAGCGGGTGACGGGAATCGAACCCGCACTGTCAGCTTGGGAAGCTGATGTTCTGCCATTGAACTACACCCGCGTGGGGTGCCCGAGTCTACTTGGCGGCACGGCTCGCGAGTTCTACTCCCAGTGATTGGAAGTCACGCATCGAACTCGAGTAGTCGGAGAAAGCCGACAGCCTCTCGACGAACGTCAACTCCGACTCCAACGCGGCGCGAACGTCGTCGAAGCGCCCATCGACCATCGCGGCTGCTCGCTGATGTTGTCGATAGGCGACCTTCCAAGCGGCGGGAGTATCCCTCCGCTCAGCCTTCTTGATGGCACGAACGAGCGTGGTCATCTCGCGTCGAGCTTGACGAGCAGCCTGGGTCAATTGGCGCTGCTGTTCGGGTGTGAGTCGATCCTGGTAGCGGTCGACGTAGTCATCTGTCAGAGCCGACACGTCACTGCGGAGTTCCTTGGCGTCCAGAAGTGGGCTCGAGGCGGCGTGTGCTAGACCCACACCGACGAGAGCGGTGATGAGGCCGGTGATGATCGGCGCGAGGGTGAGCGTGGAAACTCGTCGGACTAGGTGCTTCACGATTGGTTCGACGCGCGTAGCGCTTACCAGGTTCCGCCCATACGCTAGCGACGTGAATGAAAACACGGTCCAGAACACGGACCAAAACAATGTGTTCGGAGAGCCGCTGGAGGTGTGCAGCCTCGAGCCGTTGACGGGCTTCTACCGGGACGGTTTCACCAATACCGGTCCCGAGGACATTGGGTCTCACACGGTGTGCGCGGTGGTGACCGCAGAGTTCCTCGAGCATCAGAGGTCCATCGGGAACGATCTCTCGACGCCGCATCCCCAATTCGGATTCCCCGGGCTCAAGCCAGGTGATCGCTGGGGAGTCTGTGCGGGTCGGTGGCTGCAGGCGTACCACGACGGGGTAGCCGCTCCGGTTGTTCTCAAGGCAACGAACGAGGCAGCGTTGTCCGCCGTTCCCATCGAAGCACTGACTGAGCATGCGGCCGATGTGCCCGACGACCCATCAGTGTTCGCTGACGGAGACTGATTGTCCCCGTCGCTCCCAGGGCGAGTAGCCTCGCCCCCGTGCTTCTGAGTGATCGGGACATCAAGGCAGAGGTCGCGGCCGACAGGGTGCAGATCGACCCCTACGACGAGGGGATGATCCAGCCCTCCAGCATCGATGTGCGGCTGGACCGCTGGTTCCGAGTCTTTGAAAATCACAAGTACCCGCACATTGATCCGAGCGTCGAGCAGCCAGACCTGACCCGGTTGATCGAGCCCGAAGGTGATGAGCCGTTCATTTTGCACCCCGGCGAGTTCGTGCTCGGGTCTACTTTCGAGGTGGTGACGCTTCCCGATGATGTCGCCGGACGCCTCGAAGGAAAGTCATCCTTGGGGCGCTTGGGTTTGCTCACTCACTCGACGGCGGGATTCATCGACCCGGGTTTCTCCGGTCATGTGACGCTCGAGCTGTCGAACGTGGCGACCCTTCCGATCACGCTGTACCCGGGGATGAAGATCGGACAGTTGTGTTTGTTCCGGCTGTCATCCCCTGCCGAGCATCCGTATGGATCGGAGAAGTACGGGTCTCGCTATCAGGGGCAGCGTGGGCCGACCCCGAGCCGCTCATTCGCGAATTTCCACCGCACGCAGGTGTGACGAACTCTCGCGCTTAGTCACTCTTGACGGACTGAAGCATTAAGCGTGCTACGTCCGCGACTTCCACGCCTTCGGCATGGCCGTCTTGCTGCTTTGCGGCGACGGCGTCACTCATCATTACCGAGCAGAACGGGCAGGCGACGGCAACCGTCTGAGCACCGGTGGCGATGGCTTCGTCAGCCCGGGTCTTGTTGACCGCCGTGCCGATCTTCTCCTCCATCCACATCCGCGCACCGCCCGCGCCGCAGCAGAAGGACTGCTTGCCATGACGCGGCATCTCGGTGAGCGAAGCTCCCGTGTCACCGATCAGTTCGCGTGGCGGTGTGATGACGTCGTTGTGTCGACCGAGGTAGCACGGATCGTGATAAGTCACGGTGCGGGCCACGGGCTTGACGGCCGTGATCTTGCCGTCGTCGACGAGTGAGTTGAGCAGCTCCGTGTGGTGCACGACTTCGTAGTGGCCGCCCAGTTGTGGGTATTCCCGGCCGAGGGTGTTCAAGCAGTGCGGGCACGTTACGACGATCTTCGTGGCCTTGATTTCGTTGAGCACTTCGACGTTCTGCATCGCCTGCATCTGGAAGAGAAATTCGTTCCCGGCACGTCGAGCCGGATCCCCGTTGCAGGTTTCGCCCTCGCCGAGCACCATGAATTCCACCCCGGCCATGTGCAGAAGTTCGGCGACAGCTTTCGTTGTCTGCTTCGCCCGATCCTCGAACGCTCCAGCGCAGCCAACCCAGAACAGATACTCGACATCTGCGGGAATTTCGTCTTCACCATCTATACCAAAGACGCGCACGGGGAAGTCGACCTCTTCGATCCACGCGTTCCGATCGGAGGCGTTCATCCCCCAGGGGTTGCCCTTGTTCTCTATGTTCTTGAACAGGCCATTGAGTTCGTTCGGGAACTCACTCGCCATCAGCACCTGATAGCGACGCATATCGACGATGTGATCGATGTGTGCGATATCGACCGGGCACTGCTGTACGCAGGCGCCGCAGGTGGTGCAACTCCACAGAACATCCGGACTCATCACGCCACCGGATGTTTGCGCCCATGGGTCGCCATCGCCGTCCGCGATCAGTTGTCGCTCGGCGATCCCGAGGACGTCCTCGTGGAGAGCGGAGCGGTGGTCCGCCGCGGCCTGCAACCAGGGAGCCGCGGCGTGGGACTGCTCGCGAAGCGCAAGAGTCAACAGTTTGGGGCTGAGCGGCTTCTCGGTGTTCCATGCTGGGCACTGGCTTTGGCACCGGCCGCACTCGGTGCACGTGTTGACGTCGAGTAAGGCCTTCCACGTGAAGTCACCGATCGCGCCAACGCCGAGGGATGCGTCATCGTCGAGTTCGTCGATGTTCTCGAAATCGATGGCCTCACCCTTGACGGCGATGGGTTGCAGGGGACCGAGTGCTGGTCGTCCATCGGCATTGCGCTGGAACCACACATTGAAGAACGCCAAGAAGCGGTGCCAGGCAACGCCCATCGTCGGCTGCGCCGCGACAGTGATCAACCAGGCCAGGGATACGGCGATCTTGATGAACGCCACGACGGCGATGCCGGTTTCGAGGGTGGCCTCGGGCGTCTGCGCGAGCCCGGATCCGATCCACGCCGTGAAGGGGAAGTGCACGGCACTGGCCCACGACGCATCTTGAGAAGAGCCGAGTGCGTACTCCATTGCTCGCAAGGCGATGACGCAGACGCCGACAAGGAGGATCGTTATCTCGACGTAGTAGGCCTGCCACATAGTCGAACCGAAGAAGCGGGAGTTGCGCCCTTTGGAGTCCGGCCGATTGGACACGCGCAGTGCGATGAGGAACACGATCGACAGCACCATGAGCCAGGCGAGGCCCTCAACCAGCCACTCGAACGGGGGGAAGTGGCCGAGGAGGGGAATCACGAAATCGGGACTGAGAAGCTGGCCGTAAGCCGTGACGAGCGTAAAGAAGAGGACGAAGAAAGCGACCAGCACGATCCAGTGCGCGGTGGCGACGATGGCCCCCACCGGTTGCTGCTTCAGGCGACTGGCCAGGAGGCTCTCGCGCAGCAGGGTGGCGGTGCGCTGGCCTGGGTTGTCCGACCTACGGGTGGGCTGTCCTCCTCGGTAGGTGCGCACCATTCCGGTAAGGGTCCGACCGAACAGGACGATTGCCACCACGGTGGCGATTGCGGCGATGACCGTCAAGGCCGTGGCGAGGGCGGTATTCACGCGAGCACGCTACTAGGGGCATGTGGCTGCAGCAGGGGACGCATATTGATCGGAGCCCCATGGCCAGGTGATCTACATCACGCTGATTGGGCCCGGCATGGGGAATTTTCCCCGCCACCAGCGGGTTTTCTTATATGAGTCCACCAGACTCAAGTATTATGCGCCTTAATTTGCAATTTGGGGTCATGATGAGTCACACTGGAGTCACAAGACCAGCCGGAGGGGGGAGCGGCGGGGGCACTCCCGTCCCGACCCTGGCCGGAGAAGAAGAGAGCAAGGAGTGAAGCCACCATGGCTCGAGCAGTAGGTATCGACCTGGGAACGACCAACTCGGTCGTCTCGGTCCTCGAAGGCGGAGACCCCGTCGTCATTGCCAATGCCGAAGGTTCTCGGACCACGCCGTCCGTCGTTGCCTTCGCCAAGAACGGCGAGGTGCTCGTCGGCGAGGTTGCCAAGCGCCAGGCCGTCACGAACGTTGACCGCACCACCCGGTCCGTCAAACGTCACATGGGAACGGACTGGACCGTCGAGATCGACGGTAAGAAATACACCGCGCAAGAGATCAGCGCGCGAACCCTGATGAAGTTGAAGCGAGATGCAGAGTCGTATCTCGGTGACACCGTGACCGACGCCGTCATCACCGTGCCCGCGTACTTCTCCGACGCGCAACGTCAGGCAACAAAGGAAGCCGGCGAGATCGCCGGGCTCAATGTTCTGCGCATCATCAACGAGCCCACATCAGCTGCGCTGGCGTACGGGCTCGACAAGGGTGAGACCGAGCAGACGATTCTGGTGTTCGACCTCGGCGGTGGAACCTTCGACGTTTCGCTACTCGAGATCGGTGACGGAGTAGTTGAAGTCAAGGCCACCAGCGGTGACAACCGCCTAGGCGGCGACGACTGGGACGACGCCGTAGTTGAGTGGATGGTCACGCAGTTCAAGAACGCGCACGGAGTCGACTTGTCCAAGGACAAGATGGCAATGCAGCGTCTCCAAGAAGCTGCCGAGAAGGCAAAGATCGAACTCTCGTCGTCGATGCAGTCGTCGATCAATCTTCCGTACATCACCGCGAGCGCCGAAGGGCCCTTGCACCTCGAAGAGTCGCTGAGCCGGGCTCAATTCGAGTCGATGACAGCGGATCTCCTCAAGCGGACCAAGGCTCCCGTGGAGGCCGTGATCAAGGATGCCGGCATCAACGTCGACTCCATCGATCAGATCGTCCTCGTCGGCGGTTCGACCCGCATGCCTGCTGTCGCGGATCTCGTGAAGGAGGTCACCGGCAAGGAAGCCAACAAGGGTGTGAACCCGGATGAGGTCGTCGCGATCGGAGCTGCCCTGCAGGCAGGTGTCCTACGCGGCGACGTCAAAGACGTCTTGCTGCTGGACGTGACGCCGCTGTCGCTGGGTATTGAGACCAAGGGCGGCGTGATGACCAAGCTCATCGAGCGCAACACCACAATCCCGACTAAGCGCAGCGAGATCTTTACAACAGCTGAGGACAACCAACCGTCGGTGTTGATTCAGGTCTATCAAGGTGAGCGGGAGATGGCTGCGTACAACAAGCAGCTCGGCACCTTCGAACTGACTGGTCTGCCGCCGGCTCCCCGGGGTATTCCGCAGATCGAGGTCGCCTTCGATATCGATGCCAACGGAATCGTGCACGTGTCCGCAAAGGACACCGCGACGGGCAAAGAGCAGTCGATGACTATCTCTGGTGGCAGTTCGCTGTCCAAGGAAGACATCGATCGCATGATGCGCGACGCCGAGCAGCACGCCGAGGAAGACAAGGAGCGCCGCGAGGAAGCAGAGGTGCGCAACAACGCCGAAGCCCTCGTCTACCAGACGGAGAAGTTCCTCGCGGATAACGCGGACAGCGTCCCGGAGGACGCGAAGTCCAATGTCGAAGAGCCCCTCGGCGAGCTCAAGGCAGCGATCGAAGCAGGTGACCTTGCGGCCATGAAGGCGGCGACAGACAAGGTTGCTCAAGCGAGCCAGGCGCTCGGTGCCGCGATGTACACCATGGCCCAGCAAGAAGGTGCCGATGGCAGCGCCGCAGCGGAGGGCGCTGCAGAGGACGCTGCTGATTCTACAGAGGAAGAGGTCATCGACGCGGAGATCGTGGACGAGGAAGAAGCGAAGTGACCGACCCCGGACATTCGGAAGAGGAGAACGCCGGCGAGGGCGTGCGCGTCAGCGACAAACGCCGTATCGACCCGGAGACCTACGAAGTCCGGGAAGGTGTCGCCCCAACGTCCGTCACCGATGATGCACTGGCCGCGGAAGCAGCCGCGGCCAGTGCCATCGAAGCTGATGTGGTCGGCATCGAAGCGAAAGTTGCCGAGCTAACGGCCGATCTGCAGCGCGTGCATGCGGAGTACGCCAACTACCGCAAGCGGACCGAGCGTGATCGAGAAGTAATGCAGCAGATGGCCGTTGCGTCGGCCCTCTTAGAGCTGCTTCCGGTACTCGATGACATCGAGCGAGCACGGGAACACAACGAATTGGATGGTGCCTTTCGCACGGTAGGTGAAGCGTTGGAGTCGGTGCTAGCCAAGCTTGGGCTCGAGAAGTTCGGAGCCTCGGGCGAGGAATTCGATCCAACGGTGCACGAAGCACTGACGAGTGAAGACAGCGACGACGTTTCCACGCCGACGGTGACCACCGTCTACCAGCCGGGCTACCGACTTGGTGAACGCATCCTGCGGCCGGCGCGCGTCGCCGTCGCTGGCACCTGATTATTCAGAGATCAAGAATTAAGAAGTAAGGGTTTGAGCGAAGGACTATGAACAAGGACTGGCTCGAGAAGGACTTTTACGCAACTTTGGGTGTGTCCAAAGATGCCAGTGCCGACGAGCTAAAGAAGAAGTACCGAACCCTCGCTCGCGAGAACCATCCGGATAAAAACCCCGGAGACGCCGCAGCCGAGTCCCGCTTCAAAGATGTCTCTGAGGCCTACGACGTTTTGTCTGACCCTGCGAAGCGCAAGGAATATGACGAAGCCCGTGCCCTCTTTGCCGGAGGAGGATTCCCCGGTGGAGGCTTTGGCGGTGCCGGCGGCCCCGGAGGTTTCGGGGGCGGCCAATACAACGTCAACGTTGAGGATCTCTTCGGTGACAGCGGTGGTGGATTCGGCGACTTCCTCGGTGGATTGTTCAACCGAGGGGGTGGAGGGCGCAATCGTCAGCCGCGGCGCGGACAGGACCTCGAGAGCGAACTGACTCTCTCCTTCGACGATGCACTCGATGGGGTGACCGTCCCTCTTCGCTTGAGTAGCGATGCACCGTGCTCGATATGTAACGGGACTGGTGCGAAGGCGGGGACGGTTCCGCGTGTGTGCCCTACGTGCGACGGAACCGGACAGACGTCGCGGAACGCGGGCGGCTTCGCTTTCGCCGAGCCGTGCCCGTCGTGTCGCGGTCGAGGCCTCTTCGTCGACGATCCCTGCATCTCGTGCCGGGGATCGGGGCGTGGAGTCAGCTCGCGAACGGTGCACGCCCGCATTCCCGCAGGCGTGAAGGACGGCTCGCGAATCCGACTGAAGGGCAAGGGTGGTCCCGGAGAGCGCGGCGGGCCGGTCGGAGACCTCTTCGTCGTCGTGCACGTGGATGACCACGCGATCTTCGGACGCAAAGGCAACAACGTCACGCTGACGGCACCGATCACCTTCAGCGAGGCTGCACTCGGGAGCCAGATCACCGTTCCCACACCGCGTGGCAACTCCGTGACACTGAAGATCCCCGCGGGAACGTCCACGGGTCGAGTTTTCCGAGTGCGCGGTAAGGGTATTCGGGGAAAAGACGGAAAGAACGGCGATCTTCTGGTTACCGTGAACGTCGCCGTGCCTCAGAACATGACCGACGAGCAGCGCGACGCCCTGCAGACGTACGCGGATCTTGTGGCGGGTGAGGACCCCCGCAAGGACTTGAGCGCACTGGCGGGAAACCCCAATGGCTGAGCAACAAGAATCTTTCTCCGTCGCGAGCGACGCTCCCGTATACGCGATCTCCATCGCGGCGGAATTGGCGGGGCTCCACCCGCAGACCCTGCGTCAGTACGACCGGGCAGGCCTTGTCAGCCCGACCAGGGTGGGCGGACGCAACCGCTTGTATAGCGGGCAAGACATTGTCCGACTGCGCGAGATCTCTCAACTGTCTGCCGAGGGCCTACCCCTCGAAGGCATTCGACGAGTGCTCGCGCTCGAAGAAGAAGTTCGCGAACTACGACGCCGACTCGAGGAGTTCCGCGCAGATGCTTCGTCGCGCGCCCTCGTCGTCTGGCAGCCGCATAGACGACAGCGTCGCCGCTAGTCGCTCTGCGCTACTCGAACCACAGAAAGGACACGACCATGGACATTCAATTCACCACGAAAGCCCAGGACGCGCTCGGCGCCTCCGTGCGCATCGCGGCTGGTAACGGCAACCCGCAGGTCGAACCGATTCATCTGCTCGACTCCCTTTTGCAGATGGGACCGGGAATCGCGACCGCGTTGCTGGAAGCGGTGGGGGCAGAGACGACTGCCCTGACCCGTGATGCACGAAACGCCGTCCAGGCACTGCCGTCCGCTCAGGGCAGTTCCGTCGCGCAGCCGACGTTGAATCAGTCGGCCTTGAAGGTGCTGAACACGGCGCAAAGTCTGGCGACCGAGCGCGGCGACGAGTACGTCAGCACGGAGCATCTGCTGATCAGCCTCGCCCAGGAAGGTGGCCCCGGAGTGAGCGATCTACTCGCCGCGGCGGGCGCGACGGGTCCCGCACTCTTGGAGGCTCTGCAAGAGATTCGTGGGACTGCGCGCGTGACGAGCCAGGACCCAGAGAGCACGTTCCAGGCGCTGGAGAAGTACGGCGTCGACCTGACGGCTCGAGCACGCGAGGGCAAGATCGATCCCGTCATCGGCCGCGACAACGAAATTCGGCGCACGATTCAAGTTCTCTCGCGTCGGACGAAGAACAACCCCGTGTTAATCGGTGATCCCGGAGTGGGAAAGACCGCTGTTGCCGAAGGCTTGGCACGCCGCATTGTCGAAGGCGATGTCCCCACATCCCTGGCAGGCAAGATTCTCATTGCTCTGGACCTGGGGGCGATGGTTGCTGGCGCGAAGTACCGCGGAGAGTTCGAAGAACGATTGAAGGCGGTCCTCGACGAGATCAAGCAATCAGACGGTCAAGTAATCACGTTCATCGACGAACTTCACACCGTTGTCGGTGCGGGCACCGGCGGTGACTCGGCGATGGATGCTGGAAACATGCTCAAGCCCATGCTTGCTCGAGGCGAACTACGCATGATCGGTGCGACAACACTCGACGAGTACCGCGAGTACGTAGAGAAGGATGCCGCACTCGAACGCCGGTTCCAGCAAGTGCTCGTCGACCAGCCGTCCGTGGAGGACACCGTCACGATCCTTCGTGGGATCAAGGAGAAGTACGAAGCTCATCACAAGGTGGTCATCTCCGATTCAGCACTCGTCGCATCTGCCACCCTGTCCGATCGCTACATCACCTCGCGCTTTCTGCCAGACAAAGCGATTGACCTTATGGACGAGGCCGCGAGTCGCCTGCGCATGGAAATCGACTCCTCTCCTGTAGAAATCGACGTACTGCAACGGCAGGTCGATCGACTTCGCATGGAAGAACTCGCGATCTCGCAAGAGACAGACGAGGCATCGAAGGAGCGACTCGAAAAGATTCGCGCGGAGATCGCCGACAAAGAGGAGGTGCTGCTCGGCATGCGTGTCCGATGGGATGCCGAGAAGCAAGGCCTCGATCGAATCGGCGAGATCAAGGTCCTTATCGATGACCTGCGAGCCGTCGCGACTAAGGCGCAGCGCGAAGGCGACTTCGAGCAGGCCTCACGAATCTTGTACGCGGAGATCCCAACATTCGAAGAGGAACTCGAGAAGGTCACTCGGGAGACGAACGAGCGTGAAGCCACCATGGTGAAGGAAGAGGTCACCGCCGACGACATAGCTGAGGTGGTGGCCGCGTGGACGGGCATTCCCGCAGGTCGCCTCCTGGAAGGCGAGACACAGAAACTTCTTCGGATGGAGGAAGAACTCGGATGCCGCGTGGTCGGTCAGTCCGAAGCAGTTCGGGAAGTATCCGACGCCGTGCGGCGCTCACGGGCCGGCATTGCCGATCCGAATCGACCCACCGGATCCTTCCTCTTCCTCGGTCCCACGGGTGTCGGAAAAACCGAACTAGCCAAGGCACTCGCGGAGTTCCTGTTCGATGACGAGCGCGCGATGGTGCGCGTCGATATGAGCGAGTACTCCGAAAAGCACTCGGTTGCCAGGCTCGTCGGTGCCCCTCCGGGGTACGTCGGTTACGAAGAGGGTGGGCAACTCACGGAGGCCGTGCGTCGCCGTCCCTATTCGGTGATACTGCTCGACGAAGTGGAGAAAGCTCACCCGGAAGTCTTCGACGTGTTGCTTCAGGTTCTCGATGACGGCCGTCTTACCGATGGGCAGGGTCGCACGGTGGACTTCCGCAATTCGATCATGATCCTCACGTCCAATATGGGTTCGCAGTTCTTGATTGACACCGACGTGCCGTTCGATGAACGCAAGGATCAAGTGCTCGCTGTTGTCCGGCAGCAGTTCCGGCCGGAGTTCTTGAACCGACTCGACGCGATGGTCATGTTTAATCCACTGGATCATCAGGAACTCATGCGTATCGCTCGGATCCAAATCGAGCAGCTCCAGCGACGTTTGGATGAGCGCCGCATTTCGATCGAGCTGACTGAGGACGCCCAACAGTGGTTGGTCAACACCGGATTCGACCCGATCTACGGCGCCCGACCCCTTCGACGACTGGTGCAAACGGCGGTCGGCGACAAGTTGGCGGTGGCGATCTTGTCAGGTGACGTCAAAGACGGTGATTCCGTGACGGTTGGGGCTGACCCCGATGGGTCGGGCTTGATGCTGCAGACCTAAGGACAACTCTTCGCGGTCGAGGGCTATGTTTCCGAGCCGAGGGTGATGTCTCTGGGCCGAGGGCAATGTTTCTGCGCCACAAGCAACAGCGGTGTCAGGGTTGATGGCGGTGGGCTGGGCGTTTGCGCAGACCCGCAGCGTGCAGGGCTTGCACGATTGTCCGAGAGTCCACCGGCTGCGCTCCCTCTGCGATGGCGCAATCCCTCAGCTCGTCGGTGATGTCGTAGTGGTCGCCACCGAAGGAGCGCTCGGGTAGCGCCAGACGAGCGGCGAATGCGTGAAGCTCATCGAGGGAGGCGTCGCTGATCAAGTGCGCCCACAGCCGACCGCGCCAGGGCCACACCGCGGAGTCGACCAGGATCGTCATGAGGCCAACCCTGTCGACAGTTGATCGAGTGCTTGTTCGAGGACCGCGGGCTGCTTGCAGAAGGCCCACCGCACATAGGGCAGTCCGACGGTCGAGTCGTCGCACAGGAGTTGGTGCGGGATCGCAATGACCTTGGCTCGATGCGCAGTGTCGCGACAGAACGTCGCGCCGTCGTCGTATCCGAGTGGCCGCACGTCGGTGGTAACGAAATAGGTGCCTTCGGAGGGAACGACACCGAGGCCACAATGGGCAAGCCCGTCGCTGAGTAAGTCCCGCTTGTGGGCGAGGTCCCGGCGAAACTCGGTGAAGTAGGTGTCCGGAAGGCGAAGACCGTGGGCGATTGCGTACTGGAACGGTCCCCCCGAAACGAACGAGAGGTGCTGCCGCACAGCGGACACTGCACGAATGAGCTCGTGAGGACCGTAGGCCCAACCCACCTTCCACCCGGTGAACGAGAACGACTTGCCACCCGATCCGACGGTGACTGTGCGTTCCCACATTCCTGGCAGCGTGGCGATGGGTATGTGGTGATGATCCTCGAACCACAGGTGCTCGTAGGCCTCGTCGCTGATGACGAGCAGGTCATGCTCAATGGCCACCTCGGCTACCGCTTCGAGTTCGTCACGGGTGAAAACGATGCCCGTGGGGTTGTGGGGTGAGTTCAGCAATAGCACCTTGGTGCGAGGAGTAATCGCTGCGCGAAGCCTGTCGATGTCCGGACGCAACCCCGGGCCGGACAGGGGCACTCCCACACGCACCCCATCGGCCAGCGATACCCCGGCCGCGTATATGTCGAAGCGCGGCTCGAACATGACAACTTCGTCGCCGCGCTCGACGAAGGCGAGCAGGGTTGACTGCAGCGCCTCAGATGCACCGGTCGTCACAACGACTCCGGAANCAGAGTCCACTGACAACCNGTAGAAGCGTGCCGAGTGCTCGGCAATNGCCTGTCGCAGATCGGGAACACCGGGCGCGGGAGGGTATTGGTTCCCACGACCATCCGCGATGCANGCCCGCGCGANCTCNGCGANCTCCGCGGGNCCGTCGGTNTCNGGAAATCCTTGGCCGAGGTTGATCGACCCGGTCTGTCGAGCGAGGTCCGACATTTCCGCGAAGATGCTGGTNGCGTGTTCGCGCATACGCGCGACTAGGAGCGGTGGCTGTCCCTGCACCTTCCGAACGCTAGTGGCCTTACCGTGGGGGTGTGGAGNANGTGGACGTCGTTGGACCCGANGAAGGGGTAGGTGNGTGGCGGCTCGATGCCGCCGCTGACGATGTTCTGGCCGATATCGCCGACNGCGCCGCCGAGAACGACGCCCGAGGTATCGACCGCGCNCAGATCGANGCGCTCGCGGCCGTNGGCCTNGTGGGCACGGCACTCGATCCTCCCGCGCGTCAGNGGGAAGTAGCCGAACGCATCGCGATGGTGGACGCGTCGGTGTGGTTCTGCTGGGCGCAGCACCAATCACCCTTGAGGACGTTGGCTGCCGCCGAGCCGGCAGACCATGCTCCGCTGGTCGATGAGATCAAGGCTCGCTGGTTAGCGGGGCTCTCGGATGGATCGAATGTGGGCGCGGTTGCTTTCGCTCATCTTCGGCGGCCCGGACCCGCCAACCCCATTGCTGAGCGGGTGCACGGTGGGTGGTCGATCACGGGGACTCTCGACTGGGTGACGTCATGGGATATCGCCGACGTAATGTTGTTGATGGTGCGTGGAGCGGGAGACTACGCCGATTCCATTATCTGCATGTATCTGGCGGCGGGACGAGATCCTGCCTATCTCGAGGGGCTCCACGTTCATGAGCCGTTGGAGCTTCTGGCCATGTCCGGGACACATACCCGCCCGATGACCCTCGATGGCGTCATGGTTCCGGATACGAACGTCGCCGCCGTGAAGAATTTCCACGAGTGGGCCGAGGCGGATGCGAAGAAGACGCTTGACGCGAATCCGGCCACCTTCGGCATCGTGCGGGGCGCGGTATCGGAACTGCATGCGATCGCTGAGCGTCGCAATGACTCTCAGATGCGTGACCTGGTTGCCACCATGCGATCGAAAGCTATTCGACTCCGTCGTGACGTNTANGCCGCTCTGGAGGCTGATGGTGCCGATCAAGCCCGGCTCGCCTTGCGTGCGGAGTCGTTGGATCTNGCAACCCGAGCGGCGACCGCGGTGATCACTGCGAAGGCTGGAGCNTCNATGCAGCGCGGCTGCACTGCGGAGCGACGACTTCGCGAAGCGATGTTCTTGCAGGTGCAAGCGCAGACGGCGGCGACGCGGCATGCGTCGCTCGCGTTGATCGAAGGACAGATGTAGGACGGCCACCGTCCAGCCACGCCCTGTCGGCGCGACGATGCTGAATCCGTCATGCTGTGATGATGGTGGAGCCGGCTGCAGCGATCCAGTCCCCACCCGTTGCGCTGGTGACGGGTCCGACGGCAGGAATCGGCCGGGCATTCGCCACCGAACTCGCACGGCAGGGGCATGACCTTGTCTTGGTCAGTAGAGATGAGAGTCGATTGCAGACGGTGGCGCGAGCACTCGAAGCACAGTTTGGTGTCGCAACAACAGTCATCGCTGCGGATCTTTCGATCGCGGCAGATCTCACACGGGTTGAAGAGGTCGTTTCGGTACGTCGTGTGGACGTACTGGTCAACAACGCCGGGTTCGGGATTCGCGGTGGCTTCGTGGCGAACGACGTGGATGTGGAACAGCAACTGCTCGAGGTAATGGTGGTTGCGGTGATGCGACTGACGAGGGCAGCACTTCCGGGGATGGTCGAACGGCGCCGCGGGTACGTCTTCACAGTGAGCAGTGTTGCGGGATGGATCGCCGGAGGGACCTATTCGGCGGCGAAGGCGTGGGCGACGGTGTTCACCGAAGGCCTTCAAGCAGATCTCGCAGGAACCGGAGTGCGCGCTGTTGCGGTGTGCCCCGGCTACACCCGAACGGAATTTCACGCCCGTGCCGGAATCAACGTGGGGTCGATTTCCGATTCCCTGTGGCTTGATCCCGACGATGTGGTCTCCCAGGCTGTGCGGGATGCCCGTGCCGGTCGCGTCGTGAGCGTGGCGGGATGGCAATACAAGGCATTGAGTGTCTTGTTGGGTGTCCTGCCTCGACCGGTCATTCGGCTTGTGGGTCAGTCCGGTCAGATCGCGGCTCGGTTCGGCCGNGATCGGTAGTTGCGGTGCGGTCCTTCAGCCACCGTTGAGAATTCGTAAAACCGCANCCCCTGGTCGTTGTGAAACCACCCACTCCCAACCGGAGAGGCGGACAACCGAGGACACGTCCGTGGAGTTCGCGTACACAACCGAGACCGGGCAGTCGGGCCAGGTGTCCGAGGACGCCGGCAGATGAGGATCGATGAGCACGTAGGAGCGAACCCGTCGATGTTGGCTACGCATGGACAACGCAACTGCAGGAAGTGCGAGGCACGTGGGGCCGTAGGCGACGAAGGTGACGGGCTCCGGGCAGTGCACGNTCATCAGGGCAGCGCACAGTCGTTGGGCGTAGATGGGTGNGTGGAGATCCGCGACGTTCTGATGTGCGACGTCCTGATCCGCNNCACCGTTCTCCGCGATAGCGAGATCCACGAGCTGGAGATCCGGAGGATCTGACTCGTCGAAAGCAGTGCGCAGACTTCGAATGAGGTCGTTTCGTCCAGTCCACGAAGCCTCGGGCAAGACGATGACACCGCCGCCCGCATCGAACATGCCGTTAACAGTAGGCCCGGCTGTCTAGGGTGAAGGCATGTCGTCGACAGTCGCGTGGACTTCCCTTAAGCGGCAGATCGTTGATAAGGCGGTGGTGCACGGAAAGGTNATACTCTCGAGCGGTCGCGAGGCCGACNATTACGTCGACCTGCGCCGGGTGACTCTGGATGCCGNCGCCGCCCCGTTGGTGGGAGACGTGATGCGTGAGGTGACGAGCGATTGGGAGTACGAAGCCGTCGGTGGATTGACCCTCGGTGCCGACCCAGTGGCGACAGCTATGTTGCATTCGGCTGTGCGGGCTGGACACGAACTAGACGCTTTCGTGGTCCGCAAGAGCGAAAAGACCCATGGCCTCCAGCGACGAATCGAAGGTCCGGATGTGTCGGGACGCCGCGTGCTTGCCGTTGAGGACACCTCGACGACGGGAGGATCGGTACTCACGGCGGTCGACGCTCTCCTTGAGGTAGGGGCGATCGTTACCGGGGTGGCTGTGATCGTCGATCGAGGCGCTGGACCGGCTATTGAGGAGCGCGGTCTGGAGTACCGGGCGGCCTACTCTCTGGGTGACCTCGGTCTTGGATGAGCAGAGCGTCGGACCTGGACAAGGACCATGGGTGGGGCCGTGGCCGGATGACCCGCGGCTCGACCCCGATCTGCTGAAGCACGGAGACCACCGCAATGTGGTCGATGAGTATCGATTCTGGAAAGTAGAAGCGATAGTCGAAGACCTGGATAGCAAGCGTCATCCGATGCACGTAGCGATCGAAAACCTCGAGCACGATTTCAATATCGGGTCCATCGTGCGCACCGCCAACGCATTTCTCGCACGGGAAGTCCACATCGTGGGGCGAAAGCGATGGAACCGTCGTGGCGCCATGGTGACCGATCGCTATCAGAACATCCGCCACCATGAGTCGGTCAACGCACTATCGGTCTGGGCGAACGAGAACGAGGTTCCCATCGTCGGTCTCGACAACGTTCCGGGCGCTATCTCGCTGGAGACGTTCGATATGCCGCGGTCGTGCGTTCTGTTCTTCGGGCAGGAAGCACAGGGATTGTCTGAGGCTGCGCAACGCGCGTGCAGTGCGACGGTGTCCATCGCGCAGTTCGGATCGACCCGTTCGATCAACGTGGGTGCGGCAGCCGCTATCGCCATGCATNCCTGGATTCGACGCCACAAATTCGGGCAGGCGCCAACCGAGTAGCAGTAGTCGAGAGCTCTGCTCCGTTGGTCAATGGCNGGTCTGGCGATCAGTAGGATTGAGGCTCACTGGCAATACATCCAGGAAGGATCTCAATGAACCAGGAGATGGCGGAAAAGTTCCGCTCGGCCCAGGGATTTATCGCAGCTCTCGACCAGAGCGGTGGTAGCACGCCCAAGGCCCTCAAGCTCTATGGAATCGAGGAGAGTGAGTACTCCGGCGACGACCAGATGTTCGATCTCGTGCACCAGATGCGCACCCGCATCATCAAGAACTCCGCGTTTAATGGAGATCGGGTGCTCGCGGCGATCCTGTTCGAAGGAACGATGGATCGCGACATCGACGGTGTCGGGTCCGCCGAGTACCTGTGGAATTCCAAGAACATCGTTCCGGTCGTCAAGGTAGACAAAGGGCTTGCCGACGAGGAGAACGGCGCGCAAGTAATGAAGCCGATGCCGGAACTCGACGCGCTCCTCTCGAGAGCTCGGGAGAAGGGTGTCTTCGGCACGAAGATGCGCTCGGTCATCAAGGACAACAACGACGCTGGCGTTGCTGCCGTCGTGAAACAGCAGTTCGATATCGGGTTGCAGATTCTCGACGCAGGGCTCGTTCCCATCATCGAGCCGGAGGTGGACATCCACAGCGCCACGAAGGCGGAGATCGAAGAATCACTCCGGGACAAGCTCGCTGCCTCTCTCGACAGTGTTCCTGAGGGTAAGCAAGTCGTCTTCAAACTGTCATTGCCGAGCCAAGCGAACTTNTACGCGCCGCTCATCAACCATCCCAACGTGATGCGTGTCGTTGCTCTCTCGGGTGGATATTCCCGGGACGAGGCCTGCACCATGCTGGCGGCCAACCACGGAATGATTGCGAGCTTNTCGCGTGCGTTGAGTGAAGGCCTCACAGCTCAGATGAGTGAAGAGGAGTTCACCGCCACCCTCGACGCCGCGATCGCCGAGATCTACGCGGCCTCNATTACCTAACGCGCAGTAAAGACAAAGCAGCTCCGTCGAGTCCACCGGCGATGCCGCCGGTGGACTCGGCTATTCGTGGCGACGTCGTCGCGTGCTGGCCTGAGTGCTGGGCTCGGTGCTGACTCGAGTGCTGGGCTGAGTTCTGGCCCGCGTGTCAGCCCACCTGCCCGATCGTCGACCGAAGCCAGCGAGGCTAGCGCTGCAAGAAGTCGGAGATGAGCGCAGCGAACTCCTCGCTGCGTTCGATCTGAGTCCAATGGCCGCATCGTCCGAACACGTGCAATCGAGAATCATCGATCAAATCGAGCAGACGAAGAGAGGCTTCTAGAGGGATCACCTGATCGTCGCGCCCGTGAACAAGCAGTGTGGGCGTTGCGATCCTTGTCACCTGATCCTCCGGCAGGCACAGGGCGTCGAGTGCGGCTTGCCGTGGCTCTGGGAACATCGCGTGGAACGCTTCTTGAACGCCGGGGCGAATGCTGGCTTGGTAACGCAACGCGGCGAGGTCGTCGCCGAGCAAAGACTTGTCATACGCGAAAAATTCCATGATCGCGCGCATGTTCTCCACGGACGGCTCGTAACCCCACACAGCATCCAGGCCGCGCGTAATGTCGAATGGAAGGCCGACGGCACCCATGAGAACCATTCGGTCGACCCGGTGCGGGTGATGTGCGGCCAACGAGAGAGCCAGGGCGCCACCGAAAGAGTTGCCGACGACGTGCGCGCGCCCAACCCCCAGCGCATCGAGAACGTCGACCGCGTGCGCGGTCCACGTCTTGAGATCGTAGGAAACATCTGCGGGCCGCTCGGTGAAACCGAAGCCGACGATGTCGGGAGCGATCACCGTCATTTCTTGTTCGAGATNGGGAATCGTCAACCGCCAANTGGTGAAAGCGGACACTCCTGGACCGGAGCCGTGTAGCAGGAGAACCGTGTCCGACGATGTCGGGTGGCGCCGGATGTGAACATTCGTCTCGATTCCGCCCGCAGTGATCACTTCACCGATTTCGGCAGAGTCGGTATCGGTCGTCATTCACGCATGGTGGCACTAACCTGTGGACGTGGGTGCCGATTCGGATGTTCTCGTTATCGGGGCGGGGCTCGCGGGTGTGGCAGCGGCCGTCGCGACCCAAGACGCGGGGCTCGATGTGCGGGTCGTTGATCGGGGACGACGCCCGGGCGGTCGCATGGCATCCCGGCGGCTGCGCGAGACGGGAACGGATTTCGACGGTCGCGTCGTCGACCACGGGGCGAGTTACTTCACTGTTCGTGACGCGGACTTCACGGAGGTGGTCAACTCACTNATCGACCGAGNAATTGTGCGCCCGTGGACCGACACCTTTCATGTCTACAGCGAAGGAGCAATGTCCGGCGTACGCACGGGCCCGATGCGATACGCGGCAACGGGCGGATTGCGAACAGTGGTGGAAACACTCGCGCAAGGCGTGACTCACATCGAGTGCGACCGTCACGTCGATCGAGTGGAAATCGCGGCTCACGCAGTTTCTGTCGAGGGCCAACGTGCGTCATCGCTTGCACTGTGTATGCCGCAACCGCAGGCGGAGCGAATCGTTCCACCCGGCGTGCTGCCGGAAGTCGGTATCACGTGGGAGCCCGTGATTGCGGTGACGATGGTCTTCGAACAGCAGGAGTGGATCGATATCGATGGCGTCTTCGTCAATGANGATCCGATCNTCACGTGGATCGCCGACGACGGTAGTCGGCGCGGTGATGCTGCGCCTGTGCTCGTGGCACATGTGAATCCGGTCTTCGCCGCAGCGCACCTCGACGACCCCAGCGNTGTTTTGCCACAAGCCATCGCGACCGTTCGCCGCATACTGGACATCGACCCGTTGCCCGTCTGGACGTGGGCGCATCGGTGGTCCCTCGCGAAACCGATCGCCGCCCTCGACGAGGACTGCTGGTTGCACCCGGAACTCCCGGTCGGCCTAGCCGGCGACGCTTGGGCAGGCGGGCCACGGGTGGAGGCTGCGTGGCTTTCTGGCCGAGCTCTCGGTCGAGCCCTTGCGGTGCGGCACTCCTGATAGTCATCCGATAACCTCTTCGCTCGTGTCTGCGCTCGTGCTCGTCGGCGCCCAGTGGGGTGACGAGGGCAAAGGAAAAGCAACCGACCTGCTCGGTGGTCGTGTCGACTTCGTGGTTCGGTACCAAGGCGGGAACAACGCAGGGCACACCGTCGTCGTTGGTGATCGAACGTTCGCCCTGCACCTTCTCCCCAGTGGGATCCTCACGCCCGATGTGACACCCGTGATCGGCAACGGAGTAGTCGTTGACCCCGAAGTGCTCTTCGAAGAGATTGAAGGGTTGCGCCAACAAGGNGTCGACACCTCGAAGCTTGTGATCAGCTCAAACGCGCACCTGATCACTCCGTACCACGTGACACTCGACAAGGTCACCGAGCGATTCTTAGGCAAGAGCAAGATCGGCACGACAGGGCGAGGTATCGGGCCGACCTACAGCGACAAGATCGCCCGCATCGGGATCCGGGTGCAAGACGTCTTCGACGAGTCGATTCTGCGGCAAAAGGTCGAGGGGGCGCTGGCCAACAAGAATCAAGTACTCGTCAAAGTNTTCAATCGGCGAGCGATCGAAACAGATGCGATTGTCGAAGGGCTACTGACGTACGCCGATGCGTTACGGCCGATGGTCCGGGATACATCACTGCTTCTGAACGAAGCACTCGATGCTGACAAGGTCGTCCTCCTTGAGGGTGGTCAAGGGACCCTTCTGGATGTCGACCACGGAACGTATCCGTTCGTGACATCGAGCAACCCGACATCGGGAGGCGCGTGCACGGGAAGTGGGATCGGNCCCACTCGAATCACGCGTGTGATCGGAATTCTGAAGGCGTACACCACCCGTGTGGGGTCCGGACCGTTTCCGACCGAACTCTTCGATGACGATGGCGAGCGGCTGCGCACCATCGGTGGAGAGCGTGGTGTGACCACNGGACGAGATCGTCGATGCGGCTGGTTCGATGCGCCCATCGCCCGATACGCAACGCGAGTCAATGGTCTGACCGACATCTTCCTGACCAAACTCGATGTGCTTACGGGTTTCGAAAAGGTCCCCGTATGTGTGGCGTACGACGTTGAGGGCACGCGCATGGATGAATTGCCGGAGTCTCAGACGGCGTTCCATCACGCGAAGCCGATCTACGAGTACCTTCCTGGCTGGGAAGAAGACATCTCGCAGGCTCGCTCGGTCGACGACCTACCGGCGAATGCTCGCAACTATGTGGAGTTCCTAGAGAGCGTCTCGAATTGCCGCATTAGTGCGATCGGGGTCGGCCAGGACAGAAACGCCACTATCTCCATCCACGATTTGATCGACTGATTCGGATCTCGGCGCCCGTGTGGCCGGGCACCGGGCACGGCTTCCTAGACCGACTTTCGGGTCGATTGCCGCCCGTATTGTCCTGAACATTCGTTCGGTTCTACGCTTCATTCACCACTTGGTACAACGAGGAGTTGGCATGTCGTTTTCCCCCGATCCCACCCAGGGCAAGCACGTCTTCGACCTGGACCGTCAGTATGTCTTCCATTCGTGGAGCGCCCAGGGTGCTTTGAACCCGATGTGTATCGCGGCGGCCGAGGGTTCGTACGTCTGGGACTACGACGGCAACAAGTGGTTGGACTTCTCCTCTCAACTGGTGAACGTGAATATCGGTCACCAGCACCCGAAGGTGATTGCCGCGATCCAAGAGCAGGCCGGGAAGTTGTCGACGATCGCTCCGCAGCATGCGAATGACAAGCGGGGTGAAGCTGCTAAGCGCATCGTTGAACTCGCTGGGCCGAATATGGCGAAGGTTTTCTTCACCAATGGCGGCGCTGATGCGGTGGAGAACGCGATCCGCATGGCGCGGATCCATACGCACAAGCACAAGGTGCTGTCGACCTACCGCTCTTACCACGGCAACACAGGCGCGGCGATCACCGCGACCGGTGATCCGCGGCGCTGGCCGAATGAGTACGCGAGCCAGCACGTGCACTTTTTCGGCCCGTACCCGTATCGCTCACCGTTCTGGTCGGACAGTCCCGAGCAGGAGACCGAGCGTGCGCTGCAACACCTCGAGCAGGTCATCCAGTTCGAAGGCCCGAACACCGTCGGCGCGATCATTCTGGAATCCGTCGTCGGAACCGCCGGCATCCTGGTGCCGCCGCCGGGATACCTCGAAGGGGTACGGGCGCTGGCCGACAAGTACGAGATCATGTGGATTGCCGACGAGACGATGTCCGGCTTCGCGCGCACCGGTAAGTGGTTCGCCTTCCAAAACTGGGATGCCCAGCCGGACCTCATCGTGTTCGCGAAAGGCTCCAACTCTGGCTACGTTCCGGTGGGCGGTGTCGTCATCTCCGCGGAGATCGCCGCCACGTTCGACGACCGCGTGTTCCCCGGTGGCCTCACCTACTCCGGGCACCCACTCGCCACCGCCTCCATCGTCGGATCCATCGATGCGATGCGCGAAGAGAAGGTCAATGAGCACGCCGCCGAGATCGGTGAAAAGGTCATCGGCCCCGGCCTGCGCGACCTGATGGACAAGCACAAGGTCATCGGTGAAGTGCGCGGCCTCGGCGTCTTCTGGGCGCTCGACCTGGTGACAGATCGAGCCAACCGGGAGCCGTTGGCGCCGTACGCCGGCACATCACCGGCGATGACGGAACTGGTAGCCGAGTGCAAGAAGCGGTTCTTGATCCCCTTCACTAACTTCAATCGGATGCACGTGGTCCCACCCGCCACGGTCAGCGAAGCCGAGGTCACAGAAGGCCTGGCGATTTTGGATGACGTCTTCGGCATCATCGACGCCCACTACGTGGGAGCCTGACGATCGCATCAGCGTCTGTGCTGGTGACAGAACGAAGCCGGTAGGTTCGAGCGCGTGAAGGTCCTAATCGTCGGTTCGGGCGCCCGCGAACATGCCATCGTCCGAGCGCTCATGCGGGACGAGAACGTCACGGGGATCGAATGTGCTCCAGGGAATGCGGGCATCGCTGGTGACGTGACCACGCTCCCACTCGATGTGACCGATACACAAGCGATCGCTGCGCTCGCACTCGAGCGCGGTATCGATCTAGTTGTCATCGGTCCCGAGGCTCCGCTGGTCGCAGGTGCAGCCGACGCCGTTCGCGCGGCGGGAATCGCCTGCTTCGGACCGTCCGCGCAGGCGGCTCAATTAGAAGGCAGCAAGGCGTTCGCCAAGGAAGTCATGGCCGAGGCCGGTGTACCGACGGCCATGGCGTTGGTGTGTACCGATGAGGATCAGATCGACGGTGCCCTCGACACCTTTACTCGGCCCGGAACCCCGTACGTCGTGAAGGACGATGGTTTGGCCGGCGGCAAGGGTGTTGTGGTCACCGACGATCGCGCCGTCGCCGTCGCCCACGCGCGAGCTTGCCTTGCCAGCGGGAGTGCGGTGGTCATGGAGGAGTTCCTCGACGGTCCGGAGGTTTCTCTCTTCGCGATCACCGACGGAACATGCGTTGTGCCGTTGCAGCCCGCGCAGGATTTCAAGCGTGCCCACGACGATGACGCCGGCCCGAACACCGGCGGCATGGGTGCGTACTCGCCGCTGCCGTGGGCGCCGGCCGACGTGGTCGACGATGTGACGGCGCGGGTGTTGCAACCGATGATCGACGCGATGGCCGCCCGAGGAACTCCGTTTGTCGGACTTCTGTACGCCGGGCTCGCGATGACCTCGCGCGGCATCCGCGTGGTGGAGTTCAACGCGCGTTTCGGCGACCCGGAGACCCAGGTCGTGCTTGCCCGACTGCAGTCCGGGCTCGGCGGCCTGATGATGGCCGCAGCCACAGGCCATCTGGAGACCCATCCCGCTCCGGTCTGGTCGAGCGATGCCGCCGTCACCGTCGTGATTGCCGCCCAGGGGTACCCGGAGAGTCCCCGAACGGGTGACGTGATCGGCGGTCTGGGTGATGCCGCCACCAGCGCCGGAGTGGACATCCTGCACGCGGGGACGAGGGTGCAGGACGACGGATCGATAGCCGCATCAGGTGGGCGGGTGCTGTCTGTCGCGGCGGTCGGCGACACTTTGCATCAGGCCCGGGAGCGCGCGTACACGGCTGTCGACCTCATCATTCTCGAGGGCTCGCACCACCGCCGCGACATCGCGCTGGCGGCCGCCACCCAGGAATAACACCCCTCATCGGCTCGTCGGCACGGCGTCACGGGCAACGTGGAAGAATGTCGGTGTGAGCGTGCCAAACGTGCTCGCCGAGCGCTATGCGTCCCCGGCCATGCGGGCTATCTGGGCACCCGAATCAAGGATCATCGCGGAGCGGCGGCTGTGGATCGCGGTGATGCGGGCTCAGGCCGCAGCCGGACTCGACATCCCCGACGCGACCATCGCTGATTACGAGGCGCGGGCAGGCGATGTGGACCTGGCGTCTATCGCCGGGCGCGAGCGGGTGACCAAGCACGACGTCAAGGCGCGCATCGAGGAGTTCAATGCGCTCGCCGGGCACGAGTCCATTCACCTCGGCATGACTTCGCGCGATCTGACCGAGAACGTAGAGCAGATGCAAGTGCGGCGATCGATGGAATTGTTCCGCGACAAGTCGGTCGCGTCACTCGACCGTCTCGCCGGCTTGGCTGTCGCGTACTCCGAAACCGCCATGGCTGGTCGCTCGCACAACGTCGCCGCTCAAGTCACCACGTTGGGCAAACGCTTCGCCACGGTCGCGGAGGAGATGCTTCTCGGGCTGGACCGTCTCGAAGCGCTGATCGATCGGTATCCGATGCGTGGCATCAAGGGACCGGTCGGGACTGCGCAGGACATGCTTGATCTTCTCGACGGCGACAGTGACAAGCTCGCGCAACTCGAGAGTGGTGTGGCCGAACACCTCGGGTTCGATGCGGCGTTGATGAGCGTTGGCCAGGTGTATCCGCGGTCTCTGGACTACGACGTCCTGAGCGCGCTGGTGCAGCTTGCCTCCGCGCCTTCGAACCTCGCCACCACTGTGCGATTGATGGCCGGTCATGAGCTCGCCACCGAGGGTTTCCGTCCGGGGCAGGTCGGCTCGTCGGCGATGCCGCACAAGATGAACGCTCGCTCGTGCGAGCGCATCAACGGTATGCACGTACTGCTGCGCGGCTACGCGACGATGACCGCCGACCTCGCGGGTCAGCAATGGAACGAAGGGGACGTATCGTGTTCGGTGGTCCGCCGAGTTGCACTGCCGGACGCCTGCTACGCGATGGACGGCCTTTTGGAAACGTTCCTGACGGTGCTCGACGGTTTCGGGGCGTTCCCGGCTGTGATCGATGCCGAGCTCGAGCGCTACTTGCCCTTCCTTGCCACCACCAAGGTGTTGATGGCCGCCGTGCGATCGGGCAAGGGCCGAGAGAGTGCGCACGAGGCGATTAAGGAGCACGCGGTTGCAGCAGCGTTGCAGAGGAGAGACGGCGAGGAGTCCGATCTGCTCGCCATGTTGGCGGGAGATGCACGCATCGGCTTATCGCGGGAAGAAATCGCCGAGATCCTCGGTGCGCCATTGGACTTCACCGGTGCAGCCACAGATCAGGTTCGCGTTATTGCCGAGCGCATCGAACTCCTTACCGAGCGGTTCCCTGATGCGGCCGGTTACCGGCCGGAGGACATCCTGTGATGACAGCACCGGTGGTGGACTACGGTCTGCCGGCCGAGTACGAGCACGTTTACAGCGGGAAGGTCCGCGACCTCTTCTCCACTCCCGATGATCGACTGCTCTTCATCGCGAGCGACCGGATCTCCGCGTACGACTGGGTGCTCCCCACTCTCATTCCGGATAAGGGCACAATCCTTACC
This sequence comes from Micrococcales bacterium, assembly GCA_002728915.1. Lineage (GTDB taxonomy): Bacteria > Actinomycetota > Actinomycetes > S36-B12 > S36-B12 > S36-B12. Next base: position 53,529 of record PBWE01000017.1, read on the forward strand.
CAACTGTCCCTGTGGTGGTTCGAACAACTTGCGGACATCGTCCCGAGTCACGTCTCGCGAGCTTCGGCTCCGGCCTCCGTTCGAGAACGCGCGATGGTGTGTGAGCGACTCGACATGTTCCCGGTGGAGTGCGTGGTGCGCGGCTACCTGGCCGGGTCGGGGCTCGCGGACTACCGGGCCACGCAGAAGATCTGTGGGCAGGGCCTACCCCCCGGCTTGAAGGACGGCTCGCGGCTACCGAAGCCCATCTTCACTCCGGCGACTAAGGCCGAGGTTGGTGAGCACGACATGAACATCACCTTCGATGAGGTGGTGATCGCGATTGGGCAGGAGGAAGCGCAGCAGTTGCGTCGCATCTCATTGGCCGTGTATGAGCGAGCCGATGCGATCGCCCGCGAACAAGGCCTGATTCTCGCGGATACGAAGTTCGAGATTGGACTAGGACGCTCGGGCAAGTACGCAGGGGACTACGTGCTCGCAGACGAGGTACTCACCCCGGATTCATCGCGATATTGGCCAGCTGATCAATGGGAGCCGGGTCATGCGCAGCCGTCTTTCGACAAGCAGTTCGTGCGCGATTGGTTGACGTCTCCAGAATCCGGATGGGACAAGGATTCGCAAACCCCGCCACCTGAGTTGCCCGTCCACATCGTGGAGCAAACGCGAGCGAAATATGTGGAGGCCTATGAACGTCTCACCGGTGAGGCCTTCTCGTGAGCGCCTGGTTGATCACGGGTGGAGCCGGATACATCGGAGCACACGTCGTTCTCGCCCTGAAGGACGCTGGCATGAGTCCGGTCGTCATCGACGATCTCTCCCATGGGCTGGCTCATCGCGTCCCCGAGGACGTGCCGCTTGTGCAGGCTCGTATCCAAAATCGCCGTGCCCTGTCTCAAGCGATCGATGACTACTCGATCACCGGGGTTATTCACCTTGCGGCGTTGAAGGCCGCTGGTGAGTCTGTCGATATGCCGCTGGAGTATTACGCGGAAAACGTCGGCGGAATGGTGGACCTTCTGTCAGTGATGAAGGAAAAGGACGTTCGTAACTTCGTGTACTCATCATCTGCCGCCGTCTATGGAACACCGGCGACCAACCCCGTCGCTGAGGACGCCGCGCTCATTCCGGAGAATCCGTACGGCCAGACCAAGGTGGTGGGCGAGTGGCTGGCGCGCGATGCCGGAGTCGCGTGGAACCTGTCGTGGGTGGGGCTCCGCTACTTCAACGTGGCCGGTGCCGGAGCCGACTCACTCGGCGACAACAGCGTCAACAACTTGATCCCTATGGTGTTTGCCGCACTGGACGCCGGACGCCATCCGCAGATCTTCGGTGACGACTATCCGACACCGGACGGCACCTGCATCCGCGATTACATCCACGTGATGGACCTTGCCGAGGCGCATGTGGCTGCGGCGTCTCGCTGCGAGGGTGGGAATGCCGCCGACGTCTTCAACGTCGGACGTGGGGTCGGCAGTTCGGTAAGCGAAGTCATGGACGTCATCAGCTCGGTGACCGGTGCAGATCTCGATGCAGAAGTTGCTCCGCGCAGACCAGGCGACCCCCCGGCCACGTTCGCGGCTACGGACTCGATCCGCGACGAGATGGGCTGGAACGCTTCCCGCGACCTCGAGGACATGGTGTCGTCCGCCTGGCGCGCGCATACGCTGGAACAGTGAGCACACCTCCCGTCGTTCGCCTCGATGTTTGGGGTGTATCGGGGATGCAGATTCCCCGCAGTTTTCTGCGCATGGGGAGTCAACGTCGGGCCGTTCGCTCGCTGCCGGGTCTGCAGTTCGCCAAATTGATGGGAACAGGATCGGGCGAAACGTTCACGATGCGCGATGCCGACCCGACCCATTGGGCGCTGCTCACTACCTGGGTCGACGAGGACCACGCGAGAGCATTCGAGGAGTCCGGTGTCTTCGATACTTGGAATGCCGCGTCGGATGAACGACTCGGCATCACCATGCGACCGCTGGTCACCCGCGGCAAGTGGTCCGGTCGCGATCCCTTCGCCGTGCCGGACACCAAAGCCGATCCTGGACCGATCGCGGCCATCACCCGCGCGCGCATCAAGGTCAGCATGTGGCCCAAGTTCTGGTCCTCCGTGCCTCCCGTGAGCTTGGATCTGCGGTCGGATCCCGGTGTGCTGTTCACCCTCGGCATCGGTGAAGCGCCGGTCGGGTTACAGGGAACCTTCAGTATTTGGCGGGATGCGAAGGCGATTTCGGACTTTGCCTACCGCCGCCCGGCGCACGCGGAAGTGGTGCGTAAGACGCATGACCTGGATTGGTATGCAGAAGAGATGTTCACACGGTTCCAAGTCGACAGCGTGGGGGGCACCTACAACGGTCAGGACGTCGTCGTACCTTCCAGCTGAGCGACGAATATCGGAATGTCTCGCTTGATGTTGCGTTCGTACATTCGGTAGGAAGACCAACTGTTGCCCAGGCGTTCGTAGATGGAACGCGCGCTATCACCCATCACCTCGGTGAAGATGCACGGGAGGATCTCGCCGTCGATCTCGATGGTTCCTTCGTTGTGTTCGCGGACGTTGAACACCCAACCCGGGACCTTTTCCTGGCCAGCATTCGACCCAGCGATCCCCCAGCCGCGCATGTCCTGTGTCTCCACCGGAACTCCCAACAGTGGTGTGCGCCGCCATTGGCCGGACTTGCGTCCGAGCGTGGTGATCCACACGACCTGGGCGCCGCCCGGAAAGCGACGCATGAGTCGGCCGCCCGAGATCCGATCCAGAAAGCGGTGACTGATGGTGGTGGCGCGCAGGGTGGTGCCCCACAGCAGGTCGTAGCTACGAGATCCCATGGAATTGACCCTAAGTGAGCCTCCAACAGATCGTGCGGAGCCGGATAGGATTGGATTCTTCCCCGTTGCATTCGCTGTGCGCATTGTGTGAAGGATGGGGTGCTCGTGGCTCGCGTCATAGTCGACGTCATGCTCAAGCCGGAGATCTTGGACCCGCAGGGTCGCGCCGTGCAGGGCGCCCTCGGCCGNCTGGGGCTTTCCGGAGTCGCTGATGTTCGGCAAGGCAAGCAGTTCGTCATCGAGCTCGAGGGAGATCTCGACGGCGCCCGCCGCGCCGCACTCGAGGAACTCGCGGGCGAACTACTCAGTAACCCGGTGATCGAGAACTACACGATGACGGTCGTCAACGACGAGGCGGGCGCGTGAGCGCTCGCATCGGCGTCGTCACTTTCCCCGGTTCTCTCGATGATGCGGATGCCGCTCGGGCGGTGACGATCGCCGGTGGTGAGGCGGTGTCCCTATGGCACGGTGATGACGACGTGAAGAACGTCGACGCGGTCGTTCTTCCCGGTGGNTTCTCCTACGGGGACTACTTGCGGTGTGGTGCGATCGCTCGCTTCGCGCCGGTGATGGGCACCATCATCGACGCTGCACATCGCGGCATGCCCGTGTTTGGTATCTGCAACGGGTTTCAGATTCTGTGTGAGACCCATCTTCTTCCTGGCGCGCTGACGCGAAACGATCATTTGCACTTCGTGTGCCGCGACCAGAAACTTCGAATCGAGAACACCGCTTCGGACTGGACCCGTGATTTCACACCGGGCCAGGAGATNNTCATTCCCNTGAAGAACGGTGAGGGNGGTTACGTTGCAGACGAGGACACCCTTGATCGGCTCGAAGGAGACGGCCGTGTCATCGCGCGGTATCTGGACNTCAACCCCAACGGCAGTCGACGCGACATCGCCGGTATCACCAACGAGCGCGGCAATGTCGTCGGCTTGATGCCGCACCCCGAGCACGCCGTCGAGTCACTGACCGGGCCGAGCACCGACGGATTGATCTTTTTCGCTAGCGCGCTGTCGTCGCTCATGGCCGGGGCCGGACGATGATCGATACTGTCGATCAGGCGGCGACGACCCCCGAGGTCGAGCAGCCGTATCTCGAACTCGGGTTGAAGCCCGAGGAGTACGAACGCATCCGCGAGATTCTGGGGCGTCGTCCGACCAGCAGCGAACTTGCGATGTATTCGGTGATGTGGAGNGAGCACTGCTCNTACAAGTCCAGCAAGGTGCANCTGCGGCAATTCGGCGAGAANGCTNCNNCGTCGGANGCGCTCCTGGTGGGGATNGGGGAGAACGCAGGCGTTGTCGANATCGGAGATGGCTGGGCGGTGACGTTCAAAGTCGAAAGCCACAACCACCCGTCGTACGTGGAGCCGTATCAGGGGGCNGCGACCGGNGTGGGNGGCATTGTTCGCGACATCTTGTCGATGGGTGCACGTCCTCTNGCGGTNATGGATCCTCTTCGCTTCGGACCCGCCGATGCGGCGGATACGAAACGAGTCCTCCCCGGGGTCATTGCGGGCGTGGGTGGCTATGGAAACTGCCTCGGTCTGCCCAACATCGGAGGGGAAGTCGTCTTCGACGAGTCCTACGCGGGCAACCCTTTGGTGAACGCCCTGTGTGTTGGCGCTATGCGACACGAGGACATTCACCTGGCGAGCGCGAAGGGCGTGGGCAACCTNGTGGTGCTCTACGGNGCCCGNACCGGCGGCGATGGCATNGGNGGNGTATCGGTTCTGGCCTCGGAGACGTTCGANGACGAAGGCCCAGCCAAGCGCCCCAGCGTGCAGGTGGGCGATCCNTTCATGGAGAAACTCNTGATCGAGGCCACCCTCGAAGTGCTGCATGCCGGACTGGTCGAGGGGATTCAGGACCTCGGTGGTGCCGGTATCTCGTGCGCCACCAGCGAACTCGCCTCNAACGGTGACGGTGGCATGCACGTGTGGCTGGACCGAGTGTTACTGCGCGATCCGACATTGAGCCCTGAAGAGATCTTGATGAGCGAGTCGCAGGAGCGCATGTGTGCCATCGTCCGACCGGACAAGATCGATGACTTTATGTCTCACTGCCGCAAGTGGGATGTCGAAGCAGTGGTGATCGGTGAGGTCAATGATTCCGGCCGGTTGACCATCGATTGGCATGGTGAGCGGATCGTGGACGCTCCGCCGCGCACGGTGGCCCACGAGGGCCCGGTGTACGAGCGACCGATCCATCGCCCGTCCTGGCAAGACGCGTTGCAAGCAGATGAGGCTACGAGCATCGACCGTCCCGGACCGGAAGAGTTTCTGAGGACACTTCTGGAGCTCATCGCCTCTGCGAATCTCGCCGACAAGTCGTGGGTCACCGACCAATACGACCGCTACGTGCGGGGAAACACAGTCCTCTCCCAGCCCGAAGACTCTGGGATGATTCGGGTCGACGAAGATTCCGGGAGAGGCGTAGCGATCGCGACCGACTGCAACGGACGCTTCGCGAAGCTCGATCCCTACGCGGGTGCCCAGTTGGCGCTCGCGGAGTCGTATCGGAATGTGTGCGTCACCGGAGCCGTCCCGCTCGCGGTGACCAACTGCTTGAACTTCGGGTCGCCGGAAGATCCAGAAGTGATGTGGCAATTCGCGGAAGCGGTACGGGGTCTGGCCGATGCGTGCGCGGCCTTGGGAATCCCGGTGACCGGCGGCAACGTCTCCTTCTACAACCAAACGGGCGACACGGCGATCCTGCCCACGCCTGTTGTCGGAGTCTTGGGCGTTATCGATGATGTCGATCGCAGAACGCCGATGTCCTGGGGACTGGACGGTGAGCTCATCTATCTGCTCGGCGACACCCGCGATGAGTTTTCCGGTAGCGAGTGGGCACACATCCGCGGACATCTCGGGGGACACCCACCGTTGCTTGACCTTCAGCGAGAGAAGGTGCTGGGCGAGATACTCGTCGCTGCGTCGCGCGACGGAATGATCACTGCTGCCCACGACGTATCCGATGGAGGTTTCGCGGTCGCTGTCGTCGAGATGGCCCTTCGTAGTCGCGTGGGTGCGCGATTGTGGCTCCCCGATGATGTCGATCCTTTCGTCCAACTGTTTGCCGAGTCCGCCGGACGGGCGGTGGTGGTGATCCCCCGTAGTGAGGAACTCCGCTTCACGGAAATGTGTGCCGCGCGAGGAGTGCCCGCGTGCCGGGTGGGCGTCGTCGACTCGGGTCTGGGTCCCGATACGGGATATGAGGACGGCACCCAGGTGCTGCAGTTCGGAGAGTTCTTCACGGTGTCACTTGATCGGTTGAGGGATGCGAACACTGCGACCCTTCCCGCGTTGTTCTCCTGATGGAGGACAACGCGTGGGTCGAACGCGCCACGGTGGTGCTCGATGTACTGGAGTCCGGTCGGGAGCCATCGAGAGACGACCAGCGTGCGGCCGTGAAAGGTGCACTTGCCGAGTTGGTGGCGAGTGCACCGGGCAAGAGTGTGGAAGTTCGCGTTCCTCCGTACGCGGCGGTGCAGGTCATCGAGGGTGCAACGCATCGGCGTGGGACACCGCCGGCGGTGGTGGAGATGAATACCCAGACGTGGTTGGCCCTCGCGCTGGGCAGACTCACCTGGGCCGAGGCCACGAGGGACGGCAGAGTTCACGCGAGCGGAGCCCGATCCGACCTGTCGGGGCTGCTCCCCCTGGGGACTTCTAGGGGAATTTGACCTAGTTAGGTTACCCTAAGTAAGGTTTGCCTTACCTGAATCAACCGACCCGGCAATCCCCCTGGAGGACGTTCATGACCCGCACGAAGTTCTTTCCCCTGATCGCCGCTGTGCCGGCTATCGCCTTCGCACTGGCTGCCTGCGCCGGCTCCAGCGACGATCAGTTGGCTGACTCGGCTGACTCGGTTGACTCAGCCGCCGGTGAGCCCGTGGTCGTCTACTCCGGGCGCAGTGAAGAAATGATCGAGCCGTTGTTCGAGAAGTTCACGGAAGAAACCGGTGTACCCGTCGANGTGCGGTACGGCGACACGGCGGAGATGGCGGCACAGATCATCGAAGAAGGTGACGCGTCACCCGCCGACGTCTACTACGGACAGGACGCCGGCGCTCTGGGAGCCCTCGACGGTGCGGGAATGTGCACGCCGCTGGCGGACTCGATTGCGAACTCCGTTCCAGCGACGTACCGGTCAGCCGACGGAACATGGACCGGGGTAACCGGCAGAGCCCGGGTGATTGCGTACGACTCGACGCAACTGTCTGCAGATGAGGTTCCGACATCTGTTTTCGACCTAATTGACGAGCAATGGCGCGGACAAGTAGCGATCGCTCCAACGAATGGATCATTTCAAGCTTTCGTCACCGCCATGCGAGTCGCAGCCGGGGAAGATGCGACGCGCGAGTGGTTGCAGGGTTTGATCGACAACGACGTTCAGTTGTACGAGAAGAACGGACTCATCCGCGACGCCGTCGATGCAGGAGAAGTGCAGCTCGGTCTGATCAACCATTACTACTGGTACAAGAAAGCCGCTGAAGTCGGCGAAGACGCGATGAACGTGCAACTCGCATTTGCCGGCCCGGGAGACCCCGGAGCCTTGGTCAACTTGTCGGGAGCGTGCATCGTGCGACCCACCGACAACGCCGACGGTGCTGGCGCATTAATGGAGTGGCTGCTATCCGAATCGGCACAGCGGTGGTTCGTCGAGACGACGTTCGAATACCCACTGGTCGCCGGTGTCGAAGGTCCCGACGGTGTGCCTCCCCTGTCGCAGGTGCAGGGGCCCGATATCCCCCTGGCCGAATTGGAAGACCTCCCCGGCACGTTGCTCATGCTGCAGGACGTCGGTCTGACGTAGGAGTTGATCGTGTATCGCCGAACGGTGAATTCCATGCGACCGCCGCTGCTCTTGATTGCAGCGGCGGTTGTTAGCGTCGCCGTTGCGGCCATCCCGCTGCTGTACCTACTGGTCCGCACGTCGTCGGCCGGTTGGAACGCAGTGGTCGAAGCGTTGCTTCGAGACAGAACTCTCGAAACGACCATCACGAGTGTCGCCCTCGTGACGTTGGTGATTGTCGGCTGCTTGCTGATCGCCGTCCCCACGGCGTGGTTGTTGGCCAGGACGAACATCCCCGGACGCGCCTTCTTCCTGGTGATGGCGGCACTTCCCCTCGCGGTTCCTTCGTACGTGATGGCCTACGCGTGGATCGCCGAGTTTCCGAGCATGTCGGGAATCGGGGCAGCCGCACTGGTGATGGTGCTCGCCACCTACCCCTACGTCGCCATCCCACTGACGGCCGCCCTTCGCTCCATCGACGCCGGACACGAAGAGGCCGCTCGATCCCTCGGGTTGGGACCCCTGGCCGTCGCGCGTCGTGTCACCCTTCCCCTTGCCTGGCCGGCCGCAGCCGCCGGTGTGCTGCTTGCAGCGCTGTATACGTTGAGCGAATTCGGCACAGTGGCGATCTTCCGCGTCGATGCCTTCACCCGAGTGATCTACACCGCCTACCGCGCATCGTTTGATCGCACGACGGCGGCGGTGCTGTCGCTCGTTCTTGTCTTCCTGGCCTTGATACTTGTCGTGATCGAAGCGCGCATTCGAGGCAAGTCACAGCGTTGGCGCATTGGATCAGGCGTGTCGCGACCCGCACCTCGGCAACAACTCGGCACTCGCGGCACGGCGCTCGGTGTCGCATGGCTGGTCGGAGTCGCGGTCTTGTCGCTCGGTGTTCCCGCATTGTCGTTGACGCGACTGCTGCTGGAAAGCCGACGAACCGAACTTGATGTCGGAGAGCTTGTAGGCGCCGTTGTCGGCTCGGCGTCCTCGTCCATCCTCGGAGCTGCACTTGCCCTGCTGCTCGCCCTGCCTATCGCCGCGCTCGCCGCTCGCTATCGCTCCCGCATGGTCAGGAGTATCGAGGGCGCGGCGTTTCTCGGCCACGCCCTCCCGGGAGTCGTGGTGGGTCTGTCGTTGGTCTTTCTTACCCTTGCCGTACTACCGGCGGCGTACCAGACTCTTGCGGTGCTCGCCTTCGCCTACGCCGTGCTCTTTCTCCCCAAAGCCATCGGATCGAGCAGATCGGCGATCGCCCACGTGCCACCGGGTTTGGAATCCACCGCGCGAAGTCTCGGACGGGGCCCGCTTCGTGCCTGGTGCACGGTGACCGGTCGCCTCGCATGGCCAGGAATCGCAGCCGGAACACTCCTCGTCGTTCTGACAGCGATGAAGGAACTGCCGGCCACCTTGATGCTGCGGCCCACCGGCTTCAATACCTTGGCCACCGAATTGTGGTCGCGAACGGAAATCCAAGCCTTTGGTTCTGCCGCTCCGTATGCATTGACCATGATCGTTCTTGCGTCCGTACCTGCGTGGCTCATGGGTCGGTGGCTGGCGCGATCACCCGAAACAGCAACGAGCACTGATCGTGCCGATGACGAGATGGTTCGCACCGACGAGGTGGCCTACGTTGGTGGTGTCCGATGACAACGTCGCCTGCAGTGCCGCAACTGTCTCTCGAGAACATCTCTGTCGGATACGGCGGACCCATCGTCGTGCGGGACGTGACGATAGAGGTCGAGCAGCAAGAGTTCGTCACCATCCTGGGTCCGAGCGGCTCCGGAAAGACCACGCTGCTGCGCGCCATCGCCGGGTACCTCCGCCCGGCGACGGGCATCGTCACGATCGCAGGAACGATCGCATCCAACGAGCGAACGTGGCTCCCACCCGAGCGACGTCGGATCGGCATCGTCCCGCAGGAAGGCGCGCTCTTCCCGCACCTCGACGTCGCAGGGAACATCGCCTTCGGTCTGCGGGACAAGAAGAAGGCGCGGGCGCGGGTCGCGGAAATGCTCGAGATGGTGGATCTGTCGGGACTGGAAAAGGCCCGACCCCATGAGCTATCGGGCGGTCAACAACAGCGAGTCGCTCTCGCTCGAGCACTCGCTCCCGCGCCATCGCTGGTGCTGCTCGATGAGCCTTTCTCCTCCCTCGATGCCTCGCTGCGGATCGATGTCCGCACCGAAGTGCGCAGACTCCTCGCGGACATCGGCACGACGGCGATCCTCGTGACCCATGACCAGGAAGAAGCCCTATCGATGGCCGATCGGGTGGCGGTGATGTCGTCGGGGCGGATCGAGCAGATGGATGCGCCGTGGACTGTCTACGACGACCCCTCGACCCTCAACGTTGCCCGTTTCATCGGCGATCTCGTCGAACTGCCGGTGACCGAGATGCAGGGAGCAAGCGCACACACAGCCGTGGGGTGGGTGCCGATTCGTGACCACCGCGAATCAGATTCGAGTAGCCGGCGAGTTGTGTTACGCCCCGAGCAACTCGTTCTGGTCGCGGATCGAGGTGTTGGTGCGGACCCGCAAGGTGTCCCGGGAACCGTGGAATCCATTCGTTATCACGGTCACGACTCGCTGGCGTCGGTCCGGTTGGACGACGGACCCGTGGTGGATGTGCGCTCGGCTGGAGGTGTCGGGGTCGCGGTGGGTGATCCGGTGCGGGTGGTCGTGACCGGAACGGCACGAATGTTCGCCGATCCCGTAGTCTGAGCGCGTGCCGCGCGGAGATGGGCAACTGACCCACGAGCTCCTCCCCGGCGAGAAGGGTCCGCAGGATGCCTGCGGAGTTTTCGGAGTGTGGGCTCCGGGTGAAGAAGTCGCAAAACTCACGTTCTTTGGCTTGTACGCACTGCAGCATCGCGGACAGGAATCCGCAGGAATCGCCGTCAGCGACGGATCGCACATCGTCGTCTATAAGGACATGGGCTTGGTGTCACAGGTCTTCACCGAAGCGAGCCTGGAATCGCTGCACGGACACGTCGCGATCGGTCACACGCGCTACTCGACCACGGGTTCGAGCGTGTGGGAGAACGCTCAGCCGACGTTCCGTCCGACGGCGACGGGCAACCTGGCCCTCGGGCACAACGGAAACCTCACCAACACCGCAGACCTGTCCGAGCGGTTGGCGGAATTGGCAAGCACATCGGGTGAATTGCCGATCAACGCCGGTCTGCATGCGACCACCGATACGGAAGTCATTTCCGGCCTTCTCGCGGCTCACCCCGATCTGCCACTCGAACAGGCGGCGTTGGAGGAACTTCCGAAACTTCTCGGTGCGTTCTCACTGGTTTTCATGGACGACGACGCCCTGTACGCCGCTCGTGATGCCCAAGGAATACGTCCCCTCGTCCTTGGACGCCTCGAGCGTGGATGGGTTATCGCCAGTGAGACCGCAGCCCTCGACATCGTCGGCGCGTCTGTTGTCCGTGAAGTCGAACCAGGCGAGCTGGTCGTCATTGACTCCAACGGCTTGCGATCTCATCACTTCACCCAGGCCGACCCCAAGGGATGTCTTTTCGAGTATGTGTATCTGGCGAGACCGGACACGACCATTGCAGGACGCAGCGTGCAGGCAACCCGAGTCGAGATCGGGCGACAACTCGCGCGCGAGTACCCGGTCGAAGCCGACCTCGTGATTCCGGTGCCGGAATCCGGACGGTATGCAGCGATCGGATACGCCCAAGAATCGGGAATTCCTTTTGCCGAAGGGCTTGTTAAGAACTCCTACGTAGGCCGGACATTTATCCAACCCAGCCAAACGATCCGTCAGCTGGGTATTCGTCTGAAGCTGAATCCGCTCAAGGATGTCATTGAAGGCCAGCGCCTCGTGGTAGTAGATGACTCCATCGTGCGCGGCAACACCCAACGCGCCCTCGTGCGCATGCTCCGTGAGGCGGGTGCCCGTGAGGTGCATGTTCGAATCTCGAGCCCCCCGGTGGCGTGGCCCTGCTTCTACGGCATCGACTTCGCCAGTCGCGCGGAGTTGATCGCAAACGGCCTCTCGGTGGAAGAGATCTGCGCCTCCATCAGCGCCGACTCACTAGCTTTCGTCACCCTCGATGCACTGGTAGGGGCGACCCAGCAGAAGAAGGAGCATCTGTGCAGAGCCTGTTTCGATGGCGTCTACCCCGTCGAGCTTCCCGCAGAAGATCGCATCGGTAAGTCGGTTCTGGAAGGGATCGCCCGCCGGGTCGAGAACTCTGCCGGCGGTGGCGCCAACGATGCGCTGAAGCGAGTCTGAATGCCCGGTATCAACTACTCNGATGCCGGCGTTGACGTCGACGCTGGAGAGCGTGCGGTCGAATTGATGCGAGCCTCGGTCGCCCGAACACTGCGGCGCGAGGTTGTTGGCGGACTCGGCGGGTTCGCCGGACTGTTCGATATTTCCCGATACACGGGCATGCAGCAGCCGCTGCTAGCGACCAGTACCGACGGTGTGGGAACCAAGATNGCTGTCGCCCGGGCNATGGGNATCCACAACACNGTCGGGATCGACCTGGTCGCGATGGTGGTGGACGANCTCGTCGTTTGTGGAGCCGAGCCNTTGTTCCTCACCGACTACATCGCCACCGGATCGGTCGATCCGGTGCGGATGGCGTCGATTGTNGAGGGTATNTCCGNCGGATGCGAGCAGGCCGGTTGTGCTCTGGTNGGCGGTGAGACTGCAGAGCACCCGGGNCTCATGGAACCGGANGAGTACGACCTNGCGGCNGCNGGAACNGGCATCGTGGATGCACCNGATGCNTTNGGTCCTGAGCGNGTTGTCACNGGGGATGTGCTGGTTGCGATGCGTTCCAGTGGACTCCACTCGAATGGTTACTCGCTCGCCCGCCGGGTGCTGATGCCCGATGCGTCGGCGTTGGAGGAAGTCGTTCCGGANNTGACGCGTTCGGTAGGAGAAGAGTTGCTGGAGCCGACGCGGATCTACGCCCGTGACTGTTTGGCACTGATCGAGTCAGCGGATGTTCACGCCTTCTCTCACATCACCGGTGGCGGCATCGCTGCGAATGTCGCCCGAGTGCTGCCCGACAATCAGGCCGCGGACCTGGACAGGAGCACCTGGACTCCGCACGCGATCTTCTCGTTATTGGCGAGCCGTGGTGGGATCGATACGCGTGAGATGGAACGAACCTTCAACATGGGTTTGGGAATGGTTGCCGTGGTAGGGCAAGCGTCTGTCGAACAAGCACTCGCCACTCTCACAGAGCGTGGCGTAGACGCGTGGGTCTGCGGTTCTGTTCGGGAGCGCACCAGCGATGACGTCGGTGATGCCTCGGCCAAAGGTGGTGCGGGTGGCGCGGTGAGTCTGGTCGGTAGTTACGCGAAAGACAGCAGCGGTTAGTTCTGCTCGTCTTCGTAGCCGTAGGAGTCCGGCGCGTAGGGATCGTCTGCGTACGGATCGCCCTCGTCAACGCCGCTGTCATCGGCATCGACGCCAGTGGAGTCGGCACCACCGGTGAGTTCCGCCTCAAGTTGCTGTAGGTCGGTCTGCGGACCGCCGTACTTCAGCGCACGAGCGACCTTCGTCTGCTTAGCCTTAGCTCGGCCGCGCCCCATGGCTCGACCCCCTCATCCGGATTCCGGGTTCTCACGTGGACGGTACTCGCTGGGCCGATCGGGCCGGGATCCCGGGACCTCAGCAAGCCTCTAGGTTACCCCGTCCTGGGTGCGGCGCGCGTCAGCGGCCCCCCTGGGGCAGGGATGCGGCGATCCGCGCCTCCGCCTCCCGCTCGGCGGCCCGGACAGGGGTGATGCCCTCCCCACGGGCCCGTTCCAGGACGCTGCGGGTGGTGTCGAACACCTGCTCCACGGTGGCTCGTGCTCGATCGAGGTCGGCCCCGGTGAGCTCCTCGGCAACCTGGATGACGCCTCCGCAGTTCACGCAGAAGTCAGGTGCGTAGACGATCCCCGCGTGGTCGAGGAGGTCCCCGACCCGGTCCGTGGCCAACTGGTTGTTGGCCCCCCCGCACACCAGGCGAACCTCCGCTGCGGCCAAGTCCTCCACGAGGGCCTCGCTAATCGCGCCACCCAGAGCATTAGGGGACAGCACCTGTGGTCGGTAGGCCAGAAGTTCGGCAAGTGAATCGACCCAGGTGATCGCGTTCGGGTATTCGGCATCGAGCGACGAACGCGCCGCGGCGGATGGATCTAGGGCTATCACTCGAGCACTGTCACGGATGAGGTGGCCGATGAGACGGCCGCCGACCTTTCCGGTACCGATCACACCGACCGTCACCCCGGACAGATCCGCGGTGCCCAAAGCAGCCTCCGCCCCCGCTCGCATGCCCAGGTGAACACCGACGGACGTGAGAATCCCGGAATCGCCAACGCCACCGTTCTCGGGGGAGCGGCCGGTGGTCCATCGACACGTCTCGGAGATGACATCCATGTCCTGAACGCGCATCCCGACGTCGCCTGCGGTGACGTATCGACCACCAAGAGATGTGACGAGTTCACCGAAGGCGCGCAGCAGTTCCGGTGGTTTGTTCGATGGGTCGTGCACGATGACGGCTTTGCCTCCACCGTGGGGAAGTCCCGCGAGTGCGTTTTTGTAGGTCATCGCTCGTGACAAACGCAATGCGTCGGCGTAGGCGGCGGCGTGTGCGCCAGACGATGTATCGGCGTAAGTGGACATCCGAACGCCACCGAGGGCCGGCCCTAGGACAGTTGAGTGGAGAGCGATGATCGCTTGCAGGCCGGTGGACTCGTCCTGAGCGACGACCACACTCTCGTGCCCGTCGAAACCCACCCAAGGGTCGGGGCCGGAGGGATCTGTCACGAGGTCACTGTAGGACAGGACATGGCGCGCAGTTTCTCCGTTATTGGGAGGAAAAACGAGTATCAGTATCTATTGGCAGGAAATTTTGCTTGCCTCTACGCGCATACGGTGGAAAGGTACGTATCGGCGCAAATTGCTCGGCCTGCAGTCCGTGGCAACGAGGCAACGTTGGGAGAGGCGATGTCGGGACGTGATCCAGACCCTGATCAACTCCTCACCCCGTCGGAAGTGGCAGCACTCTTTCGGGTCGATCCCAAGACCGTCACGCGTTGGGCCAAGGCCGGGAAACTGACAAGCATTCGAACCCTCGGCGGTCACCGGCGCTATCGCGCAACGGAAGTTCACGCCCTCCTCGATGCGCAGTCGGGGTCCCGCGGGGGAGAAGTTGTTGCTCCCGATGCATCACACGTGACGCCTCCGGGTGGATTCCCTCCCCGCTGACGTCCGACTACTGTGCAGTTCGTGAACGATCCGGAACTTCGCGCTGGTGACGCGGACCGCGACGCGACGATCTCTGAACTACGTGAGGCGTATGCCGAGGGCCGGCTCCTGCCGGAGGAGTTCAACGACCGCCTTGACCGCGCCCACGAAGCCAAGACCTTCGCGGACTTGCGAGCTCTCACCACGGACTTGCCACGAGAGACGGCCATTGCTCCGCAAGAGCCGAGTGAATCGGCGATGGAGCGCAGGAAGCTTCGGTCCGCGTGGGCTTCGTGGCTGGGTGTTGGTGTCCTCGTCAACATCATTTGGTTCGCCACTTGGATGGGCAGTGGCCCGGCCCCGTACTACTGGCCCATCTGGGTGGTCGGTCCGTGGGGCGGGGCTATGGTGATTTGGACATTGTCCTCACGAGCCGAACGGTCATCGGATGACTGAACCGCTCTACCGGGCCGTCGTGGAGGGTTTCAAAGGAATCTTCGCTGTCCTCGGAATGAAACTCGACATCGTGGGTGAGGGGAACATCCCTCTGCAGGGCGGGGCGGTGCTCGCGTTGAATCACACGAGTTATCTGGATTTCGCACTCGGAGGCGTGCCGGCGGATCGGCGGGGGCGCCGATTTGTTCGCTTCATGGCGAAGGATTCGGTGTTTCGACATCCGATAGCGGGACCGCTAATGCGTGGAATGAAGCACATTCCCGTCGACCGGCACGATGGATCGGTAGCGTTCGAGACCGCCGTCGCGGCGGCCCGCGCAGGAGAACTTATCGGTGTCTTCCCGGAGGCGACGATGAGTCGTTCGCTGGAAATCAAAGAGTTGAAGAACGGCTCGGTGCGGATGGCGCGCGAGGCTGAGGTACCTCTCATCCCGATGATCGTGTTCGGTGGACATCGCGTCCTGTCGTACGACGTCCGCGACTTCACCCGGGGGCGGACGATTTGCATGACGATCGGACGCCCGATGGCCATCAACGATGATGTCGACGAGATGACTCATGCACTCCGCAGCACCTTGAGCGAACTTCTCGACGAGACGATCCACAGATACCCGGACAAGCCGCCGGGTGCGTCATGGATCCCGCAGCGGCATGGTGGCTCTGCACCGTCACTCGAAGAAGCTGCTCGTATCGAAGAGCAGCGCCGAGCGGCACGGGAAGCAACGTAGCGATTGACCGTGTGTGCTGGACGAGGCTGATCCGCTCGACACTCACCACTTCTCGGAGCTGATGAGCACGTTGCGCTCGGAGAGCAGCTCCACTGTTCCCGACGTATTTCGCAGAAGTGGCCCTTCGCGCCCCCAGTACTGAGTGCGCTTCGATGGAAGNCCCTTACCGATGAAGACCGTCAACGTTTTCCCGGCTGGGATCCGCGAGTTGATGACGAAAGGGTAGGTGGCGCTCCGGTATGCCAGGTAGTAGCCATCGAGGTTGATTTCGGTGTTCGAGGTGTTCTTGATGACGATGTATTCCTCGTTGGCTGCCCGCGATGGCTTCTTTGACGTGGCGATGGGGTTGACGTCGGTGATCGTGAGCTTTCCTTGGGCCGGGTCCGTGCAGTCGACGACGCAGGGCCAGTCGAACCACGAGCGGAACGCCGTGGAGGGGTCCAGGAGATAGACGCCATCTCCGGTAAATCGATCACGCGCCACATTCGCCAACAGCGCTGTCGGCGACCCC
Source organism: Micrococcales bacterium (assembly GCA_002728915.1). Classification (GTDB taxonomy): domain Bacteria; phylum Actinomycetota; class Actinomycetes; order S36-B12; family S36-B12; genus S36-B12. The sequence goes on from PBWE01000017.1 coordinate 70,060, forward strand.
ATATATAGGTCTCGAGGGTTCGGCGATCCGGGAGTTCCTTGACCGACATGAACTACCCGGTAGTCGTCGGGGGTGAGTACCGATCCGTTCGGGAAGGTGAACCATGCTGTGGAGCCGGAATCACGAAGAATCCAACCGCTGAGGTCGACGACCGTTCCACCGGTGTTACGAACGATGACGTACTCACCGTTTGGATTGGCGTTGTCGTTTCTTCCGGCATTCCAGTGAGCGATAAGACCCACGGATGCGTCCGGTTGTTCCGGCGGCCCGCAGAAACTTGGGTTCCAGATGCCCCGCCCGGCGGCCTGTGCGTTCGCCACGTGAACGGCGTAGTCATACGACAGAGCGGCCTCGTTGGACAGGGTGAACAGCGTCGCGAGCCCAGCGCTCGCCAACTCGGCTTGAACGTCGATGTCGTATTGGCCGGTGGATGGGTTCCACGCGAACGCGTAGCGTTGAGGTCGATTGCCCAGACCTGTGGATTCCTTACTCAACGAGCGAAGTTGNACGGGGGTGCCCGGTGGAAGCAGGGAAGCCAGAACCCTGGTGGCCTCCACGGCGCCGCACATGTCCTCATCTCTGTTCTTGTTGTAGAACCCGCGAACCTCAGGGGTGTTGATCCCGAGGAGTCGTACGGTGACGTAGGACGACGATCCATTCTCGATGAACCGGAATGTGTCGCCATCGGCGACGACATCGACAACGCCTGTTTCTTGAATGGGAACCTGCGTGTAGTCGACCGTCGAGTAGTCAGGGAACGGAAACGGGGTAGAAGGCGCCGCGTGCGCGGCTGCACCGACGACGGACAGTGCCCCGAGGCAGAGAACNATCACTGCGAAGCGNGCNCCGTGGGCTGTCGAACCGGAGAAGGGGCGACGCNAGCGCNNGGAAAACATGAGCAACTCGTGGTCTANGTGCGGCGTTCGCGAAGNTTNTTTACGCCGACNATNANCACAGCGANNGACACACCCAAGATCAGTGCTTCGATCAGACCGGCCTGACCGCTNGTGAGGGCGAAGATGATGATGGCAAGACCGAGGACACCAGTGCCGATATATGCCCATGGCGTCCAGGAAGGCTCATCGCGCTCGTCGTCATTCATAGAAGGTAGTGTACGTAATGCCGCAGACTCAGATCCTGGGACACTAAGGCCGTGACCGGGCCCTTCTCCACCGCAACCATCTTCGTAGGGTTGCTCGTAGCCGTATGGGCGCTGGTCTACCTGGTGATGAACAAGCGAGTGGATCGCTATCTGCAGATCGCAACACTGGGGTTGGCGGCGATGTTTGTCGTTCTCGCGATCGGTGGAATCGTGCAGATGATGGGGACTGACAAGGAACTTGCTCGGGCCGAATTCGTCGGGTATCTCGTGCTGTCTCCACTGATTCCCGTGGGAGGTTGGTGGTGGGCGAAGAATGACGAGACCCGGTGGGGTGCGGGCGTGCTCCTCGTCGTGGGTCTCGTGATGCCTGTCCTNGTAGTCCGGATTCAGCAGGTGTGGGCCGGTGTCTGAGCGCGCGAAGGCACGAACGAACCAGGGGTTTGGTCGCGTCCTTGTCGTTGTATATGCGATCTTCGCCATAGGAGCCACGGCTCGATCCGTCATTCAAATCACCCGGCGACTTGACGAGGCGCCCGTCGCCTACTTGCTGTCGGCTTTTGCGGCCGTCGTTTACATCGTCGCGACGATTGCGCTTGCTCGGGGAAATCGGACATCGCGGAAAGTTGCCTACGTTGCCATCGGTATCGAGATGGCGGGTGTCATCGTGATCGGCGCTTTGAGTTTGCTCGTCCCTGACGCTTTCCCGCGTGCCACCGTGTGGTCCACGTTTGGCAGCGGTTACCTCTTCATTCCCTTGATCTTGCCGCCGCTCGCCTTGTGGTGGTTGCGGCGCACCGAATAGCAGGGTCTAGCTGGTAGCCGTTGTCGAGACAACGGATGCGATGTGTTCGGGGAATATTCCGCAGCATCCGCCGATGATGCTCGCGCCNTGCTGGCGCCAATCATCGGCGATACGGGCNAAGGCGTCCGGCGTCANCANNTCGTCGTANTCCCGGTANGTCGNGACGGGNTCGTTGTCGGNGGCACTTGCGCGAAACTCATCNCTGAANCCGTTGGCGTACACCCCGATCNTCANATCGGGTGCAGCCTGCNCGAGAAGNGNGAGANCGNAGGTGATGGCNTCCGGGCTGCTGCAGTTGAGCATTACTGCCTCGACGTTCGTGACACCAGCGATTGCCGCGACACCCTCCGCGATCGACTCCCCACTCCGCAGGTTCCCCACATCGATCTCGGACACAGTGAAGGAAACCCACACCGGTAGCCCAGCCTCATTGGCTGCCTCGGCAGCCGCGAAGGCTTCGGCGGTGGAATGCATGGTCTCGCACAACAGAACGTCCGATGAGGGAGCAATGGCATCGACGATCACCCGATAGGTGCTCGCCAGTTCGTGGTAGTCCCCGACGCGATCCGCCCGATAGCTCTCGTGCAGGGGCGGCAAGCAGCCGGCAACGAGAGGGCGTGCGTGCGACAGCCCCTCCGATACAGCGATATCCCGCGCTTTCGCGGCAAGCGCGCCGCCGGCCTGGATGAGTTCCACCACGTCGTCCGGGAAACCACCACCGTCGGTGGCAAAGGCAGCGGGCACACAGGCGTAGGTGTTGGTGGTGATGACGTCGGCGCCGGAACGCAGGAATTGAAGGTGAGAGTGGAGAACGATGTCGGGAGAGTCACGATTTGCTCGTGCAAGGCCGCGGAAGCGTTCCATCGTGCCGATGGGCCCTGAGATGTCGACTCCATTGCGCCGTAAGAGGTGTCCCATGCCCCCGTCGAGAATCACAGCGACACCGTCCCGTCGATAACTGTCACCGTTCTTCCCCCGACCCACACGTCCTCGAGGATCCTTTCGACGGAAATTAGTCCACGACGACCGAGTGCGCGACCTTGAAGTGCGGTGTAGGAATCCGGTGCGAGCCCTGCACCGATGAGCCACTGGCCGAGCGCTGCGTTGAGCGACCCGGTCACCGGATCCTCGGTGATCCCTTGATTGCCGGGAAAGAACGCCCGCACTTCAAAGTCGGTTTCTGCTGAACTCGGGGCGATGAGTCCGACGTCGGCGTGTGAAAGAAGCTCTGGGTCGGGAGATACAGAATGCAGATCCTCGGTGGAGCGCAGGAGTAGGCCGCGCCAGCCGGGCCCGTTGTCGCACCACTGGTGGTCGACCACGG
>PBWE01000047.1 GCA_002728915.1 Micrococcales bacterium
CGCTCTGATTCCCTTGACCTTGTTCGCGGAAATGGCCATGCCGATTCCCGTTCCGCAGATCAACAGGGCCCGCTGGGCGTCTCCGGCCGCGACGTCCGTNGCTACCTTGAGCCCGATCTCTGGATAGGCCGTTGAGTCTTGCCCGTCGAGTACTCCGCTGTCGCTTACGCCCGCAACCCGTGGATCGGATGCAAGCTTGTCTCGTAGATACTCCTTGAGGGCGAAACCCGCCTCGTCGCAGCCCAAGGCCAACAACCACTGNTTCATTNATCTTCTCCTCTCACCCGGGCCTCGATCCCGCTCCATTTGGCGGGACTCCAGGCCGCGCGTCCNACAAATACCCCCGACGCTNCATCAAGAGATGCAATCTGAGCACAGTTGCCCTCGTTGACGCTGCCACCGTAGACGAGGGTGACGTCTTCTCCCAGCGCCGACCGCACACGAGCCATCCTGGCATCGATGTAATCCACCGGTGCCTCGCGTCCTGCCTCCCCGATCGCCCAGTAGGGCTCGTACGCCAGAACATCGCCGTCATGGAATTGACCGTCGGCGATCAACTGTGCCTGNGTGATCAGGTCGTCGCTGTCGTGATCTCCCTGTGCTTCCTCTCCCACGCACACCAACACATTCAGGTTCGCTTCCCGGGCTCGCTGGACTTGTTCAGCGAAGGACTCGAGCGACTCGCCTAACGCAACCCGTTCCGCGTGCCCCACCATGACGAAGTCGGCACCCATCGACGCAACGTCTTGCGCAGCTACCTCTCCCGTATAGGCACCTCGATCGTGGGTGGAACAGCCCTGGACCCCTATTCGCAACCCCGAGCCCNCAGCTGCGGCGACGGACTCACCNAGAAACGGCATCGAGANNACGAGGGCTCGCATGACCCCTTCGTCNAGGCCCGCAACATGCTGAACCAGCCGAAGGGTTTCCTCGCGANCGAGGGCCATCTTCAGGTTGGACCCGATCCACGGTGCATCAGCCAACGGATTGCAGACCAGCCTCAATCTTTCGATCGTGGGCATCGAACAGGTGCAGATTCTCCCTCGGCAACTTGATCCAAATCGAGGACGAGGCATTCTTGCCAATGTCATGTTCGACCACGGCTTTGATTTCGAGGTCCTGAACCTTGACACCCAGAAGCATGCGGCCACCGATCGTGATNGCCTTATCTACGATCTCTGCCCGGACGTGATCTGGTTGCTCTTNCAAGGAGGCCGTCAACTGCTCGGGCCGGATNCCCATCGTGGTTGCGTGCTGNGCTNCGGCACCCACAGGAATCGGTGACGCCAACAGGGGGCTGTGCAACGACGAGCCTTCCACAACGAAGCCCGTGCGCATGAAGTTCATACCTGGACTTCCCAAGAACCAGCCGGCGAACACGTCGTCCGGTCGGTCGTACACGACCCGCGGAGCATCGAGTTGGACGATACGGCCCGTATTCATTAGGGCTATCTTGTCCGCGAGACTCATGGCTTCGGTCTGGTCGTGCGTGACGTAGATGATGGTCTGACGCAACTCGGTGAAGAGCTGTTTCAACGAACGCTTGAGCTCTAACTTCGAGGTGAGGTCGACGTTCGTGATCGGCTCATCGAAAAGGAGGACTTCCGGCTGGCGGGCCACTTCGCGGGCCACCGCAACCTTCTGCCGGCCGGCGTTGTCCAACCGGTCCACGTTCGTTTCGAGAACATCGGTCAACCCGATGATCTCGGCCATCTCATTGATTCGCTTCTTGCGAGCTGCTGAATCCATCTTGGCGGCGATGAGTGGCAGCTCGAGATTTCGAGACACGGTGGTCCCACGGTAGATCACCGGGTACTGGAACACCATGCCGATCTGACGCTTGTTGGTGGGAACCCGCGTCACGTCCGTGTCACCGATCATGACACTTCCCGTAGTTGGCGTTTCCAGGCCGACGATCATGCGCATGAGGGTCGTCTTGCCACACCCGGACGGACCGAGGAGAACTGTCACCGTTCCCTCTTCGAAAACCGTGGAGACCTCTTTCACGGCCCCGAAGTCACCGAAGTACTTCGAGATGCCGTCTATCCGAACATCAGCCATGTTGCACTCCCTGGCCTACGCGGGTTCGACTCACCGGGTCGAACAGGACAAATGAGGTCGGGTCCACAGCGATGTCGACGCTGCCACTACCGATCGCGGCGAGAGCCTCGCTTCCCGAACCGAGGACCGTCGACATGGGTACACCGTCCACCTCGAGATAGAGGATTTCCGATCCCCCGACGTCTTCGGTGAACAGCAAAGTCGCCGAGCAGGCAACAGCGCCCTCACGCGCCCCGCCCACTTGGACATGTTCGGATCGGATTCCCACGAGAACCGGCCCAGGAGCGACATCGCCGCTCACCTCGACCTCGCCGAGCACTGTCGAGCACATGGTCGACGACCCGACGGACCGCACGTCACCGTCGACCAGGTTCGCGCTGGGGAATCCGAGGGCTTGCATCGACGACGCAGTCTGGGGAGTGTCGTACACCTCGTCAAGGTCNCCCTCTTCCGAGATGCCGCCGTCCGCCAAAACTCCCACGCGGGAGGCGAGCAGCAAGGATTCCAGCGAGTCGGACGTCGAGTACAAGAACGTGACCCCGAGGGCAGANCGAGTCGCTTTGAGATCATCAATAAGCCGCTCGCGCAACTTGAAGTCGAGACCGACCAACGGATCGTCGAGGACGAAGAAGTCCGTTTGCTTGGCCAAGCCTCGGGCGATCGCTGTTCGCTGCTTTTGCCCACCACTGAGTTGGTCTGGCCGCTTATCCAGCAAGTCCTCAATCGCGAGGAGCTCGCANACCCGATCGAGGGTCTCTTGCATCTCGACTTTGCCGACCTTGTCCAGGCGCATCGGATACAGGATGTTCTCGCGCACAGACTTGTTCGGGAANAGCGCGAAGGATTGGGGAACGTAACCCACGTGCCGCTCCTGGGGTCCTGCTGATGTCACATCTTTCCCACCGAGATGGACGGAGCCGGCATCGGCGGGCTCNAGNCCAAGCACGATGCGGAGCAAGACGGACTTGCCTGAGCTGGGAGCCCCCGAGACGACGTAGAAGTCACCGGGATTCACGCTCATAGTGCAGTTCTCGAGAACCTGCGTGGATCCGTATCCCTTGAAAACGCCGGTNAGCGTTAGGGCAGATGATGCCGACACGGTTGCTTCAGACACAACTACCTTCCCATTTCAACGAGTATCGGAGTCACCCAAATACTGATGGCGAAAATGGCAATGATGACCGCGACNATGATGACGGANTTGACGACCGTGGCTCGGACGCCGGCTGTCGGTGTCACGTTGCTGACGGCGATCTGTAGGAAAACAGCGATTCCCAAAAGGAAGATCCCGTATCCGAATAGCTGAAGAGAGAAGGGCTGCGCCACGCACAGCAAAGAGAGGATCAGGAATACCATCACCCAGTTCTGGGCGCGCCGCGCAAAAGCGACTTTGCTCTTGCCCTTCTCGACGGTTTCGGTAACCGGTGTCGACATCAGACCTCACCTCGCACGGTTCCGAAGGTCATACCAACCAGCAGATACTTCTGGAAGAAGAAGATGAGCACTGCTAGCGGCAAGACGTAGGCGGTTCCCAGGGATGCCACGTACGGCCAGTTGGTTGCCCCTCCGTCGTACAAACTCGTGAACAACGCGACGGGGATGGTCGAGGTGTTTCGACCACCCAACTGGAAGTTGAACAGGAACTCGTTCCAGACGAAGATGATGTTGAAGACGAAGGCGGCGACGAGCCCAGGCTTCACCTGGGGCAGAACCACCTTGAAGATGACGTGGGCTCTCGACGCTCCGTTTACCAGACCCGTCTCGTCGAATCTTTGCGATACGCCGTCGATGAACCCTTTGAGGATCCACACGGAGAACGGCACCGAGAACATGACATAGAAGATCAGCAGACCGTGGTAAGTGTCCTTAAAGTTCAAGATTCCAAAGAGCTGAAAGAACGGAATCACGAAGGCCGCAGCAGGAACGAATCGTGTGGACAACAGCAGGAACATCAAGAAGTCCGTACCTGCGGGCTTGAATCGCGAGAACGAGTAAGCCGCCAGGTAGGACACGACAATCGCAATAGCAACCGACCCGACGGACAAGAACACACTGTTGAAGAAGTACAGACCCACGTTCGGCTTTGTGATCAGGGCCGCAAAGTTCTCCAGCGTCGGGGTGAAGATGAACTTCGGCGGGTAGGCCAGGATCGTGTTGTCAGTCTTGAGCGCCGCGAGGAAAATCCAAAAGATCGGAGCGAAAAAGATGAGCGCAACGATCCACGCGATGACACCTGAGATAGTCAGGCGGCGTTCCTTGTCGTTGCGCTTGCTCGGAGCATTCTCCTCCGGCAGCACCACTGGCGAATCATGAATGGGGGATGTCATGCGTTCTCAGCCTCCCGTCGGGACCGCAGATTGAGCACGAAGAGGTAAATGGACGTCAGCGCGATCGCGATGAACAGAAGCAGCACCGCCAGCGCCGACGAGTAGCCAAGGTTGAANCTCTTGAACGCCAAGCGGTAGAGCGCGACCGCGATGAGTTCGGTGCGGTCGCCCGGCCCGCCGTTCGTCATCAGATAGACCAGGTCCATGGTCTTAAACACATCAATGGTCCGCAGCAGGATTCCCAGGATGATGATGAACTTTCCTGCCGGGATGATCACGTGGATCAGTCGCTGCCAGAACGACAAGTTGTCCACCTGGGCGGCTTCCAGTTCTGCCTTNGGGACCGATCCCAGGGCCGCTAGCGTCATCAAGGCCATGAACGGAATCCACATCCAGCTATCCACCACAAGTACGGCAGGAAATGCCAGAGTTGCATCGGTGGTGAAGTCGATCTTCTCCAAACCAATGAGTTCACCGAAGTAGTTGATAACCCCAAAAACCGGGTCGAGCATCAAGCGCCAGAAGAGACCCGAGGACAAGGGGGTCAAGATCATCGGAGTGAAGAGCAGGGTGAGCGCCACGCGACGGCCGGGAACCTTGTTGCTCTTCCAGAATAAGTAGCCCACGACAGCCCCGAGGACTGTTTGAATCGCGACCGCAAGAACCATAAAGATGAACGTGCGGCCCAGGGATAACCACAGCGGACCGGCGCTGGCCAACTGGTTGTAGTTGTCCATGCCGATGAATCGCGGGTCCCCCGAAGACGTCAGCGTGTAGTTGTAGAAACTCAGCCCCAACATCCAGATGGTGGGAATGACATTCATCAAAATGAAGAAGACCAGCACTGGGACNAGCAGCCCCCATGACCACCAGGTCTTCTTCGATTTCGCCCTCGGCGGAGCAGACGCGGGAATCCCTTCTTCCATGCGGCTCGCAACCGACGGGGGTGCGGAACTCGAACTCATCGTCACCTTTCAGTTGGGATGTTCCCCGGCGCCTTTGTNCAGGCGCCGGGGAACATCGTCAGTACCGCGAGGAACTACTGCAGAGTGCGCCCTGCAGTTCCCTCCGGAGGCGCTACCGTCGTGCGCCCGGCGTTGAACAGGATTTCCTGCTGCTTAGCCGCGGAGTAGTCNAGCGCCTCAGCAGCGCTGGACACTGTTCCTGTCGCGTAGCCGTTGAAGGCCTCCTGCTGCACGGCGAGCATCTCGGAGTATTCCGGCAAGTGCCAGAAGTCCTGCGAGCGTCCCTCACCAAGCATGTACAAGAAGGGCTTCAGGTACGGGATGTCGGCGTAAGCCGGGTTGGCTGCGCCGCTCTTTGACCAGGGCAGACCGCCGTTCTCCAGGATGAAGACATCCTGAGTCTCAGGCAGATACCACCACTTCAGGAAGTCGACCGAGACACGCATCTGGTCGTCATCGTTGAAGGAGTTGATCACCCACGGCTGACCACCCATTGCACCGATGATGTTGGCATCTCCATCCGGTCCCTGGAACTTCGGAAGCGGAATTGCGAGGTACTGATCGGGTGATTGCACGCCGCCCTCGGGAGCCTCCGGGTTGTGCATGAAGGCACCGACGGCCAGCCACTGGAAGGCGGAGAATGCGCGACCCTGCGTGAACAGGTCGATCATGTCACCGATTCCTTGGGTGGCGAAGGTCTCCGGCTGGTACTCGCTGAGCCCGACGAACTTCTCCATGGCGGCTGCGTTGACCTCGGAGTTCAGGATTCCGTAGACGTCGTTGGTCTCCGGGTTCCAGATCTCACCACCGGTCGAGTATGCGAACGGGTAGTACGCGCAGGAGAAGAAGTCGTACTCCTTGCTGTACATCATGGCCGTTCCGTACACGCCTCCTGACGGATCGTTGAAGAAGTCAACNATCTCAAGGAAGTCGTCCATGAGGATGTTCTCGTACTCCTCGTAGGTGGTCGGCAGATCCTTGCCAGTAGCGTCCTTGAACGCCGCCTGGTTTGCCGGATCCTCCAGCCAGTCCTTACGCAGGAAGACGCCCTGGGTGTCGGGCATCTGCGGGAAGCCCCAACGCTGTCCGGAGCCATCCGGGTAGACCTGGTAAGTGTTGGTCACCAGCGACGAGTAGGGCTCGATGTCGAGCTCGGGGTTCAACGCGAAGACCTCGTCGGCCTTCACAATCCACCCTGGCTCGGAGAGCGCACCCAGCCACTGGCTGTCGACGATCATCAGGTTGAACTCGTTCGAACCTGAAGCGAGCGTCGGTGCGATCTTCTGGAACAGCTCACCGAAGGGTGCTTCGGCGAACGCCAGATCGCTTACGTCGTAGCCGTACTTTTCCTTGGCGTAGGACTGGAACGCCGGCCACATGGCCTCGGGCGCTGCGCTGGGCGGCCAACCACCGATACGCGAGTAGCCGAATTCGATCGACTTGCCCTGCATGTTGGTGTCGGAGCTACCGCACAGCGGGTTGTCTGGGTTATCGGCGCANCTTTCTCCGCCGTCACCGCCGCCGTCTTCATTCAGATTTTCGGAGTCGTTGCCACCGTCATCCGATGCAGCCGGATCGTCGGTGCCGCTCGCTCCATCATCCCCCGAGCTACAACCCGCGAGTACGGCCGTCGAAGCCAGACCAACAGCGGCGATCGCTGCGACCATGCGACGTCCAGTCCAACGCTTCGAGCGTCGGCTCACGGGAGTTTGGGTTGCACTGTGTGTCATCCCGCTTTCCCTTCCTCTCTCTCCTTNNTAGGACCAGCCTCCGTCGAGCNCCACNGAGTGTCGTGGGCTTGAGAGACGCTGNTCACATCCTTTCGGTTGANCCCNCTANNGNNGGNTCCATTTGTGTGACGACTTTGTAACAATCAATGTAAAACGGATATTTATGCACTTTCGGGTTGATGTCATCGAGCACCCATCAGGTGTTCGACGGCCAACTGCGACAACTGCACGTAGCCGTATCCACGATTAGACAGCCGCTCAGCAGCGTCGGCACTGAACGTGAGGTTGTCGATTGTCTCCCCCGGTGTCAGGGTCGGCTCCGCCAAGGACTCCAGGCCCGAGGCCCGCAACGCTTGCTGCACCGCCGGGTCTTCTCGGAAGCTTCGCGCGCGATCTCGCAACATCAGATACATGCGCATGTTGGCCTCCGCTGACGCCCACACACCGTCGAGGTCCTCTGTTCGCATCGGCTTGTAATCGAAGTGCTTGGGACCGGAGTAGTCGCTTCGCTCNATNAGGTCGACNAGGAAGAAGGCGNTCGTGAGATCCCCATGNCCGAACACCAGGTCCTGGTCGTACTTGATNCCGCGCTGCCCGTTNAGATCGATATGGAAGAGCTTGCCGCTCCACAACGCCTGCGCGATCGCATGCACGTAGTTCAGCCCCGCCATCTGCTCGTGACCGGTCTCTGGGTTCAGNCCCACCATGTCGGGGTACTGCAGTTGATCGATGAAGGCAATGGCGTGACCGACGGTTGGGAGCAGGATGTCTCCGCGTGGCTCATTGGGCTTGGGTTCGATAGCGAAGCGCAGGTCGTAGCCCTGGTCGATCACGTACTGACACAGCAGATCGACCCCTTCCTTGTATCGCTGGAGCGCATCNCGGATGTCCTTGGCGGCGTCCATCTCCGANCCTTCGCGCCCACCCCACATCACGTAGGTGGGCACNCCGAGNTCGGCGGCGTAGTCGACGTTGCGCCGGGTCTTGGCGATGGCCAGCCGTCGCACGTCGCGGTCGTTGGACGTGAAGGCACCGTCCTTGAACACCGGGTGGGTGAACAGGTTGGTCGTCATCATCGAGGTGACCATTCCTGNTCGATCGAGGGCCGATTTCCACTCGTCGAATCGCGCCCGTCTCGCCGAGTCATCTGCGTCGAACGCAACNAGGTCGTCGTCGTGGAAGGAAACNCCCCAGGCGCCGAGCTCGGACAATCGCTCGAGCGACTCCACGGGATCCAGGGCCCGGCGGGTCGCGTCACCGAAGGGATCTCGGGCCTGCCAGCCCACGGTCCACAGGCCGAACGCGAACTTGTCCGCTTTCGTCGGCTTGATGTCCTGCGCTGGCGTCAGCATGTCGTCCTCAACTCTTCGACGAGAAGGCCGCGTCGAAGGCCTTCTCGGCTGGCTCGATCTGGGTCAGTTTGCGGACGAACTCCAATGCTTCCGGCCCTCCGGTGAGTCGATCCATCCCGGCGTCTTCCCACTCNACCGACATCGAGTGCTCNTANCCGATGAAGTTCAGCATCCGGAAGATNCTCTCCCAGGGCACGTCGCCGTGGCCGGTCGAGACGAAATCCCATCCTCGGCGGGGGTCGGCCCACGGCAGGTGGGATCCGAGTCGACCGTTGCGCCCGTCGAGCTGCTTGCGCGACTCCTTCAGGTGCACGTGGTAAATCCGGTCTTGGAAGTCCCACAGGAATCCGACCGGGTCGAGGTCCTGCCACATGAAGTGACTGGGGTCGAAGTTCAGCCCGAATGCCGGCCGGTGGCCGATGGCCTCCANCGACCGCTTCGTCGTCCAGTAGTCGTAGGCGATCTCGCTGGGGTGCACCTCGTGCGCGAAGCGCACTCCTTCCTCATCGAACACGTCCAGGATCGGATTCCATCGGTCCGCGAAGTCTTGGTAGCCGCGCTCGATCATCTCGGCAGGGACCGGAGGGAACATGGCCACCGTGTGCCAGATCGACGATCCGGTGAATCCGACAACGGTGGGGATTCCCATCTTGGCGGCGGCTCNGGCGGCGTCCTTCATCTCTTCTGCAGCNCGCTGCCGAACACCCTCAGCCTCACCGTCGCCCCACAGCCGCTCGGGCAAGATCCCCTGGTGCCGCTCGTCGATGGGGTTGTCGCAGACNGCTTGACCGACGAGATGATTCGCCAAGGCCCACGCCTTCANGTTGTACGAGGCCAGGATCTCCTTGCGTTCCTCAACGTACCCCGGTTCGTTGACGGCTCGATGAATGTCGAAGTGGTCTCCCCAGCAGGCGATTTCGAGACCGTCATAGCCCCACTTGCTGGCCAGTTCACACACGGTCGTGAAGGGGAGGTCAGCCCACTGGGCGGTGAGCAACGCGATCGGACGCGGCATGTCGATCCTCCTATCGATCGGCTAAACGTTGGTTCGCACGGATTGAGCCTGGGCACTGCGCTCGACAGCATCGAGGACTCGCTGCACGTACAAGCCGTCGGCGAATGAAGGCTCCGGTGCNCGNTCGTTGACGATGTCGAGGACGAAATCTCGGAATTCATGGGTGAAGGTGTGGTCGTAGCCGAGCACGTGACCTGGGGGCCACCAACCCTCGACGTAGGGATGGTCGCTCTCGGTGACCATCACGCGGCGGAATCCTGCATCCTTGCCGTCCACCGTGTGGTCGTGCACCCACAGTTCGTTCATCGACTCGAACTCGAACCGAAGGCTCGC
>PBWE01000018.1 GCA_002728915.1 Micrococcales bacterium
TGTCGCGCATCTTCGGCAGACAGTTCGACGTATTCGCCTGCGCTCCCGATCGTCACCGAATCTTCGAGGCGACGAGCCTTCACATCGGCACCCGGCATGGCACCCACCCGTCGAAGCTTCGCCATCGATCCCTCATCGGTCTGCAAGGTCTCCGCCAATCGTTGGACTCGCACCCGCTTCAATTCCTCGGTCACCGCATCGGGGAGCGGCAGTAGTCCCTGCAGCCCCGCCACAACGTCGCTCGCGCTTGGATCTAGTTCCGCAAGGCCAGGTATCGGATTTCCATACGGGCTGACCGATGGGTGATCGAGCAGGTCGAGGATTCGCCGCTCCACGGCGTCGCTCATCACGTGCTCCCAACGACAGGCTTCCGCATGAACGTCCTCCCAGGGCATGGCGAGGATTTCCACCAGCATGCATTCCGCAAGCCGATGTTTCCTCATGACACGCACCGCCTGTTGCTCGCCCGTGCCCGTCAGTTCAAGATGTCGATCCTGGTCAACGGTGACGAGCCCGTCACGCTCCATTCGCGCCACCGTCTGCGAGACGGTGGGGCCACTTTGACCAAGGCGTTCGGCAATCCGGGCCCGCATGGGGGTGATGCCTTCTTCTTGGAGCTCATAGATGGTGCGCAGATACATCTCGGTGGTGTCGATGAGGTCGCTCACGCTGCTCCCTGCGTTCTCCTCCGGTGCCCCACCGAAGGGGTTGCCCCAACCGTACCGGGGTAGAAGTCACTCGTCCTGCAATCGGGACGGTGACCACCTACGGTTACTTGATGCCATCCGTCCTGTGGTTTCGACGTGACCTCCGGTTGCTCGACAACCCCGCACTGTTGGCGGCGATCGAGTCTGCCCGAACTGCTGGCGATGGTCGGGTCGTCCCGCTTTTCGTTATCGATCCGCACCTGTGGGAACCCGCCGGGCCTGTTCGCCAGGAATACCTCGTCGACTCCCTGGACCATCTCGGAGCCGCCATCGAGCGTCAATTGCTCATCGTGCACGGTGACCCGGTCGATCTCGTCCCCCACGTTGCAAATACGGCGGGAGCAGACACCGTCCACATCGCCGCGGACTACGGTCCCTACGGATCTGCTCGCGACACCGCCGTCCAGAACGCACTGGATGCCATCGGGATTCGTCTCGTCCGGACCGGTTCTCCCTACGTGATCGCTCCCGGCCGCGTGACCAAACAAGACGGCACCGCCTACCGCGTCTTCACACCCTTCTATCGAGCGTGGCTCTCCCACGGCTGGAGGGCACCGGCAGCCGAACCACCCGGCGACATCGACTGGTGGATGCCCCTGGAATGTGAAGGGCACCCGACGGTCGCGAGCACCGGGATCGACCTACCCGAAGCGGGCGAGGAAGCGGCATGGAAACGATGGGCGCACTTTCACGCATCTCACCTGTCCACCTACGACGAGGGCCGCAATCGGCCCGATCTCGACGGCACTAGCGCCATGAGCCACCACCTCAAGTACGGGGAGATCCATCCGCGTTCGATCCTCGCCGAGCTGACGGACGACGATGACGGCTTTCGTCGCGAGATCTGTTGGCGCGAGTTCTACGCCGACGTCCTGCATCAACGTCCCGACTCGGTTCGTGCATCGTTGGACGCGCGCTACGACTCGTCTATGCGGTGGGTAGACGACGAGGAGGCCTTCGACGCCTGGGCGCACGGGCGAACAGGATTCCCGTTCGTCGACGCCGGTATGCGCCAACTTCGGGCCGAAGGGTGGATGCACAACCGCGTTCGCATGGTGGTGGCGAGTTTTCTCGTCAAAGACCTCCACCAACCGTGGCAACGAGGCGCGGCTGAATTCATGCACTGGCTACGCGATGGGGACATCGCGAGCAACACCCATGGGTGGCAGTGGACGGCCGGGTGTGGCACCGACGCGTCCCCCTTCTATCGGGTGTTCAATCCGATCTCTCAGGGCTTGAAGTTTGATCCGCAGGGCGACTATGTGCGTCGATACATTCCCGAACTTCGCCACCTCACCGGCAAGACAGCCCACGAGCCGTGGGATGTTCTCGGGGGCTACGACCACGGCTATCCCGAGCCGATCGTCGATCACAAGGCCGAGCGCGAAGTCGCCCTCGCTGATTTTGCGGCGATCAAGAAGGGCTAAGGCTCGGTACGCGACTGCCGATACTCCTCGGCGCGTAGGGTTCCATCGTGCCGACGATCGCTGCGCTGTCGATGAAGGGTGGGGTGGGCAAAACCACCCTGGCCCTCGGACTGGCCAGCTCTGCATGGAACCGCCATTGGCGCACACTCATCGTCGACCTTGATCCGCAGGCCAACGCATCGATGGGCGTCGGGCTCATGGATCCGGCGTTGACCGTGGGCGACGCCCTAGCCGATGGCAGGCCGGGTGTCGCAGCGGAGGCCATCGTGCCGAGCACCTGGGGGCGAGGCACCGACGCCTTACCGTCCGAACCAGCCGTCGAGCACCGAGTCGCCGAAGCTACACCGGGATCCGAACAGCGCCTGCGCACCGTGCTTGCTGGGATCGGGCACCGCTACGAACTCGTTGTGATCGACTGCCCTCCGTCCCTGGGTGAGATGACGCGAAACGCACTCCATGCTGCGTCTCAGGCATTAGTCGTCACCGAGCCTGGTTACTTCGCTCTCCGAGGAGCACAACAGGCCGTCGAGGCGATCAACCTGGTGCGTGAATCCAGCAATCGCACTCTTGCGGCTCCGACGATCGTGCTGAATCGGATGCGATCAACTGTTGCCGAGCACCGTCATCGCGCGCAAGAGCTCCGCGCGTACTTTGATCGACAGGTCAGTGACGTCGAGATTCCCGAGCGAAACGCCATTGCTCAGGCAGGGGGAGCTGGTATGCCTATTCACGCGTGGGACTCGCCTGCCGGCCGTGAACTATCCGAACGCTTCGACACTCTTCTCGATCGACTCTTTCCAGGAGGAATGCGATGAGTCCGAATTTCGATCCCGCACCTCGGCCCGCACTGCGCAAGGCGCCGGACGCGAACGTTCATCCCACGACCCACGTCGCGTCGGCCCATGCCGGCGATGCGATTCTCGAGGGCAGGAAGGTAGCCATCCAGGCAACCATCCCCAAGAAGTTGCGTAAACAGTTGCGTCGGTCCGCGAAGAGTGCGGGAGTATCCATCGACGAATTCGTCACCATCGCTCTCGCGAACGAGATTCGACGCCGTTCCGACTAGCACGTTACGGGGAGAGCCTCTCCACCCGCCAGCTTGCTACCTCGGCAAGAGATCCTTGGCCGACGAAGCGCAGACGATCGTGCAGACGCGAGGGGCGACCCTGCCAGAACTCGATCGTCGTCGGACGAATCAGCCAGCCTCCCCACGATTCGGGCAGGGGGACCTCACTGCCCGGAGGGTATTTCTCGTGCAGAGCCGTCCACTGCTCGTCGAGCACCCGGCGGGACTCGATAGGTGTCGACTGGTTGCTCGCCCACGCACCCAACTGCGATTCGTGCGGACGTGACGTGAAGTACTCGAGCGTTTCTTCTCGGGGAATCTCTTCTGCTCGTCCGCAGACAACGACCTGCCGGTCCTGGGCGAACCAGGGGAAAGTCACCGACGCGTTCGGGTTGGCATGCAACTCTCGAGACTTTCGAGAGGTCAAGTTAGAGAAGAACACGAACCCACGCTCATCGACCCCCTTTAACAGCACCGTTCGAGTACTGGGAACCGCATCGGCGTCCGCTGTCGCCAACACCATCGCGTTCGCTTCGGTGACTCTCTCGTCGTGCGAGGCGGCGGCGAACCATTCCTGAAATTGCTCCAGTGGCGTGGATGCCAGATCGGATAGGTCGAGGGTTCCTTCGGTGTACGAAACCCGCATGTCCGCCGGGCTGACCGGCGAATCGGGTGATCCCTGCATACGGGCATCCCATCATGGAATCGTCAGTGTTGAATAGGGCCCTCGATTCAGGAGGAAGAAATGCGAGAGTTCGTCCCGGGCTTGGAGGGTGTCGTCGCCTTCGAGACACAAATTGCCGAGCCCGATCGCGAGGGCGGCGCCCTGCGGTACCGCGGTGTCGATGTCGCCGACCTCGTTGGCCGGGTGTCCTTCGGCAATGTCTGGGGTCTGCTGGTTGACGGTGAGTTCAACCCGGGGATACCGCCGGCGGAACCATTCCCGATACCGATTCATTCCGGTGATGTTCGCGTGGATGTTCAATCGGCTATCGCCATGCTCGCTCCCGCCTGGGGTTTGCAACCGATCCTGGATATCGATGACGACACCGCGCGGGAGAATCTCGCTCACGTGTCGGTGATGGCGCTGTCTTTCGTCGCGCAGTCTGCGCGTGGTCTGGGGCAGCCGATGGTCCCGCAAGCAGATATCGATCAAGCGAATACGGTCGTCGAACGATTCATGATCCGTTGGCGGGGAGAGCCGGATCCCCGTCATGTCGAGGCTATCGATTCGTACTTCGTTGTTGCCGCCGAGCACGGCTTGAACTCCTCCACCCTCACCGCCCGCGTCAGCGCATCGACCGGAGCCGACGTCGCGGCGGCGATTTCCGGAGCTATCGGAACCATGAGCGGCCCACTCCACGGCGGCGCACCGGCACGCGTGCTCTCGATGATCGAGGAAGTCGAGAACAGTGATGACGCCGCCACCTTCGTTCGACAAACCCTCGACGCCGATAAGCGNCTGATGGGCTTCGGNCACCGCGTGTATCGCGCAGAGGATCCCCGCGCGCGAATCCTGCGCGACGTNGCTCGGGACCTGGGGGCCCCTCGGTACGANNTCGCNGNGGCGCTCGAGCGCGANGCTCTNGCGCAACTCNGGGAGCGACGNCCCGACCGCGCACTCGCGACGAACGTNGAGTTTTGGTCCGCCGTGATTTTGGATTTCGCCGAAGTTCCGCCGGAGATGTTCACCTCCATGTTCACCTGCGCCCGCATCGCCGGCTGGAGCGCCCACATTCTCGAGCAGAAGAGAACCGGACGACTGATTCGGCCGTCTGCGCGCTATGTAGGGCCCAAGCCCCGGCGGCCCGACCAGGTCGAAGGCTGGGACCCCGTCATGGTGCGGCCATCCTGGCTGGTCCCCAACGACGACTCCTAGACGCAACACGGGATACTTACGCCTCATCTCTCTACTTTTGAAAGAAGGACCAGTGTCTGACGGCATTCGCATCCCTACCGAACTTCTGCCCGCCGATGGGCGCTTCGGAGCCGGCCCCTCCAAGGTGCGCCAAGCCCAAGTGGACGCGCTTGCCAGCGTCTGGCAGACCTACCTGGGGACGTCGCACCGTCAAAAGGCCGTCAAATCTGAAGTTGGTCGACTGCGGTCGGGCCTGCGAGATCTGTTCGCGCTCCCCGACGGCTACGAAGTGGTCCTCGGAAACGGCGGCTCGACGGCGTTTTGGGACATCGCAACGTTCGGGCTGCTCGACAACCGAGCGCAGTTTCTCTCGTTCGGCGAATTCGGCGCGAAATTCGCCTCAGGCGCCGCGAAGGCTCCCCACCTCGGCGAACCGACGATCATCACCGCTGATCCCGGAACCGCTCCGGCGTTCACGGCTGAAGCCGGAATCGACGCGTACTGCTCTCCGCACAACGAGACCTCGACCGGAGTGATCGTGACTCCACGCCGAGTCACCGGGACAGACACCGATGCGCTCATGCTTGTCGACGCGACATCAGGGGCTGGCGGACTTGATGTCGAAGCAGCCGAGTTCGACGTCTACTACTTCGCTCCCCAAAAGTCGTTCGGCTCCGACGGGGGACTCTGGATCGCCCTGATGTCCCCGGCGGCTTTAGCCCGGTCGGAGCGCATCAAGGCCTCCGGACGCTGGATTCCTGACTTCCTCGACCTTGAAACCGCAGTCGATAACTCGCGCAAAGACCAGACGTACAACACGCCGGCACTCGCGACGATTTTCCTCATGGCCGAGCAGGTTGACTGGTTCAACGACAACGGTGGTCTCGCGTGGTGCACACGTCGCACAGCTGAGTCGTCCGGAGTCCTCTACGACTGGGCAGAAAGCACCGACATCGCCACCCCCTTCGTGAGCGAGCCGGAGCATCGTTCCTCGGTCGTCGTGACGATCGATATCGACGACGCCATCGACGCCACTGCTATCACTGGTGCTCTTCGCGCGAACGGCATCCTCGATACCGAGCCCTACCGCAAGCTCGGCCGAAATCAACTCAGGATTGCGGTCTTCCCGGCCGTTGAGCCCGATGACGTTCGCGCCCTGACGGGTTGCCTCGACTACGTCATCTCACAACTCGCGTGACAGCGTCGCCCACTCCCGGGCGTCGGCCACACCTCGATCGGATCACGTGGATCACGTATCTGCAATTGTCGCTGTTCGCATTCTTTCTCTACGGGTTTGGAGCCACTCAGGCTCTACTGCGTGACGAGCAGGGCACCTCGCGCACCATCGCATCACTCCACGCCATCGTCTTCGCCGCAGCGAACGTGGTCGCCGGGTTGCTCATTCCTCGTCTGATGGAGCGCTGGGGTCGCGGTCGCGTCATTCGGTACGCGGTCATTGTGATGAGCCTCGGAATAGCCGTCTACACAGCACCCTTCGGCCTGCCCGCGAGCCTGATCGGGACAGCCCTGGTCTCGTGCGGAGGGGTGTCGTTGGTGGCAACCGCCAATGCCTTCATTCTGGACTACCAGGGGTCAGCCGGACCCGCGGCGCTCACGCAGGCGAACGCCCTCGCGGCGCTGTTCGGTTTCCTCGTCCCCCTCATCATCGGACTCACGACCGCGCTGGCATGGGGCTGGCGCACCGGGCTATGGGGTCTCATCGTCGCCCTCCTGGTGACCGAGCTTCTTCGCAGCCGGCAGCCGTCAACGCCCCGTCTTCAGCTTGCGCAGGCTCCCCGGCCACANCGCCCCACCACGGCCGGACGCTCCGGANACGATCACTCACCGATGCCCCGNCGNTTCTGGTGGTCTCTGGGCGTCGTCGGTCTTCTCCTGGCNACCGAATTCACCTTGACGCTGTGGAGCGCGGACCTCTTGCGCGAGAGAGCAGGGTTGGGTCCCGCTGCTGCTGCCGCCAGCCTCGCCGCCGTGACCGGCGGGATGTTTTGTGGACGCATCGTCGGTAGCCGACTCGCGCAAACATGGACCGTCGATCGCCTGCTCATCTCCTCCATCGTGNTCACGCTTTCCGCCTTCTTCGTCGCCTGGACATTCACGAACGCATGGGTGATCGTGACGGCGCTTTTTGTTGTTGGCCTCGGGATTGCNGTCCATTGGCCCATCGGTGTCTCGCGCGCTGTCGCNAGNTCCGGAGGAANGATCGATCGCGCCTCCGGCTTGTCATCCGTGGCNGCCGGGGTGGCAGGAGGCATCGCACCGTTCGTTCTCGGTGNGCTGTCCGATCAGATCGGCTTCCACCTGGCCTTCCTCACGGTTCCGGCGCTCCTTGCGACCGCACTGGCACTCCTNCTCATCAGGCCGGTGACTACCACCGCGCCAGCACCAGCACCAGCACCGATGAACGATGACGCGCTACCGCACTTCACGAGAGATGATCCGGCGGGCGCATCGCCGCCAGAACCCACCACGGCGGATCGACCCGCAGCAGACGATCGTCCTCCTCNCTCGCAATAAGTAGTCCGGCTCCATCCGACGTCCAGGTGATCGCTTCGCCCTGCACTTGACGTGGCAATGCGAAGGTGGCCACTTTTCTTCCCGGTGGCAGGCCCACATAGAANTGGACATCCAGGTAGTCCCTGAGGACGTAACCCCGTTCGTCCGGGTGAATCGAGCCATCCGTGGTCAACGGACCGACATCGTTGAGTCGCTCAGCACTGGCGACGGTGTGCCTCAACGGGACCGAATACANNCCGCCNGTGGCGAGTTGCCACGTCGCCACCCACACCGAGCGACCGCTGACCATCAAGGTCTCGGCGTTGTGTGGTCGATCGGGATAAGTGAANTCCCANGACTTCACCCGNCGCGACCGCGTCCCCANCGNCTTCGGCTCCCACACTCGATGNAGCGNNACGAAAGGCCACGAGTCACGGTTGTCGCCGATATCTCCCACCCAGAGGGCGGCTCGCCCACGCGCATTTCTCGTNCTCGCCAGCGCCTCGAAATCACGGGCCTGCACCCCCCGCAGACGCAGATCCGACACGGTGTCACAGGTCTCGAGATCAAGAGCGTAAAGACGGGCGGCATCGGAGGAGTCATTGTGAACCCACACGACGTTCTCGTGCATCAACGATGCGGCCATACCGCTGATCTCCGTCAAACGTCGATCATCGAATCGGCACACCTCGGTCCNCGGCAGTTCCTNCTGCGCNGACGCTGGAGCGGCNACAGATAGCGCCGTCATNNTNGCCACNGNCANGNNCGCGATNACTCGTGANGNAGCCNCTCTCCNCGGTGTCGCTCCCACGATCAACGTCATNGNGCGATGAAGGCCGCGAGCACCACAGCACCCACNGCTACNGCCANCACNNCGAGAGTGATGATGCGTCGAGTCCGAGGNTCCACAACGCATCAGCCTACGATCCNGTACGCACGGTCACTGCACACNTCNNACGCAACCGACTTCTCACGTGCGAGCCAGCCATAATGGAGATGATGACCGACAAGACTCAGGCCCGTTCTTCGTTGTCACCTGACGAGACCGCCATTCCCGCGGTGGCCACCGGAACGATTCTCTGGGTCGTCGCGTGGGCGATCCTGTCGATCACCTCCGGAGTCGACCAAGGCGCATCGAGCGTATGGTGGTGGGCGGTTGCGGCAGTGGGGACTCTCACCGGCGCTCTTGGCCTCGTGTTTTTCCGGTGNCGACGGTCTCGACTACAAGCGCGNTGATCACAGATCGTCGGCGGCGGGTTCCAGTACCTCGGAATGGGCACCGCAGCCGTACGCCAAAGACACCAAACGACCATCCGCTGGAGCGAACTGGTTGGAACACACCCCGAACGAGCGTGACAGAGGACCGGCGACGCTAACGACGAAACCACAGGTCGCGCACTGTTTCGACGCCGCTTCCGCCATTTCTGACGTGGGACCAAACTCACCGTCATCCCACCTGTCCGCCGCCTGATCACGACCGGCGATCGACAACACTCGCGCTCGGCCAAGGCCCGCTTCCCAACCAGTCCATCCTCGCGGCTCGTCACGATCGATGATCGCGTCGATTTCGTCTGNTCCGCTCATGCCNGGGACGAGTCGGGCATCGTCCGCNGGTGTGGGGAGAACGTCACCTACCCCGAGGTCGCCTGGGCGAATGCGATCGCTCCACGGCACCCACTCCGGAGCCACCAGGGACTCGGGCCCCGGAAGCAGGACGATTTCGCAGATAGTCGCGGCTTTCCCCCGCGGCACGCGTGACACGCTCACGGCCCATTGCCAGCCGACGTACGCCGGGTCGTCGCAGGCGAAGGTGTGCGTTCCGAATCTCTCTGATTCCATGGCGAAACCGAGGTACGAGCCCACGAGTCGAGCTCCCATTTCATCGACGACAGCATCGTGCGCGATACCTTGGGCGTCTCGCAGCACAGCGTCTTCCTTGACATCGGTCGGCACAGGACGATTGTGACCCACGCGGGACCCCGCACCGTCGGTGGGTCACTCATCCGGAAGCCGGCACGGCACCCGGGTAGTGTCCGACCATGCCTCTTCCACCGTCTCCCGAACACCGGCGCCGTCGAATCGCGTCGATCGTGGTGATCGCCGCCGCCGCGGCCTTGACGCTGACAGCGTGCGAGAAACCAGCGCCCGGGGTGTCCGTTTTCGCCGGTACCACGACGAAGTTCCAAGAGGCAATCTGCTGGGCGTTCGATTCACCGGCCCTCGAACCCGGAGACTGCGCCCAGAGCTTGATCGCCGAGGCCAGCACCGGAGACAACGTCCCGCGTATTCCCGTGGTTCCCGGAGAGACAATCGGCATCAGCGTCGATCCCGTGGTCGCCGACTCTGGATGGTCACCGGTGATCGGACAGCAACGTTTAGTGTCGACGCCTTTGGAAACCACCTACTACCGATTCACCTACCCGGACTTACAAGAAATTCCACCCGATGGCGTTCTCCTGCAGGTAGTCGCCGGCCGTGGTGATGCAGCGAAAGGCATCTGGGTCTTCCGACTCGAACGCTCGTAGTCCACGCTCGTAGTCCACGCTCGTTGCAGCGGGGNTCGCGCCGNATGTATCGCTCACTGCGTTGCCGGTTGCGTCGCTGGCAGAGTCGACAGGTGCGCTACACGTCCAGGTCGTCTGCCACTGCCCGCAAGACAGCCGCACCCTTGCGCGCCATGTCATCGGAGGGATACCGCCCTCGTCGCAACTGTCCGGACATCCCGTCGAGCAGCTTGATGACGTCTTCGATGATCACGGCCATGTCATCGGCCGGCTTACGCGAACCCTTCGCAACGGACGGGGTTTCCAGAATGGTGACCGATAGCGCCTGCTTTCCACGACGCCCATCGACGATCCCGAAATCCACCTTCGTGCCAGGGCGCAATGCAGGGACCCCTTCCGGCAACGTCGATACGTGAACGAAGACGTCCTCGCCGTCATCGGCGGTGATGAAGCCGAACCCCTTCTCGGAGTCGTACCACTTCACGATTCCTGTCGGCACCTGTTGCTCCTCGCTCGATCACCCCGTGGGTGCTTGGCGCCCGATCCTACGGCCTTGGACACGCCTTCACCGTCAGGGCATGGCAGGCTAGTGGAGTGAAGAGCGACTCTCCCCACGGTGATCGGCTCCTGCGTGCAGGACTCGTCATCACCATCATCGGCCTCGGATGCGCCCTGGTGGCCTTGACTCCCTTGTTCCTTCCCGAGGTTCGCTTATCCGGCGTGTGGTGGTTCTTGTCGATGCTGACGGGCGTCGGCCTGGCGATCGTGATCATCGGTCTCCTGCGCTCATCGAGAGCCCGACGGGAAGTGCGTCGATAGCGCCATGAGTTCACNCCAACCTCGGACACTCGCCGAGGACCTCCGCTCNCGNAGTGACGATCAAATCNCNGCACTGTTGAACGCACGCCCCGATCTNGTNCACCCCATTCCCTCGGACATGCGGGCGTTGACCACCCGTGCATCNACGAGTCCNTCCATCGCTCGTTACCTNGACGANGTCGATGTTCTTCACCACTTCACTCTCCGNGTGGCNAGNGAACTCACCGCCGANCAACCGACATCCATTCCCNTGCTCATCGACGAAGTGGTGGCNCGGGTNGACNCGGCAGACGCCANCGATTTCGCATCATCTGTGCATCACGCGGTCGATGCCCTGCACACAGCGGCCTTGTTGTGGGGGACGCAGGAACGCACCCANGTTGTGACGTCGGTTCGAGACCAGGTTGCTCNGGCNCCCGCGCCGTCCTGGCCGCCTCCGGCGTGCTCAGCACCGTCGGGCAGCGCAGAGGAAAACACCGCACTCGATCAACAAGCCGGGGCACTCGTGCGCTCCACCATCTCGATCATCGAGGAAGTCGGCGATCTGTGGCGACGGGAGCCGGGTGCGGTGCTTCGNTCNGGTGGTCTNTCCACCCGCGCNCTCGACACTCTCGCCGCGCACCTGGGTGCCGATCGCTTCGCCGTTTCCTGCGCACTCGACATCGCACACTCGGCCGGGCTGCTGGCCGTCGGGGCGACCGACTCCGATGTGGCATGGATGCCGACTGAATCCTTCGACGATTGGCGTCGCACCCNGCCCGGACGTCGTTGGGCTCTCCTCGCACAGACNTGGCGGGACAGACAGGGCGTCACCTCTGCCAAATCGCTGGTAACCGAGGAGCATCCGTTCACCGCCACCTGGCGACATCATCTGCTGACCGTCGCCAACGAGGCCTCNGGTGCGTGCGACATCGACACGATGCTGGANNTCATCGACTACCGATGGCCTCGGCGCCGTGGATCGAAACGATCATCGGTCCTGCGCACGCTATTTCACGAGGCAGAGGTCCTCGGGATTGTGAACGCTGGGGGGCTCAGTAGCGCGGGTCGTAGGTTGGCTGACGCCTCAGACTCTGCAGCACTTGCGAAGGCTGTCACTGCTCATCTCGCCGCTGAGGTCGACACCGTTCTCATCCAAGCCGACCACACCATCGTGGCGGCCGGTCCNCTGACTCCCGCCGTGGGCAGACCNCTNCGCGACCTGGCGGACGTCGAATCTCGCGGGCACGGATGCGTGCTGCGGATATCGAAGGCGTCACTGCGCCGCGCCCTCACGGTCAATGCCGATCCGCACACCTGGATCGAGTTTCTCCGCACCATCAGCTCCAAGGATGTCCCGCAGCCGGTCGTCTACGCGATCACCGACGCAGCCAGGTCCTTGCCCGGTGTCCGNGCGGACTTCGTTGCTCCTTGCCCACCCGCACCGAGGCGACGGCCCCGCACGCGGGCAACAGCAGCAACCGTAGATAAGACCCTGCGGGTGCTCCGAGCGGAGGAACTCCGGGACCGGGTGGACGAGGCGCCTATCGATATCTCCGANGTGCCGCGCATGGATAGTTCGACGGTGGTNGCCAGCNTCAAGTACGCCATCGATCACAACGAGACGGTTCATCTGACGCACGCCGAGTCAGACGGGTCNACNGCCGTNCTTCTGGTTGACCCCATTCGTCTCGGNGGNGGATCTCTCACGGCCTACGACCACCACGCNGAACAGGTGCGCACCCTCGCCGTCTCTCGAATCTCNGGCGTCGTGGCGATTCAGATCAGCGCCTGACATCTCAGGGACGTGTCAANTCCTCCACCGCAACNNTCATCGACCGGAGATTTTCCGGAATAGGTACGACACCNATACCCGGCCCGGTCGGTACNGCAAGNCGGCCGTCGCGAAGCACGAAGGGCTCGGTGANATCTTCNGCGTAGTACCTGTTGGATGCGCTCGTGTCTCCCGGCAACGTGAATCCCGGCAGTGCCGCGAGAGCCACATTCGCTGCGCGACCTATGCCGGTCTCCAACATCCCTCCGCACCACACGGGGACTTCTCGACTCAGGCACAGATCATGAATCTTCTTTGCTTCGAGAAACCCGGCAACCCGGCCCGGCTTGATGTTGATGTTCGACGCGGCGCCGAACTCGATCGCCGACTCGGCCGACTCCGTCGACAGGATTGATTCGTCCAGGCAGATGGGGGTGGAGCATGCACGAGCGATNAGCGTNTGACCCCACCAATCCTCTTCTTCCAACGGCTGCTCGATCAGCAAGAGATCGAATTCNTCCAGNCTGGCNAGGTGGTGGGCGTGCTCCCGCGAATAGGCCTGGTTGGCATCGACCTGNAGNGGAATCGTCGGCCAGCGCTCACGCACCGCGGCGACCGGCTCGATGTCCCACCCGGGTTCGATCTTCAACTTGATGCGCCGGTAGCCCGCATCCACATANATACCCACTTCTTCGAGGAGTTCCTCGGTGCTTTCCGATGTGGGAATCCCCACGCTCACGCCGCAATCGACTTCCGCACGCGTCGCTCCNAGGTAGTCACCGAGCGAGGTNGNGGCGCGACGCAACCACACNTCGAGCACAGCNGTACCAACGGANGCCCGNGCAATGTGGTGCCCACGNACCACCTTCATGGCGGCATGAACGCCGTCGGGAGTCCAGTCCTTGCCCAGAACAATCGGTGCGAGGTACTCCTTGATCACCTGTATCGCACCAGCGGTGTACTCGGCGTTGTAGCCCGGCCAACCCAACGTGACGCACTCACCCCAACCCTGGACGCCGTCACTGTCGATGGCCTCGACCAGCATCACGTCACGCACGTGTTGGGTCCCAAAACTCGTGCGGAAAGGCCGCACCAGTGGCATCTGCAACGAGTGCAGGCGTAACGCGTCGATAGTCATGAGGTCGAGCCTTTCGCCAGGACATACGACCCGTGCGAATCAAGCCCCACCACCGAGAAGTCATACTCCAACGCATCGAGAAACTGCTCGCGGACTCTCATCCGCCACTGACGCGCCTGATCCGGATCGGTCGTGCGCAGGCTCACGATGTCGTCCGGGATGGCAATGACGCGGGCCTCATCGAAGTCCGCTGGGTCGACATCGGCGATGGGGGCACGGGCCGCACTGATCGCAGACGCGCTATCGAGAGTCCACCACGCGAAGACACGGTCCGACGGATCCCCGGCGTTGATGGCGTCGTCCATATTGCCGTAGAAGTTGGGCATGTAGTCCCGCACGTGGGTACCGAGTTTCTGCACATTCAGTCGCGCATTGCGACGTACGAGAGGATCGAAGCTCCACACCACGGTGTCTATTCCGCAGGAAAGCGCCCACGCTCGCTGGTGCAACTTGATCGCCGTGCCGACGTGTCGATTTCGATACGCATCCACGACGCCGGCCATATGCGAGTGCAGATGTGCGTGCCACGAAGACGCATCTTCCGGTGATCCACTCTCAGACTCGTGTCCCGATACGCGGTGCCGCCCGACGACGGCGAGNGCTGCACCCACCGGTTGGGAGTCGTCGAACGCAGCGGCGACGTAGCCTCCGGAGTGGACNAGAGCTCGCAGNAGATTCGACTTCACGTGGGTTGCCCCGGATTCCGGAGGCCAGACCTCATCGAAGATTCGCACGGCGATGCCTTGGTCATTAGGGTCGTCCAAGGTCCGGATGGATACCCCCGCAGCCTCTTCGGCTCGCGCGGCAGCCCGCCAGGCATCATCGACAACGCTCACGGCAGCACGGTAGCGAGAGGAACGAGGCTCACTCGATGGACGGTCACCTAAGCGTCGACGATCTCGTCGACGCGACCCGCCAACTGGTGACCGTCGAATCCCCCACCGACGATCTCACCGCCTGTGAGGAAGTGGTCGAGGCCGCCCATGAGCTGTCGCGCTCGTGGTTGCCCGAGCCAGGCCGTATCGAGAGGCACGGTGGCCGACCTGTCTGGCGCNGGGGACCGTCGAGCNCTCGGGTACTTCTTCTTGGGCATCTGGACACGGTGTGGCCGGTGGGAACTTTGGAGCGCATCCCGTTTGCGGTGAATGGGGATCGAATGACGGGGCCCGGGGTTTTCGATATGAAGGCGGGGGTTGTCCAGGGCTGGGCCGCATTGTCCATGGTCTCCGCTCACCCGGAGGGTTCCTGCGGAATGCTGCTGACGACCGATGAGGAAACAGGGTCCATGGCCTCCCGCGACCTGATCGCCGAAGCCATTACCAAGGCGGAGGCCGTCTTCGTTCTCGAGCCATCGGCCGACGGGGCGTTGAAGACCGAACGCAAAGGCACGTCGTGGTATCACCTGACCTTCACCGGCCGGGCAGCGCACGCAGGTCTGGACCCCGAGCGTGGGATAAACGCATCCGTCGAAGCAGCGCACTTCATCACCGAAGCGGTCACCTGGGCGGACCGCTCCCTCGGCACATCAGTGACCCCCACCGTGATGACATCCGGTACCACCTCCAACACCGTCCCCGCCGAGGCTGCGTTGACCGTCGATGTTCGGGCCTGGACTCGCGCCGAGCAAGAGCGAGTCGATGCGAGCGTTCGTTCCTGGGAACTGCGACACCCCGAGGCCACGTGGTCCATCGGCGGAGGCATCGACCGATCCGCTCTTGAGTCTGCGCTGTCCGCCGATCTGTTCGCTCGCGCTCAGCGGGTGGCTCACGACATAGGGCTGCCGGAACTGTCATCTCGGGCGGTCGGTGGAGCCAGTGACGGAAACTTGACGGCCGCTGCAGGCGTACCAACGCTCGACGGGCTCGGCGCCACTGGTGACGGTGCGCACGCCGACCATGAATGGGCGTCAGTGTCCGGCATGGACGAACGTGCCCGCCTGCTCGCGGGGCTGCTCTCCGCCATCGGAGGTGCCGCGTGACGGACGGACCACTGATCGTCCAGAGCGACAAGACACTTCTCCTGGAAGTCGAGCATAGTGATGCCGACGATTGCCGTAAAGCGATAGCACCCTTCGCGGAACTCGAACGGGCACCGGAGCACATCCACACCTACCGGTTGACTCCGCTCGGATTGTGGAACGCGCGAGCAGCCGGTCACGACGCCGAGCAGGTTATCGACACACTCATTCGTTTCTCGCGCTATCCGGTACCCCATGCGCTCCTAATCGACGTTGCGGAAACGATGGCGCGTTACGGCCGCCTGCAGTTGGCCAACGATCCGGCGCACGGACTCGTCCTTCAGGCCATNGATGTTGCTGTTCTCGAAGAAGTTCTCCGCAGTAAGAAGATCGCACCGCTGCTCGGCACGCGGCTCGATGAAATGACAGTCATGGTGCACCCCAGTGAACGTGGCCATCTGAAACAAGCCCTCGTCAAACTCGGGTGGCCGGCCGAAGACGTCGCGGGATACGTCGACGGCGAGCGTCACGCCATCGCACTCGACACGGCCGAATGGCAGCCACGCGACTATCAGGTCGAGGCAGCCGACGGATTCTGGTACGGCGGATCCGGAGTGGTGGTGCTGCCGTGCGGAGCCGGCAAGACCATCGTGGGAGCTCTCGCCATGTCTCTGGCCCAAGCAACGACCCTGATTCTGGTGACGAACACCGTTGCGGCCCGACAGTGGCGGGACGAACTGCTTCGTCGTACCGAGCTCACGGCGGACGAGATAGGTGAATACTCCGGATCCAAGAAGGAAATCCGCCCCGTGACCATTGCGACATATCAAGTGCTGACCGCTAAGCGGAAAGGGATCTACCCACACCTCGAGGTTTTCGACACCCGCGATTGGGGGCTCATCATCTACGACGAGGTCCACCTGCTGCCCGCTCCTATTTTTCGATTCACCGCGGACATCCAGAGTCGACGTCGTCTCGGACTCACCGCCACGCTCATTCGTGAGGACGGCCGTGAGTCGGATGTCTTCTCCCTGATCGGCCCGAAGCGCTACGACGCACCGTGGCGTGAGATCGAGTCCCAGGGCTACATCGCTCCCGCCGATTGCGTCGAAGTCCGCGTCGACATGCCCGAGCCGGATCGAATGGTCTACGCGATGGCGGAGCCGGAAGACAAGTATCGACTAGCCGCCTGCACACCCGAGAAGCATCGCCTGATCGATGAGATCATCGCCCACCACTCCGGTGAGCAGGTGCTGGTCATTGGTCAGTACCTCGACCAACTAGCGGAGGTGAGCGATCATCTCGATGCACCCGTGATCACCGGGGACACCTCGGTCAAGGAGCGTGAACGACTGTTTCAGTCATTTCGCGAGGGCGAGATAAATGTTCTGGTCGTCAGCAAGGTTGCGAACTTCTCCATCGACCTACCCGAGGCCGCGGTCGCTATTCAGATCTCCGGGACCTTCGGGTCACGTCAGGAAGAAGCACAGCGACTCGGTCGGGTTCTGCGACCCAAGGCGGACGGGCGGACGGCGCACTTCTACTCCATCGTGACGCGCGACACCGTCGACGCCGATTTCGCCCAGCACCGGCAACGCTTCCTCGCGGAACAGGGCTACGGCTATCGCATCGTGGACGCGGATGACGTGCACGCAGGGCGCTGGGACGGGGTTTAGATCGAGGCTCGCGTTGGATGAGCCCTACGCCGGCAGCACCGCAAGGCGCGCATTGATGTCGACCACGAGATCATCGACTGTTCCAACCCCCGGCAGCGGAATGTGCACGCGCCCGAACTCGGCGGTGCCGATGATCTCTATCTCATTCATCGATTGCCAGTCGGCTCCCACCGGTGACACGGCGAGCACTATCTGGGTGTCGATGGTCCCGGCGCTTGCCTGTCCNGAAATCTCCGCGGCCTCACCCGCGGTGNTACCCGCCCCCGCNTAGACAAGATCGTGNGCTCGGTAGCCGGAAATNAANGCCCGGACTGCACCNTCCGTGAGGAAGTTGCCCGTCTTTATCCGNTCGAGAGCAATCGTCAGGTTCATCCGAANGTCGGTGTCCTGGATCCACAANTCTCCNGCTCGAACCGGNGCGCTCACATCGACGTCNACGCGGCCAGACGATTGAGAACTGCGCAGCCNNACNTCGGCGCCATCGANTTGTNGGATGCTCCAGGATCGCTCCACGGGACAACTGTGCCAAANAGANACGGATGTCCCCGCAACNCCTCATGACCGNCGGTTTAATGCCCTGATGAGCAAACAGCGCACCTTCTACAGATCCGAGCGCCTTGGCGCTCTGACCGATGGTCTGTTCGCCATTGTGCTCACGTTGCTC
>PBWE01000019.1 GCA_002728915.1 Micrococcales bacterium
GCGCCACCCTTTCCCTGTGTTGGTGCTTACCCGGTGCATCTGCTGGTGTGACTGCTGGTGTGATTGCTGGTGTTCCGGTCTGCGGAGTGCTGGGGGTCCCGTTGTCGGCGTGCGAGGTCCCGTACTGCGGCGCGGCGGACTGTGCCGGGATGAGGGTCGTGCAGACTCCGTCTCCTTGCGCNAGNGTTGCCAAGCGTGTCACGTGACGCCCCAGCAGACGCCCGAGAGCGTGCGTCTCCGCATCGCAGAGTTCGGGGAACTCTCCCGCCGCATCCACCACAGGACAGTGGTGCTGACATAGCTGCGCTCCGTCTCGAGTAAGTGGTTCAACGGACGCCGCAAATCCCTGCTCGGTCAGCCGTTCCGCGACCTCGTGAACCGTGGCGACAGCCGTTGTGGACGAACCCACCCCGGCCAAGAGACGATCGGCACGGTCAGCAGCAAACTCTGCTACCNCTGCGCGTCCATCGCGCTCAGCCAGAAAACGCAGAGCCTCCAACGCGAGTGCGTCGTACGCCTGCTCGCATGCAGCACGACCCGCACCCGTGAGGGAGAAGACCCGGCTCGGGCGTCCGCGCCGCGGTCCCGGATCGGGGCCGTACGGGGCTCTCTCCGATGCCTCGACAAGGCCAGCCTCGTGCAGTGCGCCCAGGGGTCGACGGACCGCTGTTGTGGACGTTCCCAACTCGTCAGCGAGGGCCGAGGCNGTNCNCGGGCCGTTCTCNGCGAGGATGCGGGCGACACGCTCCGCGGCCTCGGTCGGGAATTTCATAACAATATTGTGTCGTAATTCGCCGGGCCCGCAACCTTGGGGTCGCTTCCGGAGATCCGCCGAGTCGTGCCCCTGCCCAGTCCTGATTACGCTCCCAGGGTGACCAGCACNCTNGACTCNNCNCCCAGCCCTGCTCAGAACCCNGNTCCGGCNNGCGCAGNGNNNACTCGCCATCCGGGCAANGCNCCGCGCTGGGTCCGNGGCGTNTACATCGCCAACCTCGTCGCGCAGTCNGGCATCATCCTGACCGGCGCCATCGTGCGNATCACCGGCAGCGGTCTCGGNTGCCCNACNTGGCCCGAATGCGTGGAGGGTTCCTACGTACCCACGAATAGGCAGGCTGAGTCGTGGCACAAGTACGTGGAGTTCGGCAACCGCCTCCTGACGTTCGTATTAGCCGCGGCGGCCATAGCCGCCATCGTTGCAGCACTCGTGGACCGACATCGCCGACGCACCATCGGACTGGAACGACGCACCGCCCTCACGGTCTTGGCCTGCGTTCCGCTCGCCGGCACCGTCGTGCAGGCGGTTCTCGGAGGAATCACCGTTCTCACGGGTTTGNACCCCGCCACCGTCGCCGCGCACTTCTTGGTCTCGATGGCTCTCGTTGCAGTGTGCGTCCTGCTCGTGGTGCGTTCGGGAGAGGTAGGCGACACACNTGCCGTGTCGACTGTTCACTCCGCCGTCCGACTCCTGACCTGGGGTCTGGTGGCCGCGACGGCCGTCGTGGTTTTTCTTGGTGTCGTCACCACCGGAAGTGGGCCGCATTCCGGTGACGCGGACGTGGAGGCGCGGTTCTTCTTCGATCCGCGCACCGTTGCCTGGCTGCACGCCGACAGTGTTTTTCTTTTCTTGGGGCTGACCGTCGGCCTTCTCGTGGCCGCCTCGGTCAGCCGTGCACCGTCCGTTCTCGTCCGGCGCACCTGGCTTGTTCTGGGCATTGCTCTGGTGCAGGGCGTCATCGGGTACACGCAATACTTCACGGGTCTTCCCGAACTACTGGTCGCCCTTCATGTTCTCGGCGCCATCGCNGTGTGGATCGCGGTGTGGTTTCTTCCGCCCACACTGCGCTCTCGCGGCTCTACCGATGATCGTGACGTTGATCTCGTCAGCCGNGACCATCGAATATCTGAGTAGGCGAACGAGCGACGAAGCCTCGGCTACACCACGAAGGGATCGAGCCCGACCAGCAAGAAGATCACAGCCAGGTAGGAAATAGACCCGTGGAACAGCTGCATGGCGAGTTTCAGACTTGCCTTTGAGTAATCGCCATCGGCCAGGTTCGGATCCCGGCGATCGGACCGAATGCCCGCCCAGAGCCGGTACGCCTGGACGGCAAATGTCACCCCGAGCACAACAGCGCCGATGGAGTAGATCCACCCCATGGGCGCGACCACGATCAAGGCTAACGTCGCCGCGACCATGAGCCAGGTGTAGGCGACGATGTGTCGGGCGACACTGAGCGGCCCGCGCACGGCAGGCAGCATGGGGATACCCGCCGCTTGGTAGTCCTGCCGGTACTTGATGGCCAACGGCCAGTAGTGCGGTGGGGTCCAGAANAAGATCACNGCGAACAGNACTACCGGAGTCCACGTGAGGGATCCGGTAATCGCACTCCAGGCAATCAACACCGGCATGCAGCCNGCGGCACCACCCCACACNATNTTNTGGTCCGTTCGACGCTTCAAGACCATGGTGTAGCCGACGGCATAGCCNACGATCGCCAGCAGCGCGAGGAGCCCGGACAAAGCATTGGCCAAGACCGTCAGCACCGTGATGCTCAGCGCCGACAGAATCAATCCCTGGATGAAGCCTGCTCGTACCGAGACTCGGCCCGTGGCNGCTGGGCGGCTGGTGGTGCGGTGCATGACTGCGTCGATATCTCGGTCATAGACGCTGTTAAAGGTGTTCGCGGCGCCGGCGGCCAGAGCTCCGCCCGCCAGAACCGCGATGGTTGCTCGGACGGTGGGAAGGCCCTCCGCGGCAAGAAACATTGTGGGGAGGGCCGTGACGAGAAGAAGTTCGATGATGCGGGGTTTCGTGAGAGCAACGTGCGCGCGCACTGTCTCACCGATGCCGCGGCGAGCCGCGATCGTGGTGGCCATGCACGGCTCCCGTCTGAAGTGTCGTGCTCCAGTGAATGCTGCTGNTGTTGATCGTGACCTCGTGCGCCTCGACCGCGTCGCGCGCCACCTGATCACNGTTGTGCTCCCGAGTGGTGACAGCGTACAAGCCATCGACTGCCCCAGCCCTCCCCTAGGGTTATGTCATGACTTCGAGCGCGNCGCCCTNNGANCAATCGACCCCGCTGGCCTGGGNTGTAGACGACCGCCAAGCCGTNACCTACCTGCGCGCTTTGGCGATGGACGCCGTGCAGTCTGTCGGCAATGGCCACCCCGGAACAGCGATGTCGCTGGCGCCGATCGCCTATCTGCTGTACCGAGACTACGTCCGACACGACCCATCCGATCCCTCCTGGCCGGCGCGTGATCGATTCGTCCTCAGCGCCGGACACTCGAGTCTGACGCTCTACAGCCAACTCTTCCTGTCNGGAATCGGCGTGGACATGGACGAACTGCGCTCCTTCCGGCGCTGGGGATCGCTGACTCCCGGGCATCCGGAGTTCGGGCACACCCCCGGCNTCGAAACAACCACCGGGCCGCTCGGCCAGGGCGTTGCTACTGCCGTCGGTATGGCCATGGCCGCCCGTTTTGAGCGAGGTCTGTTCGACCCGGACTCCCCCGACAGTCCTTTCGACTNCCGGGTCTGGGTGATTGCCTCCGATGGCGACCTGGAAGAAGGCATCTCCGCGGAAGCGAGTTCTCTTGCAGGTCGCCAGCAGTTAGCAAACCTCTGCGTCGTATGGGACGACAATCGGATCTCCATTGAGGGCGACACAGCACTCGCGTTCGACGAGGACGTCGTCGCGCGTTACCGGTCCTACGGCTGGGATGTTCATGAAGTCGACATGCTGGACAACGGTGACGTGGACATCGCTGCCGTTGACACAGCGCTTCGCGCCTCGGCAGCCTGCACCACGGCCCCGAGCTTCATCCGCGTGCGAACTACCATCGCGTGGCCGGCTCCACACGCGCGTGGCACGTCGAAATCGCACGGGTCCGCGCTCGGCGACGATGAGGTGGCCGCGACAAAGAGCGAACTGGGACTGGACCCGAGTCAGGATTTCGCCTTCGACGAGTCTCTCCTGGAGCGAATCCGTTCCGATCGAGCAACGCGCGGGGCCGCGCATCGANCNACATGGGCGATGGCCATCGATACGTGGCGCGCCTTGCACCCCGAACGAGCCGCACTGCTCGACCGTCTCACCGCCCACGAATTGCCCGCGGACATGGAAGCCGCCCTGCCGTCGTACGAGTCCGGCACTGCCGTCGCCACCAGGAAAGCGTCCGGAGACACCATCAGTGCGCTGGCGGTTGTTCTCCCCGAACTGTGGGGAGGCTCAGCGGATCTGGCTGAGTCCAACAACACCTCCATTGCGGGTGCNAAGAGTTTTCTGCCGGAGGAAACCGCAACATCCTCGCCCTTCGGTCGGGTTATCCACTTCGGTATTCGCGAGCACGCCATGGGGGCCATCGTCAATGGCATCGCCCTCGATGGCCTCACGCGGCCCTTCTGCGGGACTTTCCTNGTNTTCAGCGACTACATGCGCGGCGCCGTTCGACTTGCCGCGTTGATGCAGACACCGAGCACCTTCGTGTGGACGCACGACTCCATNGGCCTGGGGGAGGATGGGCCGACGCACCAACCGATTGAGCATCTGTGGTCCCTTCGCGCCATCCCCGGGTTTGCCGTGTGTCGCCCTGCGGACGCACGCGAGACGTCCGCCGCCTGGCTCGCCATCCTCCGCCGCCGGGAACCGATCGGAATAGTCCTGAGCAGGCAGGGCCTCCCCGTTCTGGACACCGAGCCGACATCGGTTCTTGATGGCGTGCACGCCGGTGGCTACCTCGTTCGACAAGCCTCCGAACCGGTCGCCACCATCATGGCGACCGGATCCGAGGTGCACCTTGCACTGCAGGCCGCCGACACCCTCGCCGGTGAAGGCATCGAGGTGAACGTGGCGAGCTTGCCGTGTCTGGAATGGTTCGACGAGCAAGAGGCGTCCTATCGCGACTCCGTTATTCGCCCTGATGTGCGACCTCGGGTCGCCGTCGAGGCGGGATCGACCATCGGCTGGCATCGGTACGTCGGCGANGACGGAGCCNTCGTCGGTGTNGATCATTTCGGTGCNAGTGGCGANGNGTCGCGGTTNTTCTCGGAATTCGGCGTGACAGCNGANGCCGTCGCNGACGCCACTCGACGCGTCGTNGCTGCGCACAGCTCATGACCCCCTCGGTGCTGACGGAGNTCACGGCGGCGGGGGTCAGCCTGTGGTTGGACGACTTGAGTCGCGCCCGTTTGGGCGGCGACCTGCAGCGCCTGGTGCAGGAGCGGGCAATATCTGGTGTCACGACTAATCCGACAATTTTCGAGAAAGCGATTGCCGGCGGTAGCGACGACTACGCCGCGCAGGTACGCGAACTTCGGGCATCGGGCGCAGATATTGACGCTGCGATCCGCACACTCACGACCGACGATGTCCGTACCGCGTGCGACATCCTTGCCCCCGTCTACACCAGTACCGGTGGTCGAGACGGGCGGGTGTCCATCGAAGTAGATCCACGGCTGGCGCACAACACCGAGGCGACTATCGAGCAGGCCCGTG
Organism: Micrococcales bacterium; assembly: GCA_002728915.1. Lineage (GTDB taxonomy): Bacteria > Actinomycetota > Actinomycetes > S36-B12 > S36-B12 > S36-B12. The sequence continues at coordinate 5,499 of PBWE01000019.1, forward strand.
ACCTCTGGACACTGGTTGATCGACCCAACGCCATGATCAAGATNCCGGCCACCACTGCCGGACTGCCCGCGATCACGAGCACCCTCGCCGCAGGTATCAGCGTNAACGTCACCCTNATNTTNTCGATCGATCGATACCGCGAGGTGATGGCCGCGCACACTGCCGGAATACGACACGCACGTGACGCTGGCCTGGATGTGGCAGNAATCGAATCTGTCGCATCGTTNTTNGTCAGCCGTGTGGACACCGCTGTCGATGCTCGGCTTGAGAACAGTTCCTCACCCCGTGNCGAGTCCCTTCGTGGCNGCGCCGCTATCGCNAACGCCCACCTNGCGTGGCACGCGTACGAAATNCACACCGCCTCGGATGNGTGGCGNCAACTCGCAGCAGCGGGTGCCCGNCCGCAACGCCCNCTGTGGGCCAGTACCGGCGTCAAGAACCCNGACTACGACCCAGCCCGATACGTGGTAGAACTCGCCGCGCCCGGATGNGTCAATACGGTCCCNGAGTCNACTCTTGAGGCGGTGGNGGCCGAAGGANAATTCGCCGGCGACACGGTCACCGGTCGCCANGAAGCNGCCCAATCGGTTCTNGACGGCATTGCCGAGGCAGGAATCGNCTTCCAGGAGATATGTGCAGAACTNGAGGCCGCNGGGGANGCTGCCTTCGTTTCGTCGTGGGAGTCGCTNCGCACGACGGTCGGGCGCGCNCTGNAGGCNTAGANGGCCANCAGCGNTAGAGNGNTNGTCTACTTCCCGTGCAGACGATCCAGCGCTTCTTGCAAGATNGCCGCGCCATCCTTGTCCGAGCGACGCTCCTTNACGTAGGCCAGATGAGTCTTGTANGGCTCGATCTTGGGTGGCGCCGGAGGGTTGTCCTTATCCGGTCCTGCGGGTAGTCCGCATNGAGCGCAGTCCCATTCCTCGGGAATTTCAGCGTCGGTGGCAAAACTTGGACGGGATTCGTGCCCGTTCGCACACCAGAAGGAGACATAGATTCGCGGGGCCGCCTCTCCACGCTCGGCTTCGCCCATCGGGCCTGCGCCGACTCGGCTGCCTCGGATCGCACTGCCTCCGGCCATGAATTTCCTCCTGNTGTACGACGCCACNAAANGNCACNGCGNCTGNTTTCCTCGACGAACTAGGTGCTGATGATCAACCCAACGGCCACGATGCTCGCGGCCCATACGAGCCCGATGCCCACCGTGAGCCGGTCAAGATTCTTCTCCGCAACCGACGAGCCCCCGATCGACGAGGTCACGCCACCACCAAAGAGGTCGGACAGTCCNCCNCCCTTGCCGCGGTGCAGCAGGATCAGGACGACGAGCAGCGAACTGGTGATNGCCAGNAGCACTGCAAGAACGATGGTGAGAACNGTGATCATCGGGGTGAACGATACCTCCGGGGTTTAGGCCAACATTTCGGGGTGTAGCCGGTACCGGACTATGCCNATGAATTCGTCTGCNTCCAGNCTCGCTCCACCCACCAGGCAGCCATCGACNTCCGGCTGGCTCATGATTCCCGCGACGTTGGCCGCCTTCACCGAGCCGCCGTACAAGATCCGCACCGACTGCGCACACGAGGCACCNAGGCGCTGCTTGATATCGAGTCGAATCGCCTCGCACACCTCCTGGGCGTCGTCACCAGTGGCCACCTCGCCGGTGCCGATCGCCCAGACCGGCTCGTACGCGATGACGAGCCCTCCGACCTGTTCGGCGCCCAGACNATCGAGCGATCCCCGAACCTGGTTCAGCACGAAGTCGACATGGTCACCCGACTGACGGACCGACAGACCTTCGCCGACACACACGATGGGAATCAGGTNGTGCGCCTGAGCCGTCTTTGCCTTCGCGTTGACGATCCCGTCATCCTCGCTGTGATGCTCGCGTCGCTCGCTATGCCCGACGACAACAAACGTGCATCCAAGTTTCGCCAACATCGNGCCCGAGACCTCACCGGTGTAAGCGCCGGATTCATGAACGGACAAATCCTGAGCGCCGTAGGCGATGTCGTAGTGGTCGCCCTCGATAAGCGTCTGCACGCTTCGAATATCGGTAAACGGCGGCAGCACCGCGACCTCGACAGCCTCAAGATCCTTCTCGTTCAACCCGAAGGCGAGCTTTTGCACGAGGGCGATTGCCTCAAAGTGGTTGATGTTCATCTTCCAGTTGCCAGCCATCAAGGGCTTGCGCTCGGTCATTCGTTCTCCTTGGTGTTATCCATGTCTGTGTTCGCTGCCGTCAGGACCGCCAGCCCGGGTANCTCCTTNCCTTCGAGGAACTCCAGGCTCGCTCCCCCACCGGTGCTGATGTGATCGAAGCGCTTCTCGTCGACTCCCAGAATTCGGATAGCCGCTGCAGAGTCACCGCCACCGACCACCGTCATCCCGGACGCCTGGGCCATGGCCTCCGCCACCGCTCTCGTCCCGGCCGCGAACGGCTCCATCTCGAACACACCCATCGGCCCGTTCCACACGATCGTGCCCGCGTCGGCGATGTGCCGGGCNAACGCCTCCGCGGTTNTCGGGCCGATATCCACACCCATCCAGCCATCCGGGATTTCGTCCGTGGCCACCACCGTGATATTCGCATCCGCAGCGAACCGATCGGCGACAACGACGTNCACGGGAAGGACCACCTCGACACCGCGCCGTTTGGCCTGCTCCAGATAGGCCTCGACCGTCGCGATCTGATCGGCTTCCAGAAGAGAATTTCCCACCGAGAATCCGTGAGCCGCCANAAACGTGAAGGCCATTCCACCGCCGATCAGGAGACGATCGACGCGGGGAATCAGATTGCCGATGACCCCGAGCTTGTCGCTGACCTTGGAGCCGCCGAGGATGACCACATACGGCCGATCCGGCTGCCCTAGCAGCTGCGAGAAGACCGCCGATTCACGCTCTACCAAGCGACCTGCCGCGTGCGGCAGGAGTGACGCAAGGTCGGTGACCGATGCCTGCTCTCGGTGCACGACACCGAAACCATCGGAGACGAAGAGGTCCCCGAGATCGGCCAACTCGCGGGCCAGCACGGCGCGCTCATCCGGGTCCTTNCTCGTTTCACGAGCATCGAATCGGATGTTCTCGAACACCACGACTCCGCCGTCGGCCGCTCGACTCAGCTCGTCTCGCGCTTGCGCCACATCGGCGGCGATCGGCACATCGATGGACAACAGGCGAGACAATTCCCGAGCTACCGGGGCCAGGCTGGCCTCCGGAGTCACAATTCCCTTGGGTCGCCCGAGGTGGGCCAGCAGCAGGATGCGCGCCCCGTGATCGCGTAGGTACTCGATGGTGGGCAACGCCGCCTCGATGCGACCCGTGTCGGTAATGACCCGGCCGCCAGCACCGTCGTCGGCAANGGGGACGTTGAAGTCCACTCGAACGATCACGACATGGCCGGCGACCTGGAGGTCATCCAGGCTCGGCATGCTCACGGTGTGGCGCCGACCAACCCGACGAGATCGACCAGGCGGTTGCTGTAGCCCCACTCGTTGTCGTACCAGCCGAGCACCTTGGCCATATTGCCGTTGGCGTTCGTCATCCCTGCATCGAAGATGCACGATGCCGGGTCGGTCACGATGTCCGTCGACACGATGGGATCTTCCGTGTACTGAAGGATCCCCTTCATCGGACCGTCGGCTGCTTGCTTCACAACGGCGTTGATTTCCTCTTTGGTGGCCGCTGTCTTCAGTTCGACGGTCAGATCGGTGGCCGATCCGGTAGGAACGGGAACGCGCATGGCGTATCCGTCGAGCTTGCCCTTCAAGTGGGGCAGAACAAGAGCGATCGCCTTCGCGGCTCCGGTGCTGGTCGGAATCATGTTGACCGCGGCAGCCCGGGCCCGACGCAGGTCACTGTGCGGGAAGTCCAGGATTCGCTGGTCGTTGGTGTACGCGTGAATGGTGGTCATCAGCCCGCGCTCGATGCCAAATGCATCATCGATGGCCTTAGCCATCGGGGCCAGACAGTTGGTGGTGCAGGACGCGTTCGAAATGATTACGTCCGAGGCGGGGTTGTAGTCCCCGTCGTTCACCCCCATGACGATCGTGATGTCCTCACCCTTGGCGGGTGCGGAGATGATGACCTTCGACGCTCCAGCGTCGACGTGCTTGCGAGCATCGTCGGCCGANGTGAATATTCCGGTGGACTCCACGACNACGGTGGCACCCACCGATGCCCAGGGCAGATTCGCCGGATNCCGCTCTGCGAAAACAGGGATTGATGTGCCGTCCACCACGATCGCGTTCTCTGCAGCCTCCACCGGTACATCGATGCGGCCGAGGATCGAGTCGTATTTCAGTAGGTGCGCGAGCGTGGTTGTGTCCGTGAGGTCGTTGACGCCCACAATCTCGACGTCCGCACCGCTGCTGAGCAGGGCGCGGAAGAAGTTGCGGCCAATTCGACCGAATCCATTGATACCGACCTTGATGGTCACACAGTCTCCTCGTATTGCCGTGGTGGTCGTGCCGGCTGGTGAGCGCCACGAGACCCGATGTTCGCCATCGACCCTCTCTGAACGCGTCCTTGGGCGAGATAACGCTTACATCTTAGTGACGCAGGTTACGTTTGTGTGACGCCGGGACCGCCCGAGTCCGCAAGGAATCGGAGNCTTTCGCCGGGCTAGTCGTCCCTCAGATCAGCGTCGGCCAAGGCGGCTTCGGTATCGGGGATTTCTAACTCGGCGGCGCGCTTGTCCGCAAGAGCCAGCAGCCGACGGATTCGGCCGGCGATGGCATCTTTCGTCATNGGAGGGTCCGCGAGCGCACCCAGTTCCTCCAGGCTCGCCTGCTGGTTNTCTATCCGCAGACGACCCGCCACCACGAGATGGTCGGGGACATCGTCACCCAGGATTTCCAGCGCCCGGCCCACGCGAGCACTCGCGGCCACTGCTGCTCGAGCGGAACGCCGCAGATTGGCGTCGTCGAAATTGGCCAAGCGGTTGGCCGTTGCGCGCACCTCCCGCCGCATCCGGCGCTCCTCCCATGCAAGCACAGATTCATGGGCACCCATCCGCGTCAGCAGGGCCCCGATGGCGTCACCGTCACGAATCACCACTCGGTCGACGCCGCGGACCTCCCGGGACTTCGCGCCGATCCCGAGTCGGCGGGCGAGACCTACCAAGGCGAGCGCGGCTTCGGGNCCGGGAGCGGTGATTTCCAGCGAACTCGACCTGCCCGGTTCGGTGAGCGAGCCGTGCGCGAGAAATGCACCCCGCCACGCTGCTTCGCAATCGCTGAGTTCACCNCCAACGACAGCGGGTGGCAAGCCGCGCACTGGACGCCCACTGCCATCCACGATCCCGGTCTGTTTCGCCAGTGCCTCGCCGCCCTGCGATACCCGGACTACATACCTGGTTCCTTTGCGGATGCCGCTTGCCTGAACCATAGACACTTCGGTGTCGTGACCGTAGATATCGAAAATGTCCTTGCGGAGGNGCCGAGCCGTCGCGCCGGCGTCCACCTCGACTTCGACGACGATCGCGCCACTGACGATATGCAGAGCACCACCGAAACGCAGCAGGGACGACACTTCCGCCTTACGGCAAGATGCCTTGGTCACCTCGACACGACTGAGCTCATCCTTGACCGCCGCCGTCATCGCCATGGTCGCGCTTCCTCCCGTCATCGGACCAGAACCGTATCGAAAACGCGTGCCAACTTCCCCGGGTCATGCCGATCTTCGGTTGCCGAGACATCGGCGAACGTGACTTCGCTCCCCCACGACGCACACGCAGACACGACATCGTCTCTGCCGGCACCCTCCCGAATGTGGGTTGCATCGGCGATCACATGATCGAAGGCCACCCGCGGGGCGTGACGTTTCAGCGCCTCGATGTGCTCCGCCGGAGTGAATCCACCGGTCTCGCCCTCTTGTTCCACAAGATTCAAGACGAGCACCCGAGTGGCTGACGAGGATGCAACGGCATCCGCAATCTCTGGCACCATCAGGTGCGGCATCACGGAGGTGAACCACGAGCCCGGCCCCACGGTGATGACATCAGCCGCTTCGATCGACGCCACAGCCTGTGGGCACGCTGTGGCCTCCGGCGGCTCCACCCAGACCTGCAACACGCGCCCGTGAGTTGTCGCCACCTCCACTTGCCCACGCACGTCGCTCACGTCCTTGGGANGCTGCCCATCGTGACCTCGGATAGACGCGACGATCTCCAAGGGATCGACGCAACACGGCAAAACCCGACCGCGACATCCCAGCAGGCCGACCAATTCATCGAGTCCCGCCACTGGATCCGATGTCCCCTCCCACAACGCGAACAGCAACANATTTCCGAGGGCATGCCCGGATAGCTCAGCACCATCGGAGAATCGAAATTGCAGAACATCGATCCAGGGTCGTGTCCGGACATCCCCGTCACACAAGGCGGCCAGAGCCATCCGGAGGTCTCCCGGAGGCAGNATCCCCCGCTCTCGACGCAGCCGTCCGCTCGANCCACCGTCATCGGCGACTCCCACGATCGCCGTCACGCGATTAGTCACGCGTTGAAGTGCGCGCAGACTAACCGCTAACCCATGTCCCCCACCGAGGGCCGCAACCAACGGCTGGCCAGAGTGGGGGGTGTTCGCCTCACCCATGCCCTACTCCTTGCCGAGATCTCGGTGCTCGACCCCGACGACGGCATGCGGTGACTCCAACATGGTGGACAAGGCCTCGGCGAGTGCCACGCTGCGATGCTTGCCGCCCGTGCACCCCACAGCCACAGTGACGAATCGTTTCCCCTCCCGCAGATAGCCGTCTCTCGTGGTTCGAACGAGCGCAGCCAGATGTTCCAGAAATGCATTTGCCCCGTCTCCGGCGAGAACCGCATCAGCGACCGTGGCGTCTCGGCCTGTCAGGTCCCGCAACGAGTCATCCCAGAATGGATTCGGCAGGAAACGGGCATCGGCAACCATGTCGGCATCCACCGGTATGCCGTGCTTGAAGCCAAAGGACATGATCGTGACTCGCAGGCGCTCGTCCGGCTCAGCGAAGGCGGCATCAATGGCTCGCCGCAGTTCATGCACGTTCAAGTGCGTCGTGTCGATCACCAGATCGGCGGTCGACCGAAGATCACCGAGCACGAGCCGCTCCCGCCTCAGGCCGTCGAGGATGCGGTTTCCCTCCTGCAGTGGGTGCGGCCTACGCGACGATTCGAATCGTCGGACGAGAGATTCCTCGGAGGCCTCGAGGAAGAGAACTTGAAGCTCGACTCCGTCGCGACGAAGATTGGCCATCGCCTCGGTCAACTGCGGGAAGAAGGATCCACCGCGTGCATCGACGACCACGGCGACCCGATGCAGGTCGGGGTTCTCTACGGCGACGTCGATAGCCGCCCCGATCAACATCGGTGGAATGTTGTCGATGACGAACCATCCGGCGTCCTCGAGAGCGCGAGCCGCGGTCGACCGACCTGCCCCGGACATACCCGTCACGAGGAGAACGTCGAAAGCCTCCGTCGTCATCGTGACCTCGTCATGATGACGACGCTAGCGCCTCGTGCACGGTGGTGGCGACCGTAGGGCCAATTCCGGGAACCTTCTGAAGTTCGTCTGTCGAAGCCGCACGGATAGAACGAACGGATCCGAAATGGGCGAGCAGGGCCGCCGCCTTCTTGGGTCCGAGACCAGGAATGTCATCGAGTGCGCTGCGCCGCTGCCGTGCCGTCCGGCGCTTACGGTGCAGAGCAATCGCCGTTCGGTGCGCCTCATCCCGAATCCGTTGCAGGAGATACAGCGCTTCGCTGGTCCGAGGGAGGATGACGGGATCTGCCGACTCTGGCGTCCACACCTCTTCGAGCCTCTTGGCCAGCCCAACAACGGGGATATCGCCAACACCGCTCTCCGTCAAGGCCTCCTGGGCAGCAGCGACCTGTGGTGCACCGCCGTCAATGACGAGCAGCCCCGGCGGATACGCAAAGGACTGCGAGCCGCTTTTCTCACGCCCGGCCTCGCCTTGGCCCTGCACATCCGCAGCATCGTCGGCCTCCGACTCCACTTGCTTCACTCGTGCGAAGCGACGCTCCACCACCTCGCGAACCGATGCAAGATCGTCTGCTCTCTCGGTCCGAATGATGAAGGTTCGGTAGTCGCGCTTGCGCGGAAGACCGTCTTCGAACACAACGAGTGATGCGACCGTGTCCGTTCCTTGCAGCGTCGACACATCGATACATTCGATGCGCAACGGTGCTTCGGCGAGATCCAGATACGTCTGTAGTTCCGCAATCGCCTCGCTCCGTGATGTCAAATCGCTCGAGCGTCGCATTCGGTGTCGCATCAGCGCCTCGGCTGCATTAGTCGTTGCCGTTTCCATCAAGGCACGCTTGTCCCCACGCTGAGGCACCCTGATCTCTACCGTGGATCCTCGGCGTGAGCTGAGCCAATGCGCGAGCGCATCAATGTCCGCGGGGGCGCGCGACACGAGGATCTCTCGCGGTGGCATCGCGCTGTCAATCTCTACGCCTTCACGCGCGGCATACAACCGTTGGAGAACGCGTTCCCCATAGCCACCGACGGAAAGATCTTCTGCCTTCTCGACGATAAAACTTCGTTCACCGATCAGTCGACCCGCGCGGACGTGGAAGACCTGGACGCCTACTTCCAAGGGATCGTCATGAAGGCCAACAACGTCGGCATCAGTGCTGTCCCCGAGGACGACCGCATTGCGCTCCATCGCGCGTGTCAGCGCGCCCATGCGATCCCGCCACCGACCCGCCTCCTCGTAGTCCTGGCGCGCGGACGCCTGCTCCATCGATGCGCGCATGTCCTTGATGAACGCGTCCGTTTGCCCACCGAGGAAGCGACTCATGTCGTCCACACGTTGCCGATAGTGCTCCTCGTCTATGCGACCCACGCATGGCGCGGAGCACTTGTCGATATAACCAAGCAGGCATGGCCGGCCCAACTGCGCGGCGCGCTTGAAGACGCCATCTCGACACGTTCGCACTCCGAACACTTTCGTCAACTCGTCGAGGGTCTCTCGAATGGCCCATGCATGGGCGTAGGGACCGAAGTACCGGGTCCCCTTCCGTCGAGGCTCCCGGACCACCGCAGCACGTGGAAATGTTTCGGAGATAGTTAGGGCAAGGTACGGGTAGGACTTATCGTCGCGGTACTTGACGTTGAAGCGTGGGTCGTACTCCTTGATCCACGTGAACTCCAGGGCAAGAGCCTCGACTTCGTTTGCGACGACGACCCAATCCACACTGTCGGCCGCTGTCAGCATCGATTGTGTTCGCGGATGAAGTGCGGTGAAGTCAGCGAAGTAGGAGTTCAGTCGGGAGCGCAGCGACCGCGCCTTGCCCACATACACAACACGTCCGTGGGCGTCCCGGAAACGGTAGACGCCGGGTGCTTGCGGAATTGATCCAGAGGCCGGCCGGTATTCGCTGGGATCGGCCATCGTCCATGCCCTAAGCGAGGACGACCGAGTTGCCCTGCACCTCCACGGGAACCGCCGGTAGGCCTTCGGATGCAGGTCCGGTGATCACGCTGCCGTCCGTGGCGGAGAACAGCGATCCATGGCAGGGACACAGGATCTCGTTGGACTCCACCGATGACACCAAGCACCCCTGGTGCGTACACACCGCACTAAAACCTTTGACGTCTCCGGACGTCGGCTGCACCAGCACGACGGGCGGATCGGAAATCACCACTCCACCTTCGACGGGAATCTCGTCAACAGACGCGACTCCATCAACCCCCTCCTGCGAAGCGGCCTCTTCCGAACCTCCCCCATCGTTGACTTCCGTTTCCTCGGCCGAGCTAGGTGCGGCCTCGGGCGTAGAAGCGTCCGGCGTCTGTGAGGGGGATGGTGCGGCCTCCGCGGACGCCGCAGCGCCCTCTGAAGCGCTGTCACCCCCGCCGCAGGCCACCAGGATGCCGCCGACGGCTACCAGGCCGCCTCCGGCAATAACGTCACGTCGTCGAAGAGTAGGTGCCATATGGTCATGGTACGTGACCGTTTCGCCGAAGGCGCGTTCACAGCAGGGGTTGAAGAAAACGTCCGGTATGGCTGGCGTCCGCGGCCGCTATCGATTCCGGCGTTCCTTCCGCGACGACCGTTCCTCCACCGGATCCCCCTTCTGGCCCGAGATCCACGATCCAGTCGGCGGACTTGATGACGTCGAGGTTGTGCTCGATGACGATGACTGTGTTGCCCTTGTCGACCAGGGATTGAAGGACACCGAGGAGTTTGCGAATGTCTTCGAAGTGCAGGCCGGTGGTGGGTTCATCGAGTACGTAGACGGTGCGGCCCGTCGAGCGCTTTTGCAGTTCGCTGGCCAGCTTCACACGTTGCGCCTCTCCCCCGGACAACGTTGGTGCCGACTGTCCCATGCGCACGTATCCGAGCCCCACATCGACCAACGTGGACAGGTGTCGTGCGATCGCCGGCACGGCCTCGAAGAAGGACAGGGCGTCTTCTATCGGAAGATCCAGCACCTCCGCGATGGTTTTGCCCTTGTAGTGGACTTCCAAGGTCTCGCGGTTGTAGCGATCACCGTGACAGACCTCGCAGGGAACGTAGACGTCGGGAAGGAAGTTCATTTCGATCCGTATCGTGCCGTCGCCGCTGCACGCCTCACAGCGTCCGCCCTTCACGTTGAAGGAGAACCTACCCGGCTGATACCCCCGCACCTTGGCTTCTGCGGTCGCGGCAAATAGCTTGCGAATGTGATCAAAGACGCCCGTGTACGTCGCCGGGTTACTCCGTGGCGTACGTCCGATGGGACTTTGGTCGACGTGCACAACTTTGTCGATCTGATCGGTACCAGTGATGCTCTTGTGCTTTCCTGGAACGAGCCGGGCGCCGTTCAAGTCGCGCGCAAGGACGTTGAACAAGATGTCGTTCACCAAGGTCGACTTGCCTGACCCGCTTACCCCGGTCACGCAGACGAAGTTCCCCAACGGAAAACGCGCCGAGACGTTCTGCAGATTGTGTTCACGCGCCCCCTTGATGGTGATCCATCCACGCTCCTGAGGACGCCGTACTGCCGGTACGTCGATACCTCGGCTTCCCGACAGGTACTCACCGGTGATGGATTCCGAATTCGCAACGAGTTCTGACACCGTTCCACTGACGACGATCTGCCCACCGTGCTCCCCGGCTCCGGGTCCGATGTCGACAACCCAGTCGGCTGTGCGGATCGTGTCTTCATCATGCTCGACAACAATCAGGGTGTTCCCCAGATCTCGTAGGCGAACCAGGGTTTCAATCAGGCGGTGATTGTCACGCTGATGGAGTCCGATGCTCGGTTCGTCGAGGACGTACAAAACACCCACGAGGCCTGATCCGATCTGGGTGGCCAAGCGGATCCGCTGCGCCTCACCGCCGGCCAATGTGCCAGCAGCACGATCCATCGACAGGTAATGCAGACCGACGTCCACGAGGAATTGCAGGCGCTCGTTGACTTCCTTTAACACGCGTGACGCAATCACGCTTTCTCTCTCGCTAAGGGCAAGGCTGCTCAAGGCGTCGGCGGCCTCCCCGATCGGCAGCGAGGCGATGTCAGCGATTGACTTACCCTCGATCGTGACCGCGAGCGTGAGTGGCTTGAGTCGACTCCCGGAACAGGCGTTGCAGGGGACTTCCCGCATGTAACCCTCGAAGCGTTCCCGCGACGCATCGGTTTCTGCCTCCGCGTGCCTGCGCTTCACATAGGGAACAACGCCCTCGTATTCGGTGTAGTACGACCGGCGCCGTCCATAGCGATTGCGGTACTGCACATGAATGGGCTCGTCGTAGCCTTCAAGGATCACCCTCTTCGACCGCGCCGGAATCTTCTTCCACGGGGTTTCGACATCAACACCGATTTCATCGGCGATGGCCTCGAGCAGTCGCGAGAAGTATCCCGAGACTGTGCCACGGGACCACGGCGCAATTGCCCCCTCACCCAGGGAGCGATCCACGTCCGGGACGACGAGTTCGATGTCCACTTCGCGCGTTGTTCCCAACCCGGAGCATTCGGGGCAGGCTCCAAAGGGAGAGTTGAACGAAAAGGAGCGTGGTTCGAGTTCTTCGAAGGACAGTCCGTCCCTCGGGCAGGCCAGATGCTCGGAGTAGATCCGCTCCCTCTCGGGATCGCCTTCCTCGCGATCGACGAAGTCCAAAACCACATAGCCGTGGCCGAGGCCCAGTGCCGTCTCCACACTGTCGGTGAGTCGACGCCTCGATTCTTTGTTGACGGTCAATCGGTCGACAACGACTTCAACGGTGTGACGCTCTTGTTTCTTGAGCTTGGGGACTTCGTCTAGCCCATAGACGACACCGTCGACGCGAGCCCGGGAGTAGCCCTGGGTTTGCAACTGCTGAAAGAGCTCGCCGTATTCACCCTTGCGGTCGCGAACCAGGGGCGCCAGCACCTGGAATCTGGTCTTTGCGGGCAGGTCGAGCACCTGGTCGACGATCTGCTGCGGGGTCTGCCGGCTGATGGGATCCCCGCACTCGGGGCAATGTGGTTTTCCTATCCGGGCGTAGAGCAGGCGCAGGTAGTCGTAGACCTCAGTGATCGTCCCCACCGTCGAGCGCGGATTGCGAGATGTTGACTTCTGATCGATCGAAACCGCCGGTGAGAGCCCTTCAATGAAATCGACATCCGGCTTGTCCATCTGTCCGAGAAACTGACGCGCATAGGCTGAGAGACTTTCGACGTAGCGACGCTGCCCCTCGGCAAAGATGGTGTCGAACGCCAACGATGATTTGCCGGATCCCGACAATCCCGTGAAGACGATGAGGGCGTCCCGGGGAAGATCCAGCGATACGTCCTTGAGATTGTGCTCCCGCGCACCGCGGACTACGAGGCTCTCGCCAACCACCAAGGCCCCTTTCTCGGCATATTCCCGTGGGCACCTGTCGCTAGGGTGCCAAACATGTATTCCGGTCACGCCAGCGTAGGCGGTCCCGCACTCAACCGCGAACTGTCGACGGTGGTCATCCGCAAGCTTGCGGTTGGCCCCATGGACAACAACGTCTACCTGCTGCGCTGCACTGCTACGGGCGAACAACTCCTGATCGATGCTGCAACGGAAGGCAACCGGATCCTCGATCTCGTGGGCGGCGACACACTCAGCGGCGTCGTAACCACGCATCGCCATCACGATCATTGGGGCGCACTAGCCGACGTGACCCGCGCGACGCATGCGCCGACCTACGCCCACGATGCGGACGCCGACGCTATCGATGTTTCCACGCGACATCGACTGCACGACGAAGAGACCATCACCGTCGGCGATGTAACCCTGGGTGTGATCCACCTGGTCGGACACACCCCCGGGTCGCTGGTCCTCACTTTCGACGATCCACACGGACACACCCATCTGTTCACCGGTGACTGCCTCTTTCCGGGTGGCGTGGGTCGCACCTGGTCGCCGGAAGATTTCGAGACCCTGTACCGCGGTGTGGTCGAGAAGATTTTCGACCGTTACGACGACGACACCTGGGTCTACCCCGGCCACGGTGACGACACGACGCTGGGCCGGGAGCGACCGTCGTTGGATAATTGGTGGAAACGGGGCTGGTGAACGGGGATTTCCCCCGACATCGCAAACAACCGCCATCTGTTCGTCAGACGCCACACACACGGACAGTCACCTCGTAGGCTGCCCTGGTGGCATCGGCGCAACCCCAAGAATCGGCGGCAGCCTCGACTACTGCACCGTTAGATACCTCGCGCATGGATCGAATCTGGGCTCACATCACCGACAGCACGCCAGATCCGGACAACCCTCGACAAGTGCGAGCGCAGGGGCGGCTGGACGCGTATGAACGCCGCACCGCCCTGGCGATGGTGCTCTTGGCCGTTGGGTATCTCGTCCTGTACTCGTTCTACGTTCTCGACGAGGGCCTCACCTCTGAAGGGTTAGATCGACTCGACACCGCAATGAACGTCATTTGGGTGGTCTTCATTGTTGATCTCACCCTTCGCACCGTCCTGGCGCCCAAGCACATTGCATACCTGGTCCACCATCCGCTCGATGTCATTGCGGTCGCCGTCCCTGCCTTCCGAGTGCTGCGCGTCCTGCGCGTGCTCACCGCCGGTCAGTGGCTGATCAGCCGGGGCAGCCGGTTGCGCGTCGGTCGGACCGCGACGGCCGTGGTCTTCGCGGTGGCATTCCTGACGTATCTCAGCTCCCTCGCTGTGCTCAACGCGGAACGCGGGGCCAAGGGCGCGGATATCGAATCCTTCGGCGATGCTGTGTGGTGGTCACTGGTGACCATGGCCACCGTCGGCTACGGCGATTACGTGCCGGTCACCACGAATGGGCGCATTGTCGCCGTTGGGCTGATGGTCGTGGGTATCTCGCTGCTGGGCCTGGTGGGCGCGTCGGTGGCCTCGGCGGTGGTTACCCGAATCAGCGGGCGTGCGCAGGAGGGACAGTCGGCGGTCAAGGAGGATCTCGAAGCACTCCGCACCGAAATTGCCGCGTTACGGCAAGCCCTTCTTGATGCGGGCGTTACCGGCCTGACGCGACCGTCCGAGACGGATTCCGCTCCCCCTGCGAGTGCGGCTCCCCCCGCGAGTACCGCTAGGCCTGCTCACCCGCCTTCTCCTCCGGAGTAGCCGTCAAGCGACCCGCATGGGCAATGGCATCTGGATCCCGACGTGTCTTGATCCACGAAGCGATCGTTACGACCACGAGAACCACCCCGATGAAAGCCAACGACCACGTCGTTTCGATCTTGGGCACCGTGTCCGGGAACACCTCGTGGAAGTAGGTCAGGACGAGTTTCACGCCGATGAACATCAAAATGACCGCTAGGCCGGTCGACAGATACACGAGTTTGTCGAGCAAGCCCTTGAGCACGAAGTACAAGGCCCGGAGTCCGAGCAGGGCGAAGGCGTTGGCGGCGAAAACCAAATACGGCTCCTGGGTCACTCCAAAGGTCGCCGGAATCGAGTCGAGTGCGAAAAGAAGATCGGTGCCGCCGATTGCGACCATCACGAGCAACAACGGAGTGGCGACCTTCAGGCCATCAATGACGGTGAAGAGCTTGGTCCCGTCGTAGTCATCGGCGAACCGGTAACGCTTGCGAACGTTGCGAATGATGATGTTGTCCATCGGGTCCGGGTCCTCGTTCCGGTGCCGCATCAGCTGAATCCCGGTCCACAAGAGCAACGCGCCGAACAGCACGAAGGTGAACGCGAACAAGGAGATCGCTGCAGCGCCAATTGCAATGAAGATGGCGCGCATCACGAGCGCGAGGACCACTCCCACGAGGAGCACACGCTGATGCAAGTTTGCCGGCGTCCGGAACTGCGTCAGGATGATGATGAAGACAAACAGGTTGTCCACACTCAGCGATTTTTCGACCAAGTAGGCGGTGAAGTACTGAGTCCCGAAGTCCGCCCCCGCCCAATTCCACACAATCACACCGAAGGCGATCGCCA
>PBWE01000020.1 GCA_002728915.1 Micrococcales bacterium
GACATCGCGCGCACCTCGTGGGGTCAATACGAACAGGTGGAACGCGTCAAGACCAAAGACGCCCTCCCCGGCGATCTTGTCTTTTTCTTCGAAGGTGGCGCGCACCACGTCGGCATCTACCTCGGCAACGGGACGATGATCGACGCACCTCAACCCGGCGAGAGCGTCAGCGTCAACCCCATTAGTGGGTCGTGGTGGGGTCGCAGCTTCACCGGGATTGGTCGAATACTCCCGGCGTAACCGCTGCTTGATCTCAACGTCGCGTGAGCTCAATGTCACGTGACCCGGACATCACGTGACCTCAACATCACGTGACCTGAACCCCAATTCCGGAAATCCGCTTGAGCGGTGCCCGTGAGCCCGTTACCGTCGCAGATCGACGGCGTGGTCATACGACAACCAAGCACGCAGGCTTGCCCGTAGGCCCGCACATAGGTACCCACGCGGGCACCCGCACAGGCATCACTTGATAAGGAGACGGTTATGGACGACACGGTTCGCCAGCACAAGTACGTGCTGCCGGAGGATCAGATGCCGACGGTTTGGTACAACCTGATGGCTGACCTGCCGACGCCTCCACCTCCACCCCTCCACCCGGGCCGGATGGACCCCGTCGGTCCGGACGATCTCGCGCCGCTGTTCCCAATGGAACTGATCATGCAAGAGGTCTCCACCGACCGATACATCGAGATCCCCGGTGGTGTCCTCGACGTCTACCGCCAGTGGCGACCCTCCCCGCTGTTCCGCGCTCACCGCCTGGAGCAAGCACTCGGCACCCCCGCGCGCATGTACTACAAGTACGAAGGCGTCTCGCCCGCCGGCTCACACAAGCCCAACACGTCCGTCCCCCAGGCCTACTACAACAAGAAAGAAGGAACGACGCGGTTGACCACCGAGACCGGAGCCGGTCAATGGGGCACCGCGCTTTCCTTCGCCTGCGCGCTCTACGACATGGAGTGCGAGGTGTGGCAGGTCGGCGCCTCGTATGACTCCAAGCCCTACCGACGGTTGATGATCGAGGCGTTCGGGGCGAAGGTCTACCGCTCACCCTCGGATGTGACAGAGGTCGGCCGCGCACTCGGTGCCGACCCCAAGAACCACAGTGGATCCCTCGGCATCGCCATCTCCGAAGCGGTCGAGGTCGCCGCCATGGACCCCAACACCCGATACGCCCTCGGCTCGGTGCTCAACCACGTGCTGTTGCACCAAACGATCATCGGGCAGGAAGCATTGATGCAACTCGAGATGGCGGGCGACACCCCGACCCTGATCGTCGGGTGCACCGGCGGCGGATCCAACTTCGCCGGTCTGTCTTTCCCCTTCATCAAGGAAAAGCTCGACGGCAAGATGAGCCCGCGCATCCTTGCTGCCGAGCCAGCCTCGTGCCCGTCCCTGACCAGGGGTGTCTACGCATACGACTTCGGCGACACCGCCGGCATGACACCGCTGATGAAAATGCACACCCTCGGGCACGACTTCATCCCCGACCCCATTCACGCCGGCGGACTGCGCTACCACGGCATGGCCCCGCTCATCTCACACCTGTATGAAGAAGGGTTGATGGACGCGGAGTCGGTCCCGCAAACGGAATGCTTCGCCGCCGCGGTGCAGTTCGCGCGAACCGAAGGCATCGTTCCCGCGCCGGAGCCCACTCACGCCATCGCTCTCGCGATCCGCGAAGCATTGAAGGCGAAGGAGACCGGGGAAGAGACCGTGATCCTCACGGCCCTGTGCGGTCACGGACACTTCGACCTCGCGGCGTACGAGAACTACCTCGCCGGAGCGATGGTCGATGAAGACGTCTCTGACGAGCGTTTCGCCGCGGCGCTGGAGACGCTGCCGGAGGTCCAACTCAGCTGATCCAGCCAATACAGTGACGCCCATGGAACGGGAGTCACGGTCGGCGCTCGCCAAGGGCCTGATCCTTGTCGGTGTTGCGACCATGGTCGGCAACGGGGCCGCCTTTCTGCTGAGCATGGTCGCCGCACGCGTCCTCGGCCCGGCTGACTTCGGCGCCTTCGGGGCGCTCGTCGGGATCTTGCTGATCCTGGTGACGGTCGCGATTTCGATACAGGCGCTGGCTGCACGACGGGTCGCCACNGCCCGATNNGGCGGACCCGGGTCGAATGAATCCAAGGCAGAGAACGCCGACTCNGANAACGCCGAGTCTGATCNCGCCGCTCCGGANCGNTCCGATGTCGANGGNCAACTCATCCGGCTGGCGGCNCTCGTCGGACTCGGNATCGCCCTCGGCGGGNTCATCGCCGCGTGGCCANTGGGCACCNTNTTTNCCATCCCGTGGCTCGCNGTNGCNGCNGGNATNGCNTCNCTNGGNTTCNTGATCTTCGGNTCGGCCGCCATGGGAATCGCCCANGGCCGAGANGAGCGAACGTCCTTCTCCATTGCCTTCATCTCCCTCAANGGCGCCCGGGCGGTCGGCGGAATCATCGGCGTTCTCGCCCTGTCCTCGGTGATCGGCGCGAGCCTCGGCATTCTCGTCGGGTGCGCCGTCGGAGCCCTGATTGCCTACCGAAAAGCCTGCCCGGGAACGACGTTCGCGCCGATCCGCGACGGCATGGGTCGAGAACTCGGCCACATCGTGCACGCTTTGATGGTCCTGTTCACTCTCACCAACGTCGACGTCCTCCTCGCCCGTCTCTACCTCTCCGACACCGGGTCCAGCGAGTACTCCGTCGGCGTGCTGTTGGCCAAGATCGCGTTCTTCCTNCCCAACGCGGTNCTNATCGTGCTGTTCCCGAAAATGAGNGGGCAGAACTCTCGGCGGCCGGTGCTGATCGCCAGCGGGCTCACCGTCGCCGTGGGANTNGTCNTCACNGCCTTCGCCTTCNTCTTCGGCCCNCTNGTCGTTCGCATNCTNGGCGGNGTGCAATACGANTCCATGGCCGACAACATGTGGCTNTTCGCCCTCGAAGGATCAGCCTTCGCCNTGGTCCANGTGCTGCTCTANTCCCGACTNGCCGCNCAAGACCAGAAGGCAGTGCTCGCTGTGTGGGNCGCACTCATCGCGCTCGTGGCGATCGTCGCGCTTGGTCGCAACGATTCTCTGGTGTCGATTGTGACGACCGTGGTCGGCGTATCCCTTGCGTTGGCGATCGTCGGACTCTTCCTCGACAGCCGAGGATCATCGAAATACGAGATCCCTATCGAATCTGCGGAGTAGTGAACGTGCGNACGGAGCAGCCATGATCAACATGTCCCTGGCCACCGCCATTCACCACTCGCGGCACGCCGGCGCACCCGCGGACCACGCCGGCCACATTCGACAGATCGAGACCGTGCACGACCTCTTCGCCGGTCGCTACGAAGCAGTCACCACCGTCGGGGANACCTTCACCGACGCCGTGCTCGGCATCGGAGTAGCCGAAGGCGTCGACGGAGAAATCATCCACGTCGATGGCGTNACCTGGCGCATCCCAGCCGACGGAGTACCCGAGCGCGCCCCGGCCGACCTCGGCATGCCGTTCGCNGTNGCCGCGTACGGCGGCACACCGATCACCCGCGACNTCCCNTCCGGCGCCACGATGACCGAGATNACCACCATCGTGGACGGCGTCCTGGCCGAAGAAAACCTGCACCACGACTACCTGGTGGCAGCCGTCCGCGTCACCGGCGATTTCTCGCACGTCCTGCTGCGCAGNGAGCACGGCCAAACCCCGCCGTACCAGCCGCTGGGCTCACCCGGCTCGGTGACCGGGGAGGTGCGTTTCGATCTCGCACCGTGGGCGGGAACCCTCGCTGGGTTTCGATTCCCCGACGTCGCCGACGACATCGTNATCCCCGGCCTCCACCTGCACGCCATCGCGCGNGACCACGACAGCGGAGGTCACTGCCACGANCTCACCGTNNANCANGNGCACCTGCAGGTCTGGGTCGACGACGTNGAAGTCGACGTTCCCGGACTGCCCGCGGCCGCGTAACTCCCGTCTACGCACCCGCANCNGGCCCCGACTAGCGTGGGNCCCTCAGGCGAGGTGGCAGAGCGGCCGATTGCAGGCGCCTTGAAAGCGCCCGAGGGGAAACCCTCCGGGGGTTCAAATCCCTCCCTCGCCGCGTGAAGGCGTCGACCTCGATGCACCGATGACTCCGGGCGGATACGCGCTGCTCGGAGNCATCGACATCGCGATCATCGCGGGACTGTCGGTCGCCATCGGCGCGACNGCACCNCACTGGCCNAAGCGATGGCTNGANCACGACTCTTTCCTCACCCGACCCGCACCGTGGGAGACGCCCGCATTCTTTCGCCGCCTCGGCGCCACTCGACTGGCACACCGGCTCCCGGAGTACGGGGCGGTCTTTGGNGGTCGCAGCAAGCGAGACGTCCCCGGGCACGACCTCGAATCTCTCGAGGCCTTCCTCGGTGAGGTGCGACGGGCGATNGTGGTGCACGAGTTGTCCATGCTCACNTGGCTNCCNCTGCTCGCCTTCAACCCGTGGTGGCTGTCCCTTGCCGGCGCCGTTATTGCGGTCGGCGTGAACATCCCGTTCCTGATCATCCTGCGGGGCAATAACGTTCGCCTGGCGCGGATGATTCGCATCGCGCGTGACCGAGAGAAGGAAGCGGGTTCGTGAGCGATTTCGGCGTGACATCCATGACCGCGGAATTGCGNCGGGTGGCCGTGCGCCCACCCTCGACCCGAGGGGACTACGCCGCCGCCCACTGGGCGCAGCCTGTCGACCTCNACCTCCTTGCCGAACAGCACGCCGCATTCGTCNNGCTGCTGCAGCGACTCGGATGTGAGGTNGACGTCTTGAACCCGGTCGATGACATGCCGGACGGCATCTTCACCTACGACCCGTGCTTCATGGTCGGCTCCGGGTTTATCGAATTACGTGGAGCCAAAGACGCACGCGTCGCAGAACCCGCCGTNCTCGCCGCGGAGTTGCACGAGCGCGGCATCCCCCGAGTCGGACAGCTCACCGGCGATGCCACTGCCGACGGTGGCGACATGTTCTGGCTCGATGCGACCACCCTGGCCGTCGGTCGCTCCTACCGCACGAACGATGCAGCGATCGATCAACTGCGCCAGATCCTGGAANCAGACGTGACGGTGACGGCGTTCGACGTTCCCCACGGTCTCGGCCCGGACTTCTGCCTGCACCTGATGAGCGTCGTCTCGCCGGTGCGTGAGGACCTCGCTGTTGTGTATGAGCCGCTCGCTCCGGTCCGTCTTCTGCACGAACTGCGCCGGCGCGGAGTCGACGTCCTACCGCTACCGGAAGAAGACAACCTGACCTTGGGGTGCAATGTGCTGGCGATCCGGCCNGGAGTCGCCGTCATCGCCTCCGGCAACGACGCAACGGTGGCGCNGCTGCGCGANCGCGGCGTGGANGTGCACNTGTANGAGGCGAGTGANATCAGNAAGGGNGAGGGTGGCCCGACGTGCCTGACCCGACCNCTGCTGCGCGGATAAGCGCTAGAAGGTCGTCGCGTCGATGACGAACCGATAGCGGACGTCGCTGTTCACGACCCGCTCCCANGCNTCGTTGATNTGGGCGGCCTCGATCACTTCGACGTCGGAGCCGTAGCCGTGCTCGGCACAGAAATCGAGCATCTCCTGCGTCTCGCGAATCCCACCGATGTTCGAGCCGGCGATACGACGACGCTGGCTGTTCAACCCGAAGATGTTCATCTCCAGCGGCTTGTCGGGTAGTCCGACATACGCCATCGTTCCGTCCGTCGCCAGCAACCGGATGACGGGATCGAGTTTGATGGGCGCGGAGACCGTGTTCACGATGAGATCGAACGTCATCGCGCGTTCCTTCATCGCGTCGCGATCCGACAGCAGCAGGAAATCGTGCGCGCCGAGACGCTTCGCATCGGCCTCCTTGCTGGGGGAGTGCGAGATGAGGGTCACGTCGGCCCCCATCGACACGGCATGTTTCACACCCATATGGCCGAGTCCACCCAGGCCCATGATCCCTACTCGTTTGCCCGGACCGGCTTCCCACTCGCGCAGGGGTGAGTACGTCGTAATGCCGGCGCAGAGCAGTGGGGCGGCGACGTCGAGTGCAAGTGAGGCCGGGATGCGCAGAACGTAGTGATCGTCGACGACGATGGACGAGGAGTACCCGCCATACATCACTTCGCCGTTGTAGTTCTTGCCGTTGTAGGTCGGGACGAACCCCTTGACGCAGTAGTTCTCGAGCCCGGCGGTGCAGTTGTCGCATTCCATGCACGTCTCCACGAACACGCCCACGCCGACACGGTCACCCACGGCGAACTTCGTCACGTCGCTACCGACGTCACACACCACTCCGGCGATCTCGTGACCGGGAACCATCGGAAACAAAGAGGTGAACCACTCCTCGCGCGCCTGATGGATGTCGGAGTGACAAATACCCGAGTACGCGATGTCGATGCACACGTCATGCGAGCGTAGCGAACGACGCTCGATGGAGTACGGCTCCAGCGGTGCTCCCGCGCTCATGGCGGCGTAGGCGGCGGTCGTCATGACTTCTCCCCGATCTCGAGCGCCTGCTCCAGGGCGTGGTGCATGACGTCAGCGTTCAGGGTGCGTCCCGTCCACAGTCGAGCGTTCACCAGAGCNTGGTTGACGAGCATCCCTAGTCCGGTCAGTGGCGTGCAACCAGCGTCGGCGGCNGCNCGCAACCATCGAGTCATCGGGGGGTTGGCGACGACGTCGGCGACGACCATNCCGGAGGTGAAACTGGATGTGTCGACNTCCAACGTCGCGTCGGCGTTCGGGTGGAACCCCACGGACGTGGCGTTGACGGCGATGTCCGTNCCGGNCGGAATCGAGAAGCCNGNAGTCCACGGCGCGAANGCCGCCTNGGCGNTGGTGTGAGAGTCCACGAGGGCAGCGAGTTCTTGGCCGCGGTCGNCGGTNCGGTTGACGATGGTGATGCTCGATGCGCCCGCGAGAGCGGATTCGACAGCAATCGCCCGCGCTGCACCCCCTGCGCCGAAAATGACCATGTTCGTGCCTGCTGGGTCGGTGATGGTTTTCAGCGACTGCACGAAGCCCTGTCCGTCGGTGTTCTCCCCTGTGAGGCGACCGTCGCGAATGATCACGGTGTTGACCGCACCGGTGATCGANGCGCTCGGAGCGAGCTCGTCGAGATANTCCAAGATCGCCTGCTTATGGGGAATAGAGCAGTTGAAGCCCAGCCACCCCATGCCGATCGCACCCCGGACGGCATCCGCGAGATGCGCCGGTGGCACCTCGCAGTTGATGTAGCGGACGTCGAGGCCGGCGTCGGCGTACGCGGCTTCCATGATGGCAACGGTCGGGTTCTGCGCCGATGACGTGGAGAACGACCCCGTCAGATCACTCAAGAACCCAGGCACGCGGCAAGAGTAGTGCGAGTGGGTGCATCGACAGCGATGGACCACAATGGCCACCATGGCTATTCGGGTAGGCGTCATCGGTACGGGCAACATCGGCACAGCGCACGCGGTTTCTCTCGCCCGCGAAGTGTCCGGCAGCACCGTGACAGCGGTGTTCGATGTCGCTGCGGAGCGAGCTCAGGCCGTGGCAGCCGATCTCGACGCGAGATCGCTTCCCTCAGCGCAGGCGGTCATCGAGGACGATTCCGTCGATGCGGTGGTGATTGCGAGCCCGGATGATTTGCACGCTGAGCACGCGCTAGCGTGCCTGGCGGCCGGTAAGCCCACGATGTTGGAGAAACCGTTGGCGTCGACGCTGGAGGACGCTCAACGCGTGATGGACGCCGAAGTTGCTCGAGGAGAGCGGCTCATCATGCTCGGCTTCATGAGGCGCTTCGATCCCGGATATGTTGCGTTGAAAGCATCGCTCGCCTCTGGGGACGTCGGCGAGGTACTGGTGGTGCACAACATTCACCGCAACGCCTACGCGGCCTACGGCTTGGACACGACGCTGAGCATCAACAACTCGGCCGTTCATGAAGTCGACATCAGCCGGTGGCTGTTGGATGAGGACTATGCGTGGGTGCAGGTTCTGTCCGGGAAGCCCGGCCCGGACGTGCCCGATGGTCAGCAAGACCCGCTATTGATCACGTTCCGGACCACCTCCGGAGTCATGGTCACGATCGAGATGTTCATGACCGCTCGATACGGCTACGAGGTCCGATGCTCCGTCGTCGCCGGCAACGGAATCCTCGACATGGGCGACGGCACCTTCGTTACCCGCACCTCGCAGGGAAGCCGGGGACAAGACATTCCCGAACTTTGGCTCGGGCGCTTCGGTGAGGCCTACCGAGCAGAGATGCAGGCCTGGATCGACGGCATTCGCGGGTTGACCGGCCCCGCGGGTGCCTCCACCTGGGACGGCTTCATGGCGTCCGTCTCGTGCCGCGCCGCNGTGGACGCNCTGAAGCNAGGNGAAGCAGTCGAGATNGACGTTCCCGACCGTCCCGCNNTNTACAGCAACTAGGCGGGTGAGCCCAGCGGAGCGAGCGTCTGCTCGTTCTCCGGCACCTGCAGCGCTCCGGTCATGATGGCCACNGCGTCGTTCATGGAGTGNGTTTGCGGCGTTACGACCGCAGCGCGGTNACCGAGGCGNTGAACGTGNATACGATCCGCNACCTCGAACACCTGGGGCATGTTGTGNGANATCAANATGACNGANATACCCCGTCCGCGCAAATCTTGTATCAGGTTGAGCACCTTGGCGGACTCGCGAACACCCAAAGCGGCGGTGGGCTCGTCTAGGATAATGACCTGGCTTCCGAAAGCGGCTGCACGCGCTACAGAAACCGCCTGTCGCTGTCCGCCAGAAAGCGTCTCCACCGCCTGTGTGATGTTCTGCAGAGTACTTATTCCTAGATTCTGTAGGTGATCTGAGGATCGTTGACGCATGCCCTTCTTATCCAACATGCGCAGGATGCTTCCAAGGGGTCCTGATTTGCGCTCCTCTCGACCTAAGTAAAGGTTTGCTGCTACGTCTAAGGCGGGTGCCACGGCGAGAGTCTGGAAAACAGTCTCGACGCCACGTTCGCGAGCCTCGTGAGTACTACGAAACTCCACCTGCTCGCCCTGGAGCCACATTTCTCCTTCATCCGGGGTGTGAGCCCCAGCAAAGCACTTGATCAGGGTTGATTTGCCGGCGCCGTTGTCGCCGATGACGGCGAGCACTTCACCCGGATATAGGTCAAAGTCGGCGTGATTTAGGCCGACAACGCTCCCGAACCTCTTGACGAGGTTGCGTCCTTTGACGATGGGCTCGGTCATGCTTTCACCTTTCTAATCCATTGATCAGCCCCAACGGCGGCAATCACCAGAATGCCGATTGAGGCAGTCCGGTACGCCTGGTCGACACCCGCAAGCGATAATCCCA
Organism: Micrococcales bacterium; assembly: GCA_002728915.1. GTDB lineage: Bacteria > Actinomycetota > Actinomycetes > S36-B12 > S36-B12 > S36-B12. Next base: position 9,300 of record PBWE01000020.1, read on the forward strand.
TCTCGACCGCGTTGACGATTAGGGCTCCGATCAAGGAACCGATAACTGCCCCCCGGCCTCCGAATAAGGAAGTGCCGCCGATCACAACGGCGGTGATGGTTTGCAGATTGAGCATTGCATCAACGTTGGGACTGGCAGACCCGACCCGACCAATGGTGATCCAAGCTGCAATACCCATCACCACACCGGCAACCAAGTACACGCTGAAGAGAACTCGCTTTGTGTTGATGCCTGAGAGTTGAGCTGCGACGGGGTCGTCGCCGACGGCGTAAACATGGGTTCCCCAAGCCGTATTCTTCAAGACCCAAGCAAAGACCAAGTAGAGAGCAAACATGATGACGAAGCCGTACGTGAAGCGGTAGGGGCCTACNGGGAAAGCATCACCCAANAGCTTCATGAGTTCCGGCATCTCCGGACCTTGAATAGTCCGCGCCTTGAAGATNATCAGCGTTATACCCATGAAGACGCTCCAGGTTCCGAGCGTCACNATGAANGGNGGCAAACTGAANCGAACGATTAGNAGNCCGTTGATTGCCCCCGCGCCGGTAGCTGCCAATATCCCGAGCAGAATCGCTANGTAGGGATTGGTACCCGCGATGGGCAAGACATTCGACGCGGTTGTGTAGACAGCAAAGTTTGCCATGACCATTTGCCCAAAAATCATGATTGCGCCAATGGACAGGTCAATTCCTGCTGTCAAAATGATCAGCGTTTGAGCAATCGCCAAAGTTCCCACGATGACCGTCTGTTGGAGCATCAGGGAAACAGTCGCCGGGAGCAAGAACCGTTCATTTACAAGAGCGAAGACGAGAATGACCCCAATTAGGACGACCAGCGAGCTCATCCAGGGGTAGCGGTGCAGGAAAATCTGCAGTCGTTGCACGGGCGAACGCTTGTAAGCAAACTCGTCGTCAAGATCAAGATCAGGATCAGGAGTAGTGGCAGGGGGGATGCTCACCTTGATGCCTCCGGATGTCGNATACGTGTTGGGTCNTACGGGNCGAGGNTTNGCAGTCTAGGGATTAGGGCGGCGGTGGGTCGGAGAATNGCCAAGATCTNTTCNTNGGTGAGCGAGGGGTGGCAGCANCGCTGCCACCCCTCGACTCGACTTACNTTGTGCTCTGGGGGTTATCCCCAAGCATTGTCGATGCAGTACTGGGCGGACTCCTGCGGAGCAGCAGTCACNGTGTCCTGCGGATCGTCGGTACACAAGGTGACGCCTGTATCGAAGAATTCTCCGTTAGCGGAAGTATTCTCCGGCGGGGCACCTCCATCCGCGATCTGCTTGATGGCCTCAACTCCAAGCTTGGCCATCAACAGCGGGTATTGCTGCGAGGTCGCCTGGATCTGGCCGGCCTTTACTGCTTCGACGCCTGCAAGACCGCCATCAACCGAGACGATGAGAACGTCCTCACCGATGGTCTTGCCGGCAGCCTCCAAAGCAGCAGCAGCACCGAACGCCGTCGGCTCGTTAATCGTGTAGACGACGTTGATGTCAGGATTGCCCGCGAGGCAGTTTTCCATGCCCTTACGGCCACCCTCTTCGTTGGCGCCTGTTGCCTCAAGGCAGGAGATTTCATACTCGCCACCTGCACCAGTGGTGTACGTGCCGCTGTCGGCTGCACTGGTCATGTCATCCAGGGTAGGCACCTCGATGCCCATGCCCATGAGGAAACCGTTTGCGCGGCAGTAGTCGACGGAAACGACGCGGTCATCAAAAATGACGAGTTCTGCGATGATCGCTTTCTCGCCATTGAGCTTACCCGCCGTCCACTCACCGATTGCCTCACCTGCGAGACAGTTATCCGTAGCGAAGGTGATATCCACAATGTCCGGCGGATCGGTTGGCGTGTCGAGAGAGATTACGTACAGACCGGCGTCACGGGCCCTACTGATGGCGTCATTGACGTTTACGGACATGGGCGTAATCAGAATGCCAGCCTGCCCTTGGGCGATCGCGTTTTCGATCAAGTCGATCTGAGTCGCTTCATCGCCCTCTTCTTTCGCAGCTCCGACCGTGAGGTCGACGCCATTCTCGGAGGCTGCTTCTTGTGCACCTGCCTCCATGGCGACGAAGAACGGGTTCGTCTGGTTCTTCAAAATAAGAGAAACGGCAACTGGGGCACCGGTGTCTTCAGCCGCTGCGTCATCACCGGCGTCATCACCGGCGTCATCACCGGCGTCGTCGGCAGCCTCTTCGGAGGTGTCGTCCGAGGCAGCATCGTCACTGCTCGAATCGTCGGAGCCTCCGCAGGCGGCCAGAGTCACGGACAGGGCACCAGCCGCCGCGATGACGGCGAAGGCCCTGCCGCGCTGTGAGCGCTTGAACATATGTAATCCCTTCAAGGGGTTGGAGAGGCGCACCCGAGGTGGGTGAACCGTGCCTAATCTTGTTGGGCAGTCGGCGATCACGCCAATCCCGACCCCCCACTCGTTACGCAACCGTTACGGCATTGCGTCCGAAATGGCCGTGAAACTGCCAGGAGCACCCCGACTGTCGCCCGCTTGGGGCCGGAAACCCGCCCGCAAAGGGAAGGGGTGATGAGGGGTTCGGGTGAGGCCCTGCGCCTACTCGGTATGCAACTGCCAGGCGCGGGCTCCGCCAGCGAGCGCCGCGGAGTTGGGAACGATCACGACATCGTCGCCCAGCTTGGCGAGCACCGTCGGAGTGATGTGGCGGGCGTTTCCCCCGCCCACGTAGAGCCGGTCCCATAGGAACACCGGCCGAAGGACGTCCACCACTCGACCGATACGCCTGGACCACAGGGCGTCACCGAGGCGGCGTCGCTCGTGCTCTCCGATGTAGGTGTCGTAGCTCAGGCCCCAGCGAACCGGCGCCTGGGACATCTCCATGTGCGGGGCGAGCCGTCCACCGTCGAAGACCGCGAAGCCCAATCCGGTGCCGAAGGTCATGACCACTTCCAGGCCCTGGCCCGCGACGACCCCGGCGCCGTGAATCTCGGCGTCGTTCAGCACCCGAACCGGGATCCCCATCGAGTCGGAGAGCGCTGCCTGCGCGTCGAAGCCTTCCCATTGGGGAACGAGTTCCGGATCGATCCGGGAGCGCGGACCGGAGCGGGTGATGTAGTGCGGGGTAGTGACGACCACGCCGTGCCGGATCATCCCGGGCATCCCGACGGTGGCTCTGTCGGCCTTCGGCAGTTGCTCCGACAACTCGGTGAGAGTCTTCACGAACAGCGCCGTGGGAAGTGGGTACGGCGTCGGGACCCGAACCGGCTGGGCGCGCATCGTCCCGGACTCGTCGAGCACCGAGGCCTTGATGCCACCACCACCGCAGTCGATAGCAAGCGTGGTTGTCATGGGCGCAAGTGTGCCCGATAGCCTTTCCCGGCTGTCAGCCAATGGATGACTTCGTCGCGAATGTGGTGGGCAGCGTGGAGGTGTCGCCTAGTGGCCTATGGCGCCCGCCTGCTAAGCGGGTTGGGAGTTTGAAGCTCCCTCGAGGGTTCAAATCCCTCCACCTCCGCCACGAAACGCCCGATCCGGGTCTCCCGGTGAGGTGGTTCGGCCGGGCGGTCCGGCTGTGTGCGGGTCGTCTCGTCGGTTAGCCGACGATGAGGCGACGCTTCTTCCGGCGCCAGCGTGACGTGAATTCCGCGAGGTTGGAGTCAGCTGGCCCGCGCTCGAGATCTCCGTCGAGGGCGAACTTCGAGCCGTGCAGCGGGCAGGACCAGCCGTCGGATGTGCCTTCGACGGTGGCTCCCTGGTGAGTGCACCGGAGGTTCAATGCGGTGTAGGAGTCGCCCTCGCGCACGACCGCGACCGGTGTGCCCTTGACCGTCCCGAGCAGTACCCGCGACGGATCCGACTTCAAAGCCGGGACCTTGTCCACGCGAACGACCACTTTCCCGTTCTTGCGACGCTTGATTCCTTTCGCGGCCCACGCGTCGTCGGCGAGGAGCGCTGTGCCGAAGCCGCCGGTGGCCAGCGCTGCTACCCCGCAGGTGCCGACCAGGAATGCGCGGCGGGAAGCATCGAACGATGTCGTTTCAGCTGTCATAACTCCACTATGCCCCGCTCGGAACGGCGGTGCATCCCCGGGCCTTAACCGCGGTGGCTCGGGCTAGACTCCCGCCTGCGCTGCTTCGGTAGCGCGAGCGCCCGTAGCTCAACGGATAGAGCATCTGACTACGGATCAGAAGGTTGGGAGTTCGAATCTCTCCGGGCGCGCCACGCATTGCTTCGGAACCAACCGGCTTCCTCGCGGGTCTTGATGGTGTGGCAATTGGCGCATCGAACATCACACTTCGCGATTTCCTCGACAATTGCTGCGACCCCGTAGCCCTCGGCCACGAGGACGGCGACCGAAGCGCGCTTGTCGTGGCGATCGCGGTGGTCAAACTCCAGTGCGCGCGGGTCAGACATTCCACAGTCAACACATGAGTGGCGAGTTAGGTACTCCCATACGTACTCCCACGATCGGGCAAGGGATGCAGAACGTTGGGCTCTGGCTTTCCGGAGGTAGTAGTCCCGATTCCTCCGGTAGTGCTCTCTGCCCCTGCGGCGGCGACAGGAAACACATATCCGTTCCTTTCCGCGCTCATAGTTGGGAAGGACGCCCTGGCAGGTGTGGCAGTGGGCAATGGCCTCAGCAGTCGACTTCACGGTGAGAGTTTTGCGTGCGGCTCTGACACTTACAGAAGTGCAAGGCCATGGTTCTTGTATTTCGTTTCGGTCTCCTGCATTTAGGCTCCGAGCATGAGCCGCAGAGCACTCGATTCCTTTGCCCGCGTACCTCTCATCAACGGAGCCTCGCCGCTCGAACGCTGGGATCGGCTCACCCGGGACCTGGGCGGCGACGTCGAAATCTGGGCCAAACGCGAGGACCTGAATTCCGGCATCGCCTACGGCGGAAACAAGACGCGCAAACTCGAGTACTTGGCCGCTGATGCCCTGGCGCAAGGCTGCGACACCCTCGTGTCCATCGGTGGCGTTCAGTCCAACCACACCCGACAAGTGTCCGCCGTGGCCGCCAAGTTGGGCTTGAAAGCNGTCGTCGTCCAAGAGCATTGGGTCGACTACNNCGAAGCCAAGTANGAGGAAACNGGCAACATTTTGCTCTCNCGAATTNTCGGTGCTGATGTTCGACTNGACCCGGCNGGATTCGACATTGGNTTCCGCGATTCGTGGAAGCGTGCCATCGANGATGTCNAGGCTNCAGGTGNCAAGCCATATGCGATTCCCGCCGGTGCCTCCGACCACCCACTCGGCGGCCACGGCTTTGCCGGTTGGGCATTCGAAGTGGAGGACCAGGAGAACGAGCGGGGCATTCGATTCGACAACGTGATCGTCTGCTCGGTGACTGGTTCGACGCAGGCCGGCATGATCGCGGGCTTCGCGCACTCCGACCGCGCCCAGGACGTGATCGGTATCGACGCTTCCGCAACTGTGGACAAGACCTGGGAGCAAATCGCGCGCATNGCCCGACGCACCGCCGAATCCATTGAACTCGGGCGCGANATTCGCGACGAAGAAATNGTGCTTCTGGATCGATGGCACGACGACATCTACGGAATCGCCGGCCCGCGAACCATCAAAGCGATACGACACCTCGCTCGCGTGGAAGGAGTCATCACCGATCCGGTGTATGAGGGCAAGTCCATTGCCGCGCTCATTGATCTGGTGCGCGAGGGCTATTTCNCCGCTGGTTCAAAGGTCTTGTACGCGCACCTCGGCGGTCAACCGGCGCTCAACGCCTACACCGAAGCGTTCGCCTAGTTCGTTGAGCAAGCGAACCGAACCATCCATCGGTCGGTCACACGACATTCACCCACGTGATGGTTCGTGGTCAACTATCCGCGCGATGTTCATTTCATCTTCCCCGACAGACACGCACGACACAGATGCGTCAGGGAGGATTCATGAGGGAAAGTCCAGACACCTTCGAGTGCGGCTTCTGTCACGCTCATGAGGGTTACATCGTTCAAAATGACGTCTTCGGTTTTGTGGCTCTGTGCACCGAATGCGGGT
>PBWE01000021.1 GCA_002728915.1 Micrococcales bacterium
AGGGTGGTCCGGGTATGCGCGAGATGCTGATGATCACCGGAGCCATCAAGGGTGCGGGCTTGGGTAAGGACGTGCTGTTGATCACCGATGGTCGCTTCTCCGGCGGCACGACGGGTTTGTGCGTGGGTCACGTGTCCCCGGAGGCCGTCGATGGTGGCCCCATCGGGCTGCTGCGTGACGGTGACCGCATCATGATCGATATCCCCAACAGGACGCTGGACGTTCTCGTCGATCCGGCGGAGCTCGACGCCCGGCGCGAAGCATTCACTCCGCTCCCGCCACGGTACGAGCGCGGAGTCCTCGCCAAATACGCCAAGTTGGTTGCCAGTGCGTCGAACGGTGCGGTGACCGGATAGTCCCTGCGCGATCGGGAAAGCGGACGTCAATCCACCGAACAACAACAGAAGGAATCGGAATGAAGCTGGCGAGAATCGGTGAGCGGGGTGGCGAAGTACCGGCGGTCCTCGATCGGGGAGGGGTTCATCGAGACGTGTCGAGTCTGGTGTCTGACTTCACGCCCGAATTCTTCGCCGGTGACGGCATCGAGCGCTTGCGATCGAGTGATCTATCCGCGCTGCCGGCCCTTGAGGGCCGGATCGGCGCGCCGCTCGCCAAGCCGAGCCTGATCTTGTGTGTCGGCCTGAACTACGTCGACCACGCGAACGAGTCGAGCATGAAGGTTCCCGAGGAACCGATTCTGTTTACCAAGGCACCCAACTGTCTGGTCGGGCCGTACGACGATGTTCTGACTCCCCGCGGAGCCACCACGGTCGACTACGAAGTGGAGTTGGCGGTGGTGATTGGACGCCAGTGTCGATACCTCGAGTCGCCCGAGCAGGCAATGGACCACCTCGCTGGTTTCACTATCGCGAACGATGTTTCCGAGCGAACGTTCCAACTCGAGCGCGGCGGCGGTCAGTGGATCAAGGGCAAGTCCTGTGAGACCTTCAACCCATGCGGCCCGTATCTGGCGACCACCGACGAGGTTGATCTCGATGGCGGACTCGACCTGTGGCTCGACGTGAACGGAGAACGGCGCCAGACGGGGTCGACGCACGACATGATCTTCGACATCGCGACGGTCATCCATCACGTCAGTCAGTTCATGGTGCTCGAGCCGGGCGATCTGGTGAACACGGGAACACCACCCGGGGTCGCGATGGGTATGGCCGAACCGGGCTATCTGTCTCCCGGAGACGTGATGACCCTGGGAATCACCGGCCTTGGTGAACAGCGTCAGGAAGTTGCGTCTGCGTAGGAGTCCCAGTCGCCGCCGGCGAGGATCCCACCCTCGACGACGATGGATTGACCGGTGATGTAGCTCGATGCGGGTGTTGCCAGGAAGACAACCGCACCGACCAGTTCATCTGCCTGAGCCAGCCGCCCTATCGGTGTCGTGTCGGCGAACCACCGGGCACGGTGCTCTTCTCCCCACAGCGGCTTGGTGAACTCGGTTTGCACGACGGCCGGCTCGATGCAGTTCACGCGAATTCCGTCGGCTACCCACTCGCGAGCGAAGCTGCGCGTCATGCCCGACACGGCGGCTTTGGTCGCGGCGTAGACCGAGATGGTGTTGAAGCTGTAGCGCGCGCTCAACGAGGAAAGATTGACGATCGCTCCGTGGGGGGATGCGGCCAGATGCGGGTGTGCAGCTTGGCTCAGCAGGTAGACAGCCCGCATATTGACCGCGGTAATCGCATCGAAGTCGTCGACCGTCACCTCCACGATGGGCTTGCGGCGATTGATCCCGGCTCCGTTGACGAGAACGTCGAGACCTCCCATGGCAGTCACGGCAGCTTCAATGAGACCCACGCATTGATCCGGGTCGGATATGTCCGCGGCGAACGTCAATGCCGATCCACCACCGTCGTTGATCTCGGCGGCTACGGCAGCGACCTTGGTTTCGGAGATGTCGTGCAACGCCACGCTGGCTCCGAGTTCGGCGAAGGCTCGTGCGAGCACAGTTCCGATGGCGCCACCGGCCCCGGTCAAGAGGACGCGCATGCCGTCCATGCGAAAGAGGTCGGCGGTGGCAGGAAGGGAGGGTGCGGGCTTCATCGTGGGCCTTTCAGTTGGTGTGTGCGAGATCGAGGATCACCATCGCGGTCGGGGGAATCGTGGTCGGTGGATTGTCGTCGATGCGAACCACGCGGGGTTCTTCGCTCCAATTGACGACGAGCGCTCGCTCCTTGGCCCCGTCGTCCACGATCAGTGCGTCTGCCTCCTCGGGTGCGGAGGACTGGGCGGTGTGTGCGCGCGTCATCCGGGCAAGGCCGGCGAAGACATCCCACATCGGGAACCGCTGACCGGGAGTGGAGGGAAAGTTCGCCGGATCCGATGAACCAGCGGCACTTTCGATGATTCCCTTCCACCCAACGGCTTCGAAGTACGTGGCGTGGGCGATGGATCCAGCCTGAGCGAGGTACTTGATGCTCATTGCGGTCCAGTGTGCTGCGACGTAGGTCATCTGACGGGCGTCGACATTGCTCGGCAGGGGTGTGTTGCTCACGTCGAGATCGGGTTCGGTGGCATTCGGGTTGAACCGGGGACGCAGCGAAATGGGTGACACCGACACGGGCGTCGCTCGGGTAAGTCGGGGTGCGTTGGCGGCGACGACGGACTGGGTCATGGCGTTCTGGATGAGCGTGCGGGTGTCGAATGCGTGGACCTGCGGATTCATTGAGAAGTTGAGAACGTCGAACATCGACGGATCGGGAGGCTCGCGGTTGAGTTCGGTGAAATAAAGATCCGTCCCGCCGCCGAGGGCCACGTCGGAGTACCGCTCGCCTAGGGCTTCCCGTGCGCGCGAGGCCCAGTCGTCGGGAGTGACTTTGTCCTGCTCACTGAAGACGTACCAGCAGTCGATGGCGCCGATCACGTCAACGGGGAGTTCTGCGAAGGCGACTAGTTCCTCGGGTGCACGGCTGACCGAGGCGATGCGCAGCCGTGCACCGATGCGGTCGGCGATCGATGCAGCCTCGACAAGGTGCGCCGACGCTGCAGTATCCGGCCCCGTGCTATCCGGCCCGGTGCTATCTGGCACGGTGCTATCTGGCACGGAAACAGCAACGCGCAGGTGGTCGAGCCGCAATGACGCGAGGGCTGTGATGTCGGCGTCGGTGATCGGTGGGGAGTCGGGCACCCATGACAACCCCAGGCGCGGAATATCCGTGACCTCGCCGGTTCGTCGGATCTCGACGACGTCATCGGCGATGGAAGACGCAGGCGCCGATGGTTGTGGACCGGCGTCGAAGTCGACCACGATTTCCTGATCGATGTCCTGACCGGGTACGACCTCGACGGGGAAGGGTAATGAAATCGGCGTGCAGTAGGTCTTGAAAGACGCATCGGTCCAATTGCGGTGATCTTCCATCTCGAAGACTTCGCCATCGAAGCGAACACGCGCGTGGCCTCCGCCGGGGAGTTCGTGGGTGATGTATCGCATATCCACGAAGGGCTGGTGCGCGGAGATTTCTGTGGGTAGGTGCGCGTTGGTCGTTGTGCCATCCGTGTGTTCAACAACAACGGCGGAGCCTGCCGCGAGCATCGGGTGCAGGACGCACATGCCCAGTCGATTTCGCCAGAAGGGGGCCCGTGTGTGGGCGTGGAATCGATAGGAGACTGCCCGATCTGTGATTCGTGCCGCCACGGTCCATTCGAGGGGTTCGGCGTCGAACGAGCCGGTGCCGTGGGCGGTGAAGTCAATCGCGCCGTCGCTCTCGGTGAGCTCGGTTCCAACGATGGTGAAGAGTCGATTGGTCCAGTTGCGGTCCTGGAAGACCGGATAGATGCGCCGGATCGCTTCGTGGCCCTGCCAACGAATGTCGCGCAGATCTCCCCCGTCGATGGTGACGGTGACGTCACCGACTCGAACGGTCTGCGGTGGTGTCACAGCATGCTTCCGACCCGGTACGGCTCCCCGGTGTCGAGGGACTGGTAGGCGCCGAGGGTGAGGTCGAGAACCCGAAGGGTGTCGGCACCGCTGGTTTCCGGGGTCTGGCCGGTTTCCAGGCAGTGGATCCAGTGGTGCTGAACGTTCACCACGCTGTCTTGAATGCAGTTCCACGGCTCGGATGCCCACGAATGCTCAGGGATGACGAGCTGTTCTTCGTGGACTCCAGCGGGGGAGACCACCTGCAGGTGGTAGTCCGGACCTAGGGTGACGGTCCCGTCGGTGCCTTCGATCGTCACGAACGTTTGCGGGTACGTGCTGTGATCGGAGGAGGATTCGTAACTCGTATCGACGATGCACGTGGCGCCAGGAAGGCCGAGAACGATGGTGGCTACGTCCTCGCCCTTGATCTTCGGGTTGACCCTGATGGCTTCGGTGAACAGGCGGTCGGGCTCGCCGAGGAAGAAGCGAGTGAGGTCGAATTGATGAACCGACACATCCGCGATGATCATGCGTTCGGCATCCATGCACCATGGCTGCGCGGAGTAAACGTCGTGTGCGGTGCGAAAACTGATTCGGCCGAAGAACGGTCGACCGATGACCCCGCTATCGAGGACCTCTTTGACCTTGCGCATCGGATATTGGAATCGGAAATTCTCGTGAACCATGAACGGTAGATCTGCATCGGCCATGGCGCGAACCATCGCCTGGGCATCATCGATGTCCCAGGCGAGTGGCTTTTGGCAAATGGCGGCCACCTTGTGCTGTGCGGCGAGCTCGACCATCATGCGGTGCGTCGGTGGGGTGGTGGCGATGTCGACGAAGTCGAACTCTTCCTTGGCGAATAATTCGGCGGCGTCGGTGTACGGGGTTCCGCCGAACGTTTCGGCCGCGGCGGCGGCGCTGTCGGGATTGATGTCGCAGGTGGCGACGAGTTCGACGTCGGGCATCTCCGCCCACGCCTGCAGGTGGTTTTGGGCGAAGAAACCACAGCCGATCAGAGCGAAACGATAGGGACGGCTCACAACTCCACCTCACGGTCCGGGTCGATGATCCATTCACTCCACGAGCCGACGTACATGCGGGCTCCCGGCAATCCGGCGTGCTCCATGGCGAGGACGTTTTGAGCGGCCGTGACGCCAGAACCGCAGTAGAAGATGATGTCGTCTGCGTCCTGACCGTTGCGGAGGGCGTCGTAGTGGACTCGCAGATCCTCGGGGCCCTTGAAGGTGCCGTCGTCGTCGAGTGTCTCGGCTCGATCGGCGAGGCCCGCTCCCTTGATGTGTCCGCGGACGGGGTCGTAGTACTTGCCTTGCCCGTGGTAGCCCTCGGGTCCTCGAGAGTCGAAGACGCGTGTGGGCGTATCGACGCGAACGCGGTCGACCTCGTCGACCCCGGCCAGCAGATGAGGACGCACCGACGCGACAAAGGTCTGCTCCGGTGCGGGGGGTGAGGTCGCCTCAGCCGTCATCGGATATCCGGAACCTTCCCAGGCCGGCAGGCCGCCATCGAGAACAGCCACCGCGTCGTGACCGATCCAACGCATCATCAGCCACACACGAGATGCCGCCATCAACCCGCGATCGGCGTCGTAGACCACCACCTGAGTGGACGGTCCGATGCCCCACGATCGAACAGTGCGCTCGAAGTCTGCGGACGCGGGAAAGGGCCGACGGCCGGTAACGCCCTCGATGATCGGACCGCTGAGGTCGGTCGCCAGGCTGGCTCGCTGGGCTCCGGGAATATGTGACTCGGCGAATGCCCGATCCCCCCAGTCTTCGTCATCGAGATGAAACCTGGCGTCGAGGATGACCACGTCGGTCTCGGTGCGACACAGGTGATCAAGTTCGGATGCGGTGATTAATGTCTGGAATGACACGTGGACGTTCCTACCCTTTCCTCGCTGATGGCAGTGCCCCCGATGATGTCCCTTCCTAGACTACGAGCGTGACCTCTCCCGTGCGTATGAAACCCCGCAGCTTTCTGGTGACCGACGGACCCGACCGAGCACCGAACCGGGGAATGCTGCGTGCGCTGGGGATGGACGACGACGACTTCACCAAGCCTCAGATCGGAATCGCCAACAGCTACAACCGCATCACGCCTTGCAATATGTCGTTGCGCGATGTTGCTGTGTCGGTTGCGCAAGGTGTCGAAGCCGGGGGTGGCTTCCCGATGGAGTTCGGGACGATCACGGTGTCGGACGTGATCTCGATGGGCCACGAGGGAATGCACTTCTCCCTCGTGAGCCGAGAGGTCATCGCGGATTCGGTAGAAACCGTCGTTCAGGCCGAACGTCTTGATGGGATGGTCACGCTGGCGGGATGCGATAAGTCCATTCCGGCCATGATGATGGCGGCCGGCCGACTCGATATCGCATCCGTGCTCTTGTACGCGGGCTCGCTACTTCCCGGACACGTGCGTCTGACCGACGGCACCGAAGAGACCGTCAACATCGTGACAGCTTTCGAGGCCGTCGGTGCTCGCGCTCGCGGCTTGATGAACGATGAAGACGTCGATCGAATCGAGCGAGCGGTATGTCCGAGCGCGGGCACGTGCGGCGGCATGTATACCGCCAACACGATGGCGAGTGCGGCTGAAGCGATGGGCCTGGCACTTCCTGGTTCATCGTCACCCCCCGCGGTCGATTCGCGACGGGACACCTTGGCGCGGCGCAGCGGTGAAGCGGTTATCGAGATGTTGCGACAAGACATCACCGCACGAGACATCATCACCAAGCAGTCCCTGGAGAACGCGATAGCCATCGTGATGGCCCTCGGTGGCTCGACGAATGCTGTCCTGCACCTTCCAGCGATCGCGCACGAAGTCGGTGTCGATTTGGGAATGGACGATTTCCACCGGATCGGAGCCCGCGTGCCGCACGTCGCGGATCTCAAGCCGTTCGGTGAGTACTTGATGTTTGATCTCGACAAGGTCGGGGGTGTTCCCGTTGTGCTGAAGGCCCTCCTGGAAGCGGGCTTGCTGCACGGTGATTGTCTGACGGTGACCGGCCGGACGATGGCCGAGAACCTCGCGGATATTGAGATTCCCGAACCTGACGGCACCGTCGTTCGACAGATCTCGTCACCGCTCGGGTCTACCGGGGGGATCACGATCCTGTCGGGCTCGCTGGCTCCCGAGGGTGCGGTCGTGAAGAACGCGGGTGTTCCCGTGGAGGTCTTTGAGGGGGTGGCGCGTGTGTTCGATCGTGAGCAGGCAGCCATGGATGCCCTCGAGGATGGCACCATTCAGGCTGGTGACGTCGTTGTCATTCGATACGAAGGCCCCAAGGGTGGTCCGGGTATGCGCGAGATGCTGATGATCACCGGAGCCATCAAGGGTGCGGGCTTGGGTAAGGACGTGCTGTTGATCACCGATGGGCGCTTCTCCGGTGGCACGACGGGTTTGTGTGTCGGTCACGTCTCCCCGGAGGCCGTCGACGGTGGCCCCATCGGGCTGCTGCGTGATGGCGATCGCATCATGATCGATATCCCGAACAGGACGCTCGATGTACTCGTCGATCCCACGGAGATGAGCGAACGACGTGCGTCGTTCGAACCGTTACCTCCGCGCTATGACCGAGGCGTGCTCGCGAAATACGCCAAGTTGGTGGGTAGCGCCTCGAAGGGAGCCATCACTGGGTAGGCACCGAGAGTGCTGACCGGCCGTGAATCCTCAGGGTGCGGCGTCAACTATCGCGTCGATCCGCTCGGCGAGGGCAATATCGAGTCCGGTGACTCCGTGTGCCGAATGTGTCGATAGGCGGAAGGTGAGGTTCCTCCATCGGATGTCGATATCCGGATGGTGGTCCATCTCCTCGGCTACTCGGGCGATGGCGGTGACGTCGTCGATGCCGTGGAGGAAGGTCGGAGCCTCCACCTGGGCCACAAGGGCAGTTCCGTTGTAGCTCCAGCGGGGGTGCAGGCGGCAGAAGTCGTCGATGTGGTCATCGTCCAACAGGTCGGCAGATGGTTCGGGCACGAAACGAGCCTCCTCGATGGGCGGTTCCTGAGTTAGCACCCGAGCCTGCCGGATCGCCCTGGCGGCCGCACGTGTTCGGGCTGACCGGGCTGACCGGGCTGACCGGGCGCCAGGGGTTGACGGGTGTCAGAGGTGGGGGCTACGGTCGTGTCTGGTTCGAACAGGTGTTCGAATACCTGGTAGGTCGGGTTGCTCGACACGAGGGTTATTCGGGCACATGCCTCATCGGACCAAGCACCTCGGATTCGCGGCCGGGGTGGGAGTTCTGTGGAACTCAACGAAACGGGCCCGTAGGCCGCTGAGGTTGCCTCGACCCCAGCCCCAGCGGCCGGGGTCCGTTTTGGAGCAGTGCACACGGGTCGAGCACGTGGGTCGAGAAAACCAGCACACGCATATAGAAGGGATCTTCGCGATGAACTCGACCCGCCCTGGAGTCCGCCCTGGAGTCCGCCCTGGAGTCCGCCCTGGAGTCCGCCCTGGGACCCATTCTGGTGATGCGCTCCCCGTATCGAATCTCCGTGAGTTGACTATGACGCCGGTTGCCGCGGACGATTTGATCCACAGTGCTCAGCGCAGTTTGGCTCGTGCCGCGCTAGCGAGCACCCCGCACGAGCGATACGCCGCTGCGCACCTTGCGGCCTTACGAGCTGCTGCCGCGGTTATCGCTGTTGTTGCCTCCCGGTCTTCTCAGGTGCGCGCCAACCGACCGGTGCGTCAGCAAGTGCGGAGCGCGTGGGTGGTGCTACGTGAGGTGTGTCCGCCGCTGTCGGAGTGGGCGGATTTCTTTGCCGCCGGCGCCCAGACCCGTGCCGCTGCCGAAGCCGGAATCCCGTGCGTCGGTGCGCGGGCAGCAGACGATCTCGTTCGCGATGCGCAGACGTTCCTGGCTCGAGTCTGTGACGTNCTGGAGTTGGCCCATCAGCCAGCGCTCGATCTACGGCTGCGTGCCGTCGGTTAGGCGTGGGAGTCGCTTCACCACCGTTCGCCCATTTGCACGTAGCTTCCAGCCACTCACTTCGGTATGGCGCCACCTTGCCGGAGTTACTCGTGCAACGTAGTGCCGAACTTGGTCAGTCAATCGTCGCTCTTACCGACCGAGACGGCTTGTACGCGGCGGTCCGGTGGGTACGTGAGTGTTCCCGGCTGGGCATACGACCGGTACTCGGAGTGGATATCGCGGTCGAGGCAACCCAGGCGGCGCGGGTGCATCCGGACGTGCAGGCACGGACACCGGCGCGCGGGGGTCGGTGGATTGATGAGACACGTCCGCGGGTCCTTTTGCTCGCGACGGGTTCGCGAGGGTGGGCATCACTGTGTCGTCTTGTGAGCGCTGCACACATTGGCGATCACACCGCGCGCGGTGAACCGTGGGTGCCGTGGTCGGCATTGCGCGAACACAGCGAGGGGATAGTCGTCATTCTCGGTGCGGACTCCGAGGTTGGTCGGTATCTCGCAGATGAGCGAGCCACTCTCGCTGAGGCGGCGACGCGGCCGTGGCGTGCGGTATTCGATCGGTATCTGGCTATCGGTGTCACGTCCCATCGGCAGCCGGGTTTTCCACTGCGTCGTCGACATCGATACTCCACAGCGACAGCAGCGCGCATGCTGGGGTGGGCGCGCGAGCAGCGGCTGCCTGCTGTTGTGACCAACGCGGTGCGATACGCCCATCCCGATCAAGCCGGTATCGCCGAGGTGCTAGATGCCTCTCGATTGCTTGTGCCGTTGAGTTCGCCACGGCTCGAGCGCCAGCAGGGAGCCCACGCGTACGTGAAATCAGGGCAGGAAATGGCGGAGATCGCAGCGGAGATCGCCCACGCGTCAGGGGGACAAGACGAACGCGGCGGGCAACGCCTACTAGAAGACACATGGCATCTCGCGCAGTACTGCGCACTCGACTCCGGGCGAGATCTGGGCCTGGGGGAGGTTTTCGTTCCCGAACTCGACGTGCTGCTGGGAAGGGAGATTCCCGACCCGGTTGCAGAGGCCGCGACCTTATTGCGCCACCGATGTGCCGCAGCGATACCCGACCGCTACTCGAAAGACGAAAGAAGCCAAGCCGAGCATCGACTCGACGCCGAACTGCGAACCATCACAAGTCTCGGTTTCTCCGGGTATTTCCTCACCGTCGCCGAGGTGGTCGACATGGTTCGAGACCGAGGAATACGGGTGGCTGCGCGTGGCTCCGGTGCTGGAAGTCTCGTTACCCATCTCTTGGGGATCAGTGGCGTTGATCCCATTCGGCACGGATTGTTGATGGAGCGATTCTTGTCACCGCTTCGGCGAGTGCTCCCGGATATCGATATCGACGTTGAATCAGCCCGACGATTGGAGGTCTACGACCTCATTCGCGATCGATTCGGTGACGATCGGGTTGCGAGCGTCTCGATGATGGAGACCTATCGCGTACGACATGCCGTTCGAGATGTGGGTGCCGCACTCGGTATGGACGTGGGAGAAGTCGATGCATTCGCAAAGGCGTTTCCGCATGTTCGCGCTCGACAAGCTCGCAGTGCGTTGAGCGATCTTCCTGAGTTGCGGAACTCTCACATAGGACAACTCGCAAATGATGGACAGCTCGATCATTTCCTCGATCTCGTCGAAGGCCTCGATGGGTTACCCCGAGATATCGCCATGCACCCGTGTGGCGTGGTCCTCTCCGATGCCACGCTGCTTGATCGAACCCCCGTGGAGAGCAGTGCCGCGGGCTATCACATGAGTCATTTCGATAAACACGATGTCGAGCACATGGGTCTACTCAAACTCGATGTCCTCGGGGTTCGAATGCAGTCGGCGATCGCGCACGCAATCGCCGANGCCGAGAGCAACACGGGGGAGAGCATCGAACTCGATGATCGTCAGCTCGATGATCCGAAAACATTCGAGCTCATCCGATCGACCAAAACCTTGGGGTGCTTCCAAATCGAGTCACCGGGTCAACGTGAACTTCTTGGCAAGTTCGCACCCGATCGTTTCTCTGATCTGATCATCGACATATCGCTGTTTCGCCCAGGACCGGTCAAATCAGACATGGTGACGCCATTCCTTATGGCTCGGCAGGGGTGGTGTGCTCCGGAGTACCCGCACTCCGATCTTGAATCGATATTGCATGAGACCTATGGAGTGGTGGTATTCCACGAGCAAGTGCTGCGCATCATCGCAACTATGACGGGATGTTCTCTCGCCGAAGCCGATGAATGCCGACGCAGTATGGGATCACCGGACGGGCAAGACGATGTCCGGGCGTGGTTCTATCCGACCGCCATCAACCACGGTTACGACGTCCCGACTGTCGAGCGAGTGTGGGAGATTCTTCGGGCATTCGCGTCCTTTGGCTTCTGCAAGGCGCACGCAGCAGCCTTTGCGCTCCCCACGTATCAGTCCGCATGGCTCAAGGCGCACTATCCAGCGGCCTTCTATTGCGGAATATTGACGCACGATCCGGGTATGTATCCCAAAAGGCTCTTACTCGACGACGCACGAGTGCACGGAATCCGAGTGCTAGGTATCGACGTCAATATTTCGGGTGACGCCTATCGAGTGGAGGGAGCGGACGCACAAGCTATTCGAGTTCCCCTGACCGAAGTAGCGGGTATCAGTGAGCATGAGGTCCAAAGGTTGATCGATCGGCGCCCTTTTTCCTCGCTCTCCGACGCGATAGGGCGAGCAGAGTTGTCACGACCGGTTGCGGAAAACCTGGTGGTGACAGGGGCATTCGACGCATTGCATCCCGCCCCCGTTACTCGACGAGATCTGTTGCTGCAGGTTGCCGATATCGACAGACACACACGGTCGACGGGTATCGATACGCAGTTGTCGTTCGATCTCCTCGGGTCAACAGCTGAATGCGTTCCGATTACAGGACTACCGGAAATGAAAGCAAGTGACCGAGTTCGATCGGAGATGTCGGTCCTGGGTTTGGACGTCAGCGCCCATGTGGTGGATTTCTACAAGGATCTATTGAGCGAGATGCACGCCACTGCTGCCTGCGATCTACTGAAGCAAAGATCCGGTAGCGACGTATGGGTCGCCGGTGTCAAAGTCGCAATTCAAAGTCCCCCCGTGCGTAGTGGGCGGCGAGTGATCTTCGTAACCCTCGATGACTCCACGGGTCCCATCGATGCGGCCTTCTTCGATGATGTTCAAGAGAACTACGCATCGACGTTGTTCAACTCCTGGTTGCTCATCATTCGTGGGCGCCTTCGGCGATCCGGGCCGCGAGGAGTATCAATGCGAGCCACTGGTTGCTGGGATCTGGGGGATGTGCGGCGACTGTGGAAAGACGAGGGGATGGATGCTGTTCGTTCGTTATTGACCTACGACCCTGCTTCAGAGCAGGCCCCAGATGTTCACGCAGGGCCACGGAAAGTGCTGGTGCATGCAAGTGGTTTTCAGCAATCGCCCTACGCCGACATCACTCCCGCCGGAGTTTCCGTGAACCGTCCACCGGGGAGGTTTTGGCACTCCAGCCCGGGGGTGGGGGGTGGCTAGAAGAACCAGCCACCCCTCCGCCCTCGGTCTACACGAGTTCGAAGAAGCGCCAACTCGGCTCGGATGAACTGTTATTGCGTCAAGGACTATTCGCTTGATGGAACGTTTGACCGCGAGTCGGCGTTCCAGTTGCTCAATCCACTGATGAAAAGGAGCGTCGCCAAAATGATGGTGAAGGGGATCCAAAATTCCAAGCCATTTCCTTCCGCGCCATTGCTCAAAAAGACGGACACGAAACTTATGGGGAGAATGAGGAAGCCGATCGTGATCGCCGTCAAGATGCGAGCTCGGACCTGTCGTCCGGGAATAAAGATCAACGTGAACAAAGCCATGATGGGAAAAGCCAAGAATGCGAACTGGAGTGCCAACTCGTACGTGGCGTCATGTTCGAGGACATTCCCTGCACCCCATGTATCTGTGGCAGCAGCCTCCGGGTCAAACACCCCACTAAGGAATCCCAGCGTTCCCACAATGACGAAAACCGTCAGCCAGACGGTTGGGTTAAATACCTTTTTCACGACTCTCCTTCCATTGAGCGGCACAGGGCCCCATGCCTGATCCCAACCGTAGTGGTCGAATCCCGGCCAACAGCGCAAAAACGACCACTCGTAGATCACTCAAATTCAGGAATTCCAGCCCTGGTGTCTCCGGCTGGTAGAAGCGACAGGAAGGGATGATTCGGGTATGAGCCGTAGCCAGGTTCGTCGGCCTCAAGGGTTGGGCAACTTCGGTGATGACGACACCGGCACGACGATCCTGCATGTGGATATGGATGCTTTCTACGCGTCCGTCGAATTACTCAATCATCCGGAGCTTGCGGGTACGCCCCTCGTCGTGGGGGCCAGCACCGGTAATCGAGGAGTAGTTCTTTCCGCCACCTATGAGGCCCGAGCACTAGGAATTCACTCCGCGATGCCTATTTCTCGGGCACGACGCCTGGCACCGCAGGCAACTTTTATCCCTCCGCACCACGATCAGTACGCGCAGGCGTCGCGAGAAGTGATGGATATCTTCGGATCCATCACCCCGGTTGTTGAGCCGCTGTCTCTTGACGAAGCCTTTCTCGATGTCGCCGGGGCGATTCGTCGCCTGGGGCGACCCGTTGCCATCGCAACGCTCATTCGAACTCGAGTCCGTGACGAGGTCGGCATCACCTGCTCAGTCGGGGTGGCGTCGAGCAAGTTCGTCGCCAAGCTCGCCTCCACGCACAGCAAGCCGGACGGATTGCTCCTCATTCCGCATACCAAGGTCATCGAATTCCTTCACCCACTCCCCGTCGGTGCCTTATGGGGTGTGGGAGAGCGAACCGAAGAGCAATTGGTGCGCCTCGGACTGGAAACCGTGGGCGACATTGCCGAGACACCCGTGGCCACCTTGGAGCGGGCCCTCGGCGCGGCACAGGGTCGTCATCTTCACGATCTCTCCTGGGGCACAGATCCTCGGGCCGTCATTCCCAATGAGCCGGAGAAAAGCATCGGGAACGAGGAGACATTCGATGCCGACACCGATGATCACGAGTGGATTCGCTCGCGGATCGCCGGACTCTCCGACCAGGTAGCGCGTCGCCTGCGGGCATCCCAATCGGTTGCTCGGACCGTAGGCCTGAAAGTGCGTTTCGCAGATTTCACCACCATCACCCGGTCCCGGACCCTCGACGTGTCCACCGATGTCGGTGCCGATATCTACGCCACTGCCTGGTCACTGTTCGGCGCGCTGGGTCTTCAGCGAGCGAGAATCCGACTGGTGGGGGTGCGAGTAGAGGGCCTCACGCCCACCGACGAGACCCCCACCCAGCTCGCCCTGGACACCCCCGATCGTGGTCATCGCGACGCCGAGGTAGCCATGGATCGACTGCGGCAGCGCTACGGCCCCGGAGCGGTTCGTCCGGGTCGGGTCCACTGATGGCCGTCCCTAACGGGGTGCGGGTTTCCCTCGAAGTCGATTGCCACTTATCCTGAGAGTGACCGCCAGGAAGCGTGGTCGAGGACCGTGGGGCACAATAACGCCAAGGCACGACCACGAGACGTCGAAAGGGGGCCACCATGCCGCTATCAGAGCATGAGCAGCGTCTGCTCGAGCAGATGGAAAAAGCCCTCTACGCCGAAGACCCGAAGTTCGCGACGAGTCTGCAGTCTCGTGGTGGGGCCGCTAGTCGGTCCCGAGCAGCGCTGGGCGTTCTCGCGATTCTCGGTGGTCTCGGCATCGTGCTCGCCGGGATGGCTGTTCCCCTCGCGATCCTTGGGGTGGTGGGCTTCGCGGTCATGCTGGCCGGTGCCGTTCTCATTTACTTCGCCTTCACCCGACGGTCATCGACCGCCGCCGAGGACGGCGACGAAGGCACCGACGACGCCTCCGCTGCGGCCCCGCCCGCCGCTGACGATAAGCAAGGTGGACGCTCAAGCGGCTTCATGGATCGGATGGAAGAGCGCTGGCGCAAGCGCGCCGACGGCGATCGCTGACATGATGGGGCGATGAGCAACGTCGTTCCCGCCCAACTCGGCCGCTTCTTCGAAGACTTCGAGGTCGGCACCACGTACCAGCACCCCTTCGGTCGGACGATCTCCGAAGCGGACTCCACGTGGTTCACACTGCTGACCTGCAACACGAATCAGAACCACTTCAACGCCGATCTCGCCCAGAGCAACCCCATCACCGAAGGGCGGATCATCGTGAACTCGGGGCTTACCGTGGCCCTGGTTCTCGGCCTGTCGGTGATCGACATGAGTCAAAACGCCGTAGCCAACCTGGGTTGGACCGACATCAAGCTGACCCATCCCGTGTTTATCGGGGATACGATCTACGCCGAGAGTCTGTGCTTGGAAGCGCGGGAGTCGTCGTCGCGACCCGAGATGGGCATCATCCGCATGAAGACTCGGGGTTTGAATCAGGACGGAGACGAGGTTGTTTCGTGGTTCCGCTCCGTCATGGTTCCTAAGCGGGCCAGTGGCATCGGACAAGACTACTTTCCGAAAGCTACGAACGGCCCATTGACGGAGTAACGAGCCTGGATCATGGTGGCTATGTCTGATCGCGAAGTGGTCGTTGTTTCTCGACCCTACGAGCCCGAGGGCGACTCACTATCGCTTGCTCGTGATTTGGCGGCAAGCACCTTCGGCCTCGTGGTCTACAGCACCCANACCGCCGTTGCCNTGACCGANGCNACCATGCGTTCCGTTGTTGGATCGGTTCTCGACAAAACCGTTCCNGCCATCGCCGANGCCATCATCTCNAGGATCGATCTCACCGACATNGTCGTGCGGCAGGTGGATCTGCAGTCGATCATCCTNCGTGCNTTAGACGAGATCGACATAACGCAAATCGTGATCGACCGAGTGGATGTCGACGAGATCGTNGGAAANNCCGACCTTGACGCNGTNATNGATCGGATTCCGATGCTGCAGATNGCGGACTACATCATCGAGGAGATCGACCTNCCNCAGATCATCCGCGAGAGNACNGGCGGCGTCGCCCTCGACGCCTTCACCACTACCCGNGTTTCGGCTATNCGGGCAGACGAGATCATNTCNACGATGGTGGACACNGTNNTGNTGCGACGGNTGCGTCAACGNGAACGCAAACTNNNGGTCTCCGGCGGCGACTCCGACCCCGGCTCCGATCCCGACCCCGATCCGCAAGAAGAAACGACTGAAGAGCCTGGGCGATGACGTCTTTTCAGCAATACCGCGATCATCACGATGCGCAGGGACCGCTCGTCCTGGAAACCGTCGCTGCTGCCGGACGTCGCTATCAAGGCGACCGTGCGGGGTTTGTCATCAGGGCGATCGCCGCTGTCTTGGACGTCGTTTTCGTCGGCATCATCGTGGTGCTCTTGTGGATAGGGCTGTGGTTATTCCTTCTCATTTTCAACCCCATCATCGATCCCGATCTCACGGTAGAAGTCACTCCACCCTCGGGCTACTTCCTACTCGCCGGATACCTCCTCATGTGGTTGTACTGGACATGGATGTGGGCGACGAACGGCCGCAGCTTGGGTCAGTACCTGATGGGGTTGCGGGTGGTTGGACGTCAAGGCCGTCGTTTCGGGTGGAAGCTGGCGATGCTGCGGTCTGGATTCTGTGTTGTCTTCCCTCCTGGTTTGGTGTGGGCGATCATCAGTCCACGCAATAGGTCCGTCCAAGATGTCATGCTCCGCACCAGCGTGATTCACGACTGGTCGTCTTCATCATCGGCGTCGTCGCCTGAGTCGGCGCCTGAGTCATCACCCACGCCAGTATCCGCTCCGACTACATCACCGCCGGACGCCGGTGAATAGAACGCGCCGTCATCGCACAGCGACTGCGGCCTTGGCGTGTGTCGCTGCGTGTTTGTGCGCCTTGTTCGGTGTGCCCGCCCACGCGGACATCGTCCGAAGCCCCGCTGGATCCACTGCGTCGGTGCAGGTGTCGGTGACGCTGGACAACGATTGGCAGTTCGCGGACGCCGAGTGTCTCTTCATTCCGCTGCTGGTGACGTACGGCCGCGCGGATGACACGTCGATCCTGGGAGAGACGACAGTGACCAAAGTCGGTAGCGAGAGTGTTCGTAACGAAGGCACTTTTCTGGTGCTGCCGGGAGACGCTGTCTCGGGGCAGCTGTTGGACGAGATATTCGTCTGCCCCGCCGATGGCACCGGGGAGTATCGCCTCTCGACGGTTGTTCGCGCGATCGGGCCGGCAAGCGAGGACAGCGTCGAATTGGACCCCTTGACGTTTTGGGTGCGTCCGGCGTCGTCCCAGATCAGCCGCGTGACAGCCGTTTCCGTCCACGAGGGAACGCGCGTTCGTGGTCGCGCGACGGCTGGCGATTTGATCGATAGGTCGGCGGCCACCGGGGTGGTGGAAATTCGGTTCGCTAAGAACCGTCGCTGGGGTGCTCCGTACTACGCAACCGTCACCGACGGGCGCTTCGACCAGGTGGTCCCACAGTCGATTGCCCGTGGAACGCGCGTGAAGGTGACACTCACCCGATGCTCATGGTGCTCACGGGCATCGCGAGCGGCCCGGGTGCGGTAAGGCGAGCGCGATAGGGCGAGCGCGATAGGACGGATGCGGTAGCGGCATGTGACGGCACGTACAGTGCGGTGGTGTTCTCTCCGGGCTCGCAGGCGCCGCTGACCATGGCGCGTCGCTGCTCGCGGATGTTGTCCGCGGCGTGTGTGCTGATCCTCGTTGCCGTGGGTGCCTCACCCGCCTTCGCCGGGGATATCGTCGCCGGTGCACAGACGTATCAACGAGCCGCCACCGTCCTGGGAAGCGATGTGGCGGTGTGGCGTCCGACATTCACCGCAGGCTTGCCACGCCGCGGACTGATCGACGTGATCGCGTATGGCAAGTCGTCTAATCGAGCGACCTTCGCTGGCGCCACCTACGGCAGGAGGATGCCAAGCTTCACCATCGCCCAGAAGGGCGCCGCCGATCGGTGGGCGGCGCGACCTGTCGACCGTGCGGAGCAGGGTCTGGTGGAAACGGTCGCGGTGCGGATAGGAGCCCCGGGGAGCAAGCGGGTTGTTCGGGCACGGGTCTTCGCGGACTGTCGGGGTCAAGACCCATCCAACAGCGATCGACGCCGTTGTGATCGCCGAGACGTGGTGCGCTTCGGGGGGAGTGTGGAATTGCTCGCTCGCACGATGAGTTCTGGAGAGCCGCTGGCTTCTGATATCCGCATCGATAGCCAAGGGTTGACGTATGCCCAATTGGTCCGGGTCGCGTCCGGATTAGTGCCCGTCACCAAGTGAAATGTCAGTCGGTCTCGCTAACCTGACGACACCGATGCGGAAGGGGCGATGGTGACGGACATAGGCCTGGGTGTTGTGGTGGCGGTAGGCGTTCTTCTGGGGCTTGTCGCCGGCATGGTCGTGGGCTGGATCGCCTCCCGGCGGATGGGTCGTAAGGATTTCGCGCTCCAATCCGAGGCCATTCGTGCCGAGTCCGAGTCCGCCGTTGCCCGCTTGAATGCCGAACTCATTGAGGCGCAAGGGCAAATTCGGGTGTTGGAGACCGATCGTGCCTCGTTGCAGGGGGAGAAGTCCTCGGCGAAATCACTTGAGGACCGCCTGGAGCCGGTGCGCGAGGCACTTGAAGGACTTCGACGTACGACCCAGCAGGCCGAGGTCGAACGAGCGAAATCGGCCGCGGAGTTGCGCACGCAGATCGACGGCGTTCAGCGCAATTACACGTCATTGGAGTCAGCAACCAAGCAACTCGTCGCCGCAATGAGCTCAGGCCAGTCCCGTGGTCAGTGGGGGGAGATGCAACTCGAGCAACTGCTCGAGCATTCGGGCCTTGTCGAGGGAGTTCACTTCCGACGTCAGGACTCTCGTATGACCGAGGCCGGCGGTGCCCGCCCGGACGTTGTGGTCGATCTGCCGGGAGGCGGCGAGATTCTCATCGACGCGAAGTTTCCATTCGACGCCTATTGGCGGGCGATCAAAGCGGACAACGAAACCGAAGTGGACGCGCACCTGCACAAACACGCGGAGGACGTCCTGGCTCGAGCCAAGGAATTGTCGTCCAAGCGTTACTGGGAATCCAACATCAGCCCAGACTTCGTTGTCATGTTTCTTCCACTGGAGTCGTTGCTCTCGAGTGCTCTGGAGACCAACGGCTTGCTACTGGAGGAGGTCTTTGCCCGAAACGTTGTCTTGGCGACGCCAACGACCATTCTCGGGATGTTGCGAACAATTCAATTCGGCTACCAACGCAAGTTGATGGCGGACAACGCTGAGGAGATCCGGGCCGCGGGTGCGGAGATGTTGACCAGGCTTGAGAAAGCCGTCGATCACCTCGGAACCTTGCGTAAAGGTTTGATGAGTGCGGTGAAGGGCTACAACGAGTTCATCGGTTCTATGGACAGCAGGGTGATGGTTCAGGCCCGCAGAATGAAGGAACTCGGCGTCGCGTCCTCGACGGACTTGGAACTACCGTCTGATGTGACGGAGACTCTGCGAGAGTCGAGGTCCTCGGAGTAGAAGCTTGACGCTCTACGTGGCGTTCGGCTTTGCAGGTTCGCTCATCACGGTTCGCCTGTCATAGCACGCGCAGAATGTGAAGGTCCTTGGTAGCCCGGGTGGCCGCTACGTAGATGTCTGCCCCGCGTGGATGTTGAGAACTCAGGGCATCGGGGTCCACCACGATGACGCAATCGAACTCGAGTCCCTTGGCCTGTTGGGCTGAGAGCACGGCGATGGGGGCATCGAGCGCTGCGCTGCCGAAACCGAAGCGCGGCTCGGGCAGCAGCTCGCGCAGATGGGGCAGCAGTGCGTCGGGCGCAATCACGGCNCTGCGTCCGTCCTCGGAAGCCACCGATTGCGCGTACTGCGGCAACTCGGATAGTGGCAGAGATGCCTCGACCACGTCCGATCCGTCGCGGATAGGGGTCAATACGGGTGGATCGCCCCCNGCTTCCAGCAGCAGACGCGTGGCCACATCCGCNATCTGACGNGTGATTCGGTAGGTCACCGTNAGCGTGTGCAGCGCCGTCTTGCTGCGAGCCCAGGGNAGNGCCTCCTCCCAGGTGCGAGGACCGGCAGGGTGAGACGACTGTTGGAGATCGCCCACCACGGTCATCGATCGGCGGGACGCTCGCCGGCGGATAGCGCGCCAGGCCATTGCGCTCAACTCTTGAGCTTCATCAACGATCACGTGCCCGTAGATCCATTCCCGGTCATCAATGGCTCGCTCGGCCAAGGACCCCGCATTGCCGCTGGAGTGTGATGGTCGAATGCGGTAGGCGTCGGAGGCCTGCAACTCTCGGTAGTCCGGAATATCGGGGGGTGCAGCCGAGGGCGGTTCCCANGACCCCAATGCGTCTGCTGCTTCGTCGAGTAGCGGCAGATCATCGGTTGTCCAAGGAGCGTCCGGTGGGCGCACCAGTGCCGCTTGTTCTTCGGCCGTGAGGATGCCTGTCGCGGCTTCATGAAGAATCGATGCATCGGTGAGCAGATCGCCGATGATGCGTTCGGCGGTTGTCGGAAGCCACATCAAGTTGAATTCCCGGCGAACTGTCGAGTCCTCGACCATCGACGCGACGAGATCGTCGCAGTACTCCTGGTCGTCGGGATCGTGACCGGCGTCTCGCGCGACATTGCGCGCTGCTTGCTGCAGCACGCGCCGCAGGAATGGATCGCGACCGTCGTGGAAGCGTCGACTGCGGGAGATACCTTTACTCGCCTTTTCGATTTCCTCTGAGGACAGTCGTATCCGCATGCCCGTGTGTGTCGTCAGCGTCACACCTGTGCGAGGAATGCGTACGCGAGCGGCGACGGCCCGCGCTATCACCCGTGCCATGCGNTCNGACCCNTTGATGCGTGCCACGTCATGAGAATCGTCTGCGGTCGGTCGCACGTCCGGATACAACTGTCGAGGTGTCAGAAGAACNACATCTGTTTCNCCCAAACTAGGAAGAACTTGATCGATGTAGTGAAGAAAGACGTTGCTGGGTCCNACGATCAGCACCCCGTCACGTGCGAGTCGTTCGCGATGCGTGTAAAGCAACCATGCGGCTCGGTGAAGCGCGACGACGGTTTTGCCAGTCCCGGGGCCTCCTTGCACGATGGTGACTTGGTCAAGATCGCTGCGAATAATTGCGTCTTGATCAGATGCAATGGTGGCAAGAATGTCTGCCATCCGTCCCGAGCGCGGCGCTTCCATTGCCGACAGACTCGGGTCAACGGCTTCGTGGATTCCATCAAAGGTTTCGTCATCCACGTGAGTAACGTGCGGCCCCTGCTGTGAGGGGCGTGTGGCGATGCGCCGCCGCAGCACGACGTCCATCGGATTCTTGCTTGTGGCCTGATAGAACGGCGCGGCTTGGGGTGCTCGCCAGTCGATCAGGAGAATGTCGCCGGCCTCATCGCGCATGCCGATTCGCCCGATGTGGTGATCGTCCCCTCCGTTGAATCGCAGTCGCCCGAAGCACATTCGAGGGCGTGCCGCCTCGGCGGCGTGTAGTTGAAGGCGCAGATTGTCCAGGAGCGCTTCGCGTTCGAGTTCATCTTGGCCGGTCCCCGTACTCGGAGCACTCGTGGTGTTGCTGATGCGTGACCGGAGATGGTCGATGTGCTGGTCGAGAAGCGAGTGCGCATGGTCGATGAATGTTTGCTCGTCCTCGATGCTGCTGGGCACGGGCTCCTCCTGCCTTCTTCCCAGATTGGGCAGTTGAAAAGTCTTTCATGCATCTGTCCGACGCGCACTACCGGAACGCGCAATACTGCNACGATGGTGGTGCCGTCGCGATGGCCGTGCCCGATCGACGACATCGTGATCTGGTCCTATGTCTTCGATGATGGTGATGACGTCGTCGAGCGCGCCCACGAGGCCCTNGCNNACGGAGGNCTNGCNGACNGAGTNACNGCAGACTGGGAGCAGTTGTCCGACAGTGCCGATGCGCCGCCATCGGGCAGCCCTCGGTGGGCCGAATGGGCCATGGGCAGGGGCGCGGTGCATCAGGCTGCAACCGCCGTGGGGCTCACGGACGTTCGAGTGGAGCGCTCACCTNCGGGTGCTCCGGTGATCGTGGGCTCGGCGTGGGGCGTGTCTATCGCACACACCTCGGGATTGGTCCTCGGCGCGGTGGGTCCCGGCCGAATCGGCGTGGATGTCGAGAGAGCCGATCGTGACGTCACTCGACTCGTGCGCGCACTCCTGCCCAGTGAGCGCGAACTCACGGTCTCATTGAGCGCGATCTCCATCATGGTGGCGAAAGAGGCGGCGGCGAAGGCGACCGGGCAGGGGCTCGGGGGCTCTCTTGCTCGCTGGCCAGTGGTCGACGTTGAATTGTCCGGAAGCACACNTCGCGTCGGAGTCGCCAGCGCCGCGGCCCGGATCATTGATGTTCGAATCTACGAGCACTCGGGATACGTGACCGGGGTTGCAAGTTATCCCGACGACTGACGACCCGGGAAAGTTGTCCACGGCGAACGGCGTCCCTGAGTGTCGATGGATAGCGACGCTGGCATCATGAAACCGTGAGCGACACCGACCCGCTATTCGCCGTGTATGACGAGGCACTGGTGACCGCGCAGGACCCAGCAAACGGGGAGTGGGTGGACCCGTCNTTCGAGTGTCTCGCACGGACAGACGTCGCGGCAGTTCTTACGGCTTATAACCCAGGATCGGAACGACGGAGTTGGGCGCAGAACGAGGCGGCGAATGCACAACTGCGCGATGTTTTGCAGGCGGCCTACACCGATGTGTGGCGCGCCGATGGCTTCTCGCCGGACGGCACCTGGCGAGAGCCGGGGTGGTTGGTGTGGGGGATGCCNGTGGACGTCGCTGTTGNGATTGCTNCCGACTTTCNCCAGATCGCCATCTACCACTACGACANCCACGGTGTTCGGTNCGTTGTTGCCTGCTCACCGGGTGATGGCTCGTCGGCTTAGTCCGAGCTCNCTTACTCCGATTCCGCTNGGTNTGANGCTGATTCNTNGGACGTGTCGNTNTCTTTCGNTGACGGCGGCGTGGGGAAGAGNGTGGCGGCGGNGTCTCGATTNGCGAGAACGATCCACTGCTGNCCGGGCTTGAACGCNANGACCTGCCCNTGANCGTCGGTNAAGGTGGTACCGGATTCGGCNNCCGGGCGCGACCACTTCGCCTGANACATGAGCCCGTCGCGCAGCACAACGGCANCGCCNTTGCCGATGGTNATCGCGTGGGGNGTGTTNCCGCCNCCCTTGTCGAAGAAGNCTGAGGGTTCNTGTTTCACGTACTGGATCACGACCGTCGCCGCACGTTGACCNTCGGGGGCTTCCTCCGCTTCNGCNGTNCGGCCATTGAGNGANACGCGGTAGAGACGGCTGGNCTGGTCGTANGTGAATTCAGCCGACGAGGCAGACCATTCGTAACGTGCTGACAAGCCGACCGATCCGTTCGGCGGAGGAGTGGAGNTGAAGCTCAGTCCGATGTCGCGGGCTTGCGATGCGTCCGGCGCAGCCGTGAGGCCGTCGGGACCGTCAAGGAAATAGTTGTACGGGGCCCGACGACTGAAGTCTCGTTGGTAGGCGAATGCAGCCTTGTTGGGCGAGATGTCGATTAACGATGAGTTAGCGATCACCGGCCACATCTTGCGCTGGGCGCCGGAGAAGCTGAAGGCGGGAGATCCGTACTGAGCCAGAAGATCGATGTCGGTGATCCGGGCCGAACGCACCGGCCCGATCCGCTGAGGAACAGTGGAGGAGAAAACGGCGGCGAGGCGGGTGATGCCGTACTCAACCTCCTCGATGTAGACGATGTCGGCGCGGTCCAGCCCCGCGTGCGGTTGAGCGAATCGGGTGTTGTCGAGTTTCACGACGAGAACGGGTGACGCTTCGTCTTGATCGGGCTGGGGCAGGCCGCTCAGTGGAAATGTCGGCGTCGGCGTCGGCGTGGGTGTCGGTGTGGGCGTCGGCGTGGCCTGGGTGGACGGGCGTGTGCTGGCTTCCGTCGAGGGGGTGCCGGTGGCGTTGGGGGATGGGGTGGAGCAGCCGGCCACAGCGCAGGCAGCGGCAATCGTCAGGGCCGCGAGGACCCGAGGGGTGGTCACGAGGGAACTGTAGGCAGCGGTGGGAGCCCAGGGGGGTTGGGCTCGCGGGGGAGCCGCCGGGGAGCCGCCGGGGAGTCATGGGCAATTTTTGGTGACAGGGGGTTGACTGTGGAGCAAAATGGAGTACATTGGGGATACTTGGGGTTAGCAAAGTGGCTAATGGGGCCAGAGTGGTGTGAGAGGGGAAGGGCAGCCAATGTTTCTGGGCACCCACGCTCCTCGATTGGACGACAAGGGCCGCCTCGTTCTCCCGGCGAAATTTCGCGAGCAATTGGCCGCCGGCCTGGTGCTGACCAAGGGTCAGGACCGATCGATCGTCGTGTGGCCGGCCGCGGAGTTCACCGCCTACTCCGAGCGCCTGAATGAGGCGTCGCGGTCTGACGCTCGTGTTCGGGCCTACCTGAGGGTGCTCTTTTCCGGCGCCTCGGATGAGATCCCCGACCGTCAGGGGCGGATCACGGTGCCGACGTCCCTGCGCGAGTACGCGGGTCTGGATCGGGACGTGATCGTGGTGGGCAACGGAACCACCGCCGAGATTTGGGACTCCTCGACGTGGGAGTCCTACCTGGGCAGCCAGGAGGACGACTTCTCCGGAATAGACGAGGAGGTGATTCCAGGCGTGATGTGACACAGGCGGTGAGGCCTCCTCCCGCTGGGCACCCCCTGGCACCCCTTCCCCGGTGCCAGGAAGTGCAAAGCGGGCGGGGACCTGACCGACCTGGTCCCTTTCAGCACCACACCGAGCAATCCAAACCAACCAACACCCAAATCGACGTTCATCTCGACCGCGAACAAGGAGAAGGACATGGCAGCCATCGACGAAATTCCCGACGTGACATCGACGTTCCACCCCGTCCGCACGGGTGTGGCCGTCATGGTCGCCGGAGTCGCCACCGGAGCGGTCCTCTACGTGGTGTCCGTCGTCGTGGCGGGCTGGGCCTAGATCCGCGCTCGGGACACTCGTCCCGGTCGATGCGGAAGTCGACTCGTGACCTCACCACTCGTTCACCACACGCCCGTTGCCGGCGAGCGCGTCCTGGCCTTGCTGGCACCGGCTCTCACAGAGCCAGGTGCCGTCCTCGTTGATGCAACGGTTGGGCTGGGTGGTCACTCACGGATGGCCCTTGATCGATTCCCCGCCATTCGCGTCATCGGCATTGATCGAGACCCGGAGGCTCTCGAGATCGCCGCAGAGCGACTGTCCGCAAGTCGGGAGCGAGTGCACCTGGTGCATGCCGTGTTTGACGAGATCCCCTCCGTCCTTGCCGACCAGGGAATCGTGTGCGCTGATGGCGTGCTGTTCGACCTGGGGGTCTCCTCCATGCAATTGGACGAGGCGCGACGGGGGTTTTCGTACGCTCAGGATTCCGAGCTGGACATGCGGATGAACCCCGGGGACGTCCTGACGGCGGCAGATGTCGTGAACGACTACGCCGAAGAAGATCTTGTTCGCATCCTTCGGCAATTCGGCGAGGAGAAGTTCGCACCCCGCATCGCACGTGGAATCGTTCGCGCTCGGGAAGGTCACCGAGTGTCCCGATCGTCGGAGTTGGTGTCGATCGTCAAGGAGGCCATCCCCGCCGCAGCCCGGCGCCGAGGCGGTAATCCGGCGAAGCGCACCTTCCAGGCATTGCGTATTGAGGTCAACGCGGAACTGACGGTGCTGCGCGGAGCTCTCCCCCGAGCGCTTGATGTCCTCAGCGTCGGCGGCCGCATCGTGGTGCTGTCCTACCATTCACTCGAAGACCGAATCGTCAAGTCAGAGTTCGCTGCGCGCACATCTATTGACGCTCCACCGGATCTTCCCGTTGTTCCCCAGGACATGCAGCCGTCCTTCAGGTTGCTGACGCGGGGAGCCGAAATGGCGTCGGATGCGGAAGTGGAAGCCAACTCGCGGGCGGCCTCGGTTCGATTGCGCGCCGTCGAACGGGTGCCGGCATGAGCATTACATCGTCCGCCGCCGAATCGCCTCTGGCTGACCCATCTGTGTTTTCGCTGCCGTCGGAAAGCACCGAGTTCGCCACTCAGGCAGCTGGACGCCGACTGCGAAGCAACCGCCCCCACCTGCGATTGGTGGCTCCGCTACGGCCAGATCGGGCGAGTCGAGGGTTGTTCGCGGTGGTTGTCACCATCGTGTTGGCGTTGGGGCTCATCGTCATGTTGCTGATCAACACGTCCGTCGCCCAGACAGCCTTCGTCGTGAGTGAGTTGCAGTCGAAACAACGCGAGCTCGCACGAACCGAAGCTTCGTTGACCCAAGCGATTGCAGCTGTCGCCGCTCCGCCGGTACTCGAATCGAGAGCCCGTGCACTTGGCATGGTCCCAGCCACACGCCCGGTCTTCCTTACCGTGCCCAGCGGCAAAGTTCGCGGAAAAGCCAAACCCGCTCCCGGTGATCGCACTCGGACAGTGAATCTCGCAGGCTCTTTGACAGCGACGCTCATCGATCCCCTTCCTGTCGACGAGCGCGGAGAAGAATTGCCTCCCGCGCAGCGACGGCAGATCGGGGACGGTGCGGTTCTTGTGGACGCTACTGCTCAGCCCACCGGCGATGCGGCGACGCAGCAGGCACGTCGTAATGAAGAACGTCAGGCCTTGCGTCAGACGGCCACGACCGACGGGGCTGTTTTGGTGGGCCCTGACGGGCCACCAGGCGCAGACGTTGATGGTGCTGAACTCGGACAGGCGGGACGGTAATGGCTACCCGCTACCCAACGAAGCAGACCCAGACTCGACGACCACGCCGAGCGGCTTCCGGAGGACGTGGCTCCGGGGGAGGAGCCGATCACATACCGGGTGATTTCCGTCGAGGTAACGCTCGGCGCCGAGGCACAGCGCTAGTCCTGGCAACGGCTGTCGTCGCTTCTGTTTTCGCAGCGCGTCTGGTGGATCTCCAGGCGGTGCGAGGCGAGGCTCTGGCGGATGCCGCGCTCAGTCAGCGGCTACGAACTCTGGAGATTCCGGCCTATCGCGGCAGCATCCTGGATCGAACCGGCCAAGCACTGGCGGTAACGGTCGAAGCCCGCGACGTGACTGCGGATCAAACGTTGATCGAGGATCCTGCTGCACTCGCGGTGGAACTCGCGCCGATCCTCGAAGTTCCGCAAGACGTGCTGGCCCATCGACTTACCGGCGAAAAGCGCTTCATGTATGTGGCGAAAGGAGTGACACCCGAAACGTGGGACCGGATCAGATCCCTTCGACTACCGGGCATCTTCAGTGAAGAAACCTCGCAGCGCACGTATCCGGCAGGCGACTTGGCCTCGCACATCGTGGGCTTCGTGCAAGGAGACGGATCGGGTGGGTCCGGAATCGAATCGGCTTTCAACGACATCCTCACCGGTACGCCGGGACAGCAGACTTACGAGCGTGGCCCGGGAGGCAGAGTAATTCCCACGCAAAATCTGTCGTCAATTGCAGCGGTTGCAGGATCGGATGTTCAACTCACGATCGATCGAGACGTGCAATTTTCCGTTGAAGAAGCTATCCGAGGGTTAGCGCGCAGATCAGGCGCATCAAGCGCGACCGCAGTCGTGATGGACGTTCGCGCAGGCGAAATTGTGGCGATGGCAACGGCACCGGACTTTGACCCCAACCGAGTTTCACAATCGACGGAGGACGAGCGTCGGAATCGAGCCATTACTGACATCTTCGAACCGGGATCGACTGGAAAGATCATCACCGTTGCGGCTGCTATCAATGAAGGAATCGTAGACGCCCTGTCTCCCATCAGGGTGCCGGGCAGATTGAAACGAGCAGACAAGAAATTCAAGGATTATTGGGATCATGACACTCTTCACTTGACCGTGACCGGTGCCTTCGCGAGGTCCAGCAATATTGGAATGATCCTTTTGGCTGAGCAGATGTCGAAAGAGACGTTTGATTTGTACTTTGAGAAGTTCGGGTTGCAGCAGGACACCGGTCTCGAGCTACCAGCTGAATCAAAGGGACTGATGCAGCCCCCCGAGGATTGGTTCGGGACGATACCGTTCACGCTCGCCTTCGGTCAGGGGTACTCGGCAACTTCCGTCCAAATGACAAGCGTTTTTGCAACTATCGCTAATCAGGGTATTCGAGTGGAGCCATCGATAGTGAAGGCCATCGTTGAAGCAGACGGAACGGTCGTCGATACCCCCGATGCGGAACGCTCCCGAGTGGTGCGCGAGGACACGGCACGTCAAGTCATGGCCATGATGGAAGCTGTTACGGGGGACGGCGGCACTGCCCCGCAAGCGCGGATTCCCGGCTACCGTGTCGCAGGGAAAACAGGAACTGCGCAGTTTGTTGATCTAGATTGCGGCTGCTACGCAGGTGACGTGACCGCTTCCTTCATTGGAGTAGTGCCGGCGGATGCTCCTCGATTGGCCGTCGGTGTATTTGTTCACCAACCGCAGCGAGGACGCACCGGCGGTGAATTGGCTGCCCCGGTCTTCAAAGAGGTGGCTTCTTATGCTCTCCAGGCAATGCAGATTCCTCCGTCCGGCAAGCGAGCTCCAACGCTCTCTTTGACGACTGGATAGTCGATGCGGCTCGCCGAGGTGCTTCGTGACGCCGGTCGCGGCGTGGTTGCGGACGTGACGGGCACTCTTGATGAATCAGTAGGCAACCTCAACATCGTTGGTATCGCGCTGTCGTCCGATGGAGTGGAGCCAGGCTTTGCTTTCGCTGCGCTCGCTGGCCACCACCGTCACGGAGCGGAATTTATCGACGAAGCATGTCGTCGAGGGGCGGTAGCGGTCATCACCGACGCCGAGGGTCAATTAATCATCGCTCGCAGCGCCCAAAGCGATATCCCCATCGTTGTATACGAACAACCGCGACCTTTGATCGCGCACATTGCGGCGTTCCTCGCTGGGTTCCCTACGCGGTCGCTGACGATGGTCGGGGTAACCGGCACAAACGGCAAGACCAGCGTCTGCGCCCTGCTCGCCGCAGCCCTTAGCGCCGGAGAGGTCAGTTGTGGCGTCATCGGAACCTTGGGCTCGACGTTGAACGGCGATCAACTCGCATCAGGCCCACGCACGACACCCGAAGCCCCCGACATCCAGGCGATGGCCGGGTCGATGGTGGACCGCGGAGCGAAGGCCATCGTTATGGAAGTCTCGAGTATCGCCCTGAGTGAGCATCGAGTCGATGGCGTCGTCTTCGACATCGCAGTTTTCACGGGCCTCAGCCACGATCATCTTGACTATCACGAGACCATGGAGGCCTACTTCTCCGCGAAGGTGGAACTCTTCGCCGGGGAGCGTTCGCGTCGGGGAGTCGTGCTGATCGATGACGAGTGGGGAGAGCGACTCGCGCGGGAGTCCGTTATCCCTATCGAGACGGTCAGCACCACCGGCAAACCGGCCGACTGGAATATGACCGCTGTCGATGGCGGGTGGGTGTTGACCGATGGTGTCGACTCCTGCGACGTGCGAACTCCGGTTGGTGCCGACTTTGTTGTCGCGAATGCCGCCGTGGCAATCGTCGCGGCACTCCGCGTGGGTGTTCCGCTCGATGTTGCTGCGGACGCAACCGAGACGGCCAGCATCCCCGGGCGGATGGAACTCGTCGGACGCGAGAACGGAATCGACTACGTCGTGGACTACGCGCACACGCCGGACGCGATTGAGCAGGTCGTATCCGCGGCCGCTCGTGAGCGAGCCGCTCGTGGACAAGGACGAGTCGTCGTTGTCATCGGTGCTGGGGGAGACCGCGATCCGCAGAAGCGACCGGATATGGGTGCGGCGGCCAGTCGGGCGGATGTCGTCATCGTGACCGATGACAACCCGCGATCGGAGAACCCTGCGGACATTCGACGGCAGATTCTCAAAGGAGTGCAGAGCGGTTGTGAGATTCACGAGTGCGATTCGCGGCGAGACGCCATCGGGCTCGCAGTGGCGACGGCGAGACCGGGTGATGTCGTCCTGGTGCTGGGGAAGGGGCACGAAGCGACACAGGAGTGGTCGGATGGCGTGATTGCGTTCGACGATCGGCAGGTGCTGGCATCCTTCATTCACAATCGTCACGATCGTCACGAGGGGGAGTCTGGGAGGGGTGTCGAGTGAAGCGGCTCCCTGTCGATGTCCTCGCCACGGCGATGAACGCGTCGGTCAATGCTGCTCTCGATGTGACGGGAATTCAGGCAACCGGAGTTGCGATCGATTCTCGGGACGTCAGCCCCGGTGACGTGTTCTGCGCTCTTGAGGGAGAGCGCGTCGACGGGCACGATTTCGCAGCGGAGGCCATCGCCGCGGGCGCCGTGGCGATCATCACGAATCGCGATATCGCTGGTGTCCCGTGTTTGGTCACCGATAACTCGTTGGAAGCACTGGGGCGGCTGGCTCATTGGTACCGCACTCACGAACTTTCCGCGACGGTGATTGCCGTCACGGGTTCCTCAGGGAAAACCACAACCAAGGACCTGATTGCCGACGTTCTGCCCGGCGCTGTGGTCGCGGCCCGCGGCTCCTTCAATACCGAAGTCGGCGTTCCGCTGACCATCCTCGAGGCACACCCATCGACGGAATATCTGGTGCTCGAGATGGGGATGCGGGGAATCGGGCACATCGCGTACCTCGCCGAGATGGCAGAGCCGGACATCGGGGTCGTTCTCAACGTGGGGCTCGCGCATGTGGGAATGATGAACGGACCCGAGGAGATCGCGCGTGCGAAATCAGAGTTAGTTGGGGCCCTGTCTGCGGATGGTTTCGCTGTGCTGAATTGTGACGACTTCGCGGTCAGCGCCATGGCCGAGCAATCGGATGCTCCCGTGGTGTGGTTCGGCGAGAGCGAATCCGCTGGAGTCCGCGCCACAGGGGTCCAGCTTGACGACCAGGGGCGGGCCTCGTTCGACCTGACGGTGCCCGGGGAAGGCAGCGTTGCCGTGCACCTCTTGCTGCACGGCGAACACTTCGTCTCGGCCGCCCTGGCGGCCGCGGCGGTCGGTGTCTCGTGCGGCATGTCGGGTAAGGACATTGCGCGAGAATTGAGCAGTGCCCAGGCCCGAAGTCGCTGGCGCATGGATGTCCAAACGTCGACGCGGGGCATCACCGTGATCAACGATGCCTACAACGCCAACCCTGACTCCGTCCGCGCTGCGCTCAAGACGTTGCGCGCGATGCAGGGGTCCGGCAGAACGTGGGCCGTTCTCGGGGAAATGTTGGAGCTGGGTGATCGGTCTACCGATGAGCACGATGCGATTGGGCGGCTGGCAGTGCGCCTCGACATCTCTCGCCTAGTGTGCGTGGGGATTGGCACCAAGGTGATGCACCTGGCGGCGAGCAACGAAGGGTCGTGGGGAGACGAATCCGTATGGGTGGAAGACCCGCAGGCAGCGATCGATTTACTGGACGAGCAACTCGAGTCCGGGGATGTCGTCCTCGTCAAGGCCTCTCGCGCGGTAGGAATGGAGCGGGTGCCCGAGCATCTTCTGAATAGCGGCTCAACGACGCAGGGGAGTGACCAATGAGACTTGTGGTCATCGCCCTCGCGATCGCATCGGTCGTGTCGTTGGTGGGAACGCCGATTCTGATCAAGCTCCTGTCCCGACGCGGTCACGCCCAGGCGATTCGCGTCAGCACCGAAAGCGAGGCCTACCCCGATCATGAATTCAAGGTCGGTACGCCGTCCATGGGCGGCGTCGCCATTCTTCTCGCGGTGCTCGCGGGCTATTTCGGCACGCATCTGCTGACGTGGCGACCGGTGAGTACGTCCGGTTTGCTAGTGCTCTTCTTGATGGTGGGATTGGGTCTGGTCGGCCTGGCCGACGACTACTTGAAGATCTTCAAACAGCGCAGCACGGGTCTGCGGGCGAGAACCAAATTGATCGGCCAGGCCCTGGTTGCGTTCACATTCGCGTACCTGTCGGTCCAGTTCCCCGATGCCGATGGTGAGACCGCAGCTTCCATGGCGGTTTCCTTCGTCCGCGACACTCCGTTGGTCCTCCCCCTGGGGTTGTTCCTGGTGTGGGTGTGGTTCCTGATTACCGCAACCACCAATGGTGTGAACCTGACGGACGGACTCGACGGGTTGGCCGTCGGAGCATCAGTGATGAGCTTCCTGGCCTATGTGCTGTTGGCGATTTGGCAGTACGGACAGAACTGCGCGTTCGTTGATTCAGAATTCTGCTACACCACCCAGAATCCCTTGGACCTCGGAATCGTTGCGGCGTCCGCCGCGGGAGCGTGCTTTGGATTCCTGTGGTGGAACACGGCGCCAGCGCGGATCTTCATGGGCGATACCGGTTCTCTCGCCCTCGGCGGTGGTATCGCCGGACTCGCCATTCTCAGTCGTACCGAGTTGCTCCTGCCCTTCATCGCCGGGCTCTTCTTGATCACCACGGTGTCGGTCATCTTGCAGGTGGGTTCCTTCCGCCTCACCGGGCGTCGGATATTCCGCATGGCCCCGTTGCACCACCACTTCGAGATGATCGGCTGGCCTGAGATTCAAATCGTCGTGAGGTTGTGGATTGTTCAGGGACTGTGCATCGGAGCAGGATTGACGCTCTTTTATGCTGAGTGGGTACGTGCGTGACCGAGCACCGGGTGAGTGCACTGCATCGAGATTCGCAATGGTCCGACCTGTCCGTCTGCGTTGTCGGGCTGGGAGTCGCCGGCTATTCGTGCGCCGACGTGTTGATGCAACTTGGTGCATCGGTCACCATCGTGGATGAGTCACCGGGGGACATTCATCAGGAGCGAGCAGAAGTACTCGGATCGCTGGGTGCGGCTATTCGGTTCGGTGAGGCGGCCGAGTTGCCACTCGACAGCAATCTGGTGGTCGTATCACCGGGGATTCGACCGTCCGCGCCGGTGCTGGCCCCGGCGCTGGCTCGCGAGATTCCGATCTGGGGCGAACTCGAACTGGCGTGGCGGCTTCGTCGCGGTCCATCCGACGCCCCGTGGATGTGCGTGACGGGAACGAACGGAAAGACGACGGTGACGTTGATGCTGGAGTCGATGCTCACGGCATCGGGAGCTCGGGCAGTATCCGCAGGGAATATTGGTGTTCCTCTCGTCGACGTGATCATGCATGACGATGTCGAGGTCATTGCCGTGGAAGTGGGCGCGCCGCAACTTCCGTTCGTGGCATCGATGAGCCCCTACGCAGCCGTATGTCTGAACATCGCCGATGATCACATCGATCACTTCGGTTCCGTTGAGGAGTATGTGAACTCAAAAGAACGCATCTACCGACACACACGCCACTCCGCGATCTATTCGGTTGACGATGACGTGACGCGTGGAATGGTCGAACGGGCGGACGTAATCGATGGTTGTTGGGCTATCGGTTTCACGCAGGGAGTTCCTGACGTCGGAATGGTCGGCGTCGTGGACAACCTGCTGGTCGATCGGGCCTACCTCGAGCAGCGGCGAGATGCAGCCCTCGAGTTGGCGAGCATCAACGATGTCCGACCCCAGGCTCCACACAACGTCGCCAATGCGCTGGCCGCAGCGGCGCTTGCTAGGTCCTACGGGGTGCATCCGAGCGCGGTTCGGGCAGGCCTTCGTGACTTCCAACCGGCGCCGCACCGGATAGCCGAGGTTGGAGAGTTCTCGGGCGTCAGATACGTGGACGACTCGAAGGCGACCAACAC
The DNA here is from genome assembly GCA_002728915.1 of Micrococcales bacterium. Lineage (GTDB taxonomy): Bacteria > Actinomycetota > Actinomycetes > S36-B12 > S36-B12 > S36-B12. Next base: position 33,459 of record PBWE01000021.1, read on the forward strand.
CCATGCGGCGAAGACGTCGCTTCTGGCGTACCCGTCGGTGGTGTGGGTCGCCGGTGGCGTGGCGAAGGGGCAGGAATTCGACGATTTGGTGGTCGAGATCCACGATCGGCTCCGAGGGGTGGTGCTCTTGGGGCGTGACGCGGGGGTTATCCGCGACGCTTTGGCCCGACACGCACCCGATATTCCGGTAATCGTCGTGGAACGCAACGAAACTGGTGTGATGGGTGAGGTTGTTGATGCAGCTGCTGGGCTCGCCCGACCCGGTGACGTCGTTCTCCTCGCCCCCGGGTGCGCCTCGTGGGACACGTTCACCGACTACACCGAGCGTGGACGTGCCTTCGCTGATGCTGTGCTGCAGCAGGGCTCGCCGTCATGAGCAGCCAGACGCCGGAGGTATCCGAGCGATCCACGAGCCCCGGCCAGGGCGGATCAACCTCCCCGCTGGCGCTACTCGCCCGTCACCCCCTGAGCGCGTATTACCTGCTGATGGGTTCGGCGTTGCTTTTGCTTCTCCTCGGCCTGATCATGGTGATGTCGGCATCGAGCATCGAAAGTGTCCGCGTCTTCGGATCTCCCTACACCCTCGCGCAACGCCAGGCCTTCTTCGCCCTGCTCGGCGCCGTTGCGATGTTCTTTGCGGCTCGCACATCCGTGCAGTTCTGGCGTGCCTTCGCGTGGCCATTGCTGCTCGTCGCCTTTGGATTGCTGGTGGCTGTCCTCATCATCGGCGTCGAAGTCGCCGGACAACGCAACTGGATCGAAATCTTCGGCCCTTTCAGGCTCCAGCCGAGTGAAATCGCGAAACTCGCGCTTGTCGTGTGGGGCGCGGAAGTGCTGTCGCGGCGGTCTCGCCGGCTCGACACCTGGCGTGGCCTGCTCATTCCAATCGTGCCGGTAGCAGTCGTGATGATGGTGTTGGTTCTCACCGAGGGTGACTTCGGGAACACGGTGATGCTGGGAGCCATCCTCGCGGGCATTCTCTTCGCCGCCGGGGCGCCGCTACGGGTTTTCGCCGTTTTCGCAGCGGTGGGTGCCGTGGGAGTGTGGATTCTCTCGTTGGCCGCGCCCTATCGCATGGACCGCATCCTGTCCTGGCTCAATCCTGGCTCGGATCGATTGGGGGTCGGTTGGCAGGTCACCCAAGGGCAATACGCGCTCGGTACCGGAGGCTTTTGGGGAGTGGGGCTCGGTGCCAGCCGAGAAAAGTGGGGGACGTTGCCGGAGGCCCACACAGACTTCATCTACCCCGTGATCGGTGAAGAGCTCGGGCTGCTGGGAACGTTGATCGTGTTGGCGTTGTTCTCACTGCTTGCCTTTGCGGTCTTTCGTCTCAGCCGGAACACCGATGATTCCTTCGTTCGCTACGCCGCTGCCGGGGTCGGGGCGTGGATCGTGGTGCAGGCCGTGGTGAACATCGGCGGGGTCCTCGGACTTCTTCCCGTTGCGGGAGTCACCCTTCCACTGGTCTCCTACGGAGGGTCATCGCTGATTCCCACTCTGACAGCCATCGGCATGCTTATGGCCTTTGCTCGTCAAGAGCCCGGTGCCCGACGCGCGTTGCGACGACGCAGCACGGCCCAGGCCCTGCGGCGCCGATAGCGGTCCGTCGCCATGCACGTGGTCTTCGCTGCCGGTGGTACAGCCGGTCACCTCGAACCCGCTCTCACGACGGCTGACCTTCTCGTGCAACGTGATCCCACAACCGCCGTCTCTTTTGTCGGTGGCAGCCGGGGCCTTGAAGGAGAACTCGTGGCCGCGCGTGGATACGCGTTGGTAGCCACCACCGCGCAGCCTTTTCCTCGACGCCTCTCTGCAAGCGCAGTCGCCTTCCCGTTCTTGACCATCGAGGGTGTGTGGCAGGCCGCGGCCCATCTGCGTGAGGTTTCAGCGGACGTGGTGGTGGGCTTCGGGGGTTACGCAGCCGTGCCTGGCTACGCGGCTGCGTGGTTGACGCGCACTCCCTTAGTCATCCACGAAGCAAACTCTCGCGCTGGATTCGCCAACGTGCTCGGAGCGAAATGGACGAAGAACGTCGCGAGCGTCCATCCTGGGGTGCTCGCCCACGCCCGGCCTATGGGGCTTCCCCTTCGTCCATCGGTGGCACAACTCAACGTCGCAGAACAACGTAGCGTGGCACGAGGGATGTGGGACCTTCCCGAACAGGGACCGGTTGTTTTGATTTTCGGCGGAAGCCAAGGAGCCCGACACCTGAACGAAGTCGTCGCCGGCAGCATCCAGGCGCTGACGGACGCCGGAGTCAGCGTTCTGCATGCCGTGGGCAGGAACAATCTGCTCCCAGACCCGCACCCGAACTATCGACCCGTCGCATACATCAATCAGATGGATAGGGCCTATGCAGCCGCCGATCTTGTTGTTTGTCGATCCGGAGCAATGACCTGCGCGGAATTGACAGCGGTCGGTGTGCCGGCCATCTACGTGCCCCTACCTATCGGAAACGGCGAGCAAGCGGGAAATTCACGCCCGATCGTGGATGCAGGTGGGGGATTGCAGGTGGCGGATGAGGCTGTGACATCGGAGTGGCTCACGACCACGGCGCTCACCCTGGTACAGGATGAAGGTCGGCTCCGGACGATGGCGTCGGCTGCCCGCTCTCTCGGTGACCGGAACGCCGGTGAGGCGATGGTGCGGTGGATAGGCGACGTCGTCGAGCGGCGACGGAAGGGTCGGTGATGAACGGGGCGGATCTGGCCGACCTCGGTCGCGTGCACATCGTCGGAATCGGTGGAGCCGGAATGTCGGGGATCGCGAGCATCCTTGCTGCCCGCGGGGTGCATGTCACAGGCAGTGACGCTAAGGAATCACGGCGAGTGCATTCTTTGCGGGCCCTGGGCATCGAGGTGTCGGTCGGGCACCAGAAGTCGATAACCGCAGACACCCTCGTCTACTCGACGGCTATCCCTGAGTCGAATTCCGAGCGTCGGTTCGCGCGAGAGCATTCGATCCCAGAGATGTCTCGCGCCACGGCCCTGGCGTCGGTCATGAGCGGTCGACGTGGGGTCGCGGTGTCGGGAACACATGGGAAGACGACGACTACGTCGATGTTGACCGTCACCCTGCAAGCGTGTGGTGCTGATCCATCGTTCGTGATCGGTAGCGAGTTGAACGAATCAGGGTCGAATGCGCACCTGGGTACGGGGGAACTGTTCGTCGTGGAAGCCGACGAGAGCGATGGTTCGTTCCTCGCGCTGCCGGCGGTTGTGGGGATCGTCACGAACGTCGAATCCGACCACTTGAATCATTGGGAGACCTTCGACGCGCTTGAAAACGCCTTCGACGATTTTGGACGACAGATCGCGGCTGCGGGCGGGTTCATTGTCATCTGCGCCGACGACCCGGGCGCCCGCGCGATGGGCGAACGGCTTGTCGCCGAGGGCATCGATGTTCGCAGTTACGGCGAGAGTGACGATGCCACGGTTCGCATGATCGACCCCATCCAAGACATAGACGGTTGGAGTTTCACCGTCGCCAAAGACGGAGTTCGACTCGGTCGGATTGCCCTCCAGGTACCCGGTCGACACAACGCTCTCAATGCCCTGGCCGCCTACGTTGCGGCGACGGGGCTCGGATTCGCCGACGTGGATGTTCGGCGAGGACTCGAATCGTTTTCAGGAACCCGTCGACGTTTCGACTTCAAAGGTGAAGTGGCGGGGGTCCGTGTCTATGACGACTACGCCCACCACCCAACGGAAATCGACGCGACCTTGCGAGCGGCCCGCGAAGTGGTCGGCACCGGCCGGGTCATCGTCGCGTTTCAAGCCCATCACTACTACCGGACGGCGATGTTCGTGCAGGAATTCGGGCAAGCCCTCGGCTTGGCGGACGTGGCGGTAGTCCTTGAAGTATTTGCTCCCGGTGAGGTGCCGATTCCCGGTGCCAGCGGACAAACCCTCGCGGCGAATGTTCCCCTGCCCGAGGACGACGCGATTTACGAACCGTCTTGGACCGCCGTCGCCGGGATCCTCGCCGATCGCGCACATGCCGGTGACATCGTGATGACCCTCGGCGCCGGAGATATTGGAATGCTGGGCACCGAAGTCCTCGATCGCCTCCGGAGTCGGCTATGACGGTGATCGACAACCCGAGGCTCGAGCGGAACAGTGTGCCTGCCTCGACGTCGGGACCAGACCCGGAAACCAGCAACGAGCGCGCAGCCGGNCCGAAACGGAAAGTCCGCCGGCGACGGTTCCGGTTCACGCGCAGGCGTCGTCGGCGGCGCGCGGTCGCCGATCGTTGGGTGGCGCGGNCGCAGCGGCGACGATGGTGGCGATTGGCCAGCCTCGTGCTGGTGGTGGCGCTGATCGGCGGCGCCGNGTGGGCAGCCTGGTTCTCGTCGCTGCTTGCTGTGCATCAGGTATCGGTCATTGGCTTGAGCGACGAGGGGGAATTGGTGGGCGGGCAAGAGGTTCGATCGGCTGCATCCATCCCGGTCGGTACGCCGATCGCGCGCCTGGATACCGCTTCGGCCCAGGCTCGCGTGCTNGAGCTGCCGTGGGTGGCATCGGTTGAGGTTCGGCGCGCATGGCCAGAGGATGTCGTGATCGCCGTGACCGAACGGTCTCCGGTGGCCGTTGTCATGCAAGGCGAGGATCGTCGGGGTGTCGATGCCGAGGGGAACATCTTCGATCCACCCGGAGGGTTGTGGCTCACTGGTCCGATCATCCGTGGTGACGAGGGCGCCATTGCCGAGGCAGTAAAGGTCGCGTCTTCCCTTCCCGCTGATCTGGAGAAGCGGGTCCGGGTGATCCAGGCGTTGAGCGTCGATGACATTCGTTTGGGACTCAGGAACAAGTCGATCGTGCGCTGGGGAAATTCCCAGGAAACGGAGTTCAAGGTAGAGGTTCTGCGCTCGTTGTTGCCGCGCCGCGCCCAGGCTTACGATGTCAGCGCGCCATCGCTACCGGCCACTTTTGGAGAAAAGGGCCCCAAGAAATAAAAAAAAAGAAACTTTCTGCTTTTCGTCTTGCGTCGAAGGTGTCGCACCCCCTACCCTCCCGCCGGCTCAGGGCCAGACGATGTTTCAGCCTGAAGTAAAGGTTGAGACTTGGGCTTCGAGCCGCACGAGTCGATGCGCCCCCTCGCGTCGACGTGGAGGAAAGGACGAGCAGCAGTGGCGGCTCCTCAAAACTACTTGGCAGTAATCAAGGTCGTCGGTATTGGCGGCGGTGGCGTGAATGCGGTCAACCGCATGATTGAGGTCGGCTTGAAGGGCGTGGAGTTCATCGCCATTAATACCGACGCGCAGGCGCTCTTGATGAGCGACGCCGACGTCAAGCTCGACATCGGNCGGGAGTTGACGCGAGGCCTCGGAGCTGGCGCGAACCCGGAGGTTGGGCGCAAGGCGGCGGAAGATCACATCGAGGAGATCGAGGAAGTCCTCCAGGGCGCCGACATGGTCTTTGTCACTGCGGGAGAAGGCGGTGGAACCGGCACCGGTGGAGCACCGATCGTTGCCCAGGTTGCCCGGTCCCTCGGAGCGCTCACCATCGGCGTAGTCACGCGACCGTTCGGCTTCGAAGGTCGCCGTCGGCAAGTGCAGGCCGACCAGGGCGTCGAGGATCTGCGCACCGAGGTCGACACGCTCATCGTCATTCCGAACGATCGCCTGTTGTCCTTAGCAGATCGCGAGATCAGCGTGATCGACGCGTTCCGGCAAGCCGATCACGTTCTGCTGCAGGGTGTCTCGGGCATCACGGATCTGATCACGACACCCGGATTGATTAATTTGGACTTCGCCGACGTCAAGAGCGTGATGCACGCGGCTGGATCTGCATTAATGGGCATCGGGTCGGCGCGAGGCGAGGATAGGGCGACGCAGGCCGCAGAAAAGGCCGTTTCCAGCCCCCTCCTCGAAGCGGGAATCGATGGAGCCCACGGGGTGTTGTTGTCGGTCTCCGGCGGTAGTGACCTGGGCCTGTTCGAGATCAGCGAGGCCGCTCGCCTCGTCAGTGACGCCGCTCATCCCGAGGCGAACATCATCTTCGGTGCTGTCATTGACGACACCCTGGGTGATGAGGTTCGCGTGACGGTCATCGCTGCGGGTTTCGAAGGTGGTGAGCCTCCGGTCCGTAAGGTGGCAGCTCCTGCTCGATCCACCGATGCGACGGGAGATATCCCGGCCGTGCAACAGCCGAAGGCAACGGTATTCGCCGATTCTGATGACGACTTGGACGTTCCAGATTTCCTGAGGTAGCGCGTGGCAACAGACGCGAGTGGCAGTAGGGCCTTCCCCGACCTACGGACACTCGCCGGCACGTGGTCGTGTCCACGTCACGCGTCATTGGGTGCGTCGTGTATGTACGTGATCTCACGAGCCGATGGTGGGCGCAGCGTCGGTGACTTCGCTGCGGGAAATCTCGCCGATCATGTCGGTGACGACGAAGATGCGGTGCAGACCAATCGACGGCACTTGGCATCGGCTCTGAAGGCGAAGGAGGGGCTGGCCTTCATTCGCGCGTCGCACGGCGCTGATGTGGCATGGGTGACAACCCCGGANACGTTCGCTGACGTCGATGCGCTGGCGACCGATAGGAACGACATCGGCTTGGTGGCGTTGGGTGCCGACTGCGCCATCATCGGTCTCCATGGTCATCGACGCGACGGCACGCCTGTGCTCGGCGTCGCACACTGCGGATGGAANGGACTCGTGGAGGACGTGATCGGATCAGTAGTCGCCGAGATGACCAGCGACGGAGCAGAAAACATCGGTGCGGTTCTTGGTCCTGCGATCTGTGGTGAGTGCTACCGAGTGGATGCCGAGCGGCACGATGCGGTGCGAGCGGCGGTGAGCGATCGTGTCGCGCACGCGGCTCTGGTAACTGGGGTGCAGCAACCCGTACATTCGCAGTGGGCTCCGCACGAGCAGAAAGACGAGGGCTTTGGCATCGACATTCGCGCCGGAAGCAAGGAGCGGCTCATGGAACTGGGTGTCGCTATCGACGGCGAAGAACTCCTGCAGGGCAGGGAGTGCACGTATGAATCGGCAACATGGTTCAGCTATCGCCGTTCAATGNCACAGGCTCGCAGTGGGCGTTCGGGTCGACAGGCACTTGCCGTGGTCTCTGCCACGTCGAACGATGCGGACGAATCGTGACGGCGACAAGGCGAGAGGTCCTGGCGCAGAGACTTCATGATGTTCACGAGCGCATCGAATCTGCGCGGATCGCTGCTGGTCGAAGGGAAGACGACGACCAGGTTCAACTTGTCGTTGTGACGAAGACCTTCCCTGCCAGTGACGTTTCGCTCCTCGCCGAACTCGGAGTCACCGATGTCGGAGAAAACCGAGATCAAGAGGCCCGAGCCAAACGTGCCGATGTGAGCAGCGAAGACCTCCGCTGGCACATGATCGGTCGCTTACAGCGCAACAAAGTGTCGTCCGTTGCACGATGGGCGGACGTCGTNGAATCGATCGACCGGCATGAACTCATCGNGCCTCTTGCCGGTGCCGTGGAACGATTCGATAGAAAACCGGTGCAGGTCCTGCTGCAGGTGAGCGTGGATCCGATTCCTGACCCGGGGCGCGGGGGAGTCGATCCCGATGACGTCGAATCCCTCGCCGAGGCTGTAACTAGGCACGAGGCTCTGCACCTGGCGGGCGTCATGGCGGTGGCACCCCACCCGGACACCGGCATGGATCCACGGGCGGCATTCGATCGGTTGCGCGAGATTTCGGCGCGTTTGCGAACCTCCTGGCCGCATGCCCGAGAGATCTCGGCTGGCATGAGCAACGACCTCGAAGCCGGCGTCGCCGCAGGGGCGACACAGGTGCGTATCGGNGGAGCGATACTCGGGGAACGCCCTCCGGTGCAGTAGCGTCAGAGGAGAAGTAATTCACGGTCGCCGCTNGCGCGTCCGTGAGGGCGAAAAACGACATCACGGAGGTGGGCGATGGCTGGCGCAATGCGCAAGATGGCCGTTTACCTCGGGTTGGTGGAGGACGCCTCGTACGAGGATTACGACGAGTATGACGACTACGAGGAGCCGGCTCGGGAATCCCGCCGGGATCGCAACAGCCGCCGGAGTTCCCGGGATCGGTACGAGGCCGATGATGATGCGTACGAGGCACGCAGCGTGCGGCCTATCAACGAGCCTCGAGGCGTTCGGACCATCAGGCCAGATTCCGCCACCGATCGCGCCCCGTCGTCAGTAGCGGTGGGACGCCCCGCGATGGCAGACCTGAGCCGCATCGAAGCCATCCATCCCCGCTCCTACAACGACGCGCGTCGCATCGGTGAGGAATTTCGCGCTGGAGTGCCGGTCATCATGAACCTGGGCGACATGGATGAGATGGACGCCAAGCGCATCATCGATTTTGCGGCCGGCCTGGTTTATGGACTGCACGGCACGATCGAACGCATTACCGGCAAGGTCTTCCTGCTCTCACCGGCCAACGTCGATCTCGGGGATCAGGCGCGGGCACAGATAGCCGAGGATGGGTTCTTCAATCAAAGTTGACGAAGCCGTGAGAGGAGTTTCGAAGAGGTGAGCATCTTCGGTCAGATCCTGGGCACTGTCCTGTGGCTCTATTGGCTTGTCTTGATTGCCCGCCTAGTTTTGGACTTCGTCCGGATTTTCGCGCGATCCTGGCAGCCTCGGGGACCTCTGCTGTTGATCGCCGAATTCGTGTACGCAATCACGGACCCTCCCCTCCGCGCCCTTCGACGGGTGATCCCACCGCTGCGACTCGGCAGCGTCTCGCTCGATTTGGCGTTTCTCATTCTCATATTAGGGGTTCAGATCCTCATCAATTTTGTCGTCTTGCTTTAGGGTCGAGATCGTGACCTTGAGCGCACAGAATGTTCGTGACGCCCGATTCGGAACCACACGTATTCGAGCCGGGTACAACCTGGCCGAGGTCGATGCGTTCCTCGACCAAGTGGAAGACACCATCGCCCACGCGTCAAGCGAAGGCCAGCGACTCGGTGATGAAGTCGAGGCNCTCCGCTCTCAGGTTCAGCAGCTGCAAGGGCGCTTAGCGGCGGCCCAGCGCGAACTCCAGGAAGCCCAGTCAACGCCGGTCGCTGCTCCCGATGAAGGNCACGCCACTGTCATTACTCCTACCGACGATGGTGCGTCGACGACAGAAAACGTCGTTGTTAGTGATGTTCCACCGGCAGGCGAGGAGGGTTTGGTTGCGATTCGCGATCGTGTGCGAGAAATGCTCACCCGACAGCTCGCCCTCGTCGACGATCTCGACATTGACGCGCCTGACGGGTCGGCGGATTCCCCACCTGGCTAGGAGTTTCGGGCGATCCCGACCGACACGGGTAGGTCGGTTTCCATTGGGTCGTAGTCGGCTGGCATGTCGCGGCGTTCGACGGCGGTGGCGAGAACCTCCGAGGCGATCGATGCACCGTGTTCGGCGAAAGTGGTCTCGATCTCGCTGTCGTGTGAGCTCCACGTCAGTGAGATTCGATCCGAGATGTCGAANCCCAGAGACTTGCGCGTCTCTTGGATTCCTCGGATCAGTTCGCGTGCAAGGCCCGCACGCCGGAGTTCGTCGTCGATGTGAAGATCGATGGCGACCGACTCTTCTGCGTCACTGGCGACCGTCCACCCTTCGCGGGGCGACTCTGTCACGATNATGTCGTCGGCGTAGACGTCTTCACTTTTGCCATCCACCNTGAGCGAAAACGAACCACNGGCACGAACGCTGTTCGCCAGCGTGGCGGGCTCGACATCGGTTATTGCCTGGGCGACAACCGGCGTGTGCTTCCCGAAGCGCTTTCCTAGTTCGCGGAAGTTCGGTTTGACCACGACGTCCACCAGCCCGGCTTCCTCCCCGAGGACCTCAACGACGCGCACGTTGAGTTCGTCGGCAACCTCGGCGACAAGTTCGTCGGGGAGTTGCGCCCAGCCGGGTGCGGACACTAGGGCGCGCGAGAGCGGCTGCCGCGTCTTGACGCTGCTCGTGGCCCGGGCTGCCCGTCCAAGTTCGACGACTCTGCGCACGAGTGCCATGTTGTCGCGCAGGTCATCGTTGATGGTCGCGTTCTCCAGCGATGGCCACGACGCCAGGTGCACGGATATCGGAGCCTGATCGTCGGTTGCTCGGAACAGGTCTTGCCACACGCGTTCGGCAATGAACGGTGTGTACGGAGCCAGGCACAAAGTGACGATGCGGAGAGCTTCGTGGAGGGTAGCCAGTGCGGACTCGTCTCCATCCCAGAAGCGTCTGCGCGAGCGGCGTACGTACCAATTGGAGAGATCGTCGATGTATTCGGCGAGTATCCGGCCGCCGCGCTGGGTATCGAAATTGTCCAGGGCATCGTCCACATCCCGGGCAACCCGTGCTCCTTCCGANAGCACCCACNGGTCNATGAGTGGGCGCTCCTCGGNNGCCGGCGCTCCCGTCGATGGAGACCATTCNGCGGTTCTTGCATACAGCGATTGGAAGGAAACGGTGTTCCAGTAGGTAAGGAGTGTTCGGCGGACCACATCGGCAATCGCCGTGTGACCGACGCGACGGGCTTGCCAAGGAGAGCCGGAGGCCAGCATGAACCAGCGCACTGCGTCAGCGCCGTGCGTGTCCATCAGGGGGATGGGTTCGAGCACGTTCCCGAGGTGCTTACTCATCTTGCGGCCGTCTTCGTCCAAGATGTGGCCGAGGCAAACGACGTTCTTGTATGACGATTCTCCGAAGACAAGAGTCCCGACGGCCATTAAGGAATAGAACCAACCACGGGTTTGATCGATCGCCTCGCAAATGAAGTCGGCGGGGTACTGCTGCGCGAACTCTTCTGCATTCTTGCGCGGGTACCCCAGTGCGGCGAACGGCATGGCGCCGGAGTCGTACCAGCAGTCGATGACCTCCGGCACGCGATTCGCCGTGTTCTCGCACTCTGGACACTGAATCGCGACATCGTCGACGAACGGGCGGTGCGGATCAAGATCGTCGACGTCCCTACCGGCCCGCGACGACAGCTCCTCGAGCGATCCAATGGCCGTGAGGTGTCCAGCTTCGCATCGCCAAATAGGTAACGGCGTTCCCCAGTACCTGTTGCGTGACAAGGCCCAGTCCACGTTGTTGGTGAGCCAGTCGCCGTAGCGGCCCCACTTAATGGTGGGCGGGTACCAGTTGGTCTGCTCGTTTTGCGCCAGAAGTGCTTCCTTGACGGCTGTCGTCTTGACGTACCAGGACGGCTGCGCGTAGTACAGAAGCGGCGTGTGGCATCGCCAGCAGTGAGGGTAGGAGTGCTCGTAGGGGTTTCGGCGAAAGAGTAGACCCCGCTCGTCGAGATCGGCTACGAGTACTTCGTCGGCGGTCTTGAAGAACATTCCGCCCACCAGCGGCGTCTCGTCGACGAAGGTGCCGTCTGGATTGATCGGGTTGACGACGGGAAGCCCGTAGCTGCGACAACTCGCGAGGTCGTCTGCGCCGAAGGCCGGCGCCTGGTGCACCAGTCCTGTTCCATCATCTGTCGTGACGTAGTCGGCGAGGATGACGTAGTGGGAGTCAGGGATGTCCACGAGGTCGAAGGGACGCCGGTATCGGGTGCGCTCGAGGTGCGACCCAGCGAACTCCTCGACGATCTCGACGTCACTGTCGCCGAAGACGTGCGACACGAGCTCATGTGCGACAACGAGATGCTCATTGTTCGCAGTTTTCACGACTACGTACGTGGCGTCTGGTCGGACGGCCACCGCCGTATTCGACACAAGCGTCCACGGCGTCGTCGTCCACACCAAGAGGGCCGCGGACGGGTAACGCTCCTGCAGGGGTCCGTCGTCGATAGGGAAGCGAACGTAGACCGATGGGTCGACCACCGTTTCGTAGCCTTGGGCGAGCTCGTGGTCGCTCAGTCCGGTCCCGCACCGTGGGCAGTACGGCGCGACGCGGTGGTCTTGCACGAGTAAACCTGCGTCGAAGATCTCTTTCAACGACCACCAGACGCTTTGGACGTAGTCCCGATCCATCGTCCAGTAGGCAGAGTCGGTGTCCACCCAGAACGCCATCCGCTTGCTCATGTGGGTGAACTCGTCGACGTGGCGGAGAACGGATTCGCGACACCNTTCATTGAATTNGGCGATCCCGTAGTTCTCGATGTCCTGCTTGCCGCTGAANCCGAGTTCGCGCTCGACCGCGAGTTCGACGGGCAATCCGTGGCAGTCCCACCCTGCTTGGCGGGGCACGAAGTACCCCTTCATTGTGCGGTAGCGAGGGAAGATGTCCTTAAAGACACGTGCTTCCACGTGGTGGGCTCCGGGGGTGCCGTTGGCCGTGGGAGGACCCTCGTAGAAGGTCCACAGGGGGCGCCCCTCGGCTTGCGCAAGGGAGCGCTCGAACACCGATTCTTGATCCCACAGATCCAGAATCTGGTGCTCCATGGCCGGCAGATCGATCTGCACGGGCACGGCCTTGTACATGGCGCCTCCTGTCCGAACGGGCAGGATAGTCGTCTGGGTCGGCGTGCCGGTGACCCGTGACCGTGAAACCACCCCTACCATTCCTGCACGCAGCAGCGCGTCGGCCTGAGGGAAACGTCCTGGCGGGTGCGGGCGGGCAGCGGAACGGCAACTGAGGAGATCACGATGGCGGCCACGAAGAAGGCTCCCGCGAAGAAGGCTNCCGCGAAGAAGGCGGCCGCGAAGAAGGTCCCCAAGAAGTCGGCTGTCAAGAAGGCTCCCGCGAAGAAGTCGGCCGCGAAGAAGGTCCCCAAGAAGTCGGCTGTCAAGAAGGCTCCCGCGAAGAAGTCGGCCCCGAAGAAGGCCCCCAAGAGGTCGACTCCTGCAAAGAAGGCAGCCCCCAAGAAGGCGCCGATTAAGAGGGTGACGAAGAAGCGCCCCGTTGTTCGCGAGGACGAGTCACCGTGGACGGACTCAGAGCTTGCGGCTGTGCGCGCCGAACTGATCGCCGACCGCGAGCGACTACTCGAGGAAATTGCTATCGCCGAAAAGNGTCTCGCCGATCTGATCCGCGATTCTGGAGACGGAGCGGGTGACGATCAAGCCGATGCAGGGAGCAAGACCTTCGAGCGAGAGCACGAGATGTCTCTCGCCAACAACGCGCGCGACATGCTCGAGCAGGTCAATCACGCGTTGGCTCGTATAGCTGACGGTTCCTATGGGGAGTGCGAGAACTGTGGCAAGCCGATCGGCAAGTACCGACTACAGGCCTTCCCGCGAGCCACGCTCCGCCTCGAGTGCAAGGAAGCCGAAGAGCGGCTCTAGGCACTGGCGGTCACGGACATAGGCTGGCGAAGTGTTTCAAGGCGCCCACCGATCCGTACTGGCGGTGCTCGCCGGAACCGCCGTGGGCATCGTTCTTATCGACCAGGTGACTAAGGCGTGGGCTGTGGCCCATCTCCAACCCCGCATCGAGAGTGACGAAGGGCCCCTCTACATCATCGATCCGCTCCTGCGCTTGACGTATGTCGAGAACACCGGGGCGGCATGGGGGATGGGAGCCGGATACACCTGGATATTCACCATCGTTGCCGTCGTGGTGGGAATCGTCATCGTTCGGTTCGCGCGAACAATCACCTCCCGTGCGTGGGCCCTGGCACTCGGTGGGTTGCTTGGTGGGTTACTCGGAAACTTGATCGATCGACTCACGCGACCTCCGGGCCCGGGGTTGGGTTCGGTGGTCGACTTCATCGGCCTTCCAAACTTTCCTGTCTTCAACGTGGCCGATATGGCGATCACGTGTTCGGCGGTGGCGATGATCATCCTGGCGTGGNGCGGCATCCCGCTATCGGAGTCGGAACCGAATGGCTCAAGCTCGAATGGCTCAAGCTCGAACGNCTCNAGCTCGGACGNCTCNAGCTCGAATGACTCGAGATCAGNGGAGTCTGCATCGCAAGCGCNGATGTCCACGGATGAGCCGATTCAAGAAGACGACTTACGTCATGACGACACACCCGCGGCCGGGAGCGGCCCATGAGTCGGATTCTCCCGGTGCCTGAGGGGCTTGAGGGAGAAAGGATCGACGTCGCGCTCGCGACGATGCTGGGGTTGTCGCGGGCACGTTCGAGTGCACTCGTGGAAAGCGGAGCCGTCCAGGTCGCAAGCCGTGTGGTCGCCAAGTCACATCGTCTTGCTCCCGGCGAGATGATCGAAATCCGCGAGATGGGCGAGACGCGCGACGCGTCCGACGGCGGCGGATCAGAGGCCGGGCCGTTCGCGGGACCGTCGACCAACGCACCCTCGGTGGAGATTCCGATTCTGTGGGAGGACAACGACGTTGTCGTGATCGACAAGCCGGCAGGTGTTGCCGCTCATCCGAGCCCGGGTTGGTCGGGGCCCACGGTGACCGTTTCCTTGTCCGCCGCCGGGCATGCTCTGGCGACGGCCGGAGCAGCGGAGCGCGAGGGCGTGGTGCACCGGCTCGATGTTGGGACGACGGGGGCGATGGTTGTAGCCAAGAGCGCGGCGGCATACACCTCGCTCAAGCGACAGTTCAAGGAACGGACGGTGGACAAGCAGTACCACGCAGTCGTGCATGGTTTTCTTGACCCGCTGGTGGGGACGATCGATGCCCCCATCGACCGACATCCATCCAAGGATTACAAGTGGGCCGTCGTTGCTGGCGGCCGGGAGAGCGTGACCCATTACGAAACACTCGAAGCGTGGCCTCGAGCGTCGCTGGTCGAAGTGCATCTCGAAACAGGGCGTACGCATCAGATTCGGGTCCATATGGCGGCGATGCGCCATCCGTGTGTCGGGGATGTGACCTACGGCGCGGATCCGACAGTGGCGAAAGAATTGGGGCTCACGAGACAGTGGTTACACGCGAGACGATTGGGATTTGAGCATCCGCATACGGGGAAGAACGTGTCGTTCGAAAGCCCGTACCCGATAGATCTTGAGCAGGCCCTGGNGCGGCTGCAGGTCGGCTTGTCGGGCTGAGCGGCTAGCCGGTTCGGGCATAGAGTTGGACGATGTCCCGCTGCCNATATGAGTCACCGTTCACGGTGACCGGTGGGGGATCGGGATGACGTCGGACGAATTCGTCCATCTTCACGTACATACCGAGTACTCGATGCTCGACGGTGCTGCTCGACTCGACGATCTGATGGCTGAGGCCAGTCGTCTCGGTATGTCGGCCATCGCAATGACCGACCACGGAAACCTTTACGGCGCGTACGACTTCTATACGAAGGCCCGGGGTGCCGGACTCAAGCCGATCATCGGCCTCGAGGGCTATTACGCGCCCCAGGGTCGAGCCGAACGTAAACCTTTTGATTTCGGCGGAGGGTTCGACGAGGGAACGCCGGAGGATCCAGGCGCCGGCCGAGGCAAACACAGTTACACCCACATGACGGTGTGGGCGGAATCCACCCTGGGCATGCACAACCTCTTCCGCTTGTCGTCTTTGGCCAGCCTTGAAGGGCAGTACCACAAGCCGCGCTTCGACCGAGAGTTGCTCGATCGGTTCGGTGCCGGATTGATCGGTACGACCGGGTGCCCCAGCGGGGAGGTCAATCGCTGGCTGCAGGCGGGTCAGTACGAGAAGGCGCGCGCTGCCGCGGCCGATTTTCGCGACATCCTCGGCCCGGAAAACTACTTCTGCGAAGTCATGGACCACGGCTTGGCAATCGAGCGAAGGTTTCGAGAAGACCTGATCCGCATCGCACGGGACCTGAACTTGCCGTTGGTGGCCACCAACGATCTGCATTACGTGCACGAGTCGGATGCGGATACCCACGAGGTGTTGTTGTGCGTCGGAACGCGGACGACAATGGACGACCCCAAGCGGTTTCGATTTGACGCCCGGGACTTCTACCTGAAGTCCGCTGCCGAGATGCGTTCGGTGTGGTCCGAACTCCCCGAGGCATGCGACAACACATTGCTCATTGCGGAGCGATGCGAGGTTTCCTTCGACGAGGGAGCCAACCTGATGCCGCAGTTCCCAGTGCCGGACGGGTACACCGAAGAGACCTGGCTGCGGGCAGAGGTAGAGCGTGGCCTGGAGGTTCGTTACCAGGGCTCAGTTCCCGACGATGTCCGCCAGCAGTCGGAGTACGAGNTGGGTGTTGTTTCTCAGATGGGATTCCCCGGCTACTTTCTCGTGGTCGCTGATCTCGTTCGCTACGCCCGCGACAACAAGATCCGAGTCGGTCCAGGCCGAGGGTCGGCCGCCGGCGCCATGATCGCNTACGCGCTGGGAATCACCGAACTCGATCCGATCAAACACGGATTGCTCTTCGAGAGATTCTTGAATCCTGAACGCATCTCGATGCCGGATATCGACATCGATTTCGACGAACGCCGACGCTCGGACATGATCCGCTACGCCACGGAGAAATACGGCGAAGAGCGAGTCGCTCAGATCGTTACCTATGCCTCCATCAAGGCAAAGGCAGCCATCAAAGACAGTGCGCGCGTTCTGGGATTCCCGTATGCCGTGGGAGAACGCATCACCAAGGCGATGCCACCGTCGGTCATGGGCAAGGACATTTCCCTTGCCGGCGCCTTCGACGCGACAGATGATCGCTATGCGGAAGCGAAGGACTTCCGGTCGCTGTATGAATCCGACGCCGAGGCCCGCCAAATCATTGACACAGCCAAAGGTCTCGAGGGGCTGAAGCGTCAGCCGGGAGTTCACGCTGCCGGAGTGATCCTTTCCCGCGAGGCCCTTGTGGATGTCATTCCTGTGTGGCGACGCGAGCAAGATGGCGCGATCATCACGCAATTCGATATGGGTGCCTGCGAGACGCTCGGCCTGTTGAAGATGGATTTCCTCGGTCTTCGCAACCTGACGGTGCTCGAAGATTGCCTCGACAACATCGAGAAGAACACCGGAGACCGGCTGGTACTCGAGGATTTGACGCTGGACGACCCGACCACATACGAGTTGCTTTCACGTGGAGACACACTCGGCGTCTTCCAGCTCGACGGCGGACCCATGCGCTCACTCTTGCGCTCCATGCAACCGGACAGCTTCGAAGATATTTCCGCTGTCCTGGCCCTCTACCGACCCGGACCCATGGGTGCCAATGCACACAATGACTACGCGGATCGAAAGAACGGCAGGAAGCCGGTCGTTCCCATTCACCCGGAACTGGCAGAGCCCTTGTCGGAGATTCTCGGTGACACGTATGGATTGATCGTCTACCAAGAGCAGGTCATGGCCATCGCCCAAGAGTTGGCCGGTTACTCACTAGGCAAAGCCGACCTCTTGCGTCGCGCGATGGGCAAGAAGAAGAAGGAGATCCTGAAGAAGGAGTTCACTCCTTTCCAAGAGGGGATGCGCTCCAAGGGATACAGCGATTCGGCGATCGACACCCTGTGGGAGATTCTGGTCCCGTTCTCGGACTACGCCTTCAACAAGGCCCACACGGCTGGCTATGGCCTGGTGTCCTACTGGACGGCGTACTTGAAGGCGAATTANCCCGCGGAATACATGGCCGCGCTNCTGACGAGNGTCCAAGACGACAAGGACAAGAGCGCCATCTACCTCGGCGAGTGTCGACGGATGGGCATCAAGGTGTTGCCCCCGGATGTTAATGATTCCGACTCGGCTTATACGGCGCGCGGAAGCGACATTCGATTCGGATTGTCGGCGATTCGCAATGTCGGCGAAGGTGTCGTTCTATCCATCAGTGAGACACGGCGCTCGCGGGGCCGATTCACCGACTTCCATGACTTCGTGGCGAAGGTCGAGGTGCACGTATGCAATCGACGTGTCGTCGAGTCGCTCATCAAGGCGGGCGCATTCGACTCTCTGGGCCACACACGCAAAGGCCTCGCAGCGNTCCATGAACTGGTCATCGACTCGGCGGTTGACATCAAGAGAGCAGAAGCAGCCGGCCAGTACGACTTGTTCGGGGGTCTCGCGGGGGAAGGGGAGACGACCGGCCTCGCGGAACAGACCCCCGTTCCGGTGGGCGAGTGGGAAAAGGCCGTCCTGTTGGCGCACGAGAGAGACATGCTGGGTTTGTACGTGTCGGATCACCCCCTGAATGGTCTCGATCATGCTCTCGCGAACATCTCCGACGTCTCGATCGCATCCCTTANTGCCGATGANTCGTTGGAGTCAACGGTCGTCACCGTTGCGGGCNTGCTGACGAATGTGCAGCGCAAGACCACCAAGAAGGGGTCAGCCTGGGCCATCGCGACGGTGGAGGATCTGGACGGATCCGTCGAAGCCATGGTCTTCCCGCAGACGTACGCGTCCGTGTCCACAACGCTCATCGAAGACTCCATCGTGGCCATCCGAGCGCGAGTAGAGCGCACGGATGAAGACGGCCTGCGGGTCATCGCCATGGACGTGGAATCCCCCGACTTGTCCGAGGCGCAAAGTGGGCCGCTGCGGTTGTCTATCGCGGCGAGTCGGTGCGTTCCACCGCTCGTCGAGCGACTCAAAGAGGTGCTCCGGCAACATTCGGGCACCACCGAAGTCCACCTGCACCTGACGGGTGGAACGCAAACAATAGTCCTGAGAATCGACGATGCCTTGCGCGTGACGCCCTCGGCCGCTCTGTACGGGGATCTCAAAGCATTGCTGGGAGCGAACTGCTTGTCGTGACGTGCCGTACGGTTTCACGATGACCTCCCATGGAGCGCCACCGGATGGCGCGCCGGACACACCGATCGTCCGGTCACGGCGCCCCGAGTGGTCGGAATGGTCGCTGGTCATCGCGGGAGTCGTGTCGGGTCTGTTGAGCGGTGCTGCCCTCGGCGTGCTGTGGTGGAGATTGGCACCACGGGCGACGGTGGCGGTACGTCCAGACGGCGCGAGACCCCAGGGGTACCAGCCAGAGGAGTACCTCGCCGCAGATGTCTCCTTCGTGGCCCTGGCGCTGGTCGCCGGGCTCGTCCTCACCGTCGCCCTCGCAGCGATGCGCCGTCGTCACCTCCTCGGAGTCTTGGTGGCCGGACTCCTGGCCAGCGCGGTCGGCACGCTCGCCATGTGGCAGGTCGGAACGCGGCTGGGCTCTGTCGATATCCAAGGTCTCATCGCGACGACCAGCGAGGAATTCGTCACCGATGCACCTCTCGAGGTGACGATGCCCGGCGTCTACCTGGTGTGGTCGATCAGCGCGGCCACGGTGGTGTTGGTGCTCGCCATTGCCGACTGGCTTGTGGCTCGACGGTCACCTCACGCGGATTAGTTTCCAGTCGGTGCGCTGAGCGCGGCTACCCGTGCACCCGTGGCGGCGATGAGGTCCTGGTGGTCAAGGGAGATCTCGAGGCCCCGCCGTCCCGCGCTGACATAGACGACAGAGTGCAGCAGGACCTCCTCGTCGATGACGACCGGCAATTCCTGCCGCAGCCCGAGAGGACTGATCGCTCCTGTGACAGATCCGCTGACGCGTTCGGCCGACGCGATGTCCGCGAGGTGGGCTTTCTTGCCGCCGACGGCGCGCGCGAGACGTTTGGCAGACACCGTTGTTGTCGCCGGGACTAGAGCGAGCACCGCACGTGCATCCACCGACCACACGAGGGACTTGAAGACGGCCTCGGCTGGCACGCCGAGAAGTCGGGCTGCCTCCATCGCATAGTCGGGATGGTCGCGACGAGACGAACTCTCGTGATCGAATGTGTGCACGCCGTGGGGAATACCCCGTTCAGTCAAGAACCCCAACGCAGGTGTTGCTGCTGCCGAGTGGTGGGGCGTGTTCGCCACTTAGTTCTCCGAAGGAGTCGTGTTGAGTAAGTCGAGCGCCGGTATCGCGCCGAAGGCGGAGATCAAGGCGGATTCCGAGGAAAGAATCCGGGTGCCGAGTCGGAGCCGGGCGACGGCGTCGGGAGTCGCAAGTAGTTCTTGTCGCGTGGACCCATCGACGACGAGGGCGGCGGTGATCAAGTAACTGAGGACAGCAGGATCAGTAGGGACCTGATCGTCGTCGGCATCGCTATCGTCATCGGCCTCGTTCAACCGACCGCCCAAAATGGAGCGGTACTTATCGAATGCCTGCATGGCCGCCTGGACGGCCACCATCACGTGCGGATCATCGGAATCGACCTCTGGCTCGGGAAGGAAGGTCACCGAGGCGCGCACGAGGGGAGCCGAACGATCCACGTTGTCGAGCCGAAAGCGCCGGGATCCGATCGTGACAATGTCGTAGCGGCCATCGTCGCGGCGTTCTGCCTGGCGGATCACCGCGCTCACACCCACCGGGTAAAGGTCGGCGTCTGCTGCCGAAGGGTCGCTCGGCGATGGGTCGTCCGGCGATGGGTCGTCCGGCCCAACACCAGGGGAGGATTGCTTCGGCGTCAAGGTGTGCGATTCCCGAAAGGCGACGATGCCGAACTCTCGTTCGTCCTCGGGCTTGTCGAGCAGTTCCTCCACCATCATCCGATACCGAGGCTCGAAAATGTGAAGAGGGAGGACCAACCCCGGCACGAGCGCCGTTGTCAGAGGAAACAGCGGAAGGGACTCGTCCATTCATTGAGCGTAGACTGCGTCGGGTGTTGCGTCTCATCGACTTGCGTGAATCGTCGGCCGACCCGCGGTCGGTTGTCCCGCGCGCCGCGATGGATCTGACGGATGCAGGCGATGTGATCCGACCGGTGCTCGAAGACGTCCGGGTCAGGGGTGCCGATGCGGTTCTGGATGCGTGTGAACGCTTCGACTCGGTCCGCCCTGACCAATTACGGGTGCCCGCCTCGGTGATCGCCGATGCACTGGCCGGTCTCGATCCGTCGGTGCGGCGGGCCCTGGAAGTGTCTATCGAGCGCGCCCGGAGGGTCCATCAAGACCAACGGCGCGTGGATGTGGAAACCGAGGTGGTTCCCGGGGGCACGGTGACCGAGCGCTGGCTTCCGGTATCTCGCGTGGGCTTGTATGTCCCGGGTGGGCGGGCTGTCTATCCAAGCAGCGTGGTGATGAACGTGATCCCTGCCCAGGAGGCGGGAGTTCCCTCGCTCGCTGTCGTCAGTCCTCCTCAAAAGGACGGCGACGGGTGGCCCCACCCCACGGTCCTGGCCGCGTGCTCGCTGCTGGGAGTCGAGGAGATCTACGCGGTGGGAGGCGCCCAGGCGGTCGCGATGCTGGCCTACGGCATCGACCTTCCCGACGGTGACACATGCGAGCCGGTGGATCTCGTGACCGGACCCGGGAATATCTACGTCACGGCCGCCAAGCGAGCACTGCAAGGAATCATCGGGATCGACTCCGAGGCTGGCCCAACCGAGGTGGCGATCCTGGCCGATGACTCCGCCGACGCTCGGTACGTGGCGGCAGACCTCATCAGTCAGGCCGAGCACGACGTGATCGCCGCGGCCGTCCTTGTCACCTCGAGTGCGCGTCTGGCCAACGAGGTCGAACGGGAAGTTGCGGCGCAGGTTGCCAGCACNAAGCATGTGGAGCGCATCACCGAAGCCTTGACCGGAGTGCAGAGCGCGATCATTCTGGTTCGAGATGTCGATCAGGGTGTGGCCGTCGTCGACGCGTACGCCGCTGAACATCTGGAAATCCACACCGAAGAACCTCGCCAGGTCGCTATGCGGGTGCGTAACGCCGGCGCGATATTTGTTGGCCCGTGGGCGCCCGTGTCGCTCGGCGACTACTGCGCCGGGTCCAATCACGTGCTTCCGACAATGGGTGCTGCGCGCCACTCCTCAGGTCTATCCGTGCAAACGTTCCTGCGCGGTATCCACGTCATCGAGTACGACCGTTCGTCGCTGGCCGACGTTGCCGACGACGTCGTCGCCCTGGCGCAGGCCGAAGATCTACCAGGTCACGGAGACGCCGTGACCATTCGTTTCCACGACGCCGACGATGGCTGAGTTTCAGCCGCCGGTTCGGGAGGATTTGCGGGGCCTGGTGCCCTACGGAGCGCCACAACTCGATGTCGATGTTCGCCTCAACGTCAACGAGAACCCTTTCGCACCCTCGCCTGAGTTGGCGCGTGCGCTGGGCGCCGCCGTCACCGAAGCCGCGCAGACCTTGAACCGGTATCCCGATCGAGAGTGCCTTGAGTTGCGACAGGCCCTCGCCGACTATCTGTCTCAGGAGTCGAGCGCGGAGTGCGGCGTGGAGTCCATCTGGGTGGCCAACGGATCAAACGAAGTGATGTCCCACATCATGGCCGCTTTCGGAGGACCCGGGCGAGTAGCGCTCTCGTTTCCTCCGACGTATTCCATGTATCCGGAATACGCGCGAGAGTCCTTCACCACCTTGGTGTCTGTCCCGCGGACGCATGATTTTCAGATCGACATGGCAGCCAGCACCGCCGCCATCGAGGACCAGCGCCCCTCGGTCGTGCTTCTCGCATCGCCCAACAACCCCACCGGAACTGCCGTGAGCGCGGACGACATTGCTGCCCTCGCACAGGCCACGGCAGATGTTGGGGGGATGCTCGTCGTTGATGAGGCCTACGCGGAGTTTCGCCGACCGGATCAGCCGAGCTCCGTGGCCAGCCTTGCTGATCATCCCAACATGATCGTGACCAGGACGATGAGTAAGGCGTTCGCGATGGCGGGTGCCCGCGTGGGATACGCCGCAGCCGCCCCGAGTGTCATCGACGCCTTGCGCGTCGTTCGACTCCCGTACCACCTGTCGGCCGTCACCCAGTCCGTCGCGTGCACTGCCTTGGCTTTCGTTGAGGAATTGCAGTCGAACCTGCAACTCCTGCGTGACGAACGAGATCGAATGCGCCGGGACATGGAGTCTCGAGGATTCGTGGTGGCCGACAGTGACGCCAACTTCTGTTTCTTCGGTCGCTTCCGCGATCGACGACGCGTGTGGGAGGGACTCGTCGATCGAGGTGTCCTGATCCGAGAGACCGGCCCCGACCAGTGGTTGCGGGTCTCCGTAGGAACACCCCAGGAGAACGCTAGATTTATCGAGGCCTTGGATGAGGTTGTGGTGGACAGTGACCTGATGTCTGACGGAGATGGTGGATCGACATGAGTAGGCAGGCCCGCGTCGAGAGATCGACGAAGGAGAGCGAAGTTCTCGTCGAGGTAGAACTCGACGGGACCGGGGCAAGTTCCATCGAGACAGGCGTCCCCTTCTTCGACCACATGCTCGCGCAACTCGCTAAACACGGTGGCCTCGATCTCACCGTGCGGACCAAGGGTGACCTCGAGGTGGATGCACACCACACCGTCGAGGACACGTCATTGGCCCTCGGCCAAGCGCTCAACGAGGCTCTCGGTGACCGTGCGGGTCTGCGCCGGTACGGAGATGCGCTGGTGCCCTTGGACGAATGCCTCGTGCAGTCTGCTGTCGATTTGTCGGGCCGCCCCTACCTCNTGCACGAGGAACCCGATCTGGTCGAACTGATCGGGTCCTACGACACCACCCTGACCCGTCACATTTGGGAATCGATCGTGGCGACCAGTCAGATAACGCTGCACGTCAAGGTCCTCAGCGGGCGTAACGCCCACCACGTCGTGGAAGCGCAATTCAAATCGGTTGCTCGTTCCCTGCGCGATGCAGTGGCGATCGACTCCCGGGTCGTGGGTGTCCCCTCGACCAAGGGCACGCTCACGGCGTCCTGACCGACACCCGGACACTTCTCCTTCTGATGAACGCACCTCGTCGATGAGCACATCGTTGAGGCCGTCTGTCGCGGTGCTGGACTACGGCAGTGGAAATCTGCGCTCGGTTCAACGCGCCCTCGAGCGGGTCGGCGCGAACGTCGAGATAACCAGCGAGGCTACTTCGGCTGCGTCGTGCGACGCGTTGGTCGTTCCAGGAGTTGGTGCGTACGCGTCCTGCATGGCGGGGCTCACTGCTGTCCGCGGAGAGTCCATCATCGACGCCCGACTCGCGGGAGGACGACCGGTCCTCGGAATCTGCGTGGGTCTGCAAATCCTGTTCTCGGTGGGAGTCGAGCACGGCACGCGCACCGCCGGTCTCGGACAATGGCCCGGGACGGTGGAGCGCCTCTCGGCGCCGGTACTCCCGCATATGGGCTGGAACACCGTTGACGTCGGTGAGGGGTCCACTCTCTTCACCGGCGTGGAGTCTGAGCGCTTCTACTTCGTTCATTCATACGGGGTTGTCTCCTGGGACTTTCCCGAGGAAGCNCGATCGGTGATGAAGCCACCGGTGGCTTCCTGGTGCACGTACACCGATCGCTTCGTCGCAGCGGTCGAGAACGGTCCTCTCGTTGCGACGCAATTCCACCCGGAGAAGTCTGGGGATGCCGGTGCTCACATTTTGGAGAATTGGCTTACCTCCCTTCGTTGATCGCCGACGGTGACATGTCCGCGACGGTGACAAGAGGTGAAAGCATGCNATCCAGCGTTGCCTGGGTGACCTAGGCTTGCGTTGTGACACACGCCGAAAAACCCGGACCCGCTCTCCAACTACTCCCGGCTGTTGACGTAGCCGATGGTCAAGCCGTACGGCTGGTTCAAGGAAAGGCCGGATCGGAGACCGTCTACGGACGCCCCATCGATGCGGCCCGGTCGTGGGTCGAACAGGGAGCCGAGTGGATCCACCTGGTCGATTTGGACGCCGCTTTCTCGCGCGGATCCAATGCCACCACCATCGGTGAGGTGGTCAATGAACTCAAAGGTCAGGTACGGATAGAGCTATCCGGAGGAATCCGCGACGATNCGTCGCTGGCGGCGGCGCTGGCAACGGGGTGCACCCGGGTGAATCTTGGAACCGCGGCGCTTGAGAATCCTGACTGGACGGAACAGGTGATCGCTGAGCACGGTGATCGGATAGCCGTCGGACTCGATGTTCGCGGACACACGTTGGCCGCGCGAGGGTGGACGACCGAAGGCGGCAATCTGTGGGAGACGTTGGGTCGTCTTGATGCGGCAGGGTGCTCCCGATACGTCGTCACTGACGTTCATAAGGACGGGACGATGAAAGGTCCCAACATCCACCTCTTGCGCGACGTGTGCTCGGCCACCGACGCTGCGATCGTGGCGTCCGGGGGGATCAGTCGCCTCGAAGACCTCCACACGCTCGCGGACATGACCGGGCAGGGCATCGAGGGTGCGATCATCGGGCGCGCGCTGTACGAGGGAGCCTTTACCTTGGCGGAAGCCATCGCCGCGGTGGAAGCGCGTTACGACCCGTACGAGTGGGGGCCACCCCGACCATGAGTCTGGCCGTTCGGGTGATTCCTTGCCTCGACGTCGAGGCCGGTCGAGTCGTGAAGGGAGTCAACTTCGTCGACCTGCGCGATGCAGGAGATCCGGTCGAGCTTGCCGCTGCTTACGGGGACCAGGGCGCCGACGAGCTCGTCTTCTTGGACATCACGGCGTCATCGGCGAGCAGGGAAACGACGTACGACGTTGTTCAACGCACCGCAGAGAGCGTCTTCATTCCGCTCACCGTCGGTGGTGGTGTCCGAACGGTCGAAGACTTCGATCGTCTCTTGCGGGCGGGGGCGGACAAGGTCGGCGTCAATACGGCCGCGATCGCCGATCCGTCTTTGATCACCAAGGCAAGCGAGCGCTTTGGTTCGCAGTGCGTTGTTCTCAGTGTTGATGCGCGGCGATGTGTCGGCGACGTCACGACCTCGAGTGGATTCGAGGTGACCACCCACGGTGGTCGGCGTGGCACAGNAGTGGACGCGATCGCATGGGCCGACGAGGCGGCGCAGCGCGGTGCAGGTGAGATCTTGCTGAATTCGATGGACGCGGACGGGACAACCCAGGGATTCGACACCGAACTCATCGAGCTCGTCAGACGTCACGTCGACGTTCCCCTGATTGCGAGCGGTGGGGCGGGGGTCGTCGACGATTTCCCTCGTGCGGTGGAGGCGGGGGCCGACGCTGTGCTGGCAGCCAGCGTTTTTCACTTCGGCCATCTCACGATCCCCGACGTGAAATCGGCACTCAATAGCGCAGGGCTGCCGGTCCGTCGGCACAATGTCTCCTATGGGTGACGACGCAGGAGACCTCCTGGCCCTGTTTCCCGACGAGGTTCTCGCCCGTGTGCGATTCGATTCAGCGGGTCTCGTGCCCGCCATTGCCCAAGACTCCACGTCGCGGCAGGTTCTGATGCTTGCATGGATGAATGAAGAAGCCTTTCGCGCAACCATGACGACGCGACGCGCCACGTACTTCTCCCGAAGTCGACAGAGGCTGTGGGTGAAGGGCGAGACGTCGGGAAACTCGCAGCAGGTCGTGCAGTTGCGCCTCGATTGCGACGGTGATGCCGTTCTTTTACTGGTCGAACAGCGAGGGCCGGCGTGCCACACGGGTGAGCAGAGTTGCTTCGATGTCAGCGGCGCTGATGTTCGGTAAGAGCGAGCCGAACCTCGAGGNCTTTCGAGAGCGCGCGACATCCCATCGGGTTATCCCAGTGTCGCGAACGCTCCTAGCCGATGGATTGACGGCCATCGGACTCTTCGAAACCCTCTGCACAGACCGCGCTGGCACTTTCCTTCTCGAATCAGCTGAGGCTGGTCGTTCGTGGTCTCGCTATTCCTTCGTCGGAGTTCGCGCGGCCGCAATGTTGACCGAGCAAGGTGGACAAGCACATTGGTTGGGAAAGGTGCCGGTGGGCCTGCCCACCACCGGTGATGCATGGTCAGTTCTTCGCGACTCCGTGACAATTCTGAACAGTTCGGGCAACTCGAATGGCCCGGATAGCCCGGATAGCCCGGACTCCCATGGGCAGCACAACGAGAGCGGCCCTCGATTCACGTCTGGTTTTGTCGGCTGCCTCGCCTATGACGCAGTGCGCTTGTTCGAGAAGTTGCCCGACGACAACCCGTCTGAGGTGAATATTCCGGATCTGGCCTTTCTGCTGGCCACCGACCTTGCTGTCCTCGATCACTTTCGAGGCACGGTGACCCTCATCGCGGCGGCGATCAACTTCGATGCCACCGACGAGCGAGTGGACGAGGCCTGGCACGACGCGATGTCTCGGCTCGATGCGATGCAAACCGCCCTGGCCAATCCCGTCGGAGTGAATGTCTCCCGGGCGGCATCAGTGCCAACAGCAGGCACGGGAAGAACTCGATCTCACACCACGAACGAGGAGTATCGGGAGGCCGTCGACAGAGCACAGAAATACATTCGTGAAGGCGATGCTTTTCAGATCGTTCTTTCTCAGCGCTACTCGACTCCGATAACGGCTCGCGCCCTCGATGTCTACCGAGTTCTTCGTTCCTCAAATCCGAGCCCTTATATGTATCTCATTCGGATGCCCGGGGAGTCGACCGAGGATGGTGGCGGGCAGATGAGCGATATCAGCGCCTTCGATGTAGTCGGGTCGTCTCCCGAAGCGCTCGTCACGGTGGAAGATCGCCAGTGCACCGTGCATCCGATAGCCGGTACCCGCCAGCGTGGACGAGACGCACAGGAAGATCGTGCATTAGCGCTCGACCTTCTCGCCGATCACAAAGAGCGCGCGGAGCACGTCATGCTCGTTGATCTCGCGCGAAACGATCTAGGTCGCGTGTGTGAACCGGGGTCGGTGGACGTGACCGAGTTCATGGAGATCGAGCGCTATTCGCACGTCATGCACATCGTTTCGTCCGTCGTTGGTCGATTGAAAGAAGATTCGTCTGCCCTTGATGCTCTGCGAGCTACGTTTCCTGCCGGCACGCTCAGTGGTGCACCCAAAGTCAGGGCGATGGAGATCATCGATGAACTAGAGCCGGACCGACGTGGTCTGTATGGCGGCGTGGTCGGCTACGTGGATTTTCGCGGGAACCTGGATATGGCAATCGCGATTCGAACGGCTGTTATTCAAGACGCAGTGGCGCACGTTCAGGCGGGCGCCGGGATCGTTGCTGATTCTGATCCTGAAGCGGAAGCCCAGGAATGCGTGAACAAGGCGGGTGCGGTGCTCGCGGCGCTGGATGTCGCGCAATCGTTGGCCCCGGTCGACTCGCCGGGCGAAAGTGCAGGGGACTAGGTGGCCTCGACGGTGCGCCCTTTTCTTGCCGATAGGCGCGGCTACATCGTGGGGTTGAGTTCGATGCTGGTGGGGTCCGCGCTGGCGTGGTGGTCGGCTTCTGCGACGTGGGTTCTCGTGGAGAGGTCTTTGTTGGGAGATTCCACGTCCTCAGAGATGACGGATGTCCAAGCCGTGGGTCTCCTTGCTGTGTCCGGTGGCAGTGTCGTATCGATCGCGGCTGCGGCGCCGATCATCGGTTTCGCCGGCGTGGCGGGCGTCATCGGATCGCGTGGGTGGCTACGACGCGTCGTTGGCGTGGTGGTCGCGATTGCGGGGATCGCGCTGTGCATATCAGCCGTGCGTTTCCTGTCAGCGATGGCGGTCGGCTCGCCGATCCCCGGGGGAGTCGGTGGAAGTGGCGATCAGAACGTAGTGACGGTTTCGACGGTGTGGCCGGTCGTTGCCATGGTTGCGGGTCTGCTGTTGCTTGTCGGCGGACTGCTCACCACCGCCGTCGGTCATCGATGGCCGACTCTCGGTGCGGGCTACGAGCGAAAGAGTGCCCAACCGCGAGATGCGTGGGAGGCACTCGACGCCGGATTGGATCCGACGGTGGACGAAGAGGGCGGCCTTGGGGGCGATACCGACACCAGCACCGCGAAACGGCCGGAGCCTGAACCTGAGCGATGAGTACGAGTGATTGGATACCGATATGAGTTCCTCCGAATCGATGAGCCCTGTTCCATCTCCCGGATTGGGGGATGACATCGTGCCCGATCATGACTCGCACGGATCGACGCCGGCCGCGTGGACGGCCGTCGTCATCGTCACGCTCGCCTTCACCCTCGGCACCCTCGCGATCATTCTGGGTAACTGGCCCTTGTTTTGGATCAGCGTTGGCCTGGTTGTCCTAGGCGCCATCGTCGGAAAGGTCATGCAGGCCGTAGGTCTCGGGAAGCACGGCAAGGCCGCGAAACCCGCGAAACCCGCGAATCAGTAGTCCATCTGCTGCTATCCGCGCATCTTCACTGTTCTCGAACCTTCTGGGTACCTTTTCGTAACCGGCGACACCGCGAAATTGCGTGTCCGTCTGACACCCTTAGGACATGACCGACCGTGGGCTGGTTCTCGTCGTCGAAGATGAGAAACCGATATCGGACCTCCTTCGCCTCTACTTGACCCGTGAGGGGTTCGGTGTGCACGCCGAATTCGACGGTGTCGGCGCACTAACAGCTGCCCGCACTCGGCATCCGGTCGCAATCGTGCTCGACGTGGGCCTGCCCGGTATAGATGGAACCGAGGTCTGCCGACAGTTGCGTGCCGAAGATGACTGGGTACCGGTCATCTTCTGCACCGCACGAGACGATGAAGTCGATCGCGTGCTTGGTTTGGAACTGGGGGCGGACGATTACGTGACCAAGCCCTTCAGTCCCCGGGAGATGGTTGCGCGCGTCAAGTCCCTCGTGCGGCGTTCGCGGGTGAGCCGGAGTTCGAGTGAACCCGTATCGGTCGGAGCCGTATCGATGGACACGACCCGTCGCCGGGTGTGGGTCGGTGACGAGCCAGTCGACTTGACCGCGACGGAATTCGATCTGCTCGCGCATCTGGTTTCCGAGCCTGGTCGGGTGTTCAGTCGAGATCAACTGCTTGCGGAAGTGTGGGGGTACGCGTCCGTAGTGGGCAGCCGCACCGTCGACGTACACGTGGCCCAACTGCGCGCCAAACTCGGTGATGACAGTCCGATTCGAACGGTGCGCGGCGTGGGCTACTCCGCGGAAGTGTCCGGCGATGAGTGAAGAGTCGGCTACGACACCTTCCCGGCCAACTCTGCAGCCCCGCAAGCGGTGGGGGATCGTCACGCAAACGGTCCTGTTGATCACGTCGATCGCGACCATTGCTGTTGTCATTGCTGGTATCGCGGTGGCGCCGTTTGTTCGCAGCGCGGCCGTTGCAGAAGCCTCCGGAGCGCTCGAGCGACTAGCGGATCTGACTGCCGCGTACGTGGAGCGATCCGATGGCCGACGGCCACCGGATCGACTCATCGCACGACCGCTGGAGCGGATCTTGCGTCGGGAGGGAGTCACCGGATACCTGGTCTCTCGCGAGGGCGGTCTACCCCCGGCGTTGCAAGGGTCAGGGATTAGCGACGATGAATTCAACGCCCTGCTCGCTGGTGAGTCCATCTCGTCTCGCGGTCGAGATGGCCGCGGAGGTCGCATATTGATCGAGGGTCGGCCGGTCACCGGCGGNGCAGTGATCCTGACGCAGTCGGTCGATGTCGCCGGAGAGCTCGGCACGAAATTCCTCGTAAGAATCGCGGCCGCTCTGGCGCTGGGCTTAGTTATCTCCGTCGGCATTGCTTACCTTGTCGCGCGACGGCTCTCCCGTCCTTTGCGCGACGCCCAAGGAGTCGCTCATCGCATGGCAGGCGGGGAAAGAGATGAGCGCCTCACCCCGCGGGGGCCAGCGGAGGTCGCCGACATCGCCGAGGCGTTGAATGCCCTAAACGCAGCCCTCGCGACGTCCGAAGGTCGCCAACGAGAGTTCTTGCTGTCGGTCTCTCACGAGCTGCGTACGCCACTCACGGCGATCAGGGGTTACGCGGAAGCCCTCAACGACGACATCCTTGACCCCGAGCAACTGACGAGTGTCGGTGCGACCATCGGTCACGAGGCGAGTCGTTTGGATCGACTCGTCCACGACCTTCTCGACCTCGCTCGACTGGGTGCCGCTGACTTTCATGTCAATGCAGCCGACGTCGATGTGCGGGAGATCCTCACCGAGGCAGCAGAGGTGTGGCGCACTCGATGCGATCGCGATGGTGTCACCTTGACGCTCGCGAAAGCAGCGCGGCCCATCCACGTGCACGTGGATGCGATGCGCCTTCGGCAAATCATCGACAACCTGATGGAGAACGCGTTGCGGGTTTCTCCCCAGGGGTCGCAGATTCATCTCGCGATCCATACGGACGCTGCGATCGCCGATGGCTCGTTTGCCGTCATCGAGGTTCGGGACAGCGGCCCCGGTTTAAGCGAGGACGACCTTGCTGTCGCCTTCGAGCCGGGTGCGCTGCACGAGCGGTATCGCGGTGTGCGGCCAGTCGGCACCGGACTGGGCCTGGCGCTAGTCGATCGACTCGCCTCACGCATGGGGGGCGCCGCTGCCGTTACCAGCAGTCCAGGGGTGGGTTCGTCCTTCTGGATCAGAATCCCCCTGGCGTAGGGCTCGACGGCCCCACTGGGCTCGGATGACGGCGTACGATCCACGGATGGAGACGCTCNATGACCAGACGCGTGTCGCGGTCGACGAGCGGCCACGGCGCCGGCGGATGCTGCCAGTGTTCATCACCGGAATCACCGCTCTTGCGGCAGGCGTCTACCTGCGCGCTGTGGACCCAAACGTTCCCGGGCACTACCCCGGGTGCCCGAGCCAAATCTTCTTGGGTTTGGACTGTCCCGGGTGCGGGGGCATGCGTGGCACCTACGACCTGCTCTATGGCGACCTCTCGGGGATGGCNGATCACAACATTCTGCTGATCATTTTTTGGCCGGTCGTGATCGTCGCCTTCGCCGTCTGGGCCTACCGATCGTGGACCGGTCGGCGCCCGGTCGTCGATATTGCAACGCAAGCACGGCGATCTCGACTCATGGTCTGGCTGCTGATCGCCGTGCTGATCTTTGGTGTGGTTCGCAACTTCGTTCCCTACCTGGGATCCGGGGTGGGTTAGAGCCCCGATTGCAAGCGCAGACACCGGGCGTACTGTGGGGCCATGAACGTCCTCAACGACATCCTCGACGGAGTCCGCGAAGACGTAGCGCAGCGCATGCAACGCGTTCCCCTCGAGCAAGTCAAAGAACGCGCAAGCATGACCAGCGCACCGAGAGATCCTCACCCAATATTCACCGATGAGGACGTATGCGTCATCGCCGAAGTCAAGCGAGAGAGTCCGAGTCGAGGACCGCTGGCGGAGATCGCCGATCCGGCCGCTCTGGCTTGCGACTACGAAGCCGGTGGAGCGCACTGCATCAGCGTCTTGACCGAGGAACGTCGCTTCGGGGGGAGTCTGGACGACCTCGCATCGGTGCGTGCCGCGGTCGACGTGCCGGTATTGCGCAAGGACTTCATCATCGGGAGCTATCAGCTCTGGGAAGCACGGGCCTACGGCGCGGACCTCGTCCTGCTCATTGTGGCCGCGCTCGAACAAGATGCTCTCGTGTCACTTGTCGAGCGCTCCCGAAGTCTGGGGTTGACTCCACTGGTCGAGGTGCACGACGAGACGGAGATCGCCCGAGCCCTGGACGCCGGGGCAGACATCATCGGCGTGAATGCCCGAGACTTGACCACGCTGGNAGTTGACAGGGGCGTCTTCGCGCGAGTGGCGCACCTGATCCCGGATACCTGCATCAAGATCGCAGAATCGGGTGTTCGGGAGCCCCATGATTTGATCGCCTACGCCGAGGCGGGAGCCGACGCCGTCTTGGTTGGCGAAAGTCTGGTCACCGGCAAGGATCCTCGCCTCGCGGTACACGATCTCGTCACGGCAGGAGCGCACCCCGCGCTGCGTCACGGCAGGAGAATGACATCGTGAGTGCACCCGCGGACACGGTTGGTGCTCGCTCAGCATCTCCTGGACACTTCGGCCCCTACGGGGGTCGTTTCGTTCCCGAAGCATTGATGGGTGCCCTCGATCAACTGGAAGAGGCCTTCGACGCCGCATGCACCGATCCGGACTTCGCCCGGGAGCTCGCGGACCTGGAGAAGGACTACACCGGACGACCCTCTCCGTTGACTCGAGCGGCACGCTTTGAACGCGAGTGCGGTGGGGCCCGCATCTACTTCAAACGAGAAGACCTGAACCACACGGGATCTCACAAGATCAACAACGTTCTCGGACAGGCGCTGTTGGCTGCCCGCATGGGTAAGACGCGCATCATCGCTGAGACTGGTGCCGGGCAACACGGAGTCGCGTCGGCGACAGCCGCGGCACTGATGGGGTTGGAATGTGTCGTCTACATGGGGAAGGAAGACACCCAGCGGCAGGCGCTGAACGTTGCGCGTATGCAATTGCTCGGCGCCACCGTCGTCCCAGTCGAAACGGGAAGTCAGACGCTCAAAGACGCCATCAACGAGGCGATGCGTGACTGGGTCACCAACGTCGCGACAACGCATTATCTGCTGGGAACGGTGACGGGACCATCACCGTTCCCGCGCATCGTGCGGCACTTCCACAGCGTCATCGGACGTGAAACGCGGGAGCAAATTCTCGAGATCGAGGGCCGGTTGCCGGATGCAGCAGTGGCGTGTGTCGGTGGTGGGTCCAACGCGATGGGGTTGTTCTCGGCGTTCCTCGATGACCCCGAGGTGCGCTTGGTCGGATACGAAGCTGGCGGGGAAGGCGTGGAATCCGGTCGTCACGCAGCGCGATTCGCCATGGGTGCACCGGGCGTTCTGCACGGTGCGCGCACGTACGTCATGCAGGANGAGTGGGGCCAAACCATCCCGTCACATTCGATAAGCGCCGGACTGGATTACCCCGGCGTGGGCCCTGAGCACGCGTGGCTGCATGACTCGGGTCGGGCCACTTACGAGCCAGTGACGGACGCCGAAGCGATGGAAGCGTTCTCGATCGTGAGTCGTACCGAAGGGATACTGCCGGCGATCGAAACGGCGCATGCTCTCGCAGGGGCTATGCGTCTGGGTCGAGAGCTCGGTCCGGACGCAGTGATCGTGATCAATCTATCCGGGCGAGGGGACAAGGACGTGGAAACTGCTGCTCGCTGGTTTGGAATCGACACGACGTGAATCCGCGGACCGCGGCCGTATTCGACGCCGCCCGGACACAGCAACGATCAGCACTCATCGGCTACCTCCCGGCGGGGTTCCCCACGGTCGATGACAGCGTCGAGATCTTTCAAACCATGCTCGACTCCGGTGTCGACCTGCTGGAGGTCGGTCTCCCGTACTCCGACCCACTCATGGACGGCCCCGCGATCCAGGAATCGGTGGAAATCGCGCTCGAGCGTGGGGTGACGACTGCTGAGGTTCTGAGCGTGGTCGACCGCCTGACGCCGGCGGAGGGTCAAGCGGTGTATGTCATGAGCTACTGGAATCCCATCGAGCGATTCGGAGTGCAGGAGTTCGCCGACGAACTCGCTGCGGCGGGCGGTAGCGGCGTCATCACACCGGACCTGACGCCCGAAGAAGCCGATGCATGGATCGAGGTGACCGAGGCCGCGGGGATCGATCGCACCTTTCTCGTGGCGCCGTCATCGACCGATGCGCGAATCGACATCGTCTCTGGTGCGACGACCGGTTTCGTCTACGCAGCCTCCACGATGGGAGTAACCGGGACTCGCGACACGGTGAGTGACGCAGCCCCGCAACTCGTGGGTCGGGTACGCGAGCGCACAGGCCAGCCGATCGGTGTCGGCTTGGGTGTCTCCTCTGCCGATCAGGCAGCGTCGATTGCCGGGTACGCGGATGGAGTAATCGTGGGTTCGGCATTCATCCGGCGAGTCCTTGATGCCGAATCAAGCGCCGAGGCTACGGCCGAGGTGGGTCGATTCGCTGCGGAGCTCCGCGAGGGGGTTGGGCGATCAACCCACCTGTCCAAGCCCGACGCATGAGCACGTCAAACAGGCAAACTATTCTGGAGATCGGTGCCCGACGGGGCGCCATGTGGTCACGAACGGAGATGTAATGGCAGCGGGAAGTAGAGAACGGCGCAACCGGGCGGCTGCCGCTCGGGCGGAGGCTCAGGCGGGGGAGAAACGCCGGGAGCGGACCGTGCGCATCATCGGGGCCGTTGCCGTCCTCGCCGTTGTCGCCGGAATCATCGGAGTCGCCGTCGTCGCGCGGAATGCAGACGACAACGCGAACGCCATTGATGTGATTGAGGCGGACCCGAACGCTCCGGTTCCCGACGGCGTCCTCGGAGCCGATAGCGAATGGGCGTACGGGGTTCCCTATGGAACTGCCGGGGACGACGCCCCCGTTCTCGAACTGTGGGAAGACTTCCAGTGCCCTGCATGCGGCTCACTCGAAGAAGCGAACGGCGAGGGCATCGCCGAAGCAGCCGAGACCGGCATCGCGCGGGTCATTTGGCGGCCTACCGCGTTCCTGGACCGCAACCTCGGAAACGATGCCTCCAATCGCGCAATCGGCGCGTGGGGTTGTGCGATCGACGAGGGATTCACGCGCGAGTACCACGACGCCGTCTACGCCAATCAACCCGAGGAAGAGGGAGACGGTTGGTCNAACTCCGAACTCGTCTCGATAGCCGAAGACATCGGCATGAGTGGAGCCACCCTCGAGAGTTTCTCCGCGTGCGTCGACGACGAGACCTACCGGGTGTGGGCCGCGAACTCAACCCAGGAGTTCTACGACCAAGGAGTAGCGGGGACCCCCTTCGGGAAGATCGACGGAGTGGAAATCCCCACACAGTCGATGGCGGATCAAGCGTCGTTGCTCGCTGCGCTGACCGAGGCCGCCGGCAACTAGCGCCGGTGACGGAACGATGAGCGGGAGTGCGATAGCGACGATCACCACGCAGGTCGTGGCGTCGATTCCCAGTCCCGACCAGGGCACGTGGTACTTGGGTCCGATACCGCTACGCGCCTACGCGCTGGCGATCATCGCCGGCATCGTCGTTGCCATTTGGCTCGGTAATCGCCGCTACGTCGCTCGCGGCGGTGAGCCGGGCCTGATCACCGACATCGCACTGTGGGCGGTGCCCTTCGGCATCATCGGCGGCCGTNTCTATCACGTTGCCAGTGACTGGCAGATCTACTTCGGCACCGACGGCCGGGGAGTAGCTGCGGCTTTTCGCATCTGGGATGGAGGCTTGGGAATCTGGGGTGCCGTTGCTTTCGGTGCTTTGGGTGCGTGGATCGGTGCGCGACGNCGACACGTCGCTCTTCCTCCGATCGCAGACGCGATCGCTCCCGGCATCGCGCTGGCCCAGGCCATCGGTCGATGGGGCAACTGGTTCAACCAGGAACTGTTCGGGCAACCCACGACGTTGCCCTGGGGGCTGGAGATTGCGCCGGAAAACCGGCCGGTGGGCTACGAGGCCTTCGAAACTTTCCACCCCACGTTTTTGTATGAGTCGCTGTGGCTGGTCGGGGTTGCTCTGATCGTCATCTGGGCGGATCGCCGGTTCACGATGGGCCACGGGCGCGTCTTCGCCCTGTACGTGCTGCTGTACACGATCGGTCGGGCCTGGATCGAAACCTTGAGAATCGACCCGGTCAACACCGTGGCCGGGCTGCGGTTGAACGTGTGGACGTCGGTCATCGTGGGGATCGGCGCCGCCGTGTATCTGGTGCTGTCAGCGAGATCTCGGCCGGGGCGAGAGGACCTCAGCGCGGCGTCGAGCGATGCGACCGACTCGGACGAGCAGAACGACCAGAACGACCAGAACGACCAGAACGACCAGAACGACCAGAACGACCAGGACGATGAGAACGATGAGAACCACGGAGAAGCCGGCGTCTCCGATGCCTCCGACGATCAGGCTCCCGTGAGTGAAATGTCACAAATGCAGGAAAAACCGGAAAAGTCGGACACTTCGGAGCCTGGTCCAGACGACACCGCTACGACAACCCCGTAGACTCTGCGGCCTGGGCCAACGTCGTCCCGATCCGCTAAACCGCCACCTCCGCATCGGGCTAGTACCGCCGTGATGCGGGCGGTTTCACCAACCGACGACGAAGGAATGCCCGTGTCTCTCCTCGACGGATACGCCACCACTCCGGCCCGNCAAGGCTTGTATGACCCGCAATTCGAGCGCGACGCCTGCGGTGTCGCATTGGTGGCGACCTTGAGCGGTGTCCCCTCCAACGACGTCGTCAAGCAGGCACTGACGGCGCTGGAGAATCTGGAACACCGGGGAGCGTCGGGAAGCGAGCCCGACAGCGGCGACGGAGCGGGAATCCTGATCCAGGTGCCCGATGCCCTGTTGCGTCGGGTGAGCGGAATCGAACTACCCGAGCCCGGCGCTTACGCCACGGGTATCGGATTCCTTCCCACGGATGGTCCTACGCGCACCTTGCTGATGGCGCAGATCGACGAGATCGCCCGCGACGAAGAGATTGAGATCCTCGGTTGGCGGCATGTGCCGACCGATCCATCCCTGGTAGGAGTGACAGCTCGAGAGTGCATGCCGGACTTCTGGCAGATCTTCGCCGTGGATGCCCGCAATGCCACCTCGGGACTCGACCTCGACCGGCGCGTGTACGCGTTGCGCAAGCGGGTGGAGAACGAGTTGGGCGTCTACTTCGCGTCGCTGTCTTCTCGCACCATGGTCTACAAGGGCATGTTGACCACGGACCAACTCACACCGTTCTACCCCGACTTGAGCGAAGTCGACATCGCGTCAACCTTGGCCCTCGTCCACTCACGTTTCTCCACGAACACGTTCCCGTCGTGGCCGCTGGCGCACCCGTACCGGTTGATCGCTCACAACGGCGAGATCAACACCGTGGCGGGAAATCGGAACTGGATGACCACCCGCGAAGCCATGCTCACCAGCGATGTTCTCTCCGGCGATCTCACTCGCCTGTCACCGGTCTGCACCCCCGGGGCCAGCGACTCAGCCAGCTTCGACGAGGTTCTGGAACTGCTCCACCTCGGTGGACGCTCGCTGCCACAAGCCGTATTGATGATGATTCCCGAAGCCTGGGAGAACAACCCCGACATGGATCCACGTCGACGCGCGTTCTACGAGTTCTACGCGACGCTCATGGAGCCGTGGGACGGCCCCGCCAACGTCTGCTTCACCGACGGAACCCAGATCGGTGCCGTCCTCGACCGCAACGGCCTTCGACCGGGTCGATTCTGGGTCACCGACGAGGGCTTGGTGGTGTTGGCGTCCGAGGCTGGCGTGCTGGACATCGACCCTCAAACGGTGGTGCGCAAGGGACGGCTTCAACCAGGTCGCATGTTCCTCGTTGACACCGCCGCGGGACGCATCATCGAGGACGACGAGATCAAGGCCGAACTCGCGGCCGAATTGCCGTACGACGAGTGGCTGGACACCGGCATCATCCACCTTGAGGAACTGCCCGAACGAGAGCACATCGTGCACACCCACGAATCTGTTGCGCGTCGGCAGCAAACCTTCGGGTATAGCCAGGAAGAACTCCGGGTGATCATGGAGCCGATGGCGCGCGCCGGCGCGGAACCGATCGGATCCATGGGTACCGACACTCCGATCGCGGCGCTGTCGAATCGGCCGCGTCTGTTGTTCGACTACTTCAGCCAACTCTTCGCGCAGGTGACCAACCCCCCGTTGGACGCTATTCGTGAAGAAATCGTCACCAGCCTGGCGAGCCTCATCGGGCCCGAAGGCAACCTGTTGGAATCTCAACCCGGCCATTGCCGCCAGGTGCTCCTGCCGTTCCCGGTGATTGACAACGATGAACTCGCGAAGATTCTGCACATCAATGCGGACGGCACACTTCCGGAGTTCGCTGCGGCGCGCGTGACGGGGCTNTATCCGGTGGCCGGTGGGGGAGTCGCTCTCGAGAAGCGACTCGCGGAGATCTTCAACGAGGTGGATGCTTTGATCCGCCAGGGCAAGCGCTTCATCGTCCTATCCGACCGGGAAAGCAACGCCCAGCAGGCGCCGATTCCTTCGCTGTTGCTGTGCGCCGCCGTTCACCATCACCTGGTGCGAACCAAGACGCGCAGCCAGATCAGCCTGCTGGTCGAGGCGGGTGACGTGCGCGAAGTCCACCACGTGGCACTTCTCGTGGGTTACGGCGCGGCGGCGATTAACCCGTATTTGGCGTTGGAGACCGTTGAAGATCTCGTCCACCGGCACGTGCTCGACGGCATTGGCGTGGAGAAGGCGGTCCGCAACTACATCAAGGCCATGGGCAAGGGACTGTTGAAGGTGATGTCCAAGATGGGCGTCTCCACGGTCGCGTCCTATCGCGGGGCGCAGATCTTTGAAGCCATCGGGCTTTCTCAAGAACTCGTCGATAGCTACTTCACCGGAACGGTGACCAAGCTCGGCGGGGTTGGACTCGACGTCATCGCGGAAGAGGTCGCCCGTCGGCATGCGACGGCGTATCCGCCGTCGGGAATCTCTCCCGCTCATCGCGTCTTGACCGACGGTGGGGAGTACCAGTGGCGACGCGACGGGGAACCGCACCTGTTCGATCCGGAAACCGTCTTCCGGCTCCAGCACGCGACGCGGGCGAAGCGCTTCGACATATTCCGGGAATACACCCAGGGCGTCAATGAACAAGCCGAGCGCTTGATGACGCTGCGCGGATTGTTCGCCTTTCGCGATGGTGCTCGGGAATCGGTCCCCCTNGATGAAGTCGAATCGATCGAATCGATCGTGTCGCGATTCAGCACCGGAGCCATGTCCTACGGGTCCATCTCGGCGGAGGCGCACGAGACGCTGGCGATAGCGATGAACCGCCTCGGTGGAAAATCGAACACCGGAGAAGGCGGAGAAGACCCCGAGCGTTTCGTACCGATGGACAATGGCGACTCGAAGCGTTCCGCCATCAAGCAGGTTGCATCGGGGCGCTTCGGTGTCACCAGTGAGTACCTTGTCAACAGCGATGACATCCAGATCAAGATGGCGCAAGGAGCAAAGCCGGGTGAAGGTGGACAGCTTCCCGGCCACAAGGTCTATCCGTGGATTGCCAAGACCCGACACTCCACTCCAGGCGTCGGGCTGATCTCTCCGCCTCCGCACCACGACATCTACTCGATCGAGGACCTCGCGCAACTGATCCACGATCTGAAGAACGCGAACCCTCGGGCCCGTGTGCACGTGAAGTTGGTCGCGGAGGTCGGTGTTGGAACCGTTGCCGCAGGTGTCTCCAAAGCCCATGCCGACGTTGTTCTGATCTCCGGCCATGACGGAGGGACGGGCGCATCACCGCTGACATCGCTCAAGCATGCGGGCGCGCCATGGGAGTTGGGCTTGGCGGAAACGCAGCAAACCCTGCTGCTCAATGGCCTTCGCGATCGTGTCGTCGTCCAGGCGGACGGACAACTCAAGACCGGACGCGACGTTGTGATCGCTGCGCTTCTCGGCGCTGAGGAGTACGGGTTCGCGACGGCACCGTTGGTGGTCATGGGGTGCGTGATGATGCGCGTGTGTCATCTGGACACCTGCCCGGTGGGCATCGCAACACAAAACCCCGTTTTGCGCGAGCGGTTCCAAGGATCGCCNGAATTCGTCGTCAACTTCTTCGAATTCATCGCCCAGGAAGTACGNGAGTATCTCGCCGAACTCGGTTTCCGAAGCCTCGATGAAGCCATCGGACACGCCGAAGTTCTCGACATGCGGCGGGCTATCGATCACTGGAAGGCGGACGGGCTCGACCTTGCTCCGATCCTTCACGTGCCCGATGTTCCGGAAAGTGAGGCGCGTCGGAAGATCGTCGAGCAAGACCACGGCCTGGACAAGGCCCTGGATCAAGAACTCATCGAGATTTGCCGCCCAGCCCTTAATTCGCGTGAACCTGTCCGGGCCAATGTCGCCATTCGAAACGTCAACCGAACGGTGGGAACCATGCTCGGTTCGGAAGTGACACGGCTGCACGGCGGCGACGGATTGCCGGATGGAACGATCGACATCACCTTCCAAGGATCTGCCGGTCAATCTTTCGGTGCCTTCGTTCCCGCAGGCGTGACCCTTCGACTCGAGGGCGACGCGAATGACTACCTCGGTAAGGGGTTGTCAGGAGGCCGAATCATCATTCGGCCCGACCGGGGCGCCCCCTTTGTTGCCGAGGACAACATCATCGCCGGCAACGTGATCGCGTACGGAGCGACAAGTGGTGAGATCTTCATCCGCGGACAGGTGGGCGAACGGTTCTGCGTGCGGAACTCGGGCGTCCACGCTGTCGTCGAGGGGGTCGGTGACCACGCTCTGGAGTACATGACNGGCGGTATCGCCGTGATCCTCGGACCGGTGGGCCGCAACGTTGGGGCCGGGATGTCCGGCGGGATTGGCTACATACTCGACTTGAACGTGAGCCGAGTGAATCCGGAAATGGTGGATCTCGATCCGCTGAGCGCCCAGGACGAGGACGAACTGCGATCGTTGATTCAGCGGCACGTCGAGGAGACGGAGTCGGCCGTGGGTGCTCGATTGCTCGAGGACTGGNCCCATAGCCGCCAGCGGTTCACCAAGGTCATGCCGCAAGACTTCAAACGGGTGTTGCGTTTGCGCGAGGAGGCGATAGCCAGAGGAGAAGACCCCGTGCTGGCAGTGATGGGAAGCGGCAATGGCTGACCCGCGAGGTTTCTTGACCACCGACCGCCAGCTTCCCGAACGGCGCCCGGTCGATGTTCGCATTCAAGATTGGCAAGAGGTCTACCAAGACTTTGATGCTCGGAGTCTGGAAAAGCAGGCGGGGCGCTGCATGGACTGCGGTATTCCCTTCTGCCACCAAGGGTGCCCGCTGGGCAACCTGATCCCGGAATGGAACGACCTCATCTACGACCGTGACTGGGGCCAAGCCATCGAAAGGCTGCACGCCACCAACAACTTTCCAGAATTCACCGGACGACTGTGTCCGGCGCCGTGCGAAGCGGCCTGCGTACTGGGCATCAACGCCGATCCCGTCACCATCAAGCAGGTCGAAGTGGCCATCGTCGACCGAGCCTGGGAGGCGGGGTGGATCACACCGCAGCCGCCGGAGTCATTGACCGGCCACACGGTCGCGGTGATCGGGTCCGGACCCGCCGGACTCGCGGCTGCGCAGCAGTTGGCGCGCGCTGGCCACACGGTCGCGGTGTACGAGCGGTCGGACAGGATNGGGGGCCTGCTGCGTTACGGAATCCCCGAGTTCAAAATGGAAAAGCACCACGTGGATCAGCGACTCGCGCAGATGGAAGCCGAGGGAGTTAAGTTTCGGCCGAACGTAGAGGTGGGAGTGGATGTCACGGTCGCCGACCTGCGGCGACGCTATGACGCAATCGTCATCGCGACCGGTGCGACAGCCTGGCGTGACCTTCCCATCGAAGGTCGGGAGTTGACCGGGATCTACCAAGCCATGGAGTACCTGCCTCCCGCGAACCGAGTGCAAGAAGGCGATTTCGAGGAATCACCCATCGACGTTGAGGGTCAGCACGTGGTCATCATCGGGGGAGGCGACACCGGAGCCGACTGTCTGGGTACCGCTCATCGCCAGGGAGCCGCAAGCGTGACGCAGTTGGAGATCATGGCTCGCCCACCCCAGGAGCGACCGCAGGCCCAGCCCTGGCCGACCTACCCCATGACGTATCGGGTCAGCAGTGCGCACGAAGAGGGTGGTGAGCGCATCTTCGCTGTGTCGACGCAGCGCTTCGTGGGAGACGACGACGGTCACGTTCGTAACTTGGAGTTGTCCGAGGTGGAGTTCGTCGACGGTCGTTTCGAGCCGGTGCCCGACTCCGAGCGGTCAATACCCGCGGACGCGGTCTTCTTGGCGATGGGATTCACCGGGCCAGAGCAGGGCCCACTATTGGAGCAGTTCGGCCTGACGCTCACCGAGCGCGGCTCCATCGAGCGGACAGACGAGTACGCGACCGAAATCGACGGCGTCTTCGTCGCCGGCGATGCGGGCCGGGGCCAATCCTTGATCGTGTGGGCGATCGCGGAAGGTCGCGCGGCCGCCGCGAGCGTCGATCGGTACTTGACCGGTGACACGAACCTGCCGTCTCCCATTCGAGCGTCGGCGCGGCCCCTCACCGTGTAACCGGTTACGGCTAGGCTTCGCCGCATGCGCAGAGCCAAAATCGTGGCCACGCTGGGCCCCGCCACCTCCTCGCCCGAGCAGATTCGGGCGCTGGTGGATGCCGGCATGGATGTAGCCCGCTTAAACCTCTCGCACGGTAACCATGAGGACCACCGACAGGCCTACCTGGCTGTTCGCGAAGCCTCCGATGCCAGCGGGAGGGGCGTCGGGATTCTGATCGACTTGCAAGGGCCGAAGATTCGGCTCGGATCTTTCGCCGCGGGACCTGTGCACCTCGAGCCTGGTGCGGACTTCATCGTGACCACCGAGGATGTCGCTGGCGACGCCACCATCGTGTCGACCACGCATGCTGGTTTACCGGACGATGTCAATCCGGGGGATCTCGTTCTTGTCGATGATGGTCGCATCGAACTGCGGGTGACCAAGGTCGAGGGGCCACGCGTCCACACCACGGTCGTCGAGGGTGGTCTTGTGTCCGATCACAAGGGCTTCAACCTCCCGGGAGTTCCCGTGAGTGTGCCGGCCATGTCGGATAAGGACGTGGAGGATCTTCGCTGGGGGCTTCGCACGGGGGCGGATCTCGTCGCTCTGTCTTTCGTCCGCAGCGCTGACGATGTCAGCGCCGTTCACGACATCATGGACAACGAAGGCATTCGGGTACCGGTACTTGCGAAGATCGAAAAGCCCCAAGCAGTCGAGAACTTGGAAGAGATCGTCGAGGCCTTCGACGGAATCATGGTCGCCCGCGGAGACCTCGGTGTCGAACTTCCGATAGAGCAGGTACCGCTCGTTCAAAAGCGGGCGATCCAACTATGCCGGCAGGCAGGAAAGCCGGTGATTGTCGCGACGCAGATGTTGGAGTCGATGATGACCGGCAGCCGTCCCACGCGCGCAGAGGCGAGCGACGTCGCCAATGCGGTGCTCGATGGCACCGATGCCTTGATGCTGTCGGGGGAAACGAGTGTGGGGCACAACCCACCGCTGGTTGTGGAAACCATGTCGCGCATCATCGAGCACATCGAAGGCGAGGCACTGGATCGACTTCCCCCCTTGGAGGAAAGTCGTACTGGATCCACGGCCCGAGCGCTTACCCACGCAGCCGTGTCCGCAGCCCTGTTCGTTCAGGCGACTCACCTGATCGCTTTCACTGAAACGGGGCGGTCGGCTCGCCTAATCGCCCGTTGGCGCTGCGGCATTCGCCTGTTGGCGTTCACCCCCAATCCGCGAGTGCGAAGCCAACTCGCTTTGGTGTGGGGAGTGGAGACCTTCCTCGTACCCCAGGTGCGGCACACCGACGACATGGTCATGCAGGTCGACAAGGCGCTGCTGGATATCGGTCGTGCCAGCGCCGGCGAGCGCGTGGTGATCGTGGCGGGCGTGCCTCCGGGCGTCCCCGGGACCACGAACGGCATGCGGGTTCACAAGATCGGNAGCGCCGGCCCAGGCGGCGGGGTATAGCGCGCGCGGCTGCCGTTCTGAGATAGGTTGTCGTTGTTCCTTTAAGCCCGTCCCGTGAGGCGGGGAAGGTGGTTTTCTTGTCGTCTGCACGCGTGGTCCTCGACCAGGCTGACATCGGCCGCGCGGTTCGACGCATCTCTCATGAAATCGTCGAGAACTCTCGGGGCAGCGACCACCTCATCATTCTTGGAATCCCCACCCGAGGCGTGCCCCTGGCGCGCCGCATTGCTGAGACCGTGGCACAGATCGAGGGTCATCCTGTTCCCTGCGGTGCGATCGACGTCACGTTGTATCGCGACGACCTGCGACTACGGGAAGTTCGAGCGCTCGAGCCGACCGAAATCCCGGCACAGGGAATCGATGGCTGCACCGTCGTCCTCGTCGATGATGTCTTGTATTCGGGGCGAACCATTCGCGCTGCCCTTGACGCCGTCCATGATTTAGGCCGACCGGCCATCGTGCGGCTGGCAGTGATGATCGATCGGGGCCATCGCGAACTGCCGATCCGACCGGACTTCATCGGAAAGAACCTGCCCACAGCCAAGGACGAGACGGTGCGCGTGCGTTTCGTGGAGGTCGACGGGGTAGACGACGTGA
Organism: Micrococcales bacterium; assembly: GCA_002728915.1. Taxonomy (GTDB): domain Bacteria; phylum Actinomycetota; class Actinomycetes; order S36-B12; family S36-B12; genus S36-B12. The sequence goes on from PBWE01000021.1 coordinate 77,958, forward strand.
TGATCGATAGCGAGTCGGTCGGTGATGCAGATGCTGGGTAAGCACCTGCTCTCCGCCGGAGACCTCGATCGAGCCCAGGCGCTCATGATTTTGGACACGACGGCCGAACTCGCATCCGTGACGGAGCGTTCGGTGAAGAAGTTGCCAACCCTTCGGGGTCGCACGGTCGTGAATCTCTTTTTCGAGGATTCGACGCGCACTCGACTGTCCTTCGAATTGGCGGCCAAGCGGTTGTCCGCCGATGTGATCACCTTCTCGGCCAAGGGCTCGTCTGTTTCCAAAGGAGAGTCGCTCAAGGACACGGCATTAACTCTGGAGGCCATGGGTGCCGATGCGGTCATCGTCAGGCATGGCGCCTCGGGTGCGCCGTACCGTCTGGCCACCGCAGGGTGGATCGACGGTTCGGTCATCAATGCAGGTGACGGCACCCACGAACATCCCACCCAGGCTCTCCTGGACGCCTACACGTTGCGCTCCCACATCTGTGGCGGACAGGGAGATTTGCAGGGAGTTCACGTCGTCATCGTGGGCGATNTTCTGCACAGCCGCGTGGCCCGATCGAACGTGTTGCTCCTGCACACTCTCGGCGCCGAGGTGACCTTGGTGGCGCCCCCGACGTTGATCCCGGTGGGCGTGGAATCGTGGCCCTGCTCGGTGAGCTACCACCTCGACGACGCACTGATGCAAGCAGACGCGGTGATGATGCTCCGGGTGCAAGCAGAGCGGATGGCGGGGTCCTATTTCCCCTCCACCCTGGAGTACTCGAGGTTGTACGGCCTTGATGCTCCCCGGCTTNAGCTGTTGAANGATCGAGCGATCATCATGCACCCCGGCCCGATGAACCGCGGGTTGGAAATCTCCGCGGATGTCGCCGATTCCCCTCGGGCCGTCATCGTGGAGCAGGTGGCCAACGGCGTCAACGTACGCATGGCGTGCCTGTATCTGCTTCTCGGTGGTGCTGGATCGCAGGCAGGTGGGGACTGATGGGTGCGATCGTCCTTCGCGGCGGGGCTCCCTACGGCCTCGATCCGCACGACATCGTCGTCGATAACGGCGTCATCACGGAGATGACTCCGTCGAATCAGGCGAGCGGAAATCTTTCCGATGCTGAGGGCGTCGAGGTCGAACTNGATGTATCCGGCTGCACGGTCATCCCCGGCCTTGTGGATCTGCACACGCACCTTCGAGAACCGGGGCGCGAGGACGCAGAAACGATCGCGACAGGGTCGCAGGCGGCGGCGATGGGCGGCTTCACCTGTGTGCACACGATGGCGAACACCTCGCCGGTTGCCGATACCGCCGGTGTCGTCGAGCAGGTATGGCGTCGTGGAGTAGAAGCGGGCATCGTGGATGTTCGCCCGGTGGGTGCTGTCACCGTCGGGTTGAAGGGTGAGCAGTTGGCCGAACTCGGCGCCATGGCGTCGAGCGCTGCATCTGTACGGGTGTTCAGCGATGACGGCTTGTGTGTTCACGACCCACTCCTGATGCGTCGGGCATTGGAATACGTGAAGATCTTCGACGGCGTGGTCGCTCAACACGCGCAAGACCCTCGGCTCACCGAGGCGGCGCAGATGAACGAGGGTGCGCTGTCAGCTCGCCTTGGTCTCGCGGGGTGGCCAGCTGTCGCGGAGGAAGCGATCATCGCTCGCGACGTCCTGTTGGCCGAGCACGTGGGATCACGNCTGCANGTATGNCACGTATCGACGGCAGGTTCGGTTGAGATCATCCGATGGGCGAAGGCCCGCGGTATTCCCGTGACGGCGGAGGTCACCCCTCACCATCTCCTCTTGACCGAGGAACTCGTCGAGAGTTTCAACCCGACCTTCAAGGTCAACCCTCCGCTCCGGCGCGCGGAGGATGTCCACGCGTTACGCGAAGCCGTCGTCGAAGGCACGATCGACATCATCGCCACCGATCACGCCCCGCACCCGCGTGAAGATAAGGACTGCGAGTGGGCGGCGGCGNCGATGGGCATGGTGGGGCTGGAGACGGCCCTCTGGGTTGCCGTCGAGGTGTTCATCGAGTCCGGTCTGCTGAGTTGGCGGGACCTTACGGATCGCATGTCGACTATTCCAGCGCGCATTGGACAGGTGCCAGATCAAGGAATGCCGATTGCACCAGGATCCGCNGCGAACCTCACCGTCTGGGATCCGTCGGCGCGGGGCGCGCTCGAGGTCGACGCGCTGGTGGGTAAGAGCGGCAACAGTCCCTACCTGGGCCGGCGGATGCCGGGAGCCGTGCGGCATGTGCTCTTCCGTGGACGTCCGACGGTTGTCGATGGAGCACTGGCATGAATCTGGGAACAGTGATGCCGACACTCGAACCCGTCGTCGTGGTCGCCGAGGAGTTCACCGAGCAGGCGACGGTGTCTGATTGGCCAGCGCGACTGGCGCTAGTGGCCCTTGTGGCCGGTCTGATCGCGCTGGCTTTGTGGGGGATGCGACGGGGCTGGCAGGGCAGGGTGGCGCGGCATTCCTCCATGGCTGAACCGTCTGCCTTCGATGCCCCCGCGTCGTCCGGTGTTCCCGGCCTGTATCTGGGGACGTCGATGTCTGGCGATTGGCTTGATCGCGTTGCCGTGCACGAGTTGGGGGTCAGGAGTCGAGCCTCGTTCCACCTCGTCGACGGTGGTGTAGGCATCCGGCGTGACGGTGCCCGATCCTTCCTGATTCCCGCTTTGGCTGTGCGCGGCGTGCGAACCGATCGTGGTGTCGCCGGAACGGTTCGCGGGAAGGACAGCGTCATCGTGGTGACGTGGATGCTGGCCGACGACGTTCTGGATACCGGGATCCGGGCAGATGACGGCGCCGATCACGCCGCGTTGTTGGATGGGCTCATGGCGGCGCACAACGACACCTCGGAGCACGCGGATGACCCGGAGCAGGCAGAAGGTTCTGAGAATCCGAACTCAGAGGGTGTTCACGATTCCGGTGCGCACGANGCGTTCGACGGTATGCNGGGAGATGNCCCGTTCGATGGCCCTGGAAATGGCCCTGGAGACGGCCGTGAGTAACACCGGAAATCTCGCGACAGAGCCCGCCGTTCTCGTCTTGGAAGATGGCCGGGCCATGCATGGTCGNTCNTTTGGAGCNGTGGGGACGACNTTNGGGGAGGCGGTGTTCTCCACCGGNATGACCGGTTATCAGGAAACGNTGACGGATCCGAGTTACCACCGTCAGGTGGTCGTGATGACCGCTCCGCACGTNGGCAACACCGGCATGAATGACGAAGATCCGGAATCAGAACGCATCTGGGTGTCCGGATACGTGGTGCGGGATCCGTCGCGGATCGTGTCGAATTGGCGGGCGCAGCGGACCTTGGACGAGGACCTGCAGGCGTATGGGGTCGTGGGAATCGCTGGAATCGATACCCGGGCGTTGACTCGGCATCTGCGTGACGCCGGAGCGATGCGCGTGGGCATTTTCAGCGGGCCCGCGGCAAGCCGTCCGGTGGACGAACTGTTGTCGGAGGTGCGATCGAGCCCGTCGATGGTCGGTGCGGATCTCACATCCGACGTCACCACTACGCAGGCCTACTCGGTGCCGGCCATCGGTGATGCATGGGCGACGGTCGTCGCCGTGGACTTGGGCATCAAATCGATGACTCCGCGTCGCCTGTCCGAACGCGGCCTGAACGTCGACGTCGTCCCCTCNANNTCCTCCTGGGAGGACATCGTGGCGCGGACACCCGATGGNATCTTCTTCTCCAATGGCCCGGGGGATCCCGCGACCGCCGACCACGCTGTTGGGTTGATGTCGAAGGCTCTTGACGCCGGTCTTCCGGTTTTCGGGATCTGTTTCGGAAATCAGATCTTCGGACGTGCCCTGGGCCTGAGCACCTACAAGTTGCGCTTCGGTCATCGCGGCATCAACCAACCGGTGAAAGATCTGACCACCGGCAAGGTGGAGATCACCGCGCANAACCACGGGTTCGCTGTGCAAGCGCCNGTGGGGGAGGAATTCGACAGCCCCTTCGGACCGGCGCGGGTTTCCCACGTGNGCTTGAACGACAACGTCGTCGAGGGACTCGANCTCGTGGACGGATCTGCCTTCAGNGTGCAGTACCACCCCGAGGCGGCTGCCGGTCCTCACGATGCCGCGTACCTNTTCGATCGCTTTGCGGAAGCCATCGCTCGACGACGGGATGGTGGTGCCTGATGCCACGGAGATCCGACATCGAGTCGGTGATGGTTATCGGTTCNGGTCCGATCGTCATCGGGCAGGCGTGCGAATTCGATTACTCGGGCACGCAGGCCTGCAGAGTGCTTCGGGACGAGGGACTGCGCGTGGTCCTGGTNAACTCCAACCCCGCGACGATCATGACGGACCCTGAGTTCGCCGACGCCACCTACGTCGAGCCCATCACACCCGAATACGTCGAGCGCATCATCGCGAAAGAGCGCCCCGACGCCTTGCTGGCAACCCTCGGTGGTCAGACCGCGCTCAATACCGCCATCGCCCTACACGCGTCCGGTGTTCTCGAACGGTATGGAGTGGAACTGATCGGTGCGGACGTCGATGCCATCGAGCGCGGCGAGAATCGCGAGAAGTTCCGGTCGATCGTGGAGTCCATCGGCGGATCGAGCGCCCGCTCCATCATCTGCCACACGATGGAGCAGTGCGTCGAGGCGACGAGCGATCTGGGTTATCCCGTCGTCGTTCGCCCGTCGTTCACGATGGGTGGCGCCGGATCGGGTATCGCGTACGACGAGGCCGATCTGGAACGGATTGCCGGCGCCGGCTTGCAGGCCAGCCCAACAACCGAGGTGCTCCTCGAGGAGTCCATCATCGGCTGGAAGGAATACGAGCTCGAGCTGATGCGCGACAAGAACGACAACGTGGTGGTGGTCTGTTCTATCGAGAACGTCGATCCCATGGGAGTGCACACCGGGGACTCGATAACGGTCGCGCCCTGCCTGACTCTCACTGATCGTGAGTACCAGCACATGCGAGATGTGGGTATCAAGATCATCCGCGCAGTCGGCGTGGACACCGGCGGATGCAACATTCAATTCGCCATCAACCCGGCCGACGGACGCATGATCGTGATCGAGATGAACCCCCGTGTGTCGCGCTCGTCCGCCCTGGCATCGAAGGCGACAGGTTTCCCCATCGCCAAGATCGCGGCACGCCTCGCGATCGGTTACACACTCGACGAGATCCCCAACGACATCACGCAGCAGACACCGGCATCATTCGAGCCGACGCTCGACTACGTCGTCGTGAAGGTTCCACGCTTCGCCTTCGAGAAGTTCCCCGGAGCGGATACCACCTTGACCACCACGATGAAGAGTGTTGGCGAGGCGATGGCCATCGGCCGCAACTTCGCCGAGGCGTTGAACAAGGCACTGCGATCGATGGAGCGGCCGTCGGCTGTCTTCTCCTGGAAAGCCTCGCGCGACGCAATCGATGTCGCCGACCTCCTGGAGCGAATGAAGCGACCCCACGATGGACGTTTGACCCTGGTGCAGCAGGGGCTGTGGGCCGGGGCGAGCATCGACGCGGTGTACGAGGCAACCGGCATCGACCCGTGGTTCCTCGACCACATATGTCAGATCAACGAGATCGCCGATGCGCTCGCATCCGCGGAATCTCTGGACCGCGAACTCCTCGTCATGGCCAAGCGAGAGGGATTCTCCGACGGGCAAGTCGCGCAATTGCGGGGCCTAAGTGAAGAAGAGGTCCGTGAGATCAGGCATGCCTGGGGGATCCGCCCGGTCTTCAAGACGGTCGACACGTGCGCGGCGGAGTTCGAAGCGATGACTCCCTACCACTATTCCTCCTACGACGAGGAAGATGAGTTGCAGCCATCGGACCGCGAGAAGGTGATCATCCTCGGGTCCGGCCCTAATCGCATCGGTCAAGGCATCGAGTTCGACTACTCGTGCGTCCACGCTGCATTGGCTCTCTCCGACGCCGGTTTTGAAACGATCATGATCAATTGCAACCCGGAAACCGTCTCCACGGACTACGACACCTCCGATCGTCTCTATTTCGAACCCTTGACGTGCGAAGACGTCTTGGAAGTTGTCAATGCTGAGCAGCGACAAGGATCCGTCGTGGGTGTCATCGTGCAGCTCGGTGGCCAAACACCACTCGGACTGGCGCAACGCCTGGAAGATGCCGGTGTCCCGATTGTGGGCACCTCGCCGGCCGCCATCCATCTCGCCGAAGAAAGAGGAGCCTTCGGCCGCGTGCTGGCGGACGCTGGATTGCCGGCTCCCGACCACGGAACAGCGCGATCGTTCGACGAGGCGGCGGCTATCGCAGCTCGCGTCGGTTATCCCGTGCTCGTTCGCCCGAGTTATGTGCTCGGCGGGCGAGGAATGGAGATTGTGTATGACGATGCGATGCTCGAGAGTTACCTGCAGCGGTCTACCGAGGTGACCCGTGAACATCCGGTGCTGGTGGACCGCTTCCTTGATGACGCGATAGAAATCGATGTTGATGCGCTCTTCGATGGCCACGACATGTATCTCGCCGGCGTCATGGAGCACATCGAAGAGGCGGGCATCCACTCGGGTGACTCTGCGTGTGCCCTGCCACCTATGACCCTCGGGGAATCGGACATTGATCGCATCCGAACGTCGACACGTGCCATCGCGCAAGGCGTGGGGGTGCGGGGCCTGTTGAACGTGCAGTTCGCCCTTGCCCAGGACACGCTCCACGTCCTGGAAGCCAACCCCCGGGCTTCTCGGACGGTGCCGTTCGTCTCCAAAGCCACCGGTGTTCCCGTGGCGAAGGCGGCGGCTCGCATCATGGCGGGTTCGTCCATCAAGGAACTTCGCGACGAGGGCCTGCTTCCCAGTGAGGGTGATGGGGGTGCCCTGCCTCCGGGCAGTGCCATTTCTGTCAAGGAAGCCGTCCTGCCGTTCGGACGATTCCACGGGGTCGATGCGGTTCTCGGACCCGAGATGCGCTCGACGGGAGAGGTCATGGGCATCGACGATTCCTTCGGGGTCGCGTTCGCGAAGTCGCAGCAGGCGGCTTACGCCGGTGGCCTCCCCACGCGTGGTGCCGCCTTCGTTTCGCTGGCGAACCGCGACAAGCGGGCGGCGGTCTTTCCCATCAAGCGCCTGGCCGACCTGGGGTTCGCGATCTTTGCCACCCAGGGCACCGCGGAGATACTGCGCCGCAACGGTGTGCCCGTCGACGTTCTCCGCAAACAGCACGAAGGTCGCGGAAAAGATGGCACTCCCACCACCGTGGATGCGATCATGGCCGGAGATATCGACCTGATCGTGAACACTCCCTACGGAGTCGGACCCCGCGTTGACGGCTATGAGATTCGGACGGCTGCTGTGACCAAAGGAATTCCCTGCGTAACCACCGTGCAGGGCCTCAGCGCAGCGGTGCAGGGCATCGGCGCACTTTTCTCTGGTGAGCCGAATGTCCGATCGCTGCAAGAGCACGGCGCACACTTGGCTCAATTGCGCGAGCAGTCGCGAGAGCAATTGCAGAAACAAGGAGGGATTTGATGGTCCAGCAGATCAAATCCGAAGTGCTGGACAACCGTCGAGTCGGGGACTACCACGTTCTTTCCCTCACTGCCCCGGGGATAGCTGAGAGCGCTCAACCAGGTCACTTCGTTACCATCGCTATGGGCGGTGAAGAGTCGAGCATGGTGCTGCGACGGGCATTCGCGATTCACCAGGTGGCTTCGCGGGGCGTCTACGGAGGGACCCTGGACATTGCGATCTCCGTCGCCGGCACAGGAACCGAGTGGCTCGCGCGCAAGCGGCGCCACGATGTTCTCAACATCGTGGGTCCCCTCGGTCAACCCTTCTCCCTTCCCAAGCAGGGGGTCTCCTGTGTTCTGGTCGGTGGAGGTTACGGCAGCGCACCGATGTTCATATTGGCTCAATCTCTGCGCGAGCGCGGTTGCCGCGTTGACGTGGTCATTGGTGCTTCGACCGAAGACAGATTGTTCGGTGTGCTGGAGTTGAAGCGGTTGGCGTCTGCGTTGACCATCACCACCGATGACGGAAGCACCGGTGTTCGTGGAAAAGTGACCGATGTGCTCAATGATGTTCTGCAGCGCGCAGGCGCCGATGTGGTGTACGCGTGCGGACCCATGCCCATGTTGTCCGAAGTTGCCCGCATCTCGACGAAGCAGCGCGTGTACAGCGAGTGCGCAGTGGAAGAAGCGATGGCGTGCGGCATTGGTGTGTGCATGACGTGTGTTCTCCCGGTCATCGGGTCAGACGGCGCGACCCGCATGGTTCGATCCTGCGTCGAGGGCCCGGTATTTCGTGGTGACCGAGTGCGCTGGCGAGACATCAACACCATTCCGGCCGACGCCATCGGGGCCCCGGATAGCGGCGGTGAATCGTGAGCGCAGTTTTCGTCGCTGGCGGTGACCCAGACCGCCGTCAACCGATCGAGCAAGCCGACACCGGCGTCGAACTTGCCGGGATTGGCTTGCCTAGCCCCGTCTTGACGGCGAGTGGATGTGCGGCGGCGGGTCGAGAGTTGGATGCGTTCTTCGATATCACCGAACTTGGCGCGATTGTCACCAAGAGCATCATGCTGAAACCGCGGGCCGGACGAGCAACGCCGCGCATGTCTGAGACTCCGAGCGGCATGCTCAATTCGATTGGGCTGCAAGGCCCCGGGATAGATGCCTTCATCGGGAACGATCTCGCTTGGCTCAACGAGCGCGGGGCCCGCACGATCGTGTCCATCGCGGGGGAGACGGTGGAGGAGTACGGGCGTTTGGCCGCCAAGTTACGCAGCTCCGGTGGGTTCGACGCCATCGAAGTCAACATCTCCTGCCCCAATGTTGCCGATCGTGGCCAAGTTTTCGCGTGTCGAGCGGAGTCTGCAGCTCAGGTGGTGCAAACGGTCCGTCGAAGCACCGATTCGCGGATCCCGATTTTTGCGAAGTTGTCTCCGGATGTGACAGACATCGTCGAAATCGCTGACGCGGTCATTCGTGCCGGGGCCACGGGCCTGTCCTTGATCAACACGTTGCTCGGCCTGGTAATCGACACGACCACCATGCGCCCGACGCTGGCGGGAACAACCGGTGGGCTCTCCGGGCCGGCTATCCGCCCGGTCGCTCTGCGTTGCGTCTGGCAGGTGCATCACGCTTTTCCCACCATCCCGATCATCGGAATGGGAGGTATCCGATCCGGTCGAGACGCCCTGGAATTCCTGCTCGCCGGAGCCACCGCGGTATCGGTGGGCACGGCTGTCTTCCACGACCCGAGCGCGCCAAGTCGTATCCATACAGAACTTGCACGAGAGGTGCGGGCGCGAGGATTCGATCGCGTGCAGGACGTGATCGGATTCGCACATCGCGCGGATGACAGCGACGGCCCCGCGCCTGCGAGCGCGCAGCACGCCACACCTGCACCCCAGGAAACGAGCTCACTGGAGGATTGGGATTTCATCACCGAGTAATCCGAGGCAGAGCACCGAACAAGCGGCTCCGTACATCGCGCCCATCGCGGTCGCCCTCGATGCGCCCGATATTTCAACGCTGACCTCCTGGGCCGCCAGCGTTGCGCCGCATGTTCGATGCCTCAAGGTTGGATTGGAAGCCTTCTGTCGGGATGGTCATCGCAGTGTTCTTGCCGCCCGAGATGCTGCGCGGGATGCCGATCACCAGGACATCTCGATCTTCTTGGATCTGAAGTTGCACGACATACCGGCGACCGTTGCCGGGGCCGCCCGAGTTGTCGCGCCGCTCGCACCGACGTATCTGACGGTGCACGCTTCGGGAGGTCCGCAGATGGTGCACGCGGCCGTCGAGGCGCTACCGGACACCCGGGTGACGGCGGTGACCCTCTTGACGAGTTTGGATCAGGCATCTGCCCGAGAATTGGGAATCTCCGGTTCGCCTTCGGACATCGTCGCCCGGTGGGCAGCCACTGCGGTCGACGCTGGCGCCCGGGCGCTGGTCTGCTCGCCCCACGAGGTGCCCCGGCTGCGATCGAGCGTTCCATCGGAAATCCACCTCATCACCCCCGGAATCAGACCGGCGGGGGCGAGCGCGCACGATCAGCGCCGCGCATCGACGCCGGCGCAAGCGCTCGCCGACGGATCGGATCTCTTGGTCATCGGGCGGCCCATCACGGGAGAGCCAGACCCACGAGCAGCGGCAATTGCCATCGCAGAAGAATGTAGAACCTGATGAGCGAATCCGTCGGCGAAAGCCCTGCACCACTCGTCGTGGTCAGCGGTCCATCCGGCGTCGGTAAGAGCACGGTGGTTGCCGAGGTGCTTCGTCGCCGTCCATCGGTGTGGCTGTCGGTATCGGCGACAACCCGACAACCTCGCCCGGGAGAAACCGACGGAGTCGAGTACACCTTCCACACCCGGGAGTCGTTCGATCAACTGGCCGCCGAAGGCGGCCTGCTTGAGTGGGCGGAGTTCGCGGGCAATCGATACGGCACCCCTCGCGCGCAGGTCCACGCCCACCGGATGGCGGGAACGCCGGTGCTGTTGGAAATCGAGGNGCAAGGGGCCCGTCAAGTGCGCGAAGCCGANCCCGACGCCACGCTGATCTTTCTTGCTCCGCCGAGCATCGANGTCCTACTCGACAGGCTCACCGGGCGNGGAACAGAAGATCAGGNGGCTCAAGCAGCCCGGTTNGCCGCCGCCGAAGCCGAGTTGGCGGCNGCGGCGGAGTTCGACCATGTGCTCGTCAACGGCGANGTCGAGCAGTGTGCGGAGGCCTTGATAGNCTNNGNNGGNNTCTCGGGANANTNCGAGAGGTCCCCCCACGGCAAATGAGGAACCACCTGTGACGTCACAGCCAGAGGGCATCACCTACCCCTCNATCGACGATCTGTTGGAAAAGACAGACTCGAAGTATTCATTGGTGAGCTACGCAGCGAAACGTGCTCGCCAGATCAACGCGTACTACTCCCAGCTCGGCGAGGGGCTCTTGGAATACGTCGGCCCCCTGGTGGAGACCTACGTCCAGGAAAAGCCGCTGTCTATCGCCATGCGCGAGATTGACGCGGGGTTACTCACCTCTGANCCTTTCGACCCNGCCCAGGCNGCGGCTGAAGCCGCCGCTCAAGCAGCTGAGGAAGCAGCCGCCACCAGCGCCGCCGCGCCCGTCGATCCCTTCGCTGCGGGCGAGGAAATCGAGTAGGGAAGGCCCGACGGTCGTTATGGCCGACATCGTGCTCGGAGTCACCGGCGGAATCGCCGCGTACAAAGCCGTCTCCCTTCTTCGCGAACTGACCGAGTCCGGTCACGACGTGACAGTCGTGCCCACGGCGGCCGCACTTCGCTTCGTGGGCGAACCGACGTGGGCTGCACTGTCCGGCAAGCCGGTCGCTCGTGAGTTGTGGCAGTCCCCGCACGAGGTCCCGCACGTGGAACTCGGTCAGCGGGCTGATCTCGTGATCGTCGCGCCGGCCACGGCAGATTTCCTGGCTCGCGCGTCGCACGGGATCGCCAATGATCTTCTCACCAACGTGTTGTTGACCACTCGTGGTCGTGTCGTGATCGCGCCGGCTATGCATACCGAGATGTGGGTGCACCCGGCCACGCAGGCGAACGTCCGTTTGCTTAGAGAGCGTGGTGCGGTCGTCCTCGACCCGGCCGACGGGCGGCTCACGGGTTCGGACTCCGGAGCGGGGCGGCTTCCCGAGCCTCGGGCGATTGCCGAAGCAGCGCGAACCACTCTCGCCATGGCCAGCAGTGGTCGGGTTGCACGCTCAGACCTGCACGGCCGGCACGTGGTCATCAGCATCGGCGGAACGCAAGAGCCTTGGGACGACGTACGGTTCCTCGGCAATAAGAGCAGCGGTCGCCAAGGCTTCGCCCTGGCTCGTACCGCGATCGCTCGGGGAGCCACCGTGACCGCCGTGGTCGGGCACGTGGATGGTGANCTGCGCTCAGGTGTACCGGCCGGGTGCGCCGTACGTCGGGTCGGCACGGCAGAGGAACTCCGGTCGGTCATGCACGAACTCGTCGCCCAGGAGAACCCCGACGTTGTGGTGATGGCCGCCGCCGTCGCTGACTTCCGTCCCGTCACCTCGCAGCCGGGCAAGATCACCAAGGAATCGTTGGCCGATGGGGCGGCACCGGAGCTCATGTTGGAGCGAACGACAGACGTCTTGGTCGAATTGGCGACCAAGCGTGGATCGAGCGCGACACCCATCATCGTGGGGTTCGCCGCTGAAACACCTGCGGAGGGTGAGTCGCTCACCACCCGAGCTCTGGCCAAGCTCGCCCGCAAGGGATGCGACTATCTCGTCGCGAACGACGTCTCCGATGGNGCNGTCTTCGGCGATGAGNAGACGANCGTCGCCATCGTCGACGCCAATGGCGANTGCGACCTCCGCGAGTCGGTCAGCAAGGAAATCGCCGCGCATGCCATCTGGGACGCAGTGCGTTTCGATCGCTAGACTGCTCGCGCCGTCGAGGATCACCCTCGGCATTCCACAGNTGTGAGGGAGCCTCGTGTCGCAACGCCTGTTCACGTCGGAGTCGGTTACCGAAGGTCATCCGGACAAGATGGCCGACCAAATCAGCGATGCCATCCTTGACGACCTGTTGCGGCAAGATCCCCGCAGCCGCGTNGCCGTCGAGACAATGCTGACGACGGGTCAGGTGCACGTATCGGGTGAGGTGACTACCGAAGGTTTCGCCGATGTGATGAACCTGGTACGCCAGACCGTGCTCGACATCGGCTACGACTCCTCCGTCAAGGGCTTCGATGGCGAGTCATGCGGAATCAGCGTCTCCATCGGCAAGCAGTCCGCCGACATCGCCCAAGGTGTGGACGACGCATATGAAGAGCGAGCCGACGGCAGCGAGGATCCCCTCGATCGTCAGGGCGCCGGCGACCAGGGATTGATGTTCGGCTACGCGTGCACCGACACTCAAGAGCTCATGCCGCTGCCGATCTCGATGGCGCACCGCTTGAGCGAGCAGTTGACGGCCAAGCGCAAGGACGGAACCCTCGACTACCTCCGCCCGGACGGCAAGACGCAGGTGACGATCAGCTACGACGAGGACGATCGTCCGACGGGTATCGACACGATCGTCGTCAGCAGCCAGCACGCCGCTGATGTGGATCTCGACGCAACGCTGACTCCCGATGTCCGGCGACATGTAGTGGATCCGATTTTGGAAACGTTCGATATCGATAGCCGTGACTACCGCCTGCTCGTCAATCCGACAGGACGATTCGAAGTCGGCGGTCCGATGGGCGACGCTGGTCTCACCGGACGAAAGATCATCGTCGACACCTACGGCGGCATGGCGCGTCACGGTGGCGGGGCCTTCTCCGGAAAGGACCCGTCGAAGGTGGACCGGTCGGCCACGTACGCCATGCGCTGGGTGGCCAAGAACGTGGTGGCCGCGGGTCTCGCCTCTCGGTGTGAGGTGCAGGTTGCCTACGCCATCGGCGTCTCACATCCTGTCGGCGTTTTCGTGCAGACTTTTGGCACGGGAGTCATGAGCGACGAGCAGATTCAAGAAGCAGTGTTGGCGGTCTTCGACCTGCGCCCCGCGGCGATCATCCGCGACCTCGATCTCCTACGCCCGATCTACCGCACCACCAGCGCCTACGGTCACTTCGGGCGTCCGCAAGGCGTCAACCAGCTACTCGATGCCGATGAACCATCCCGGCGGACCGAGGTTGGGCCGACGTTCACGTGGGAGAGCACCGATCGGGCGGCGGATCTCCGCACAGCAGCGGGTGTCTAGCGAGGGTCATTCGACTAGACCCGTCGAAGGGTCGCTAGGTCCGATCGCCCGCGTGCGCGTCGACCTGGGCGTCATGCATCTCGATCGAGACTTCGACTATCTCGTTCCCGACGAATGGCGCGAGAGGGCAGTTCCCGGCGCTCGAGTCCGCGTTCGTTTCTCCGGGCGGCTGCGCGACGCGTATGTCATCGACCGCGTTCATGAGGCAGATGTCGACTCGCCGAAGCTACTCGAGCGCGTGATCGACGCGGTACCGCCGTTGTCAGCCGAAACCCTCACGTTGATCCAGGACGTGGCCGACAGGTATGTCGGGACTTTTTGGGATGTGGCTCGGGCGGCGGTCCCGACCCGACATGCGCGAGCGGAATCCTCGGTGCAGCGGAAGGTCGCCGAGTCAGACGCGGCACCCGCGCCTGCGACATCATCGGCGCAGGACACCTCGGCAGACACGCCGGCACACCCAGCGGCGGACCCCGCTTGGCGCCACTACCGATGGCCCGAGAAGGCATCGCCGGCACGAGTGGTGTGGAGTTCGGCCCCGGCAAGCGATGTGGTTGCGGAGATCGTCTCCCTGGCACGGTGGAAGCGATCCGAAGGACGCGGAGTCATCATCGTTGTGCCGGACGCGGCTGACGTCGCTCGCGTGCGATCGGAATTGGCCACGGTCATGTCGGAATCGGATATCGCGGAGTTGAGCGCGGATGTCGGACCGGAACGTCGCTACCGAGAGTTCCTGCGGGTGAGGACCGGGCAAGCGACGGTGGTGATCGGAACCCGCACCGCGGTCTTCGCTCCTGTTGAAGACCTGGGTGCCATCATCATGTGGGACGACGGCAACGATGTGTACCGAGAGTTACACGCGCCCTATTGGGATGCGCGCGAAGTAGCAGCAATGAGGTCTCATCAAACATCGTGTGATGTCTTCGTCGGGGCTCCAGCGCGGAGCGTCGCCACCCAATGGTGGTGTCGTTCGGGCTGGGCGGCATCGGTTGATCCGGAGCGGCCGAGTTGGTGGAATGTGCGATGCATTGATGAGCACGAACGGGCGCGCGATCCGGCGGCCGAGTCAGCTCGCATTCCAAGTGCTGCATGGATGACGGCGCGCAACGGCCTGCGTCATGGTCCGGTCCTTTTCCTCGTCGCGCGGCGAGGATATGTCCCCGCTCTCGCGTGCCAAGACTGCCGAGCCCCTGCCCGTTGTCGCGATGACTCTTGTCAGGGAGCATTGGAAATGTCTTCCGGGCACGCGGCCGCGCGTTGCGGTCGATGCGGGGCATTGAACGGAGCATGGACCTGCTCGGAATGCAGAGGATCGCGGCTACGTGCCGTCCACATTGGTGCGGGTCGAACGGCGGATGAATTGGGCCGGGCTTTTCCCGGTGTGCAGATCGTGTGGTCCGAAGCCGACAGAATCGTTCGCAGCGTGCCGGATATGCCGAGTCTGATCGTGGCCACTCCGGGTGCCGAACCGATAGCCGAGAAGGGGTATCGCGCCGTGATCATTCTGGATGCACGGAGCGTGTATCCATCCTTGGCGGGAGCTGAGCAGCAGGTCCGACGCTGGTTCGAGGCAACCCGACTAGTAGCCGAAGGGGGAGAGGTGTGTCTGGTGGCCGGCGCGAGCAGTCTAGAAGCGCAGGCCCTTGTCCGATGGGACTCCCGTTGGTTCGCAGAGCGACAGTTGGACGAGCGAGCATCGGCTGGGTTGCCACCGGTGACGCGGGTGGCCGAAGTGACCGGTCCACAAGCGGCCGTGCAGGCAATGGGTGATCGGATCCGCAGCGATCATCGGATTCTCGGACCGGTTCCGGTTCCGGACTCGCACCATGTCCGTAGCTACCTGGTTGTTCCCCGCACGCAGGCGGCGGCCTTCACCCGCGAACTGGGATCGCTGATGCGGACGGAGTCAACAAAGGATTCGACGATGCGCGATGTTCGCGTGCGCATGGACCCACGGGATATGTAGTCCGACTGCCGCGCACCTAGACTGCGTATGGTGAGCGTCGTTCCTATTCGCCTGTTCGGTGACCCCGTTCTCCGCACGCCAGCAGCCGAAGTTGTCACCTTCGACAAGGAACTGCGCGGCCTGGTCAAGGACCTCACCGACACGATGCGCGACGCCCCCGGGGTAGGGCTGGCGGCGCCACAGTTGGGGGTCTTGCTGCGGGTGTTCACCTACTGGGTGGAGGACGAACTCGGGCATCTCGTCAATCCCGTGCTGGATCTGTCCGACGAACAACAAGACGGCGAAGAGGGCTGCTTGTCGGTCCCGGATCTAACGTTCGAATGCAAACGCGCACGCAGCGTTGTCGCCAAGGGCATGAACATGCATGGGGAGCCGGTAACGCTCGAGGGGAGCGACTTGCTCGCGCGGTGCGTGCAACATGAAACCGATCACCTCGACGGCATCGTGTTCATCGATCGACTCGACGCGCAGACGCGTAAGGAAGCGATGAAGGCTATTCGCGAGTCGGATTGGTTCGGCGCGGATCCGGTGCAGATCAAGTTCAGCCCCCATCAACAGCCCTCTCGATGGCTGTGACACGGTGCGCGTCGTTTTCGCCGGCACTCCCGACGTAGCTGTCACGTCCCTTGTGGCATTGGAAGAATCCAGCCACGAGGTGGTGGGTGTTCTCACTCGACCGGATGCACCGGCTGGTCGGGGGAGACGTCTGCGAGCGAGTCCGGTGAAGATGCATGCAGAAGAAACCGGCATCGAGGTGCGCACTCCCTCCAACCTGCAACGCGAGGCGGATGTGCTCGGTGATTGGGCACCTGATGTGGTCGCGGTTGTCGCCTACGGCTTGCTGGTCCCCGCACCGTTGCTGACGGTCCCACCATTCGGATGGGTGAATGCCCACTTTTCCCTCCTTCCTGCCTGGCGCGGAGCTGCTCCGGTACAGCACGCGATCGGAGCAGGCCAGACGCACACCGGTGTGACGACGTTCTCGATCGACGAGGGGCTCGACGCTGGTCCGATCCTGATGCGCTCAGACCCGGTATCGATCGGGGACCGTGAAGATGCGGGCGCGCTCCTTGCTCGCCTCGCGGTCATTGGCGCNACCTTGTTGGTATCCACCATCGATGCGATNGAAGGTGGCGAGTCGCATCCCGCCGCGCAAGATTCCGTANATTCCGGCGGGGTGTCGCTTGCCCCTCGCATCTCCAGCGATGACGCCAGGGTGAATTGGTCCGGCGATGTCCTCGACGTCGATCGCTGGATTCGTGCCTGCACACCNGACCCGGGAGCGTGGACCATCATCGACGGCCAGCGGGTCAACATCGGAAGCCCGCAGGCGGTCGTCGTGGACGAAGGTGCATCGCCGGGNGTCATCNANGNTGANAAANCACAGGTGACCATCGGCGCCCGGGGAGGGTTCATCGTCCTCGGCGAGGTGCAGGCCACAGGGAAGAAGACAATGGCCGCTGCCGATTGGGCTCGTGGCTATCGAGGTGAGCTGACACGTGCAACGTGACGTCGAGGTCGTGATCGACGATGCGCGGCGCGCCGCCTTCGANTTGCTGGNGTCNGTNCGCCGGGACGATGTCTACGCGAATCTGCANTGGCCTGCCGTGCTCGAGCGCTACGACTTGGCCNGCCGGGACGCCGCCTTCGCCACGGACCTCGCGTACGGCACCTTGCGNTGGTNGGGCTTCTACGATCTCGTNGCCGCCGANGTTTCGTCCCGCCCCTGGNCCGATGTCGACNCNGACATCGTCGACATCGTGCGGCTNGGGGTGCATCAACTGCTCTCGATGCGGGTCCCCGACCATGCGGCCGTCGATTCCTCGTGCCAGCTCGCCCGCGNGGTTGGCATCACCGATGAAGGTCGGGTCGGATTCATCAATGGACTCTTGCGAGCGGTGGCGCGACGCGATCGCTCGCAGTGGGAAGAGGTCGTCGGGCGAGGAAAACAGGCAGACGAGCTCGCCGCTGCCGTGACCTCCCACCCTCGATGGGTGACCGAAGCTCTGCACCAGGCGCTGGAGCTCCACACGCAAGGGGAGGTCTCCGATGAGGCGCTATGCGCAGCGCTGCGTGCGAACAATGAGCCATCACGCCCCACCGTGGCCTTCCTCGATGAGCCATCGGTCCTTGAGGCCGGCCTGACACCGGGGCGTTGGTCTCACCGCGCCGCCACCGTGGATGCGGGGTTGCCGTCCACCATAGAAGCCGTACGGCAGGGCCGGGCGATCATCCAGGACGAAGGAAGTCAACTTGTTGTCGAGGCGCTGTTGGCGGTNCCGGTCTCACCGCCGGAGTCGGCGTGGCTGGATATGTGTGCCGGCCCTGGTGGCAAGGCGGCTGTTCTGGCCTCCCACGCCAGGACCCAGAGCGTTGACTTCGTCGCGGTGGAGTTGCACGCGCACCGCGCTGNTCTGGTCGAGTCGCTGCTGTCGGCCGGNGCCCCGGACAGTAGCGACGTGGTTCCCCACATCCTTACGGCCGATGCGTGCGATCGACCGTGGGGGAGTCAGTTCTTCGATCGAATCCTGTTGGACGCTCCCTGCACAGGATTGGGGGCGCTGCGCCGTCGACCCGANTCTCGGTGGCGAAGGAACCGCGAGGACGTNNGCGAGTTGGCGTCCCTGCAGCGACGGCTCCTGGCGACCGGACTGTCATCGNTGAGAAGCGGAGGTGTCCTGGCGTACGTCACNTGCTCTCCCCACATCGCCGAGACCATCGATGTTGTCGAGGAGGTGCTGCTTCACATCGACGATGTCCAGGTTCTCGACGCCCGAGAGTTTCTGCCGAACGTTCCCGACCTCGGTCCCGGGCCGCACGTGCAGCTGTGGCCTCACCTGCACGGCACCGATGCCATGCACCTCACCTTGATGCGCCGCGACTGACCGATCGAGTCGGGGACGAGCAAGCGCACCGACAGATCACGATTCACGGACCGGGACGGGCATCAACTGCATCAATTGGTCGAAGACTCCCGGTGAGCCAGCGACGAGCGGCCCGGCTCCCTGCACACCGAATTCGGTGACGAAATCCGAGACTCGCCCCCCGGCTTCTTCGATCAAGCACACCGCAGCGAGGCAATCCCATGCGTGAATGTGGGTTTCGACGTAGCCGATGTGCTTCCCGGCGGCGACGTAGGCGAGGTTGAGGGCTCCGGATCCGGTGCGCTGGTACATCCCGCCTCCCNGAAGGAGGTTNAGCATGATGTCGGCGAGGTGTTCGGGAGTGGTTCGCGGTGAGCAGCCGATGCCCGTCAAGCCATCTGCGAGCGAATCNGCTTGTCGAACGCGAATCGGTACACCATTGACGAACGCTCCCGCCCCGGTCTGAGCGCAGTAAAGCTCGTCGGTCGCCGGGTTGTAGATCACACCGATCTGCGCGCGATCGCCGGCGACGTACGCGATGGAGATGCACCAGGTGGGCAGGCCCAGCAAGAACGGTTGGGTGCCATCGATGGGATCGACGACCCACGTTCCGTGTCCTGGCGAGCCCTCGGTGTATCCGTGTTCTTCACCCATGAACGCATCACCGGGGAACGACGACTGCAATTCCTGGCGAATGTGGCGTTCTGTCTCGCGGTCCGCCTCGCTGACCAGATCCTGACTTCCCTTGTGCTCGACAACCAAACTCTCGACTCGTCGGAAGTATTCGAGAGCCAGGGCCCCTGCGGACCGGGCGACCGCCTGCGCGGCGTCGAACCGTTCGTCACCTGCTGCCTGCACGCCCTGGTTGGTCACAGGAGAAGCCTACGGACGAGCGTATGGTGGCATGGCGGCTAGCCTGGGNAGATGAGTTCACCGGTGCTCATGTCACCGAGCGTGTTGAACGCCGACCTCACGCGCCTGCGCGAGGAGGTCGAGCGCATCGCTGCAGTGTCCGATCTGATTCATCTCGATGTCATGGATGGCCACTTCGTTCCCAACCTGACATTCGGACTCACCGTCATCGAGCCCTTGCTCCGTGACGAGCGTTTCCGCTGCGACTGTCATCTTATGATCGACGATCCGGATCGGTGGGCCCCCGAGTACGCGCGCGCCGGCGCCTACAGCGTGACGTTTCACATCGAGGCGGCCCGCGATGCCGCNCAACTGTGCTCGGATCTGCGGTCCCATGGAGCCAGGGCCGGGGTTGCNGTGAAGCCGGGAAGCAACCTCGATGAGGTAGCCGCGCTCGGGGACAGCGTTGACATGATCTTGGTGATGACCGTCGAACCAGGTTTCGGCGGACAAGCCTTCCTCGACGACATGCTCCCCAAGATCCGTCGGGCCCGCGAACTTGCATCCAGAAGTGACGGAGATGTGTGGGTGCAGGTGGACGGAGGGATCGGCGCGGAGACCATCGAACGGTGCGCCGAGGCGGGAGCGAATGTGTTCGTCGCGGGCTCTGCGGTCTTCCGTTCGGATGACCCCCGGGCAACGATCGAGAACCTGCGCGCGGTAGCGGAGCGACGTCAAGCGTGAGCAACTGGAACGCGGTCATGGCCGAGGCCATCGACTTGGCTCAGCACCCCGGTGCCCCGCGGGGAGAGAACCCGCGCGTGGGATGCGTCATCGTCGACGCCGACGGTGACGTCGTGGGTCGTGGATGGCACGGCGGCGCGGGCACCGACCACGCCGAAGTCGTGGCGCTCGGTGACGCGGGAACCCGGGCCCGCGGAGGTACCGCGATTGTCTCCCTCGAGCCATGTCGCCACACGGGACGCACACCCCCGTGCATCGGAGCGTTGATTGACGCCGGGGTAGTTCGTGTTGTCTTCGCGCAAAGCGATCCGACATCGACGGCNGGAGGCGGTGCCGATGTCNTGCGNGAGGCAGGAGTGGATGTGGTCTTCGGAGTCCTCGAACATCAGGCGCGAGAGGTCAATCGGGAATGGACCGTCGCGGTCCAGCGCGGCTACCCCTACGTCACGGCGAAATGTGCCGTAAGCCTGGATGGACGGGTCGCGGGCGCCGAAGGGCGTCGGGTGCAGTTGACCGGCTCGGAGGCCAATGTGTACACCCACGCACTGCGGGCGCGGGTGGGCGCGATCGTCGTGGGCTCGGGAACCGTTCTGGCCGACGATCCGCAGTTGACCGTCCGTCACGTCCCGCTACTTCCCGCCGGTGCCCCGGTCCGGGTTGTTGTGGGCAACCGCGAAATCCCTGCGGACCGAAAGATTCTCGACACCACCGCACCCACAAAGATCATGCGCGGGCACGAGCCACGAGACACNCTNGACAGGCTCTTCGATGATGGCGTGCGCGATGTCCTCCTCGAATCGGGTCCGACGGTGCTCGCGGCTTTCCTGCGGGAGGGCCTCGTGGACGAACTCGTATGGCTCGTTGCCGGCACGTGGTTGGGCAGTGGACCGCGAGCTCTGCCCGGCGTTGATCGACTTGACGCCAAGGTCGAGATGATGGAGACCCAGGCCCTAGGGGAGGATGTGCTCGTGCGTGCGACCCTTCCCCGAAAGGCTGCCTGATGTTCACCGGAATCATCGAGGACGTCGGAACCGTGCGGGACATCGACGATCGCGGAGAATCGATGCGGCTCCGCATTGACTCGCCGATCATCGACGGTGCCGATCACGGCGACTCGGTGAGCGTCAACGGGGTCTGCCTCACCGTTGCAGGCCATGACGATGCCGGGTTCGTTGCGGACGTCATGCTGGAAACGCNGAACCGGACGTCGCTTCGAGGCTTGGCGCCGGGTAGTCGTGTCAACCTCGAACGTGCGGCGCGCGTCGACAGTCGACTCGGTGGGCACATCGTCCAGGGACACATTGACGGCACGGCCCGAGTGACCTCCATCAAGGTCTCCGACGATTGGACCGTGATGACCTTCGCGACGCCGACGGACGTGGAGAGGTATCTGGTGGAGAAGGGCTCGGTTGCCGTGGACGGCGTATCCTTGACGGTCGCGAGAGTTCACGAGGGCGAGTTCTCGGTATCCCTCATCCCGACCACGCTCTCGGAGACCACACTGGGGGACCGGAACGTGAACGATGACGTGAATATCGAGGTGGACGTCATCGCGAAGTACGTGGAGAAGTTGGTGAAGTCGTGATTCCCGCCGATGAGCTGTTCGGAGTTCAGGAAGAGGCGGAGAATCTCGCCTCCGACCCCGTCCCGGGGCTCGCCGCCTCCCCGCCGAGTGAACCGGGCGGTGTTGCCCTCAATTCCGTCGAGCAAGCGCTCGAGCAACTGCGCGCAGGGCGGCCGATTGTGGTGATCGACGACGAGAATCGCGAAAACGAGGGGGACATGATCTTCGCCGCCGGTCTGGCCACCGCGGAACTCACTGCCTTCATGATCCGGTACACGTCGGGATATGTCTGCGTAGGAATGACCGCACACGATCTGGATCGACTCGACCTACCGCCCATGGCTCGGGTCAATGAAGACCGACGGGGAACTGCATACGCCGTCACCGTGGACTCAAAAGACATCGAGTCAACCGGCATCTCGGCGAAGGACAGGGCTCGAACGATCAAAGTCCTGGCAGATTCTGCGACCGAAGCTTGGGAACTCTCACGCCCGGGCCACGTCGTTCCCCTACGGGCTGTCGAAGGGGGAGTGCTCCGCCGTGCGGGTCACACCGAGGCTGCGGTGGACCTCACCCGCATGGCCGGACTGCACCCTGCGGGCGCGTTGTGCGAAATGGTCAACGACGACGGCACGATGATGAACGCTGCGCAGTGTCGCGACTTCTGCGACGAACATCAGTTGGCCTTGGTGTCGATCGCGGACATCATCCGCTTCCGGCGTCGCAGCGAATCGCACGTGGTCCGGGTTGTGGAAGTTCCACTGCCGACCGAATACGGAGACTTTCGTGCGGTGGCGTATCGCAGTGACCTCGACGGCAGTGAACAAGTCGCGCTGGTCACCGGGGACATCGGGGATGGGGCCGAGGTCCTCACCCGAGTCCATTCCGAGTGTCTGACTGGAGACGTTTTCGGGTCTCGGAGATGTGACTGCGGACCGCAGTTGCACGCCGCCCTGCGACAGGTGGGCGCCGAGGGTCGAGGCGTTGTGCTGTACGTGCGAGGGCACGAAGGGCGCGGCATCGGCCTGCTCGACAAGTTGCGGGCATACGCGCTGCAGGACGCAGGACGTGACACGGTAGACGCCAACATCGAACTCGGCCACCCCGCGGACGCGCGCGACTACGGAACCGGTGCTCAGATTCTCGTTGATCTTGGGATCCGCTCGATGCGGCTGCTGACGAACAATCCGGCGAAGCGTGCAGGTCTCGAGGGGTACGGGCTCTCCGTCGTCGAGCGAGTTCCGCTCGTGATCGACGCCAACGAGCACAACGTTGACTACCTGGGAACGAAGGCCACCCGCATGGGTCACGCGTACTCGCCCGATGTGTCGGACAGCACGGTGCAACCTGGCGACGACACCTCGAGCTCGGTATGAGTGGACAGGGATCTCCCGATCTGGGAGAGGTGGACCCGGCCTGGTCGGGCATGCGTGTTGCCGTGGTGTCCGCGTCCTGGCACACCCGGGTAGTCGATGGGTTGCGAGCAGGAGCCGCCAGAGTCGCCGACCGTGCCGGCGTAGTGAGCAGCGAGTTTGTTGCCCCGGGTTCCTTCGAGCTCCCCGTCCTCGCCCATCACGCTGCGGCCAGCGGTCGCTTCGACGCTGTCGTGGCGTTGGGAGTGGTGATTCGTGGTGGGACCCCGCACTTCGACTACGTGTGTTCGGCAGCCACCGACGGGCTCACCCGGGTGGCCCTCGACCACGGCATCGCCGTCGGCTTTGGGCTGCTGACGTGTGACACCGAGGAGCAAGCACTCGACCGCGCTGGCCTGGACGGGTCTCGTGAGGATAAGGGCGCTGAGGCCATGGTCAGTGCGCTGCGAGCCGCTCGCACGATCCGCGACATCCAGGCGGGATGACGGCGCGGACGCTGGTCATCGACGCCCATTCCACGGTGCACAGATAACGGAAACGAATGGAGCGCCTAGGCTTGCCTTCGTGAAGACCTTCGACGAGTTGTACACCGAGTTGCGTGCCAAGGCAGCAACGTCGGACCCTGAGTCCGGAACCGTGCGCCTTCTCTCGGGCGGAGTCCATGCTGTCGGCAAGAAGGTTGTCGAGGAAGCCGCCGAGGTGTGGATGGCGGCCGAGCACGAAGGCTCGGAACGAACGGCCGAGGAAATTGCGCAACTCGTGTATCACCTGCAGGTGATGATGTTGGCCGCCGACGTAAGCCTCGACGACGTGTACCGGAGGTTGTGATGGTAAGCCTGCGAGTAGCAGTGCCGAACAAGGGGCAATTAGCCGAGCCTGCCCGCGCCATGCTGATCGAAGCGGGGTACTTGCACAACGCTGGGGTGCACGACCTCGTCGTGCACGATCCACAAAACGATGTCGAGTTCTTCTTCNTGCGCCCCAAGGACGTGGCGATCTACGTCGGGGAGGGCACACTCGACCTTGGCATCACCGGACGCGACATGCTGTTGGACTCCGCCGCNGAGGCTGTGGAGCGAGTCGCCCTGGGNTTCGCTCCATCTGCTTTCCGGTTGGCAGCCCCTCGGGAAACCGCCACCACCATTGAAGATCTCCAGGGCACGCGCATCGCNACCTCGTATGCCGGACTCCTGACAACGTGGCTCGCGAACAAGTCGATCGACGCCACCGTTGTTCGTCTCGACGGAGCGGTGGAGAACGCCGTCGCCCTGGGC
Source organism: Micrococcales bacterium (assembly GCA_002728915.1). Taxonomy (GTDB): domain Bacteria; phylum Actinomycetota; class Actinomycetes; order S36-B12; family S36-B12; genus S36-B12. Next base: position 102,271 of record PBWE01000021.1, read on the forward strand.
GTTGCGGATGCCGTCGCCGATGTCGTCGCCACGGGAACGACGCTTCGACGTGCCGGACTGGAGATCATCGGTGAACCGCTCATCCAATCCGAGGCGGTCGTGGTGTCCCGCAATGCGGATGAGTCCAACGACGCTCCAACCGTGCAAACCTTTCTTCGACGCTTGCACGGAGTGATGGTCGCGCGTTCCTACGTGCTGGTGGACTACGACATCCCCAATGATCGTCTGGAGCAGGCGTGTGCGGTGACACCGGGAATCGAGTCACCGACGGTGTCCCCGCTGCATGACCAATCGTGGTCGGCTGTTCGGGCGATGGTTCTGTCGGTCGATGCGCACACAGTCATGGACGAGCTGTACGAGTTGGGNGCCCGGGGCATCCTGGTGACCGACATTCACGCGTGCCGCCTCTAGCGGCGTTCTACGCGACGCGCGTACAGAATCACGTATACACAATCGCGCGGACAGATTTACGCGGACAGATTCACGCGTACAAAGTCAGGTGTCGGTGCAGCGANCGGTCGAGCGAACCAGCNANCGCGTGAGTTANNGCNCGAGCTANTNCACGAGGCGACCGCGACGAAGGAAGAANANNGCCGGCANTTGCANCANGGNGATGNNCGCGAGNAGNGAGAACACCAGGGTCCACGAGTNCACGGCGTCCATGATNGCNCCCATCACGAAGGGNCTGAANGCNGNNNACGTGTNCGTAATCGTGAACGCCATCGCGGTCANNCGGGCGGAGCCCGCNGCATCCGCCGCGTANTCGCTGAGCAGGCCGAGCGACATGGCGAAGCCACCNCTNAGCGTGAANGNCAAGGCCANNAGAATCNACGGGGGAGCGAATGTCGGGACCAGGGCNATGGCGACCAGNCTCGCCGAGCAGCCCACAACCGTGGCGGTGAACAGNGTGCGACGNCGCTGGGTTCGATGGGACCACGCCGGCAAGGTGAGCGCNGCNATGATTCCNGAGCCNGTGAAGATGCCGAANAACAGCCCNGCGGTTTCCGGCGTGTAGCCGCGCTCGGNNTAGGAGGGGGCCGTCCACGCCAACANGCTGTAGAAGACGACNGAGTTCACGCNCATGAACGCGGTCAANGCCCACGCGGTCGAATCTCGCCACGGNAGATCCCGCAANCGGACGATGGNGACGGTCGTCACGCGCCCTGGTTGTTCGCGCTCCAACCACAGCCAGGCNGCGAGCGCGGCGACGGNCGGNAGCGCCCAGAACGCCANNGCTCGATTCCATCCGCCNNTNAGNTCCGANANNGGCANGGTCANNGCNGCGNCGAGNGCAGCNCCNCCNANCATGGCCGCNGTCCACANGGANGTNGCCAANCCCATNGANTGNGANAGNCGNTCGCGCACGATNCCGGGNACCAAGCCACCGAGAATCGCGATGGANAANCCCGCGAGCATGGCCGACAGCAGCAANGTGANGGCAACCGCTCCGGCCAACCGGAGNGTCAAGCCNGCGGCCATCNCCNCNAGGGCCAGGCTNACCGCNCNNCTTNNNCCGATCCGACCCGCCAGCCGGGGCACACCGAGCGCGAANACACCCATNCCCAAGACCGGAACGGTCGTNAGNGCNCCGATGAAGGCGTCACTCCAGCCCGTCTCGTCCTGAATCAACGTCGCAACCGCCGGAAGACTCGAGAGGGCGAATCGCAGGTTGACGGCTATGAGGACCACCACGGCGAGGATTGCCGCTGCCGAGCGGGTGACGGGGGCGGCACCCGTCACAGGGTTCGAAGGCACCGATGGATTGTGCCGCTTAGGCTGCCGATGTGGAGCACGGGGATCGTCTCAACCCTCCGGCGACGATGAATGAGCCAGGTCACGGTCGACGTTTGGTCTCTCCCGGCCGGTTCACCGCCGACGACGGATCGACCGACCCAGGCATCTGTGCTGCGCTGCGCGCACCCGTTGATCCCGAGCGGCTTCGTGATGCCATGCAAGCAGGGCGATTGATCGTTGCCATCGTGGCGAGCCCCGCGGACACTGGCGAATCTGGCGAATCTGGCGAATCTGGCGGATCGCAGATGTCTGTCGTGTCGATGGTTGCGGCCGACGGACGACGGGGCCTGTTGGCGTTCACCGGTCTGGACGCGATGCATCGATGGAATCCGCACGCCCGGCCAGTGCCCGTATCGGGCCCGGAGGTGGCCCAGGCGGCGTTGGATGACGGATGCGAAGCGGTGGTGATCGATGTTGCGGGACCGTCATCGGCGGTCGTGGCCGAACCGGATCTTGTGGAATTGGCGAACCGGGACCCGCTCGATCACGCGGCCGCACTACTCACGGAGGCATGGGCGTCAGCATCGGGGGAGGCGTCCATGCCGGATGTGTCCGTCGATGCGTCATCGGGGACCGTCCGCGTCACGCTTCCCGCGCAGAGAGCAGATGAGTACGCGAGGTCGATCCCGGCTCGGGTTCTCGCCCTGGTGCCGGCGGGCATTGAGATCATCACCGCGGATGAGTAGCGAGCGGTGATGCGGTTACGTGATCGGGCCCGTCCACCGTTCACCGGGACCTTCACCGGGAGGATCGGGAAGCGACGAAGCCTCACGGAAGGCCCGCTGCACGGCGGTGAGCCCGTCTCGCAGCGGCGCGGCGTGCATAGAACCGAGATCCGGTGCGCTCGCGGTGACCAATGCGGCCAAAGCATTGATCAGAACCCGTGCCTCGGCCAGATCTGCCTCCCGCGGGGAGCCGTCGTCGTTGGTTGCCAAACCGCAGGCGACGGCGGATGCGGTCAACAGGTGCATGGCAACCGTGAGCACGACCTCCACGGCGGGAACATCGGCGATATCCAGGCCGGCCGCCGACCCTGCGGACATCTCCTCAGGGGACGCCTGCTCGGGCGGCTCGTCATTCGAGGAGGCGGAGGCGCGATCGGGCACGGCTGATACTCTGTCACCTCCACGATTCGGGGCCTTGCCCAGGATCGCGCAAGCGGAGCCCGTCTCCCACCTGACGACTTCTGGTCGATCGGGTCCCACCATCGGTGGCTGTGTGCCCACCGACGGTTCACCGGGCCTCCGTCTGCGCTGCAGCGGAGGTTTCGTCGTCTCTGCGCGGTGGTGACGGCTTCGCCAACCGGCGCAGCAGCCCGACGAATGACGCAAGGAGGCGCTATCAGCGTCGAAACACGCATTAACGACCGGATCCGCGTACCCGAGGTTCGCCTCGTCGGACCCAACGGTGAGCAGGTGGGCATCGTTCGCATCGAAGACGCCCTCCGTCTCGCGGTGGAAGCCGATCTTGATCTCGTCGAAGTAGCACCCATGGCAAAGCCGCCGGTGTGCAAGTTGATGGACTTCGGCAAGTTCAAGTACGAGGCAGCACTGAAGGAACGCGAATCCCGCAAGAACCAGACGCACACCATCATCAAGGAGATGAAGCTTCGACCAAAGATCGACCAGCACGACTACGAGACCAAGAAGGGTCACGTAGAGCGCTTCCTCAAGGCAGGCGACAAGGTCAAGATCACCATCATGTTCCGCGGTCGGGAGCAGAGTCGACCGGAGTTGGGGCTTCGACTGCTCGCCCGTCTCGCCGAAGACGTGGAGGAGTTGGGGTACGTGGAGGCCAATCCCAAGCAGGATGGTCGAAACATGCTGATGGTTCTCGCGCCACACAGGCGGAAGTCGGATGCATCGCGCAAAGCGAAAGCAGAGTCGGAGGTCGATGACGACGTGGACGTAGACGCCTAGAGCGTCAACGGACTGACGAGCAAAGACCGACAAGAACAGACCTAAGTCAAGAAGAAGGCAACGAGTCACCAGCAGGCTCGCGAAGAAGGAGGAGGGCCTCATGCCCAAGCAGAAGACGCACAGCGGTGCCAAGAAGCGATTCAAGGTCACCGGATCAGGCAAGCTCACCCACGAGCAGGCCAACCGGCGACACCTGCTGGAGAGCAAGTCCAGCAAGCGCACCCGTCGGCTGATGGCTGACGATCCCGTCTCCAAGGCAGACACCAAGAAGGTCAACAAGCTCCTCGGTCGCTAAAGCGCACCGTTCAACCAGGATTAGGAGGACGCCATGGCACGCGTCAAGCGTTCGGTTAACGCACAAAAGAAGCGTCGCGAGGTTCTCGAGCGGGCTTCGGGGTATCGGGGTCAGCGCTCACGGCTGTACCGCAAGGCCAAGGAGCAGGTCACCCATTCGATGGTCTACGCCTACGCAGACCGTCGCACCCGCAAGGGTGATTTCCGGCGACTGTGGATCCAACGCATCAATGCGGCAGCTCGTGCCAACGGGATGACGTACAACCGATTCATTCAAGGTTTGAAGGCCGCGGATGTGGAAGTGGATCGTCGCATGCTCGCCGAAATGGCGGTGAANGATCCAGACGCGTTCGCAGCTCTCGTCGACGTCGCCAAGGGAGCCCTTCCCGCGACCGCGGCGTAACCAGCCACGTGCAACCAACCACATGTAATCAAGCACCTGCCGAAGCCGGGAGGACGTGTGCTGACCAGTACAAGGTCCGAGCACGTCGCCCGGCTTCGTCGTCTTCACGANCGCAAAGGTCGACTGCGGTCGGGATCTTTTCTNGCCGAGGGTCCGGATTGCGTAACGGCGGCCCTCGAGGCAGGTCTCGGGATTGAGGTCGTTGAGGTCGTCGGAGTCGAGGACCATTCCCTGATGGATCGAGTTCTCGATCTCGGTATTCCTTTCCACGCAGCGACCCAGCGGGTCGTGGCTGCGATCGGGGATGCAGCGACACCACAGGGAATCGTTGCGCAGTGCACGCTTCCCGCGACGGCTGCCGACAGCATTATCGCGCGGCGTGGCCCCATCGTTGCGTGTGATCGCATCTCCGACCCCGGAAACCTCGGCACCATCATTCGAACGGCGGAGGCGGTNGGGGCGGCCGGGGTCGCAACGACGGAGGGGTCGGTGGANGCCTGGAACCCCAAGGTNGTTCGCGCGAGTGCTGGGTCGATCTTTCGCCTGCCTGTGGTGACAGGCCTGGACGAACATGGGGTGATCGACGTTATTGCCCGCGGGCGGACGCCGATAGCACTCGATGGAGCAGCGCAGGTCGATGTGGTCGCGGCGGTGACGTTGGGCGCGGACCGTGGCATCACCCGAGACGATTGGGTGTGGATCGTCGGCTCGGAGGCTCACGGCGTTTCGACCGAACTTCTCCAGGCCGTCGAGTGGACGGCGCGGATTCCCATGGCTGCTTCGGTGGAGTCNCTGAACGCCGCCATCTCTGTCGCCATCGCCTTGTATGCAGGGGATGGTGTGATCTAGCCCGTTCTGACACACCCGGTTGCGTCCCTGAGTCCGCCGAGATCGGGTGCGAGGATGTAGCCGNCCTGGCGGACATGCTGTCGGATGGAAGGGAACGACGCGATGGATAAGGACGGATACCGAGTACTCCCCNTCATGGAGGAATCCGGATACGTGGTCGTGGACAGTTACGACCAGGCATCCGATCCGCGAGAGTGGGAAGACCTTGTCTACGTCGATTGGAAGTCCTCCGGCGATACGCGTTTCGCGCCCCTCGCCAGNGCCTACGGCGACATGGAGTGCAACGGNTTCTGGAANCACACACCTCCGAAGACAGACAAGGACGGCGTGTGGGTCACCGAGAACGTGGAGATCGCACCGATCCTCACCCGGCGTGCGCTCGAACCCGGAGCCAATGTCGGGCGCTGCCGCGTNATCGAGCTGCAGCCGAACACCTATGGCGAAGCCCTCTACAACCTGCACAGAGACGACAACAACCGTCTCAATCCCGAAGGAACGGGATGGATNGTGCGCGCCTTCTTCAATCTCACCGATGACGCCGAGTCCGTCATGATCTTGCGCTCAGACAAGGACGACCCGACGACGGAGGTGCGCATTCCGATGCCGGCCGGGCAGCAGGTCGTCATCGACACCCAAAGCTTCTACCACGCGGTGTGGCATCCGGGCAGCGAGCCGAGGTACTGCCTGATCACGTCCTATGAGTCGAGCCCTGAGCTTGATGAGTGGATCGCGGCGAGGCATCCCCGTACGAGCATCGATAACCATCCGATCGATGCGGATGTTGCGGCAGAAGGCGAGGCACTGGCGGAATCCAAGCGACAGGCTCGGGCTGCGGCGTTAGCTGCCAAGGGTGAGGACCCGCGCTTCGGTGATGGCAGCATGGCCGTCCAGGAAGAGAAGGAAGTCTTGTCCGAGGCCTGAGCCTGGTCGAAGAGTTCGGGATTACCATCGAGCCCCGCGCGTGCTGGCGTGGACGCGTGCACACAAGTGGGAGGAGTCGCAGTGGTCGCCTATAGCGCGGTTCTCGATGAATTGGAATCGGAGGCGATCCACATCTATCGAGAAACGGCGGCCGCATTTCGCAACCCCGTTCTCCTCTACAGCATCGGCAAAGACTCCTCGGTGCTCCTTCATCTAGCACTGAAGGCTTTNCACCCNGCTCCACTGCCTTTTCCCGTCATGCACATNGATACAACGTGGAAGTTTCGCGAGATGATCGAGTTTCGNGATCGACGTGCGCAAGAACTCAACCTCGATCTTCGCATCGCCACGAACGAGCAGGCGGTAGCNGATGGAGTGAGCCCCTTCAGTCATGGAACGCACGAGTACACGCGCATCATGAAGACGGTTGCCCTTCGTGAGGGGCTGGACCACTACGGATTCGATNCGGCCATCGGCGGAGCGCGGCGGGATGAAGAGCGCAGCCGAGCCAAAGAGAGAATCTTTAGCCTGCGGGAGCCGGGGCACCGGTGGGATCCGCGAAAGCAACGCCCCGAGTTCTGGAGGACCGCGAACACGGCTTTGGCCGAGGGTCAAACCATGCGCGCGTTCCCTCTTTCGAATTGGACGGAACTGGACGTGTGGCGATACATCGAGCGCGAAGGCATTGAGATTCCGGCTCTGTATTTCGCCAAAGAACGCCCCGTCGTGCAACGAGATGGCACCTGGATCATGGTCGACGACGATCGTTACCCGCTGGAGCAAGGCGAGACGCCAGAGATGAAATCGGTGCGTTTTCGCACCCTTGGCTGCTATCCGCTGACGGGAGCGGTCGAGTCCACCGCCGACGATCTGCCAACCCTGATCGCGGAGATGGAGGAGTCGAAAATCTCCGAGCGGGCCGGTCGACTCATCGACGGCGAAGGTGGCGGATCGATGGAATCCAAGAAGGCCGAGGGGTATTTCTAATGGAGGCGACTCCGGTCCTGCACCTGGTGACCTGCGGCTCCGTCGACGACGGGAAGTCGACGCTGATCGGCCGTCTGCTCGCCGAAACCGACTCTGTTCCGGTCGACCAACTCGAATACGCGCGCACGACTCGNCGGGGAGGTTCGACGATCCCGATCGGCGAGGTCGACTTCTCCTTANTGACCGATGGCCTGGAAGCCGAGCGTGAACAAGGCATCACCATCGACGTGGCCTACCGACACATGAATCTNCCCAACGGTCGGCGGGTGCTCATCGCCGATGCGCCGGGGCACGAGCAATACACCCGGAACATGGCGGTGGCTGCTTCCAACGGCGACGTCGCGATTCTGCTCGTCGACGCCGCTCGTGGTGTTCGCCCGCAAACACACCGGCACCTGACCGTCTGCGCCCTGATGGGAGTTACAACGGTCATCATCGCGGTGAACAAGATGGATTTGGTCGACTACGAACAGGCCGCNTTCGACGACATCGTCGCCACGGTGCAGGCGACCGCGAATCGACTGGGTGTTGCACACGTGGCCGCCATCCCGATGAGTGCGTTCGCCGGAGATAACGTCACCGGCGGTTNGGAGAGCATGCCGTGGTACTCCGGCCCCACCCTGNTGGAGTTCTTGTCCGATTGGGAGCCGGCGACTGCGCAGGAGACGGCCGGCTTTCGCTTCCCCGTGCAATTCATCGTNCGCGCGGAGGGCAACTTCCGCGGCTACGCGGGAACGGTTGTCTCNGGCTCCATTTCCTCTGGCGATGAGGTNACCGTCGCTGATTCGGNGNGAACGGCGCGAGTGGACCGGATCGTCACCTACGANGGGGACCGCTCGGGCGGTGCGACATCAGCCGTCACCGGCCAGGCGGTGACNATCACCCTCGATCACGAGGTTGACGTCACCCGCGGAGATGTGCTCGCTGGAAAAGATCCCGATGGCGCGACCCTGCAACCGGCAGACCGTTACTCCGCCGACATGGTGTGGATTGGTGAAGAGCCTCTGGCCCATGGTCGGTCCTACCTGCTGGTGTCGGGCTCCCGCTCGGTTCCNGCCACGGTAACGAACGTTCGCCACCGGCTCGATGTCGTCTCCGGGCACGAGAGCGCCGCNCGAGTACTNGAGATGAACGACATCGGTCGAGTTGAAGTTGCCACGGACCGTCCCATCCCGATGGATGCCTACGACAGGTGCCGGGACACCGGTGGCTTCCTGCTGGTGGATCGAGTGACGGCGGACACCGTGGCGGCTGGGCTGGTGCGGCACGCCATGCGTCGCGCCTTCAACGTGGTTCCCCATGAGTATGACGTCACGGATCAGGCCCGCACCGCCTTGATGGGACACCCCAGTCGCGTGGTCTGGCTGACCGGACTACCGGGCTCGGGCAAGTCGACGATTGCAGATTCGACCGTTCGACGATTGCATGCCNTGGGCGTCCATACATACGTTCTCGACGGCGACAACGTTCGTACGGGGCTCAACAAGGATCTCGGATTCACCGCCGAAGACCGGGCGGAGAATGTTCGCCGCGTCGCGGAAGTCGCCAAGTTGATGAGCGACGCCGGGCTCGTGGTGTTCGTCGCGCTGGTGTCGCCGTATCGAGCCGATCGTGAGGCCGCGGCTGCGTTGTTTGACGAGGGTGACTTCCTCGAAGTGTTCGTCGACACTCCGATGGAGGTGTGTGCTGAGCGCGACCCGAAGGGCCTGTACGCGAAGGCAGCGGCGGGGAATCTGCCGAACATGACGGGNATGGGTCAAAGCTACGAAGCTCCNGAGAACGCCGACGTNGTCCTGGACGGTGCNGGTGACCTCGACACCCAGGTGGACACGCTGGCGCGGGCCGTCCTCGGCGAATAGAGCGTTCCTGGGATACTNACCGTCCCATGTCTGGTCCCAACACGAATTTCGATCCCAAGCAGGTCGCGTCCCTCGACGTTGATGCGGTCGAAGCGATGGTGGCGGACGCTCGCGCGGCTTTCGCTGCNGCCGACGATCTGGANGCCCTGAAGGCGGCNCGCCTGGCGCATGCGGGGGACCGTTCGCCCTTAGCTCTGGCCAACCGGGAGATCGGAGCGCTGCCCCCGGCCGCGAAAGCCGACGCCGGAAAGCGNGTGGGGCAAGCCCGTGCTGCNGTGAAGAGCGCGCTAGAAGAACGCGAGGTGGTTCTCANGCGGGAGCGGGATGCGCGGGTGCTTGAGTCCGAAGCAGTCGACATCACCCTGCCGGTGGGTCGTGCCGCCNTCGGAGGTCGACATCCGCTCACCACGCTCATGGAACGCATGGCCGATGTCTTCATCTCNATGGGGTACGACATCGCCGAAGGACCAGAGGCCGAGGCCGAGTGGGCGAACTTCGATGCGCTCAACGTCCCACCGGATCATCCGGCGCGCACGATGCAGGACACCTTCTACGTCGAGTCAGCCGACAGCGGTGTGGTGCTCCGAACGCAGACGTCACCCATTCAGATTCGCGCGATGCTCGAGCGTCCGCTGCCCATCTACGTCGTGGCGCCCGGACGGGTTTACCGGACGGACGAACTCGACGCGACCCACACCCCGGTGTTCCACCAGATCGAAGGCTTGGCGGTGGACGAAGGTCTGACCATGGGTGACCTCAAGGGAACGTTGGATCACCTGGCTCGGCAGATGTTCGGTGAGGGCATTGTGACCCGACTTCGCCCTTCGTACTTCCCGTTCACCGAGCCGAGTGCCGAGGTCGATCTCGAATGCTTCGTGTGTCGCGGTGCCTCCGCCGGTGACACCTCGCGGGCCTGCCGGACCTGCGGGAGCGAGGGGTGGATCGAGTGGGGCGGCTGCGGCATGGTCAATCCTCGAGTCTTGGCGGCGGTCGGAATCGACACCGACGTGTATCGGGGCTTTGCCTTCGGCATGGGAATCGAGCGCACCTTGATGTTCCGGAACTCCGTGACCGACATGCGCGACATGGTCGAAGGTGACGTGCGCTTCACGACCGCATTCGGGGTGGATGCCTGATGCGTATTCCCTTGTCGTGGATTCGGGAGGTCGCTGATGTTCCGGCCGACCAATCAGGACGCGATGTTGCCGAGCGCTTGATTTCTGCCGGACTCGAGGTCGAAACCGTCGACACCGTCGGTGCTGGCCTTCAGGGACCGATCGTCGTCGGTCACGTGCGGGAAATCGAGGAACTCACCGAGTTCAAGAAGCCAATCCGGTGGTGTCAGGTCGACATCGGGGCCAGTGAGCCGAGCGGGATCATCTGCGGAGCCCAGAACTTCACCGAGGGCGATCTCGTGGTGGTCGCTCCCCCCGGAACAACGCTGCCGGGCGACTTCACGATCACGGCTCGCGAGACCTACGGTCACGTCTCGAACGGAATGATTTGCTCCGAACGCGAACTCGGTCTCGGTGATGATCACGCGGGCATCATCGTGCTGCCCGAGGGCACGGCGGAGGCCGGCGCCGACGCGTCGCAGATTCTCGGCGTGGGAGACGATGTTCTGGACATTGCCATCACTCCCGACCGCGGGTACGCGCTATCCCTGCGCGGAATCGGGCGCGAAGTCGCGATCGCCTACGGCGTGGACTTCCACGATCCCGTGGACCGCGCCGAAACCCTCCCGGGGCCTGCGGACGACCGCGCACCCGCGGCGTGCGCCTCTGATGATCTCGACGCGTGCCCGTTGTTCACCTTGCGCACCATCACAGGCATCGATCCGCACACACCCACGCCGCAATGGATGCGCAATCGCCTCCGGGATTGCGGCATGCGATCGGTGTCGCTTGCGGTCGACATCACCAACTACGTGATGCTCGAACTAGGGCAGCCGCTCCACGCTTTTGATCTCGACGCGTTGCAGGGGACGGTGCGTGCCGGTCGGGCGCAGCCGGGCGAGTCGCTGGAGACGATTGACCATGTTGAGCGCACGCTGTCGGTCGACGACCTGACGATCCGTGACGATCGTGGACCCATTGGTCTGGCAGGAACGATGGGTGGGGCCACGACAGAGATTGCCGACGACACCGTGAACATCGCACTCGAGGCGGCCTTCTTTGGCGCGGAGGTCGTGGCGAGGATGGGGCGCCGCCACCGACTCACGAGTGAAGCCAGTCGTCGGTTCGAACGAGGAATCGATCGTGTGCTCGCCCCTATTGCATCGGCCCGGGCCAGTGAGCTGCTGGTGGATCTCGCGGGCGGGACGTATCAGGGAATGACCGCGGTGGAAGCGCCCATGGAGGAGCGATTCATTCGCATCTCGGGTGACCTGCCCTCGCAGGTTGCAGGAATGGACATTCTGGTCGACGGCGTGATCGCCACACTGGAAGCTATCGGGTGCTCGATAACCGTCGACGGTGGCGAGTTGACCGTTGCCCCGCCCCCTTGGCGTCCGGACCTCACCGACCCCGCCGATCTCGTCGAGGAAGTTGTGCGCCTCGTGGGGTACGCGAAACTGCCGTCCACCCTTCCCACGGCTCCAGCCGGACATGGTCTGACGCACGCTCAGCGATTGCGGCGGCACATCGGCACGGTGCTCGCCGCCCGTGGTTTGGTGGAGGTGCTGACGTACCCGTTCACATCGGATGCGGACTCCGATGCTCTGCGCTGGCCCGACGATGATGAACGACGCGTGTCACCGCGTTTGGCGAACCCGCTCTCCGACGAACAGCCGAAGCTTCGTGCAGCGATTCTTCCGACATTGCTTGTGGCGGCGCAACGAAACATCAGTCGGGGTTTTGACGACACAGCAATATTCGAGATGGGTGCGGTATTCCGCGGACCTGCGGGATCGCAGCATGCCCCGCGACCTGGAGTCGACCAGCGCCCCAGCGACGAAGAGTGGCAGCAGTTGCAGGACCTTCTTCCCGATCAACCGACGCATCTGGGTGCTGTGTTCACGGGAAATCGAGTGGCGAAGACCTGGGCTGATGATGCCGAGGCCTTCACCTGGGCCGATGCCCTATCGGTTGCTCAGGATGTCTGCCAGGTACTCGGCGTGGAATGCGTTGTCGAGCGAGGCGACGATCCGTCCTTTCACCCAGGTCGGTGCGCCCAAGTGATAGTAGACGGTGAGCCGGTGGCGATCGCCGGTGAGCTTCATCCCGGTGTCACCGAGGCCTGGGGGCTGCCGCCTCGTTCGTGTGCGCTGGAGCTCGACGTATCCCGCGCCATCGAGTCCAGCCCCGAGGTTCGGCCCGCACCGGATTTCTCCTCTCATCCGATCGCCAAGGAGGACATCGCCTTGGTGGTGGCCGGTGATGTCTCCGCGCGTGACGTGGCGGCGTCGATCGCAAGGGGAGCGGGCGAGCTACTCGAGAGCCTGTCACTGTTCGATGTCTACGAGGGCGACCAGGTGCCCGACGGACATAAGTCGGTGGCATTCGCCCTTCGTTTCCGGGCGCCGGATCGAACGCTCAGTGCCGAGGAGTTGGCCGGTATTCGCGAATCGATCGTGGAGAGCACGGCCGCGGACGTGGGGGCGCGGTTGCGGTAACGGGCGCTGATCAGGCACCGGACATGGTCCCGGTGGTAGATATTATGTGCATATGCGTATACTTTTCCCATGACCACTGTCGCGGTAGCCGGCGCCTCGGGGTACGCAGGGGGCGAACTCCTGCGCTATCTGGCGCAGCACCCCACCTTCGACCTCATCGCTGCATGCGCTGCAGGCAGGGCCGGCGAGGCCCTCGGGACGGTCCACCCGCAATTCTCGGCAACGCCCTGGTCCGATTTGATCCTCGACGAAACAACCCCGTCGGTCCTTGGGCAAGCCGACCTGGTCTTCGCGGCGCTGCCCCACGGGGAGTCAGCCGCTCTGGTCGAACAACTGCCCGCAGAAACATTGGTGGTGGATCTGGGTGCGGACTTCCGGTTGGTCTCCTCCGACGCCTGGACGGCGTTCTACGGCGGCACGCACGCCGGATCCTGGACGTACGGCCTTGCCGAACTCCCGGGAGTTCGCGGCCAGATAGCCGCAAGCACCCGCGTCGCCAACCCGGGCTGCTACCCGACGGCGGTAGCACTCGCTCTCGCGCCGTTGGCGCACGCGGCGGCCATCGATTCAACAGACATCGTTGTCGTTGCCGCATCGGGCACCTCCGGCGCCGGACGTAAACCCAGCGACTCACTGCTCGCCACATCGGTGATGGGTTCGATGTCGGCCTACAAAGTTGGCGGCATCCATCAGCACACCCCGGAGATGGAGCAGTCCATCGGGGCGGCAGCTGGCGAGGATCCTTCTGCTGTTCGCGTGTCTTTCACACCGTTGCTCGCCCCGATGCCTCGAGGAATCGTCGCGACGTGCTCTGCTCCGGTTTTGCCGGGAAACGATCCCGGCGCGATCATCCGCGCCGCCTACTCCGACGAGCAGTTCGTCACGGTGCTTGGCGAGGGGCAGTGGCCGGCGACCGGTGCGGTGCTCGGCACCAACGGAGTCCAGTTGCAGGTATCGGTAGACGAGCACGCCGGTCGGGTCATCGTCGTTTCGGTTATCGATAACCTCGGTAAGGGAGCCGCCGGTCAAGCAATTCAGAATGCCAATCTCATGCTCGGTCTCGACGAGGCGTCCGGACTTGATCTCATCGGGATTGCGCCATGAGTGTGACCGCCGCGCAAGGGTTCCGGGCGCAGGGAATAGCCGCGGGCATCAAGCCGTCGGGACGGCGAGACCTCGCGATCATCGTCAACGATGGACCATCGGATGCTGTGGCGGCTGTGTTCACCAGCAACCGCTTTCCTGCGGCTCCGGTGCTGTGGTCGCGTCAGGTCATCACCGACGGCAGCGCTCGCGCGGTGATTGTGAATTCCGGGGGAGCGAACGCGTGCACCGGACCTCAAGGGTTCGCCGATAGCCACACCATGGCCGAGCGCACCGCTGCCGCACTGCAGGCAGGTGGCCGGGACATCGGCGCCGGTGACGTCCTGGTGTGCTCGACGGGTTTGATCGGTGAACTTCTCCCGATGGACCTGGTGAATGCCGGCATCGACACCGTTGTTGTCGACGTTGGGGCACCAGGTGCTGCCGATGATCCGTCGTCGGGATCCATGTCGGGCGACGGGTCGTCGATGGCCGGCCAGAGCGCGGCCCAGGCGATCATGACGACCGACACCGTTCCCAAGACCGCGGTACGCGAAGGCGACGGTTACGTCGTGGGTGGCATGGCCAAGGGCGCCGGCATGCTCGCTCCCGGCCTGGCGACGATGCTCGTTTTCATCACCACCGATGCGGACGTTCCCGCCGCGGCGCTCGATGCAGCTCTGCGGCACGCAACATCGGTGAGTTTCGACCGAATCGATTCTGATGGATGCATGTCCACGAACGACGCCGTGATCGTGATGGCCAGTGGCTCCGCCGAGATGGCGCCGGACATCGACGAATTCACCACAGTCCTGACAGATCTCTGTGTCGACCTTGCGCAGCAGTTGATCGCGGACGCTGAGGGAGCCTCCAAGGACATTGCCATCACCGTGCATGAAGCAGCGAGTGAGAGCGACGCTCTTGAGGCTGGTCGGACTATTGCGCGGAGCAATCTGCTCAAGTGCGCCATCCACGGAGAAGATCCGAATTGGGGCAGGGTCCTGTCTGCTTTGGGAACCACCACGGCCGCCTTCGAGTCCGATCATGTCGATGTCGCGATCAACGGCGTCACCGTGTGCCGAGGTGGCGGAGTCGGCGACCCGCGTGAAGGAGTCGACATGAGCCAACGCGATGTCGTCATCGACGTTCATCTGAAGGCAGGCACATCGACGGTCACGGTATGGACGAACGACCTGACGGCCGATTACGTCCATGAGAACTCGGCGTATTCCACCTAGGAGCGGATAATGACGAATCGATCCATCGACGACGCCAAGGACAAGGCAGCGGTTCTCGCCGGCGCCCTTCCCTGGTTGCGGCGATTCCATGGGGCAACGGTGGTGGTGAAATTCGGCGGCAACGCGATGGTCGACGCGGATCTGACGGCCGCTTTCGCCGAGGATGTCGTCTTCTTACGCCTCGCAGGTCTGCGTCCTGTCGTCGTCCATGGAGGAGGACCGCAAATCAATGCGATGCTCGAACAACTCGGCATCGAATCCGAATTCCGCGGCGGCCTGCGCGTCACCACACCGGAAGTGATGCAGGTGGTCGAGATGGTGCTCACCGGACAAGTGCAACGAGAGATCGTTCGAGACATCAATGAGCACGGCCCGCTCGCCGTCGGCATGTCGGGAGAAGACGGGGGACTGTTGAATGCGGTTCGACGCAAAGCCACTGTCGACGGAGCACTTGTGGACCTTGGTCTTGTCGGAGACATCGACGAGGTTCGCCCCGAGCCGGTCCTGTCGCTGCTCGACCAGGGATTGATTCCGGTGATCTCCACCGTTGCGCGGGGAGCCGACGGGGAGACGTTGAATGTGAATGCCGACACGGCGGCGGGGGCGATCGCCGTTGCCCTTGGTGCGCACAAGCTGGTGATGCTGACCGACGTCGAGGGCCTTTACCGCGACTGGCCGACCAGCGATGAGGTCATCGCGTCCCTCACCGCCAGCGAGCTGCGCGATCTGCTACCCACGTTGGCCTCGGGAATGGTGCCGAAAATGGAAGCGTGCCTGCGGTCGGTCGATGCCGGTGTCTCCCGAGCGCACGTGATCGACGGCCGTGTTCGCCACAGCCTGCTCGTCGAGGTGTTCACCGATCGAGGGGTGGGCACCATGGTCGTTCCAGGCGGGGAGTCGGCATGAGCGCGTCGATGTCGTGGCAGGACCGCTGGACCGCGGTCATGATGAACAACTACGGCACGCCTGCGGTCATGCTGACCCGGGGTGCGGGCTCGCGAGTGTGGGATACCGAGAGCAACGAGTACATCGATCTGATCGCGGGGATCGCGGTGAACGCCCTCGGGCACGCCGACCCACGCATGGCATCTGCGCTGTCCGATCAATTCACAACGTTGGGTCACGTGAGCAACCTGTATGCGTCCGAGCCAGGACTGGCGTTGGCTGAACGGCTCGCCTCGCTCGTCGGGGATGACACCGCGCGGGTTTTCTTCTGCAACTCGGGTGCGGAAGCCAACGAAGCCGCCTTCAAGATGACGCGATTGACGGGGCGCTCCACCGTGGTCGTGGCCAGCGGGTCATTCCATGGACGGACGATGGGGTCGTTGGCGCTGACGGCCCAACCGAGCAAGGTCGATCCATTCCGGCCCCTTCCCGGTGACGTGGTTGTCGTGCCGTACGGAGACGCTGACGCGCTCGCTGGAGCGGTGGACGCCAGCACTGCCGCGGTGTTCCTCGAACCCATCCAAGGAGAGGGCGGAGTCATCGTGCCTCCGCACGATTACCTCGCGCACGCACGTCGGCTCACCGACGATGTCGGTGCGCTGCTCGTCGTTGATGAGGTGCAAACAGGAATCGGACGCACCGGGCAATGGTTTGCTTATCAGGGGTGTGGAGTGACTCCTGACATCATCACTCTGGCCAAGGGGCTCGGCGGAGGAATTCCGATTGGCGCGGTAGTTGCGTGCGGATCCGCAGCATCGCTTCTGCAGCCAGGAATGCACGGGACCACTTTCGGTGGAAACCCGATCAGCGCAGCGGCTGGGCTGGCCGTCCTCGACGCGATCGAATCCGATGGACTCCTCGATCGCGCGGTCGAAGCCGGTGAACGGTTGACCGCAGGTGTGATGAAGGCCGCGGGTGGCCTGGTGACGGGTGTTCGGGGCCGGGGTCTGCTGTTGGCGGCGGCGCTGACAGACCGGACATCGGCTGAGGTTGAACGAGGATTGCGCGGCGAAGGTGTGCTGGCCAATCCGGTGTCGCCTGACGCGATCCGCATGGCGCCCGCATTGAACATCCCCGACGAAGACATTGATGCGGCTATTGACGCGTGGGGGCGGCTGACATGACGGCTCGCACTCTTCCCTCGTCTGTTGTTGCTCGCCGGGCTCGTATTGCGACGCTCGTCGTGGAGACCTCCGTCGCTTCGCAAGAGGAGCTCGGACGACTGCTGGCCGACGAAGGAATCAGCGTCACCCAGGCGACCTTGTCCCGTGACCTCGACGCACTCGGTGCGGTGAAAGAGGTCTCGGCGGATGGCGGGACGCGCTACCGCATTCCTGGGCAGCAGGAGTGGGACACGTCCTTGCCCGTCGGGGACGCGGCGCTTCCCCGGATCCTTCACGAAACTCTGCTGAAGGCTGAGGCGGCGCAGAACATCGCCGTTGTGCATACGCCCCCGGGGGCGGCTCAATACCTCGCTGGACACATCGATCGCAGCGGCTTGTTCGAGTCGGTGGGCTCTGTTGCGGGAGATGACACGGTCGTCATCGTGATGCGTTCAGACTTAGCGGCTCACGATTTGTGTGAAACGCTGGTGAACTTGTCGGAGAAGGGTTAGGTCATGGCAAACCCAGCAGACTCAACACGCCTGTGGGGTGGGCGGTTCGCCGAGGGGCCGTCGGACGCGATGGCTGCCCTGAGCCTGTCGACCCACTTCGACTGGCGACTCGCGCCGTACGACCTCGCGCAAACACGAGTCCATGCGCACGTGCTCGCACGCGCTGGTCTGATCAGTGATAGCGACCTGTCCCGAATCGTGGGTGCTATCGATGAATTGAGCGCCGAGGTGGTCGACGGCACCGCGGCGCCAATTGCGGCGGATGAAGACGTGCACACCGCCATTGAACGTCTGTTGATGGACAAGCTCGGAGACTTGGGCGGTGCTTTGCGCGCCGGACGAAGCAGAAACGATCAGGTAGCGACCGATTTCCGCCTCTATCTCCGCGATGCTGCATGCGCCATCGCTCAGGCGACCGTGGATCTGGTCGAAGCGTTGAACGCCCAGGCAACGCAGCACATCTCCACGGTGTCTCCAGGATTCACGCACTTGCAGCACGCACAACCGGTGTCTTTCGGACACGAATTGGCCAAGCACTCGCACGCGCTCCTGCGAGACGTGGATCGGCTCGCCGATTGGGACGATCGCACTGCGCGATCACCCTTGGGGGCGGGGGCGCTCGCTGGGTCATCACTGGGATTGGATCCGCAACTCGGTGCGGCAGAGTTGGGATTCACATCCGCCCTCGACAACTCGATTGATGCGGTCAGTGATCGGGATTTCGTCGCGGAGTTTTGTTTCGTCGGCGCCATGCTGGCGGTGCACCTATCGCGCATCGGCGAGGAAGTCATTGTGATGGCCAGTCGCGAATTCGCGTGGGTCACGTTGCACGACGAGTGGTCCACCGGCTCGTCGATCATGCCTCAGAAGAAGAACCCGGACATCGCCGAACTCGCACGCGGCAAAGCCGGGAGACTGATCGGCAACCTGACAGGGCTCTTGGCCACACTCAAGGCCTTGCCCTTCGGCTATAACCGAGACCTGCAGGAAGATAAGGAGCCGGCCTTCGACACGGTCGATCAACTGCTCCTCGTGCTGCCGGCGATGACCGGGATGATCCGGACGCTGACCTTCGATCTTGATCGCATGGCTGCATCGGCCCCGGAAGGCTTCACTTTGGCCACGGATATCGCCGAGTGGTTGGTGCGGCAGGGAATCGCGTTCCGGCAGGCGCACGAGATCGCCGGCGCGTGCGTTCGAGCGGCCGAGGCGCGGGGCGTGGAGCTCAGTGATCTCACCGACGACGAGTTCGCGGGCATCGATGCCGCGTTGACTCCCGACGTGCAAAGCGTGTTGACGGTGCAGGGGGCGTTGGCTTCCCGCGATGCTTTCGCGGGCACGGCACCGGTGCGCGTGGCCGAACAATTGAACGCACTGGCAGAAGACGTAAGCCGGGCACGAACACGTTGGGCCTGACGGCGTGCGCTTCATCGTTGTCCGCCTGATCAGTGCCTGTTGGATCGCGGCATTGGTTTATGGATCACTGGCCCCGGCCGATGACGTGCAGGGCGCTTACGTCTTCGGGGATTTCGTTCTCCATGCCTTTGGCTATGCGGCGTTGACGGTGCTCCTCGTGCTTTCCCAACGCCATCCCCGCATCTGGGTAACCGGGGGAGCAGTGGTGGCATTGGGACTGGTGCTGGAGATTCTTCAATCGTTCACCGGGGATCGGAGCGCATCGGTGATCGACGTGGTGGCGAATGCGACCGGTGCCGCGATCGGCGGTGCCTTCTGTTGGTGGAGGCGGCGCCTCGCTGCGCAGCCGGTAGGTGAGATCTGACGCGCGCGAGCAGTGACTCCTGCGCCTGACGTACCAGCGGCGGGAGCGCTCGAGCTACCAACTGGAGTCGTCGCCTTCGACCGCGCGCCAGCAGTACCAGGCGACCACGCTTCGATAGGGACGCAGCGGATCCCCCAACGGCTCCAGAATTCGCGGATCGATGTCTCCTGACTCGCCGTGCACGATGTTCCACCCTTTGCGCATCGCAAGGTCTCCGGTCGGCCAAACGTCCAGTCGGTGCATGGTGAACATCAAGAACATTTCGGCAGTCCAACGACCAACGCCCCACAACTTCGTCAGTTCCGCCACGACGGCCGAGTCGTCGGGATGCGTCAGTGCCTCATCAAGGTCGAGAACGCCGGTATGGATGGCGTCGGCTATTCCTTTGACGGTCTTGGTCTTCGCACCGGAGAGGCCGGCTGACCTGAGGCCTTCCACGCTGGAGTTGACGATGTTCTCCGGGCTCACGTCTCCGTCGAGATAGTCGGTGACTCGTGCCGTGATGGAGTCCGCGGCCTTCACCGAAACCTGCTGCGCGATCACCGATCCCACCAGCGATTCGAAAGGGTTGAGCGATGTCCGAGCCCCGTTGCCGATTGAGCACACCGGAGAAGCCGTGACGATGTCGGCGAAGGCCGGGTCGGTGTCGACGATGAAGGACGCGGCCTTACGCATCCTGGCCCGGGAGTACGCCACGCGCGCATGATGCCAGCGACCGTGATCACGGGCGCGATGGGGAACAATGAGTCTGTGGCCAGCATCATCGAAGAACTCCTATGGCGGGAGCTCATCTCCGATAGCACCGATCTCGGCGCGCTGCGCGAGGCGACCGATGCCGGGTCGGTCACGCTCTACTGCGGCTTCGATCCGACGGCTCCGAGCCTGCATTTGGGAAACCTTGCTCAGATCCTCACTGTCCGGCGTTTTCAGCAACACGGTCACCGCCCGCTCGCTCTCGTAGGCGGCGCCACTGGCCTGATCGGGGATCCGAAGGAGTCGGGGGAGCGGTCACTCAACCCGGCCGAGACGGTTCAGGCATGGGTGGATCGCATTCGCGAACAGTTGGAGCGCTTCTACGACTTCGACGGTCCGAACGCCGCCATGATGGTGAACAACTACGACTGGACTCACGACCTGAGTGCCTTGGAGTTCCTGCGAGGCGTGGGGAAGCACTTCAGCGTCAACCGAATGCTCGATAGGGAAGCGGTTGCCGCGCGACTGGCGAAGGACGGGATCAGCTACACGGAGTTCAGCTACCAACTGTTGCAGTCCTACGACTACCTCCAGCTGTTCCGCCAATACGAGTGCGTCTTGCAAACGGGCGGATCCGACCAGTGGGGGAACATTACGGCCGGCGTCGATCTGGTGCGCCGTATGGATGGAGCGCACGTCCACGCGTTGACAACGCCCCTGATCACCAAAGCCGACGGAACCAAATTCGGTAAGACCGAATCGGGAACCGTGTGGCTCGATCCGGAATTGACCAGCCCGTATGCCTTCTTCCAGTTCTGGCTCAACGTCGACGATCAAGACGTTCCGGTGCTCCTTCGCACCTTCAGCTTCCGATCTCAAGCCGAGGTCGATGCGCTGATCGCAGCAACCGCCGAGCGACCTCATGAGCGCGCAGCGCAGCGGGCCTTGGCCGAGGAGCTGACGCAACTGGTGCACGGCGCCGACGAGATGCGTGGAGCCGCGGCCGCTGGACAGGTGCTCTTCGGGCAGGGAGAGTTGAGCGACGTTCCGCTGGACTCGCTGAGCGCAGCGCTCCTTGAGACACCGAACGTGACGTTGGAAGCAACGGAGCTTGAGGACGGTGCGCTGCCGGCAGTCGACGAATTGATGGTGCGCTGCGGTCTCGTGGAATCCAAAGGTGCGGCCCGTCGAGCTGTGAAGGAAGGGGGTGCGTACGTGAACAACGTTCGCGTCGTCGACCCCTCCCAGCGCCCGACGACGGACGATCTCGTGCAGGGGCGATGGCTGGTTCTGCGGCGGGGCAAGCGCACGGTGGGTGGCGTCCTCGTCGAACTGACCTAGGGGTCGGGACCCGATTTGCCCCCTGGGCCCCAGGGAGCGTAAACTTAAGTGCCCCGAGGGAGGAACGGACTCGCGAGGCCGGTCCCGAGGGAGCCATTGTCGCTCCAGACATACCCTCCGCGGGAAATTGACTTGGTAGGCGTCAACGGGTAAATTTGGAATGTTGCCCTGATTTCAGGCTCCACGGCCCGAGGTTGGTGCGCGTCCGTACCTTGAGAACTCAACAGCGTGTTATATGTCAATGCCAATTGATTAATAACCCCGTTCTCGCGGAGGTCCTTGGACCCTCGTGAGACGGATTCCTTTGGTTGACAGACCAGCTCTGTCTGCCAGCATCAAACACATACATTTATGGAGAGTTTGATCCTGGCTCAGGACGAACGCTGGCGGCGTGCTTAACACATGCAAGTCGAACGGTGAAAGCGGAGCTTGCTCCGCTGGATCAGTGGCGAACGGGTGAGTAACACGTGGGCAACCTGCCCCAGACTTCGGGATAACTCTTCGAAAGAGGCGCTAATACCGGATATGAACTCTGCAGGCATCTGCGGAGTTGGAAAGTTTTTCGGTCTGGGATGGGCCCGCGGCCTATCAGCTAGTTGGTGAGGTAGTGGCTCACCAAGGCGACGACGGGTAGCCGGCCTGAGAGGGCGACCGGCCACACTGGGACTGAGACACGGCCCAGACTCCTACGGGAGGCAGCAGTGGGGAATATTGCGCAATGGGCGAAAGCCTGACGCAGCAACGCCGCGTGCGGGATGAAGGCCTTCGGGTTGTAAACCGCTTTCAGCAGGGAAGAAGCGAAAGTGACGGTACCTGCAGAAGAAGCACCGGCTAACTACGTGCCAGCAGCCGCGGTAATACGTAGGGTGCAAGCGTTGTCCGGATTTATTGGGCGTAAAGAGCTCGTAGGCGGTTAGTCGCGTCGGATGTGAAAACCCAGTGCTTAACACTGGGCCTGCATTCGATACGGGCTGACTAGAGTGTTGTAGGGGAGACTGGAACTCCTGGTGTAGCGGTGAAATGCGCAGATATCAGGAAGAACACCGGTGGCGAAGGCGGGTCTCTGGGCAACTACTGACGCTGAGGAGCGAAAGCGTGGGGAGCAAACAGGATTAGATACCCTGGTAGTCCACGCCGTAAACGGTGGGCGCTAGGTGTGGGGAACATTCCACGTTCTCCGTGCCGCAGCTAACGCATTAAGCGCCCCGCCTGGGGAGTACGGCCGCAAGGCTAAAACTCAAAGGAATTGACGGGGGCCCGCACAAGCGGCGGAGCATGCGGCTTAATTCGATGATACCCGTAGAACCTTACCTGGACTTGACATATAGGGTCTAGCTATAGAGATATAGTGTGCA
>PBWE01000022.1 GCA_002728915.1 Micrococcales bacterium
GGAACCACGCGGCTGATCGACAACTGCGCCGTGGAACTGGGGAGCGTGTGACGCACATGGAGCATGCCCGCACTCGAATCCCCGGTCGTCTTGCCGCTCCTTCGCCCGGGTGGACCGCTCGGGCCGACGTGATCGTGGCGGGCTCAGGCGTGGCCGGCTTGACGACCGCCCTCAGGGTTCGGGCGCTGGGGCTGAGTGTCCTGTTGGTGACGAAGGCGACGGTGAACGAAGGCTCTACTCGGTGGGCGCAGGGTGGGATCGCGGCCGCTCTTGCGGATGATGATTCACCTGCCGAGCACATGCGAGACACCCTTGAAGCGGGTGGAGGGCTGTGTAACGAACGGTCTGTCGACATCCTGGTGACTGAGGGTCCGGATGCTGTTCGAGAACTCATCGCCTGGGGTGCGCACTTCGACACCGACCCGACAGGATCGATCGCGTTGACCCGTGAAGGCGGTCACCATCGCAATCGGATCGCTCATGCAGGAGGTGACGCAACGGGAGCCGAAGTGTCCCGAGCTCTCGTGGCGGCCGTCCGCGCTGATCCGGGAATTGATGTCGTGGAGAACGCCCTCGTCCTTGACATCATCACGTCGGCGAGTGGCCGAACGGCCGGAGTAACGCTTCACGTGATCGGACCAGGACAACGTGACGGTGTGGGCGCAGCATTGGCGCCATCAGTTGTGTTGGCGACTGGCGGTCTTGGCCAGGTATTTGGTCAAACGACCAACCCGTACGTGGCGACGGGCGACGGCGCAGCGCTGGCTCTGAGGGCAGGGGCAGCGGTCGCCGACCTTGAATTCGTCCAATTCCATCCGACCGTGTTGTGGTTGGGTCCGGTGGCGAAGGGGCAGCAGCCCTTGGTGTCCGAAGCGGTGCGAGGTGAGGGCGCGTTCCTCCTCGACGCTGACGGAAAGCGCTTCATGGTCGATGAACACCCGATGGCTGATCTTGCACCCCGAGATGTGGTCGCCAAAGCGATCATGCGGCGCATGCGCGAGTCGGGAGCAGCCCACGTATGGCTCGATGGCCGCGAGCTGGGCGCCGATACCTGGGTTCACCGATTCCCCACCATCCTCGAGTCGTGCCGGATGCGCGGGATCGATCCGGTGAGCGACCTCATCCCTGTCTCTCCGGCGCAGCATTACGCCTCCGGTGGTGTTGTCACCGACACCGACGGCCGTTCCACGATTTCTGGTTTGTACGCCTGCGGGGAAGTTTCGTGCTCCGGTGTTCATGGAGCCAATCGCCTGGCATCGAATTCCCTGCTGGAAGGGCTTGTCTTCGCTCGGCGGATAGCCGACGCGATCGAGGTCGATCGAGCCGGGCGGGATGTTCCGGAGTCGAGTGACAACGATGTGGCCATGGGTGTGCTGGCCAATGAGGTGCGTCGTCCATTGCAGCAGACGATGGACGCGAACGCTGGCGTGTTGCGTAGTGCGCAGTCGCTGGCGAGCTGCGCGCAATGGTTGGACGATGCCCTCGACCAGCCCAGCGGAACGCCACGCACGGAAGACTGGGAGACGACAAATCTGGCAACCGTCGCTCGCGTGCTCGTCGAACACGCTCAGGCGCGTGAGGAGTCGCGAGGTTCGCACTGGCGCGAGGATCACCCAGATCCGCAGCCTGAGTGGCGGGTCCGCTTGGTCACGACGATGGATTCTCACGGGAATCTGCACACGGTGCGTCGTTCCCCCGATTGGTTGCCTGGATCACTCGAGGACTCGGAGGTCTAAGTGCCGTACTCGACCCACGGATTGTCTGCCGAGACGGTCGCGTTGCTCACAGACGCGGGCCTTCGTCCCCTCGATGTTGAATCGTTGGCTGTCCGGGCCCTGGAAGAAGATGTCGACGGAGGCGTTGATGTCACAACGGTGGCGACCGTGCCCATGGAGCAGCGCGGGCGCCTGGCTCTGGTGGCTCGCGGTGGCGGAGTCGTCGCCGGGCTTGTGGTGGCTCGAGCGATCTTCGAAGTGGTCTGCGGCGATGACATGACGTGTGACGTGAGTGTCGAGGAAGGTTCCCTTGTTGAGCTCGACACGGAGTTGATGGCGGTGACATCGTTCACCCACAACCTCCTGCGGGCCGAACGGCCAGCGCTGAATGCAGTGAGCCACCTCAGTGGCATTGCGACCGCGACCCGCGCGTGGGTCGCGGCAATCGCCGACACCGACGCGAGTGTTCGCG
Organism: Micrococcales bacterium; assembly: GCA_002728915.1. GTDB lineage: Bacteria > Actinomycetota > Actinomycetes > S36-B12 > S36-B12 > S36-B12. The sequence goes on from PBWE01000022.1 coordinate 2,188, forward strand.
ATACCCGCAAGACAACCCCGGGTCTGCGCGGCGTCGAAAAGTACGCGGTGCGTGCTGGTGGCGGTGTTAATCACCGCATGAATCTCGCCGATGCTGCCCTGGTGAAAGACAACCATGTGGAAGCGTCGGGTGGAGTAGACGAGGCCTTTCGCGCTGTGCGACGCGCGTTTCCCGAGATTCCCATCGAGGTGGAAGTCGACACCCTGGAGCAACTCGACGTAGCTATCGATGCGGGCGCTGACCTCATCCTGCTGGATAATTTTTCGGTGCAGGAAATGGCCGAAGCTGTTCGGCGGACATCGGGACGTGCGCTTTTGGAGGCATCCGGAGGGTTGACCCTTGATCAGGCGGCCGCTGTCGCCGCCACGGGGGTCGACTACCTTGCCGTAGGTACATTGACGCACTCGTCCCCCGTATTGGACATCGGCGCGGATCTAATCGTGGTCAGTGAGGAGAGCTAATGCTGCTGGCCGTCGATGTCGGAAACACGAACACTGTTCTGGGTCTATTCACCGGGGAAGAACTTGTGCGGTCGTGGCGAATTACGACGCACGCGCGTGCTACCGGTGACGAAATGGCATTGACGTTCCGAGGTCTGTTGGACGAGCAGCCCGAGATCACGGGATTGGTGCTCTGCAGCACGGTGCCGAGCGTGCTGCATGAGTTACGTCCGATGTTGTCGTCCTTCTTCCACGAAATCCCGGTGGTGATTGTTGAGCCGGGAACAAAGACGGGTGTGCCGATCCTGACGGACAACCCCAAGGAAGTCGGTGCCGATCGCATCGTCAACACGCTCGCCGCCCATCAGCAGTTCGGTGGGCCGTGCATCGTCGTGGATTTCGGTACGTCCACCAACCTTGACGTGGTCTCGGCGCAGGGCGAATTTCTTGGCGGTGCCCTGGCTCCGGGTATCGACATCTCGCTTGAGGCGCTGTCCGCGAAGGCAGCGCAACTGAGGAAGGTCGAAGTCGTTCGTCCACGGTCTCCTATCGGCAAGAACACGGTGGAGGCCTTGCAATCGGGCGCCGTCTTCGGATTTGCGGGACAGGTCGATGGTCTCGTTGATCGGATTATTGAGGAGATCGGACCGGTGACGGCGGTGGTGGCGACCGGGGGTCTGGCTTCTGTGGTCATCGGCGAATCGGAGACCATTACGCACCACGATCCTCACCTCACGCTCAACGGTCTTCGGATGGTTTTCGAACGAAATGTGGGTTAGAGGAAGTCACATCGTCGTGACAGACGACAGTCGGAAGGGGGGTATCCAATAGCCTTGCCCATCGTGGACGGCAGTGACCTCGAGGATGACCTCCCCGAACAAATGCAGATCCGTCGCGCCAAGCGCGAGGAACTGCAGCGCCGAGGCATGGATCCCTACCCAGTGCAGTTGCCCGTCACACATTCCATCGCTTCGGTGCGATCAACCCATGGCGATCTAGAAACGGACACGGCATCCGGAGACGTCGCGGGGATCGTCGGGCGAGTGATTTTTTCGCGCAATACAGGAAAGTTGTGCTTCGCGACCTTGCGAGCCGGTGACGGCAGCGAGATTCAGGCGATGCTGTCACTCGACAAAGTGGGACCAGAAGCCCTCGACGCCTGGAAAGAGCTCGTGGATCTCGGGGATCAGGTCTTCGTTCATGGTGAAGTCATCACCTCTCGTCGCGGGGAGCTCTCGGTCTTGGCTGACGAGTGGCGCATGGCGTCGAAGTCCTTGCGACCGCTGCCTGTTGCCCACAAGCCGCTGAGTGAAGAGGCCCGGGTTCGACAACGCTATGTCGACCTCATCGTGCGGCCGGAGGCAGCGCAGATGGCGCGGCTGAGAGTCGAGGCGGTCGCCGCCTTGCGATCAGACCTCTCCAGTCGCGGGTATCTCGAGATCGAGACCCCCATGTTGCAGACGCAGCACGGCGGGGCTGCAGCTCGGCCCTTCACAACGCACTCGAACGCGTTGGACATGGATCTGTTCTTGCGTATCGCTCCCGAACTCTTTTTGAAGCGCGCCGTTGTCGGTGGCTTGGAACGGGTCTTCGAGATCAATCGAAATTTTCGAAACGAAGGCGTCGACTCAAGTCATTCGCCGGAGTTCGCGATGCTCGAGTTCTACCAGGCGTATGCGGACTACCAAACAATGGCGACCATCACCCGAGAACTCATTCAGGGTGTTGCTCGCCGCATCAGCGGTAGTGAGCAGCTTTCACGAGCGGACGGATCGAGTATCGACCTGTCCGGTGAGTGGTCGATGATCGATCTGTATGACAGTGTCTCCACTGCTGTCGGTGTCGACCTTTCTCCCCAGACACCGGTGTCCGAAGTCGAAAAGCTATGCGAGCAAGCAGAGATTTCGGTCGCACCGACGTGGGTCGCGGGGAAGATGATCGAAGAGTTGTTCGAGCACCACGTCATTCCGTCGCTCACCACGCCGACCTTCGTGATGGATTACCCCGTGGATACCTCGCCATTGGTCCGGGCGCATCGATCCAAGCCAGGCGTTGTTGAGAAGTGGGACCTATACGTCGGCGGAGTTGAACAAGCCACTGGGTATTCGGAATTAGTCGACCCTGTCATTCAGCGAGACAGGCTCACCGAGCAGGCGAGTCTGGCAGCCCGCGGAGACGACGAGGCCATGAGTGTCGACGAAGATTTCCTTCGGGCGCTGGAACACGGTATGCCGCCGTGTGGTGGCGTTGGATTGGGAATCGACCGCCTGCTGATGAACCTCACCGGTTACGGAATTCGGGAAACCATTTTGTTCCCGCTGGTGAAGCCGGAACGAAAGTGAACCTTCCCCGCATCCGCCCCGCTCGAACGCCGGACGTTCGGGCGATCCGTGGTCTGATCGACGAGTATTCCGGTGATGGCCACCTTCTTGCGAAGGCGGCCGTGACGATTTTCGAAGACATTCAAGAGTTCGTTGTCGTCGAAGTCGACGGCGAGGTAGTGGGCTGTGGTGCGCTGCACGTTATGTGGGAGGACCTGGCAGAGCTTCGAACCGTCGCTGTCGCCGGGACGCACGTGCGGTCGGGTATCGGCTCGATGGTCGTTACTGAATTGATTCAGCGAGCGCGAGACTTGGGTATCCGGCGGTTGTTCTGCCTGACATTCATGGCCGACTTCTTTGTCGAGCATGGATTCGGTGAAATCGACGAGGCTCCGGTGGATCACGACGTATACGAGCAGTTGCTGCAGTCATATGACGAAGGTGTGGCTGAGTTTCTTGGCCTCGAGCGCGTGAAGCCCAACACCTTGGGCAATCATCGAATGCTGCTCGAACTTCGATAGTTGAAGCCGACGACAACGTAGGGCGATCAGCCGGTGTTGCGTAAGCCCGTGGCGATTCCGTTGATGGTGACCGATAGGGCCCGCTGAAGTTCGACGTCAGGATCGGTCAAGCGGCGACTGCGCTCAAGAAGTGAGATCTGGAGAGAGTGCAGCGGGAGTAGATACGTATCGCGCGTGGCCAGAGTCCGGCGCAGGGTCGGATTGTCTTCGAGCAACTCCTGCTGTCCGGTGACAAGCAATATCTGTTGCGTAGTGCGCTCGTGCTCTTCAGTGATGGCGTCGAAAACGTGATGCAAATCCGCGGGCACCAGACGATCGACGTACTGCTTGGCAACCTCGAGATCTGTCTTCACCAGTGTCATGGCGACGTTTGAGATGAAGTTCGCGAAGAAGTGCCAGTTCTCATACATGTCGGTGAGTTCGGCGTCGAAGCCGGCTGCTCGCACCGCCTCCAGGCCGGAGCCAACACCGAACCAACCGGGAACGATCTGTCGCGACTGAGTCCAACCGAACACCCAGGGAATCGCTCGCAGATCGTTGATGCCGCTGCTGCCGTCCGGACGTCGTGCCGGTCGCGATCCGAGGTGCATCGCTCCGAACTCTTCGACCGGTGTGGACAACGAGAAATAGTGAGGTAGGTCGGGATCCTCGACCAGGGCGCGGTAACTCGATTGAGCATGCGTGGACATGGTGTCCATCACGTCATCCCAGCGCGCGATCTGACTTTCCGACTGTCGTGAGTGACGGTGCAGAAGGGACGCATCGAGTACCGCCGCGACCATCTGCTCGAGATTGTCGCGAGCTAGGGCCGGGACGAGGTACTTGTCGCTGATTACCTCTCCTTGCTCGGTGACCTTGATCTGACCGTCGAGCACGCCCCATGGCTGGGCCAGGATCGCCTCGTACGTGGGCCCGCCGCCGCGGCCTACCGTTCCTCCGCGACCGTGGAAAAGGCGCAGGCGGACGCCGTGCCGAGCCGTGACGTCTCGTAGTCGGCGCTGAGCGAGGTGAATCTCCCACTGTGACGATGTGATTCCGGCATCCTTATTGGAGTCGGAGTAACCCAACATGACCTCTTGCACATCACCCCGCGAGGCAACGAGGGATCGATAGACCGGATGCTGCAGCAGCTGATCGATGATGACGTCGGCATTGCGCAGCTCCTCGGCCGTCTCCAGCAATGGAACGAAGCCGACTCGAGATGTCCCCGTGGATGTGTTCACCAAGCCTGTCTCGCGTGCCAGCACCACGGCGGCCAGGATGTCGTCGGCGCCTCGAGTCATGGACACGATGACGGATTCAATGGGTCGGGTTCCGTAGGTATCGAGTAGCTCGCGGACGGTTTCCATGGTCCGGTAGGTCACCGTGGCGGCCTCATCAAGCGCCGGTGGTTGTGGAGACAATGGCCGGAGAGCACTGAGCTCGTCTGCCAAGAGCGTCGTGCGTTCCTCGCGATCAAGATCGTCGTAGCCGAAACCGAGACGCTCGAAAAGTTGCCGGAGGGTGTCATGGAACTTCTGCGCGTGCTCGCGTATGTCCAAAGTGGCGAGCGGTAACCCAATTGACGCGACCACTCGGATGGACTGATCCAGAATTCCGTGTGCTGCTAGTTGACCGCGGTGCTGAAGGAGATCGTCACGGATCAGAAGAAGGTCATCGAGAAGTTCTCGGGTGCTGTCGTAGTCGCGTCCTACCCGGTGTGGCCCCCGGTCGTGCAAGCGCTCTCGCGTGAGTCGCAGACGCATTCGGATGATAGTGAGTTTGAGTCGAACCGGTTCTTCAGCATTGATCCGCAGAAAGCGTGGATCGAGATCTGGAAGGAAGCGCAAGTCGGATTCGACAGAGTCGCGGAGTTTGTCACTGGCGCCGGCAATGCGTTCGGAGATAGACAGATCTTCCAGCAAACGATCGATGTGTGGCATCAGGTTCAGTACTGCGTGATCACGCTGAAAACGAACCACATCGGCCGTCACATCGGGTGTGACGAAGGGGTTGCCGTCTCGATCGCCTCCGATCCACGACCCGAAGCTGACCGGACGCGCATCGGGAGGCAGTTCGACTCCGAGGTCTCGAAATGAGTCAGCAAGGTCGTCGAGTACTTGCGCGAGGGGGCCTCGGGTGAGGTCGTCGAGGTAGTAAAGGGCATTGCGTGCTTCATCGAGAACCTGCGGCCGCTCGAGTCGCAGTTCATCGGTTTGCCAGAGCAGATCGATCACTTGAGCCAGCCGACTCTCGCGTTCGCGATCCGACAACCCTTGATCGAGAAGCACATCGGCTATCCGACGTAGTTTGACCAGCACCGAGCGTCGAGCGGCCTCTGTCGGGTGGGCAGTGAAGACGGGTCTGACCGACATTGCCGATGCCATCTGTCCCACCAAGGCGGGGTCGAGGTTGGCCTCCCGCGCCGCGTCGACGACGCGATGAAGTGGACCGGAATGCACGCGTCTATCGGCCTGCGCGTCGTGAGCGCGCTCGACCTGCTCCGCCACGTTGGCCAGATCGAAGTAAATCGAGAACGAGCGGGCCAACGTCGTTGCCGTGGCGACGTCTACGGAATCAAGAACTGTGGCAGCTGCAGCAGGGTCGCTGCGGATAGCCAACCGCACGGACTCGACCATCTCCAGCAGGGCGTCACCTTCCTGCCGGGCAAGCGTTTGGCCCAGGAGATCGCCGAGCATGCGGATGTGTGTCCGTAGGCGGGCACCTTCAGACTCTGAGTCCATGGGTCCGAATTGTTCCGTATCGCTTATTTCCCTGAGGTTTCGCGGTGGGCGTACCCCGCCAGGGGTGGCCGTGGTCGCGCTATCGGCCACCATGCGGGACAATGAGTATGGCCGGAAAGTGCCGGCTCAACGATTTAGGATCGATGGGGTGTTGCTGGATGTTCGAGAGGTTTACCGACCGAGCCCGCCGAGTAGTCGTTCTCGCCCAAGAAGAGGCGCGAATGCTCAACCACAACTACATCGGGACCGAGCACATCCTGCTCGGCCTGATTCACGAGGGCGAAGGCGTCGCCGCCAAAGCGTTGGAGTCACTCGGCATCTCGTTGGAAGCCGTCCGCGAGCAGGTCGAAGAGATCATCGGTCAAGGGCAGCAAGCTCCGAGTGGACATATTCCCTTCACTCCACGGGCGAAGAAGGTTCTCGAGCTGTCGCTTCGTGAGGCATTGCAGCTCGGGCACAACTACATCGGCACCGAGCACATCCTCCTGGGTTTGATCCGCGAGGGCGAAGGCGTCGCGGCGCAGGTACTCGTCAAGCTTGGCGCCGATCTGAACCGGGTGCGCCAGCAGGTCATTCAACTGCTGTCTGGCTACCAGGGCAAAGAGCCGGCCACCTCCGGCGCTGGTCCGCAGGAGGGATCTCCGTCATCGTCGCTCGTGCTTGATCAATTCGGTCGGAACCTGACTGCGGCGGCTCGCGAGGGACAACTCGATCCGGTGATCGGGCGAGCGAAGGAGATCGAGCGCGTGATGCAGGTGCTCTCCCGGCGCACGAAGAACAACCCCGTGCTGATCGGCGAGCCCGGCGTAGGCAAGACCGCGATCGTCGAAGGGCTCGCTCAAGACATCGTCCGTGGGGAGGTACCTGAGACTCTCAAGGACAAGCAGTTGTACACGCTCGACCTTGGTGCCCTAGTCGCCGGTAGCCGATATCGCGGTGATTTCGAAGAGCGCTTGAAGAAAGTGCTGAAGGAAATCAAGACCCGTGGCGACATCGTTTTGTTTATCGACGAAATGCACACGCTCGTCGGCGCCGGTGCGGCGGAAGGTGCGATCGATGCTGCCAGCATCCTCAAGCCAATGCTGGCGCGAGGCGAGCTTCAGACGATTGGTGCGACCACCCTCGATGAGTACCGCAAGCACATCGAGAAAGACGCGGCCCTCGAGCGCCGATTCGCGCCTGTGTTGGTGGATGCGCCCGATGTTGAGCACACCGTCGAAATCTTAAGGGGTCTTCGAGACCGGTACGAGTCTCATCACCGCGTTTCCATCACCGACGGCGCTCTGGAATCGGCCGCTCGCCTGTCTGATCGCTACATTTCCGATCGCCAACTTCCGGACAAGGCCATCGACCTGATTGACGAAGCTGGCTCTCGCTTGCGCATTCGACGGATGACGGCACCTCCGGACCTGCGTGAATTTGACGACCGTATTGCCGACGCTCGTAAAGAGAAGGAATCGGCGATCGACGCGCAGGATTTCGAGAAGGCTGCGTCTTTGCGGGATGTGGAGAAGAACCTGCTCTCGGAGAAGGCAGAGCGCGAGCGTGAATGGAAGGCGGGCGACCTCGACGTCGTCGCCGAGGTCGACGAGAAGCTCATCGGTGAAGTTCTCGCGTTGATGACGGGCATTCCGGTGTCGGATCTGACCGAGGACGACATCGAGAAATTGCGACGGATGGAGGACGAACTCCACCGCCGCGTCATCGGACAGGAAGACGCCGTCAAGGCGCTGTCGCAATCGATTCGCCGGACCCGGGCCGGTCTAAAGGACCCACGTCGGCCTGCGGGCTCCTTTATCTTCGCCGGTCCTTCGGGAGTCGGTAAGACGGAGCTGAGCAAGACGCTCGCGGAGTTCCTTTTCGGCGATGAAGACGCGCTTATCTCCTTGGACATGAGTGAGTTCTCCGAGCGCCACACGGCCTCACGACTGTTCGGCTCACCCCCCGGATACGTCGGCTACGAAGAGGGAGGCCAGCTAACGGAGAAGGTGCGCCGTAAGCCCTTCAGTGTCGTTCTCTTTGATGAGGTGGAGAAGGCACACCCGGACATCTTCAATTCGTTGTTGCAGGTCTTGGAAGAGGGTCGCTTGACGGACGCCCAGGGGCGGGTCGTGGACTTTAAGAACACCGTCATCATCATGACCACCAACTTGGGCAGTCGCGATGTGTCCAAGGGGCTTATGCTCGGCTTCGCGCCCGACGACAACGAAGGCAACGCGTACGAGCAGATGAAGTCCAAGGTTCAGCAGGAGTTGAAGCAGCACTTCCGACCGGAATTCTTGAATCGGATCGACGACGTGATCGTGTTCCATCAACTTACGGAGTCCGAGATCATCGAGATCGTCGACTTGATGATCGCTAGCCTGGAAAAGCGTCTGCAGGACAAAGACATGGCAATCGAGCTCACGCCTCCCGCGAAAGCGCTGCTCGCAGAACGGGGATACGACCCCACGTTGGGCGCGCGCCCGCTACGTCGCACGATCCAGCGGGAAATCGAAGACCCACTGAGTGAGAAGATGCTCTTCGGGGACTTGAACCCGGGATCGATTGTGGTGGTGGATGTGGAGGGGGAGGGTGATGAACGGACCTTCTCGTTCACGCCCACGCCCAAGGCGGAACTCCCCGATGCGCCACCAATCGAGACGGCCGAAGCCACCGAACAGGAGTGACCGGGAGGGGATTCAGTCGTGACATCAGGTCCGCTCATCCCCGGAATGAACGAGTTCGACGGACCCCGTCGTCGCGTGCCGCGGATCGTGTGGTGGATAGCAGCTGCCTGTGGTGTGGTCGTGCTACTCATCGGTGTCGCAGGCTTCGGGGGGGGTGTTGGCCCCCTGCGGACGCTGGGGTTGGTGACCAGTGATCTTCAGCCTGTTGCGTACCGAACGACTCTCGATGAGAGTCAGATTGAGGTAGCCGTCGCGCTGCCACCGGGAGGCTTGTGTCCGGATGCGGATGTTCAGGTGACGGCCTTCGAGCGGGGTGCGCGCGTCGAGCTTGAGGCCCAGGTGCAGAGTTCCCGGACCTCGGATTGCCCGGTGACGGGCATCGTCGGTGACCGGGTGTGGGCAAGTGTGGCCCTTGAGGCTCCGCTGGGTGAGCGCCAGGTGATCCGCGCGATGGATCGAGAGCCACTGCCGAGAGAAGACGCCTAAAGGGGCAAGGCGAAAGCACGTCCAACTCGTCGGATCAACCCTTCCGATTCCAGTGACTCCAAGGCTCGAAGCATCTGATCGCGATCGGCGGACATGTCCACCAAGAGATTGCTGTCCACCGCCGTCTCGGACTCACGCAGAACGCTGAGAATCCGACCGCGTGCTTGTCGATCACTGCCTTCGTAGCGCGGCTGTCGTCTACGTGCAGCCTCTGATGGCGGGAAGCCTGCTGATCGCCAGGCGCAGGAGCGTTTCAGTGGGCATACCGAGCACTGCGGCGTCGCCTTCGTGCACACGATGGCCCCGAGTTCCATGCTGGCGGCTGCCCATGCAGAAGGATCATCGGCCGCGGTGGCCAGTGCGTCCGCCAACGTTCGCTCGACGGCACTCAGGTGGGATGGTGGCTCGTCGATTCCGCTCCAGGCTCGGGAGATGACTCGACGCACGTTGACGTCCAGCACGATGGATTCGAGCCCGAATGCGAAGGCACGAATGGCAGCAGCTGTGTATTCCCCGACACCCGGGAGCGCACGAAGTGCTTCATCGCTGGAAGGAACGCGGCCGCCGTGCTGATCGGTGATCTGCTGGGCTGTTGCGTGGAGGCGGAGTGCTCGTCGCGGGTAGCCCAATCGTCCCCACGCCCGGACCGCCTCACCCGAAGGCTCCGAGGCCAGGGCCGGCGGCGTGGGCCAGCGCTTCATCCAGTCCTGCCAGACGGGCTCGACTCGATGCACCGGTGTCTGCTGGAGCATGAACTCGGACACGACAACCCCCCAGGGGGTGGAGTTCCGCCAGGGGAGGGGGCGGGCGTTGTCATCAAACCAGGAGCACACGCTGGCGACCCGACGTGTGTTGTGCGCCACGGTACGGATCGTTCCATGGGAGAGCGAACGTCGCAGTAACGTGGACAACATGGCCGGCCTGATGCAACCCGTGGGACCCGAGCCGCCCGTCGTGTACTGGGTCCGCAGGGGAGCCCTGCTTCTCGTCGTTGTCACCCTGGTGCTGGGTGGCTGGTGGTTCCTCGGATCTCGAAGCGCAGCCACGCCGGATACGTCGACCGAGGTCGCTGCTGAGGAGACCGAGGTGCTCGAAGACGATGGGTCCGCAGCAACCGAAGAGGCACTGGCTACTCCTGCGGAGCCGACCGAATGCCTCGATTCGGATATCGAGGTCACGGCAACAACGGACTCGTCGACGTATCGCGTCGGGCAGCAAGATCCGATTCTCACGCTCACGATCACCAATGTCGGGGACGTTCCCTGCTTCCGCGATATCGGGCCGAAGGCGAACGAGTTGGAGATCACATCCGGCGGTTATCACGTGTGGTCGAGTGATGACTGTTCCACCAGCGATGAGTCGGACAGAATCTTGATGGCCCCGGAGAAGCAAGCGGTGTTGATTTTGACGTGGAACAGCCGCCTCAGTCAGAAGGGTTGCCCGGACGAAGGCAAGGGCAGGAAGGCCAAGGCTGGTCGCTATGAGGTAGTCGGTAGGAACCTCGAAGTCACGAGCGATGGCACGCCGTTTGCCTTGAGTAACAAGAAGAACTAGAAGGTTGGGTCAGGCTCACGCATTCCCGACAGAAGGGCGAAGGCCTGGGCTAGGTCGCGAACCTCGATGATTTCCACGTCCGATGTGCGCGACTCGAGTGCGGCGGTCGCGCCGATGGGTGCGAGAACGCGGGCGTAGCCCAACCGAACGGCCTCCGTTATGCGCTGACCGACCATCGGCACCCGGCGAACATCTCCGGACAATGTGACCTCACCGATGGCGGCAATATCGAGCGGCAGAGGGGCATCGTTGGCGGCGGATCCGATTGCCAAGCANGTCGCCAGNTCAGTACTCGGATCGACAAGNCNGATTCCTCCCACGGTTGCCACGAACACGTCTTTGTCTGCGAGCTTCAAGCCGGCTACCCGCTCGGTGATGGCAACGAGCATGGCAACTCGCGACGAGTCCAAACCGGACACTCCGCGGCGTGGGTTTGGATTGGTGGTGGGGGCGACGAGGGATTGCACCTCCGCCAGCATGGCTCGGCGGCCTTCGATGGTGACAGTGATGCAAGTGCCGGGGACGGGAGATCGACGATCTNCTCGAAATAGCATGCTGGGGTCGATCACTTCGCGCATTCCGGCGTCGGTTTGCTCGAAGCACGCGACCTCGTCAGCGGGGCCGTAACGATTCTTCACGGCCCGCAGCAGTCGCAAAGATGTGTGCCGATCACCCTCGAGGGAGAGCGTGGCGTCGCAGATGTGCTCGAGAGCCCGCGGACCAGCCACGGTGGATTCCTTCGTCACTTGCCCGACAAGGCAGACGGGAATGCCGCGCGCTTTGGCTACTCGGGTCAGCGCGTGCGCCACCTCCATGACCTGCGCAACGCCNCCAGCGCGCCCATCCACNTCTGCCGAGGCGATGGTTTGNACNGAGTCGACGATGACGAGAGANAGNTCCGANCCGAGCGCGTCNATGTGTCCGATGACATTCGCGAGGTCNGTTTCGTCTGCGAGATACAGGTGCTCGTCGTCGACACCTATTCGNGATGCCCGCACGGCGATCTGGTCGACGCTTTCCTCACCNGATACGTACAGTGCGGCGCGNCCGGTACTNGCAGCGATGGCGTTCGCGACGTCGAGCAGCAGGGTGCTCTTGCCAGCCCCCGGCTCACCGCTGACGAGTAGCACCTGACCGGCCACCAGACCACCGCCGAGCACCCGATCGAATTCGCCTACGCCGGTACTCATCCGCGCAACCGGACCAGAGGCGGTCACCGTCGATACCGAGCGGGCGGGGGTGAGAGGCGCGGTACCGCTGGTGGACGCACGACGGCCCGGAATCGGCGCGACGGGCGTTACCTCGGCGACCGTGCCGAACTCACCGCATTTCACGCACTTGCCCGTCCAACGCAGTGCGGTGGCCCCGCAGGCGGAACAGGCGAACGANGGCTTGGANTTTGGCACGGGAATGGCGTTAGGGAACGGGATCGGCGGGGTGGGGTGCGAGAGCCGCGTCGGTGGGGTTCGCACGCANGAGCGCCTCCCGCTTNTCACACAGGTCAGCGAGAANGTCGTAGGCCGGCTGTCCGATCAGCGCGATGATCTCGTCCCGCGAACCGACGTAGACCGGGTCTGTTGCCACGTGCGCCTCCGGGTTTCCCGTGCAGTACCAAGGAAAGTCATGGCCGCCCTCCCCCCAGTTGCGTCGGTCGTATTCACCGAGGACGACCACGAGGCGCTCGGATCCGTCCTCGTACTCCAGATCTTCGTATCCCCGGCGCAAGGGAAGTTGCCAGCACACCTCGGGCTTGGTCTCGATGAAGGAGACCCCTTCTTGATCGGCGAGGTGGTGGAGCGCGCAGCCGTAGCCACCAGCGAACCCTTCAGAGTTGTGAAAGATGCAGGCGTTGTCCACGACGCGGGTTTTGGATGCTCCGTCTTCCTTCTCGGTCCAGCCTCCCTTGTGACCGATGTCGTGGTTTTCCNACAGCTCGGGCGTTAACTTCTCGACCCAACGTGCGACGCGCTTGTGATCNTTCTTCTCGGCGAAGTGAGCACCGTGAACNCAGCACCCNGCATCGGGTCGGGCGGCATCAATGCCCTGGCAGCCACGACCGAAGATGCATGTCCACCGGGACGTCAACCAGGTCAGATCAGCTCGGATCAGTTGGTTGTCGTCGGCGGGATCGACGAACTCGACCCACTGCCGGGGAAAGTCCAGGGCTACCTCAGGCACGCGGGAAGCCTAGGTGACGAGGGTGACGTTCGCGAGGGCGCGGGGGTGTGACCGGGACATAGGGTGGCGGTGTGCGGATGGGCGTCCTCGACGTGGGAAGCAACACGGTGCACCTGCTGCTGGTGGATGCGCACTACGGGGCTGCGCCGATCCCCGCGTCCAAGCACAAGGCGCCGCTTCGGCTGGCCGAACACACGGACGCGGATGGGGTCATCGATCAGGAGCTGATCGACGCCCTGGTTGCGTTTATCGACCACAGCCAAACCATCGCTGAGGATCAAGGTGCGACGGAGATCATCACCTTTGCGACGTCTGCTATTCGAAGTGCGAGCAACGGTGAGGCGATCATTGACGAGATTCGCCGACGCACGGGGATTGTAATCGACGTCCTGACCGGGGAAGAGGAGGCTCGGCTGACGTTCCTCGCGGTTCGTCGGTGGTTTGGATGGTCTTCAGGTCAGTTGCTGGTGATGGATATCGGCGGCGGATCGTTGGAATTGGCTACCGGACCGGACGAGGAACCGGAAGTGGCCATTTCGCTGCCCCTTGGAGCAGGCGCCTTGACGCGTGAGTTCATCACCGATGACCCACCGTCGAAGTCGCAGATCAAGGCGATGCGAACGTTCGCACGGGCCCAGATCGCCGACTCCATCGGCCCGCTGCGTCGGGCCGCGGATCCGATGCTGTGCGTGGCGACCAGCAAGACCTTCAAGCAGCTCGCCCGCATTGTTGGGGCGCCGCCGTCCGCGGAAGGTGTGCACGTTCGACGCCGGTTGCACGCGTCCAGCGTTCGTGAATTGGTCACGCTTCTCTCGGGGCTCTCGGTGGCCGAACGGGCCACCTTGCCGGGGGTGTCTGCTGGCCGGGCTGCTCAATTGCTGGCCGGAGCCGTGGTCGCAGAAGCGGCGATGGATCTACTCAACATCGAGCAACTCGACGTGTGCCCGTGGGCATTGCGGGAGGGAGTCATTCTCCGCCGAATGGACGGGCTACCTCGATGACCGGCGGTCCGGCAATGCGTAGCCATACGAAGGACATCGAGCGCGGACTCACCGATGATGAGGTGCGTGCGCGAGTCGAACGGGGCGAATTTAATGAAGCCCCCGTCGCCAACTCACGAAGTTTGGCCGACATCGTCCGAAAGAACACCTTCACCTGGTTCAACGGCCTGATCGGATCCCTGTGGGTGATCATGCTCGTGGTCGCCCCCATCCAGGATTCCNTGTTCGGGTTCGTGATCGTGGCAAACACTCTGATCGGTATCGTTCAGGAATACCGCGCTGCCAGAACCCTCGAAAAGTTGGCGGTTATCGGGGAAGCCAAGCCCACGGTGCGTCGCAACGGAACTGACATCGAGGTGCGGGCTGCGGATGTGGTGATCGACGACGTCATCGTGGTCAAATCAGGCGATCAGCTCGTGGTCGATGGAGTCATTCTGAAAACCATCGGCTTGCAGATCGACGAGAGTTTGTTGACCGGAGAAGCAGATCCTGTCGATAAGCAAATCGGGGACATGGCGATGTCGGGATCCTTCGTCGTGGCCGGCTCAGGGGTCTATCAAGCCACTCGTGTGGGACGGGAGTCCTTCGCCTCGGGGCTGACGGAGCAGGCAAAGAAGTTTGCGCTGACGAATTCCGAACTTCGTGACGCGATCAACAAGTTCATCAGAATCGTCAGCTACTTCCTGGTACCCGTTGGCGTGCTCTTGTTGACATCCCAACTCATCCGTGCCGAGTTGCCGGTGAAAGAAGCCGTACGCGGCACCATCGCAGGCGTTGTGACGATGGTTCCCGATGGCCTGGTTCTGCTGACCAGTATCGCCATGGCGGTTTCGGTGATTCGATTAGCCCAGCGGCGCGTTCTGGTGCAGGACCTACCAGCGGTCGAGGTGCTGGCCCGGGTCGACACGGTGTGCGCCGACAAAACGGGGACACTCACCGAGCCCGGCATGCACCTGGACGATGTGATCGCGGTGGGTCGAGAATCAGCCGACGAGCTGCGCCAGCTGCTCGGAGCATTGGCGGCGGCGGAAGCATCGCCGAATCCGACGATCCTCGCCATCGCCCGCTCATGCCCAGATCCCGGATGGTCGGTGGCATCCACCGTGCCGTTCTCGAGTACCCGAAAGTGGTCCTCGGTCACTTTCGACGACCACGGAGTGTGGGTTCTCGGTGCACCGGACGTGGTAGTTGCCGACCATCAGGAGGTCGTCGACGTCGCTACGCGTTATGCCAATCGAGGAGCGCGAGTCCTTGTTGTTGCCCGGTCGGATAGTCACGACGGTGCAGTCTCGGTCGACCGAGGACCGGGTCCCGTGGCTCCCGCGGCTGTCGTGGTCATTGATCAACAGTTGCGCGACGATGCTCGTGCCACCGTCGAGTACTTTCTCGATCAAGGCGTGCGCGTCAAGGTCATCTCTGGCGACAACGCCGAAACGGTCGGTGCCATTGCTGATGAAGCAGGCATCCCTGGATCCGATGATCCAGTCGACTCTCGGCACGCGCCGACAAGTACGCAGGAATTGGCAAGCGTTATGGCCGAGCACTCGGTATTCGGTCGGGTGACGCCTGCCCAGAAGCAGCAGATGGTGGACGCGCTACAACTCGGTGGGTCGACCGTTGCGATGACCGGTGACGGCGTCAATGACGTCTTGGCGCTGAAGAACGCCGATCTCGGCATCGCCATGGGAAATGGATCAGGCGCAACCCGCGCGGTGGCGCAACTCGTCCTGCTGGATAGCAAGTGGTCGGTCTTGCCGACGGTCGTCGCCGAAGGGCGTCGAGTTCTGGGAAATATTGAGCGAGTCTCCGACGTCTTCCTCACCAAGAGCGTGTACTCCACGGTGATTTCGGTCCTGACTGGTGTCTTCGCCGTGGTGTTTCCATTTCTGCCGCGCCACCTGTCGCTGGTCAGTGCGCTGACCATCGGTATCCCGGGGTTCTTCCTGGCTCTCATGCCAAACAAGGAGCGATTCCGCCCGGGGTTCTTTAGGCGAGTCCTCGCCTTTGCGATCCCCGCAGGAATCATCGCCGCCGCCTCGGCCTGGACGAGCTACGCGGTAGCGCTGTGGGTGTCGGAGCCCGTCCTCAACGCCCAGAAGGCAGCCACGGTCTCCTTGTTCATCGTGGCGACGGGGGTTCTGGCTATTTCTGCGCGGCCGCTGAATCTTGTTCGTTGGGGCATCATCGGCCTTATGGTCGTGAGCTTCGCTGCGGTGATCTACATTCCACCGCTCTCTGAATTTTTCGCCCTGAGTTTGAGCCCAGAGCCGTACAGTCTGGTGGCGATAGCGGTAGGACTGGCTGGCGCCGTGGCCGTGTGGGGGGCCGGTCTAGTGGCCGATCGTTGGCGTCGGGCGAGGAAGTGACGATGTCGCGGCAGCACACGATCGGCTTGTCCTCGTCGTCGGTGTACCCAGAATCGACAGCCGTCGCCTTCGAATTGGCCGCTGACCTCGGGTACGACGGTGTTGAGGTGATGGTCGGCACCGATGCGATGAGTCAGGATCTCGCGACCTTGAAGGGCCTGGTCGATCACTACCAAGTACCTGTTCTTTCCATTCACGCACCGTGTCTTCTCATCACTCAGCGGGTGTGGGGGACCGACCCGTGGGGAAAGCTCGATAAGGCCCGCGATGTTGCCGAGGTGCTGGGCGCCTCGACAGTCGTCGTCCATCCCCCCTTTCGGTGGCAACGCGAATATGCGCGATCTTTCGAAGACGGAATTGCTCGAATGGAAGAAGTAACCGACGTGGTTTTCGCTGTCGAGAATATGTATCCGTGGCGTGCCGGCCCGTCATCGTTGGGTGCATACGCCCCCAACTGGGATATTCGCAAGCAGGACTACCGACACGCCACGGTGGATCTCTCGCACACCGCCGTCTCACGAACAGACCCGCGGGACATGGTGCGTGACTTGGCCGATCGGGTGTCACACGTGCATTTGGCCGATGGCACCGATTCGGCGCGTGATGAGCACCTTGTTCCCGGCCGTGGTGACCAGCCCGTTGCTGAGGTTCTTGCACGTTTGGCGGAAGCAAGCTTCGGTGGTTCCGTGATCGCGGAGGTGTCCACGCGGAGCGCCCAAAGCCGCGATGAGCGAGTCGCGGATCTGCGGGAGACCCTGGATTTCGCTCGCAGGCACCTCGGCGGTGAGTCATGACCTCGCCCAACGATGATCGGCGCGCAGCAATAGACCATGCTGCTCGGGCGATATTCGAGCGTCGCGGTTATGCGTCGGTGACAGTGAAATCCATCGCGGTGGCTGCTGGCGTGGGGCCGTCTGTCCTGTCCTCCTTCTACCGGAACAAGGCCGAGTTGTTTGCCGCCGTCATGGATTTGCCGTTCGACCCCACATCGGCGATCCCACGCCTGGTGGCACCAGGTCTTGATGGGTTGGGAGAGCGGTTGGTTCGCTTGGCCTTGCAGGCGGCCCAAGACGAGCAGTTACGAGATGACGTAGGTGTGGTCGGCTCGCTTATCCCGGGGGCGGTGACCAACACCCCCGGGAGCGTTCGAGCGGTTTGGGAGTACATCACCGGTGAGGTTGTGGATCAAGTTCTCCTTCGCGCTGGTATTCCCGACGCCAAGATGCGCGGCGCCCTCATCACGTCTTTCCTCGGCGGCATCGTCATCGCCCGTTACGGCGTTGCCGTGGAGCCGCTCGCGTCGGCATCGGAGGACGAGGTCGTGGCACTGGTCGGTCCGACCATTCAGCGTCTACTCGATCCGACCCAACCGCTGTCCGCTCCTGTGGCACAGTAAGTAACCATGAACCGAGTGGCCATGGTCGGTGGCGGTGCGATGGGTGGAGCCATCGTGGAAGGCATCCTCGGTGGTGTGCCCGATTCGCAGGTCANNGTTGTCGAGGCGAACGACGATCGCGCGGAGATGTGGCGCCGTCGCGGAGATGTCCGAGTGGCAGACCTGACCGAAGCCGTCAGCGATGCCGACGTGATCTTCCTCGCTGTCAAGCCGGACCAGATCACCGGTGTTCTGGGGCAGGCAGCCGAGTCGGTGAACCCGAGCGGAGTTGTCGTGTCGATCGCGGCGGGAGTGCCGCTGGCGGTGCTCGAGAGACACGCGCCGGACGGAGTCGCGGTCGCCAGAGCCATGCCGAATACGCCGGTACGGGTCGGTCGAGGGGTCGTCGGCCTCGTGGCAGGCACCACGTGTTCGGCGGAGCAACTGCAACAAGTGGTCCGCCTTCTGGATCCGGTCTCGACGGTGATCGTGATGGACGAGTCGCTCATCGACTCACTTACCGCGACCTCCGGCAGCGGACCCGCCTACGTGTTCTACCTTGCGGAGTCGATGATGAAGGCGGCCATGGACCTCGGNCTCGATCGGTCCACGGCGAGCACTCTTGTGGCTGAAACCATCGCGGGATCCGCACTGCTTCTCGCCTCCGAGCCCGACGATCCAGCAGCGCTGCGGGCGGCAGTCACCTCCCCCGGAGGGACAACGGCGGCTGCCATCGGCGTCTTCGATTCCGAGGGCCTTGCCGGAACCATCGAGAACGGAATGCGGGCGGCTCACGGGCGAGCCGGTGAGATGTCTGCCGAGCGCGCAGATCATGCAGATCAGGGGTAGTGCCGCCTGAGGGTGGAGAGCGTCGGCGTGTGGCAATCTTTTTTTGAGAATCGCCTTTCGCTGGGTCCCCGTCGCGACTAGTGTTCCCCTTTACAAGACCGGGGAGCCGGCAAGGACGAGAACGGATCACATCATGGCCAATACTTCTGAGAACTCCCTTGGTGACGTCAAGTTCTTGACCGTGGCGGAAGTGGCTTCGGTCATGAGGGTTTCGAAGATGACGGTCTATCGACTTGTGCACAACGGGGATCTGCCGGCGGTTCGTGTTGGCCGCTCCTTCCGCGTCCCAGAGCAAGCGGTGCACGACTACCTTCGCGATTCCTACATCGAAACCGCGTGACATTCAGCGCGAACGCCTGGTGTTGAGGCCGCGCTCTCATTCCCATAGTGAAGGCGGGTAGACTTCGACGACATCGATCAGCTGGTCGTCAGTAGATGCGAACACTGCCCGCTTGGGTGGGCGATGAAGGAGTAGAGGCAGTTCATGGGCTCTGTGGTCAAGAAGCGCCGTAAGCGAATGGCCAAGAAGAAGCACCGCAAACTCCTCCGTCGTACGCGGGTTCAACGCCGCAATAAGAAGTAGATAGAGGGCCCCACCGTGGGCAGAGTTGCCGTTGTTACGGGGGTCTCCCGCTATCTCGGCGGCAAAATGGCAGATCGACTCGTCCTCCAGCCGGGGGTCGATCGGGTCATCGGAATCGACGTCGTCCCCCCTGCGTCTCCCCTCGCAGCCGACTTCATTCGCGCCGACATAAGAAATCCGTCGATAACGAAGATTCTGGACGGTACCGGAGTCGACACGGTGGTCCATATGGGTGTCATCGCGACTCCCCGGCAGGCGGGCAACCGTTCTGTGATGAAGGACATCAACGTCATCGGCACCATGCAACTACTGGGAGCGTGTCAGCGAGTCGACAGTGTTCGCCACGTGGTCGTGAAGTCGACCGCGGCTGTGTATGGCAGCGGACCCCGTGATCCGGCGTTAATCACGGAAAACTCCTCTCCTCGTCATCCTCCAACGTCCGGGTGGGCGAAAGACTCAATGGAAGTCGAGGAGTACGTTCGAGGATTCGCTCGCCGCAGACCCGATGTTGGGGTGGCGACTGTGCGTTTTGCCAACATCGTCGGGCCGGGTATGCGGACGGGAATGACGTCGTACTTGACGATGCCTATCGTTCCGACCGTTCTCGGTTTTGACCCGCGCCTGCAATTCGTCCATGAGGAGGACGCTTTAGAGGTGACGCGGCGGGTGGTCTTGCAGCGCACCACCGGGACGTTCAATGTCGCCGGTGATGGAGTCGTGCTGTTGTCGCAAGCGTTGGGGCGACTCGGAGCGTCCCGAGTGCCCGTGCCTGCTGTGCTCGTGCCCTCGGTCGGGCGAACGTTGGCGCGAGGTGCGTGGGCGGACTTTTCCCGTGACCAGGTCAGGTANCTGACCCACGGACGTGTGCTCGACACGACACGTGTTGCTGCGGAGGTTGGCTTTGAGTGTCAGTACTCGAGCGATGACGCCTTCGGTTCCTTTGTGCGCGGCAGTCNACGGGAGGNAGCGAGTTATGGATGACTCTCGACCTGACAATCGCGTGCGTCCGTCGAAGGCGGCACGTGAAGTAGGAGCCACCGGTCCTCGGCCGGCCGTGCCTTCGGCGGGGTCGTCTGATTCCNGCACGGCGCAGGCCGGCAGNGCGAATANCGGCANTGCGAATGCCGGTAGTGCGAGCACTCCCAAGAAGCGGAAGATCAAGACNGCGGTCACTTTGACCAATGCGCCGCCACATGACGTATCACCGATGAATGCGGACAGTTCCCCAGGCATGTGGAGCGTGCTTCGGGAGCGCCTTGCCGGCGAGTATGCGGTCGACGATTTTGGTTTTGATCCGGAATTCACAGACAAGGTGCTGTTGCAGGCTGTTCGTCCGCTGTATCGCAACTGGTTCCGAGTGGAGGTTTCGGGAATCCAGTCGATTCCGAATCAAGGAGGAGCCCTCGTGGTGGCCAACCACTCCGGCACCATCGCGTTGGATTCGGTGATGACCCAGGTGGCTATTCATGATGAGCATCCCTCACACCGGTTCTTGCGCATGTTGGGTGCCGACCTCGTATTCCAAACGCCTTTCCTCGGGGACGTGGCTCGTCGAGCCGGCCACACGCTGGCGTGCCACGACGATGCTGAGCGCCTGCTGACGTCAGGTGAGGTCGTGGGAGTGTGGCCGGAGGGGTTCAAGGGCATCGGAAAGCCCTTTTCGGAGCGCTACCGACTCCAGCGCTTCGGACGTGGGGGTTTTGTCTCGGCCGCCGTGCGAACGGGGACGCCGATCATCCCGACCGCCATTGTGGGAGCGGAGGAGATCTATCCCATGTTGGCGAATGCATCGGTCGTGGCGCGCATATTCGGGCTTCCCTACTTCCCCATCACCCCGACTTTCCCGTTCTTGGGGCCGGTGGGTTTGGTGCCTCTGCCGAGCAAATGGCTGATTCACTTCGACGATCCGATTCCTACGGATCACTTACCGTCCGGGGCAGCCGACGACCCCGCCGTCCTCTTCGAGATCACCGACCAGGTGCGCGAACGCATCCAGCGTCGTCTCTATGACCTGCTCGCCCAACGCGGCGGCGCTTTCGCCTAGCGGCGACCTCGCATCTGTCCCAGGAGGTATCCCGATGCAATGCCGACGGCGATGCCGGCGGCGCCGCTGGCGACAGGTGCCACGTAGGGCTTGATGCGAGCTCGGTGTCGAAAGTCGCGAATGCGCCACTCATTGGCGAGGGCGTGTGCTCGCAGCTCAGGGTCGGGGTTGACGGCCGTCGGGTGACCGACAAGAGACAGCATGGGGACGTCGTTCACAGAGTCGGAATACGCACTGCACTCGCCGAGATCGAGGCCTTCGCTCGTGGACAAGGCGCGTACCGCTTCGGCTTTGGCGAGACCGTGCAGCGGAGGGCCGTGCAACTTTCCGGTGTAGATCCCCTTGCGACTTTCCGCGATCGTCCCGAGTGCTCCGGTGAGGCCGAGGCGTCGGGCGATGACCGTCGCAAGCTCTTGTGGAGTGGCGGTGACGAGCCAGACTTGCTGCCCGGCATCAAGGTGTCCTTGGGCCAACGCCAGAGATCCCGGGATCAATTTGTCGACCATTTCCGCGTCGAAGATCTGCTCCGCTAGATCCTGCAATTCTTGGACTGAGCGGTTCTGCACAAACGACAAAGCAGCCTCGGTGGCCGACGCCATGTCCTCGAGGTCCTCCGAGCCACTGAGAACGAACTTCAGCTGCTTACTGGCAAATCCACTGATCTCTCGTGCGTTGAAGTACTTGCGTTTGGCCAGACCGACGGCAAGATGGAACAGGCTCGACCCGCGCATGATGGTGTTGTCGACATCGAAGAACGCCGCGGTGTGGGAGACATCGTGTTCAATGTCCGCGGCGGCGGATGCCGATGCCTGCCCGGCGCGACGGTACGACGTAAGGACGTCGGGAGTTTCCACATCGGCAGGGTAAAACATCGGCGCAGTCGGCAAGATACGGGACATGAGGAGTGAGGCCGGGTCCGGCGATGACGCCCTGGCGGTGCGTGTGCAGATCATTGGCCGTGCCGGTTGTCACCTGTGCGATGAGGCCGAGGCCGTGGTCGCTGAGGTGTGCGGGCAACGAGGNGTGCGGTANGAGGTCGTCTCNATCGATGACGACCCAGCCCTCGCCGACGAGTACGCAGAGTTGATCCCGGTGGTCCTTGTCGACGGTGAACGGCACGACTTCTTGCGGGTAGACGCGGGCCGGCTGAGTCAGGCATTGGACCGATAATCGGANGTAAATGTCCGGTAAACTTTGTGCATTCGTGCACGAAGCCATANTCTTTNGGCTCTGAACGGCNCGGTGGCTGAGCGCCGAATGGCNCCCGTGCCCCGTAACTGCAATGTAGGTGACGCACGTGCCTCTTCCCGCACCTCGCTCCAGCGATAGTCGCGGACCGGCCCTGGTCCCGATGTCTGGTCGGGCTATCCCCGACGCCACCGTGGCACGCCTGCCGGTGTACCACCGGGTTCTGGTGTCGCTTGCCGATTCTGGGTCGCACACCGTCTCGAGCGAAGAGCTCGCGACCGCGTGCGGAATCACCAGTGCCAAGCTTCGAAAGGATCTGTCCTACCTCGGCTCCTACGGCACCCGTGGTGTCGGCTACGACGTTCAGTTCCTCACGTACCAAATTGCTCGCGAGCTCGGATTGACGAGTCCGTGGGGAGTCGTTGTCGTCGGGGTGGGGAACCTTGGTCGGGCGCTCGTGTCATACCGAGGGTTCGCCAGTCGNGGATTCCAGGTTGTNGGCTTGATCGATTCGCATCCCGACGTCGTGGGGACAGTGGTCTCGGTCGTTGACCGGCGGATCACCGTCGAATCTGTGGATAGTCTTCGTGCGATCGTGGCAGACAACGACGCTCGGATAGGGGTCATTACGACACCTGCGGATGCTGCTCAAGACATCGCCGATCGTCTCGTCGCCGCCGGTGTTCGGAGCATCGTCAACTTTGCCCCCCTGGTGTTGAACGTCCCTGAGGACGTTGAGGTGAGGAAGGTCGACCTTGCCGTCGAACTTCAGGTGTTGGCTTTCCATGAGCAACGCAGGAGGCAACCGGATGGTTCGGTGGTCACGCGACTTGAACCTCCAGCACCACCAACCGACGAGACGTCTACCGATCAGACGTCGGAGGCGATGAACGCATGAGCTCCCAGAGTGCGAAGAAGGCCCCCGTGAAGAAAGCGTCAAAGAAGTCTGAGAAGTCTGTGAAGAAGGAACCTGTGAAGAAAGCACCCGCCAAGAAGGCACTGGCCAAGAAGGCACCCGCGAAGAAGAAGGCGAGCCGCCCGGCTGTGTCGACGGTGGAAGACGTTGCCGATGTGCCCGTGGTGACGAAGGCGTCCGATAAGAAGACGCCGGCCACACCGTGCATCGCATTCGTTGCTGCCGGTCCCGGAGACCCTGACTTGATCGCCCACCGGGGTGCTCGCGTGCTTGGCNATGCGGGGTACGTGCTCGCGGACGAGGCGGCGGTGCCGATCGCGGAAGCGTTCGTGGCGGCCGACCTCATTGAGGTTGTCAACCCCGACGCGGCCGGACCGGCGGCGGATCGAATCAAGCCCGCCATTGACGCCGCCAAGGCAGGAACGGTGGTCGTCCGTTTGCTCGCAGGAGACCCGATGATGGGGTCGGGCCTCGTGGGTGAGGTCGGTGCCGTGCGTCGAGCCAAGA
Organism: Micrococcales bacterium; assembly: GCA_002728915.1. Classification (GTDB taxonomy): domain Bacteria; phylum Actinomycetota; class Actinomycetes; order S36-B12; family S36-B12; genus S36-B12. The sequence continues at coordinate 25,909 of PBWE01000022.1, forward strand.
TCGACATAGAGATCGTGCCCGCGGTCAGCGAGATAACGGGAGTACCGGCATACGCCGGATTCGGTCTCGTAGGGAACAAGGCCAAGGAAGTTCGAGTGATCGATGCACAGGACTCCTCGGTGCGCTGGGAAGAAATTGCTGTTCCCCGCGTCACGGCGGTGTTCCCCTCCGGGGCCAATCATCTCGTGCACATCGCACGAGCCATGCTTGAGGCGGGACGATCCGGCGACACCCCCGTTGCCATCACGCGGGATGGCACGACCGTTGATCAGCAGACCGTTGTCATGACCTTGAGCAAAGCTGCCGAGGCTGCAACGACTCGTCGAAGTGGATTCGTTGTGATTGGCGAGGTCGTCGAGCAGCGGGAGCGACTCGACTGGTTCGAGCGCAAGGCGCTGGTCGGGTGGCGCGTTCTCATTCCCCGCACCCAGGACAACACCGCCGGTCTTGTGACTCGTCTGCGGCGTCTGGGTGCCGTTCCCAGCGAGGTGCCCACCATCTCCGTNGAGCCTCCGCGCACCCCTCAGCAGGTGGAGCGTGCGGTTCGGGGTCTGGTGGAAGGTCGATACGAGTGGGTTGGCTTCACTTCGGCGAATGCGGTTCGTGCGGTGCGCGAGAAGCTCTACGACTACGGCCTGGATGCTCGTTCCTTCTCCGGCCTTCGAGTAGCTGCGTGTGGACCGGGAACAGTCGATGCCCTCATCGAGTTCGGCGTGCGACCGGATTTGGTTCCCGAGGAAGATTTGAGCACCGGCGGTCTTCTTGACGCCTGGCCGCCGCACGACTCGCTCCTCGACCCGATCAACAAGGTGTTTGTGCCGCGTGCCGACATTGCAACGGACACCCTGGCCGCTGGCCTCACCGACTTGGGGTGGGAAGTCGAAGACATCACGGCATTTCGAACCGTGCGGGCGGCGCCGCCGCCTGCTCCTGTGCGAGAGGCCATCAAGACCGGTGGNTTCGACGCGGTGATGTTCACCTCGAGCAGCACGGTGCGCAACCTGGTCGGGATCGCCGGCAAGCCGCATCAGTCGACCGTTGTTGCGTGCATCGGTCCACACACCGCGAAGACGGCCGAGGAGCACGGTTTGCGTGTGGACGTTCTCGCTGAGGACAGCACACCCGAGGGCCTTGCGNAGGCGTTGGCTGCTCACGGAGTCGTCATGCGTGAGCGGGCTGAGGAAGCAGGCGAGGATGAGTGGCGCCCCAGCAAGAAAAGGACGGCCGGTCGGCGCAAGTCGTGACCCCGAGATGCGCCTTCATCGGTCGTGCTTAGGCTCGAGGGGTGAGTGACCAGCACAGCGTCGTCCATCTCCTTCGCCATGGGGAAGTGCACAACCCCGAAGGTGTGCTGTACGGCCGCCTTCCGGGATACCGGCTCTCTGAGCGTGGAATACAGATGGCGGATNTGGCCGCGCAGGCCCTCGCGGAGCACGACGTAGCCGCGGTTATTGCCTCGCCTATGGAACGTGCGCAGCAAACCGCCGACCCGATCGCTCGGGTGCATGGGCTGACCGTCGGGACCGAGCCCTTGGCCATTGAAGCGGACAATGTCTTTGAAGGCCAGCGCGTGAGCGTCGGGGATGGAGTGTTGCGGCGGCCGCGGACCTGGAAGCATCTGTGGAATCCCTTCCGCCCGAGTTGGGGAGAGCCCTACGAGGACGTCGCTGAACGTATGCGCCGGGCGGTCGCGAACGCTCGGGAAGTGGCGGACGGTCGCGAGGTGGTTCTGGTGAGCCACCAGTTGCCGATTTGGATCGCCCGGCTCGATGCGGAGGGTCGGCGACTATGGCACGACCCNCGCTCCCGACAGTGCACCTTGGCTTCACTCACGTCACTGGCTTTCCATGGTGACCGACTGATGTCCATCTCGTATACGGAGCCGGCGCGCGATCTTCTTCCTGGTGCCAGTCCCATCGCCGGCGCATGAAGCGGCTTGTTCTGCTCCTGTGCTTCGCTGTAACCGTCAGCGCCTGCGGTAACGCGGGGGGAGCGAGTTCGATCGAGTCCGAGTCCGGCTTCGTCGGCGGTGACGGATCGATCATCGTCGTAGAGCCGGCCCAGCGAGCTCCGGCCCCGGATGTTGGTGCCACCACCCTGGATGGCGACACCTTCGACCTCGCCGATCACCGCGGGGAGACAGTCGTGATGAACGTCTGGGCCTCCTGGTGTGCGCCGTGTCGCGCCGAGGCTGGTGACTTGCAGGAGGTCTGGGAAGAAGAGCAGGGCAATGGGGTGCAGTTCGTTGGCTTGAACACCAGAGACTCAACCGTCGCCGCGCAGGGATTCGTCGAGTCGATGGGTCTGACTTTTCCCAGCATCTTTGATCCTGATGGTCAAGTTCAGCTGCAGTTCTCGGACTCGCTTCCACCCCAAGCCATTCCCTCGACCCTCGTGATCGATGGCAACGGTCGGGTGGCGGCGAGAATTCTGGGGAAAGTGAGCGCCGCAACACTTCGGGGAGTCATCGACGAGGTGGCTGACCGTGGGTGACATCGGCACGATCATTACGAGCGGGTCGATGCTCGTGGCCCTCCCTATCGCCGTGGCGGCCGGACTCGTCGCCTTCATCAGCCCCTGCGTTCTTCCTCTCGCGCCGGGATACGTCTCCTACGTCACGGGAATGACGGGTGTAGAGCTGTCCACGGGTGAGCGAAAGTCACGCGTGCTCGCAGGAAGTCTGCTGTTCGTCCTCGGCTTCAGCGTTGTCTTTGTGTCCTACGGTGCGCTCTTTGGTGGGCTCGGGTCAGCGCTCCTGCGATACGAGAACGTCATTACCCGCGTCATGGGNCTTCTGGTGATCGCCATGGGTCTCGCGTTCATGGGGGTGATTCCCTGGTTCCAGCGGGAGTACCGATGGATGCGGGTGCCTAAGTGGGGCGTTATTGGAGCGCCAGGACTCGGCGTGCTGTTCGGGCTCGGGTGGACGCCGTGCATCGGACCGACGCTGACCGCCGTGCAGTCCCTCGCGCTCGCAGAAGCCAGTGCCTTGCGCGGCGCGCTGTTGTCTTTCGGCTACTGCATCGGGCTGGGCATTCCATTCGTCGCGTTCGCCTTCTTCATTGAGCGAGCAGCACGCGCCACCGACTTCATTCGGCGGCACTACGCGTGGATTATGCGCATCGGTGGTGGGATGCTCGTGCTCGTCGGGCTGCTGCTTGTCACCGGGCTCTGGCTCGACTTCACGATCTGGCTTCGTGTGACGATTCCCGGATTCGAGACCGCCCTATGAGCGATACCCGCGTCGAGACCGTTGCGCCGCCGCTGGACTCCCAAGGTTTCCTGCGGTGGGCGTGGCGCCAACTCACCAGCATGCGGGTTGCACTGATTTTGCTCTTCGCTCTGGCTGTCGCGAGTGTCCCGGGTTCGATCCTTCCGCAACGAGGCAACAACCCTCTCCTCGTCGACGAGTGGATCGACCAGCAACCCACCCTCGGTCCACTGCTCGACCGGCTCGGATTCTTCGATGTGTACGGGGCGCCGTGGTTCGCTGCGATCTACCTCCTGCTCTTCGTCTCCCTCATCGGATGTGTCCTGCCCCGCGTGGGTCATCACTGGAAAGCGATGCGCACGCCGCCGCCGACAGCGCCGCGCAATCTGGACAGGATGCAAGCNTTCTCGTACGAAACGGTGGACGTTGCTNCTGCAGATGTTTCGTCCCACGTCAGCCAAGAGTTGCGGCGTCGCGGGTGGCGGGTACGCACCGGGTCGGACACCGCGGTCGATGGGGATCCGGGTGGCGTATGGGTGTCAGCAGAAAAGGGCTACCTGCGTGAAACAGGAAACTTGATCTTTCACCTAGCGCTGGTCTTGATTCTGGTGGCCGTCGCGGCGGGTGGTCTTTTCGGATGGCGAGGAAACGTCATCGTCAAAGAGGGAAATGGGTTCTCCAACACACTCACCCAATACGACGCGTGGGGCGGGGGACGACTCGCCACCGCAGACAGCATTCCGCCCTTCTCCTTCACTCTCGATGATTTCGACGTCGAGTTCGAGCGGTCCGAAGCACAGCGGGGCGCTCCACGCCTCTTCGAAGCACGCGTCGCTGTGCAAAACGAACCTGGCGCGGGGGCTCGGGAGGAACTCATCGAAGTCAACTCCCCGATATCGATGGCAGGGGCGAAGGTCTTCTTGGTGGGGCATGGCTACGCACCATCCTTCATCGTCCGCGACTCCTCCGGTGACNTCGTTTTCGATGACGACGTCGTCTTTCTCCCACAAGATGGAAACTTCACTTCCACGGGCGTCATCAAGATTCCTGACTCCGACCCGCAGCTGGGATTCCGCGGGCTGTTTCTCCCCACCTCCGCCATCGATGACATCCGCGGCCCCCACTCGGTGTTTCCGGATGCGGACGACCCCTCGGTCTTCTTGTCCGCCTGGCACGGCGACCTGGGGCTGGACTCAGGAGTGCCGCAGAGCATCTACTCGCTCTCGACGGACGAGATGGAGCAGATCGGCCTCCGGGCGCTGGTGCCAGGTCAGGTGTGGGAGTTCCCCCAGGGCGAGATCGAATTCACCGGCTGGACGCGCTGGTCGTCGTTCCAGATCGCCTTCGATCCGGGCAAGGAGGCNGCGTTGGTCGCGTCGGTACTGGCCATGCTCGCGTTGACGGTGTCGTTGTTCACCCGCCGCCGCCGCATCTGGCTCAGAGCGCGAGATGACGAACAGGGAAGTACCCTNGTAANTGTCGCCGGCTTGAGCAAAAGCGAAGCGGGCGACGTCTCGGAAGACGTACGAGCGGTGCAGCGGATNGCGGCGGATGAGATCGCGGGACACGCGGCAGCATCGANCGAAATGTCATCGAACGAAACGACGTCGNCCGAAACGACAGTGAACGACGACAGGGAGCGCGAACAATGACCGACGGTGGTTCCGTGAGCTTGGCCGAAGCCAGCAACGCCGCCATCTACGCGACCATGGTCACCCTGACCATCGCCATGGTCCTGTTTGCCGCATCCTTCGCCAGCGGTCGGCGCCGGACCACATCGTCGTCGAGCGCCGCCAGTCGCGAGACAGCCGAGGGCAGCGTTGCCGTCATCGACCGGGTGGATACCGCGGTCGCAGCCGAACCCGGCCGACGGCTGGCGAACGTCGCCATGTCGCTCACGTGGCTGGCNACCGGGTTGCTCACCGTCGGTTTGATCCTGCGTGGGCTGTGGGCTGGTCGGGTGCCGTGGGGAAACATGTACGAGTTCTCGATCAGTTCGGCATGGGGCGTTCTCGTGGTCTTCCTCGTGCTGTCGACTCGTCGGGACCTTCGGTGGTTGGGCTTATTTGTCGTGACGCCGGCGTTGCTCACGCTCGGCCTCGCCGTCACGGTGTTGTACACCGAGGCGGCGCAATTGGTGCCGGCACTGAAGTCCTACTGGTTGGTCATCCACGTCTCGGCGGCCATCATCTGTGCGGGNGCCTTCACCGTCGCTGCGTCGTCGGCAGCGCTGTCGCTGGTGCAGTCCAGGCGAGAGCAACGGGGCCTGACCTGGCAGGGCGTGATGGCGTCGACACCGTCTACGGAGAAGCTGCAGACCTTCACCAGTCGCATCATCGCTTTCGCTTTTCCCTTGTGGACCTTCGCCGTGATCGCCGGTGCCATCTGGGCGGAGAACGCGTGGGGGCGTTACTGGGGCTGGGACCCGAAGGAAACCTGGGCCTTCATCACGTGGGTGGTCTACGCCGCCTACCTGCACGCCCGATCAACCGCCGGGTGGCGGGGAAACCGAGCGTCGTGGATCGCGATCCTGGGGCTTGTAACCTTCTTGATTAATTACTTCGGCGTCAACATTTTCGTCAACAGCCTGCATTCCTACGCGGGCTTGTAAGCGTTCGATCCGTCGACGCAGTGTCGCGCGACATTACGTGGGCTCGCCCCGGCGGCGCTTCATCTTCTTGCTCCACACATCGTCGTCGAGCTTGCGAAGGAAGCGCGGATCATCGTCGGGCGCCACGGGGCCGCTTCGTCGCCACCAGCCCCCGCCCTCGGGCCAGGCTCGACCGAGGATCAACCACAACACTCCGCCGACGAGCGGCAAGACGATCACCAGGAGCATCCATAGCCATTTCGGAAGTGAGCGTGCTTGGCCCTTCGGCGTGCGTGCCACATCAATGATGAAGTAGATGTAGAGCGCCACTGCGAGCAGGACCAGGATGACTCGAAGCATGATCNAATAATGGTAACTGTGATGTGCCGCGATCTCTCTTCGACCACCACCGACCGTCGCACCGACGACGCGGGCACCAGATGACACGGGCATTAGATGACGCGAGGGTGAGTACGGTGGAAGCGTGAGTGACCGCCAGTCGGATAGCCAGTCGGATAAGCGAGATGGGCCCCGCCGCTCNGGCATCGTCACGGTGATCGTCTTCACCGCACTGCGGATCGGTCTGTTCCTCGGNGTNTGGCTGTTGNTGCAGATGATTACNCCACTNCGGGGATTGTGGGCGCTNGTCGTNGCGATCNTCCTGTCCGGNGTTATCAGTGCCTTNGCTTTGAATCGACAGCGTTCGGCGATGGGAGAGGTGGTAGGTCGATTCTTCGGGGGGATAAACGACCGCATTGATGCCGCGTCACGAGCCGAGGATGACTCAGATGAACAGGGGCAGGATCAATCCGGTGCAGAGCGCGACACAGTAGGCAATGACGAGTCGGCCGGTGGCGACGAGAGCGGCGATGAGCCCGGGTCCGGCGGCCCCCGAGGTCACCACGCGTAGCGGGGGGACAGCCCAGGGGAGCGCGGCGAGTCCGAGTAGTGGCCAGAGCCCATCGCTGGAGTTCACCAGCGCCACCACGAGGACCGCGACGAAGGCGATCACGATCAATGCGACGTATAGGGCTCTGGTCTTGCTATCCCCGAGACGAACCGCGAGCGTCAACTTGCCGGACGAGTGATCGGTGGGGATATCTCGGAGATTGTTGGTGACGAGAATGGCGGATGTGAGTGCGCCGATGCCCACGCTGGCCGCGATCGCCGCTGCGGTGACTGTTCCCGTTTGGACATAGAGCGTTCCCAGGACGGGAACCAGGCCGAAGAAGACGAAGACGAAGACCTCACCCCAACCCGCGTATCCGTAGGGTCGTGATCCCCCGGTGTAGAACCAGGCCGCGCCGATCGACGCTGTGCCGACGATGAGAAGCCACCAGAATCCGGAAAGGGCAACGAGCACAAGTCCGGCAAGCGCGGCGATGAGGAAACTGGCGAAGGCCGCGTTTCGGACGGCGCGTGGCGCGACAATTCCCTGACCAACTAACCGAAGAGGGCCTATGCGATCGGCGTCGGTTCCCCGGATGCCGTCGCTGTAGTCGTTCGCGTAGTTCACGCCGATTTGCACTGCAAACGCCACGATCAAGGCTAGAAATGCGCGAGCGGGAATCCAATCGGCCCCGGCGAGAGCCGTACCGATGACGACGGGGGCGACAGCGGCCGGGAGAGTGCGAGGGCGTGCCCCTGCCCACCATTGCGCAGACGTTGTCACGCGGCGCCCTCCTTCCGCGATGTCCCGATCCTCAGGCCGGCGGATGCCGCGGTGGCGTGTCGATCGACCTTGCCCGTCAACGTTCGCGTCAGGGTGACCACCCGCCGGAGGACAGTGGGACAGGCGATAACTCCGAGTGTCGGTGAGATCCAGGCTCGAAGCTCCTCGTGGTCGACGGGCTCTCCGACATAGACCATCGCGATACGGGGCCCGTCTGTTGTGTCCAGATCACTTGATTCGCCGATGGTCAGAGCGATCAGCGACGCCTCGATCCCCGGATGCTGATCGACTCTTTCCTGAACTGCCGCCAGATCCACATTGACGCCGTGAATGCTCACGATGTCGTCGAGCCGACCGTCGATACTTACGAGCCCATCTATCCATGAGCCGCGGTCGTTGGTTCGAAGCCAGTGGCCATCGAATGCGCGGTCGTCTCCGTCTCGATACCCCTGCGCCAACATCGGTCCCGAGATGCAGACGCGGCTATCAGCGTCGTCGATACGCACCTCGACACCGTCGAGGGGGCGCCCGTCGAAGACGCAGCCGCCGCTAGTTTCGGTCATCCCGTAGGTCGTGGTCAGGGTGATGCCTGCGTCCCGGCAATGACTCGTGAGTTGTGGATCGACGGGCCCGCCGCCGACGAGCGTAAGGGAGCACTGGCGCAAAGTCTCCTGCCCTAGAGCGGTGGCGAGCAGTCGTGTCACCTGCGAAGGAACCAATGAGACCGCGATGGGACGCCCGGTAGCCGTTGCTTCAAGCACGGCCGCGGCGAATGCATCGTCGGTGAAGGGTTCGGCGCCACCGATACTTCGCACGGCGATGGGGCGGATTCCGGTGTCGTGGGCTCGAATCATCACGTTCAGGCCGCCGATGGATGTGGGTGGCAGTGCGAGAACCCAGATCGGCTCGCCGTCTACGCGTGAGTGCACCTGTGCGGTGGCNGCGGTGAGTGCGTGCGCGCCGANCATGACGCCCCGGGGGNGGCCCGTCGACCCGGAGGTGCTGNTCACGACCGCCGTGTCGTGGGGTACCGGTTCTTCGGGACGGACGGCATCGCGGACGGCGCGAACGAGGGGTGCGGGAAGCGATGCGGACTCGCGTGGGATGGGGGCGATCGCCGCATCGTGGGCCAGGGCGGCATCGAGTGGACTCCACAGGGCCTCGATCGCCGCAGGACCGGGCGGTACCTCGACGAGTTCGAGGGGCCGGGAGCCATCGGGAATCGACATCGTGCCGAGCGTAGGTGCTGCCGGTAGCGTGGACAGCATGGATACCCGCACGCGCTACCCGCTTCCCCCCGTCGCTCCCGAGGATTCCCCGGTGTGGAACGACCCCGCCCACAGTTCCGTTCGACCGGGNGCAACGTGGGAGTCNGTNGGCTCGTATACGGATATTCGCTACGAAGTTTCCTCCGGTGNCAGNGCNGGGATCGCGAAGATCACNATCAACCGACCCCANAAGCGGAATGCTTTTCGACCCCAAACATTGTTCGAGNTGTCCGATGCGATGAACCGTGCACGGGATGATGANCGGGTCGGTGTGATCGTGTTGACGGGTCAGGGAGATCTTGCNTTCTGTTCCGGAGGTGACCAGGTCATCCGTGGCGACGATGGCTACATCGGTGATGACGATGTCGCAGAGAAGGGGATAGGTCGACTGAACGTCCTCGACCTGCAAATTCAAATACGTCGCACCCCCAAACCCGTGATCGCCATGGTGGCCGGTTACGCGATCGGCGGTGGTCATGTTCTGCACGTCGTCTGCGACCTCAGCATTGCTGCGGACAACGCGCGATTCGGTCAGACCGGACCGAAAGTGGGGTCCTTCGACGGCGGTTACGGTTCCGGGTTGCTCGCGCGCACGATCGGACAGAAGAGGTCGCGCGAGGTCTGGTACACGTGCCGCCAGTANGGAGCCGAGCAAGCCTTCGACTGGGGCTTGGTCAATGCGGTTGTCCNAATCGAAGACTTGGAGATCGAGACGGTTCGNTGGGCGAATGACATGCTCGCGATGTCCCCCCTTGCGCTGCGCATGTTGAAGGCCTCNCACAACGCCGCCGACGATGGTCTTGCCGGCGTCCAACAACTCGCCGGCGATGCGACNCTNTTGTTCTACATGACCGAAGAGGCNCAAGAAGGACGAGACGCATACAANGANAAGCGGCGTCCGGACTTCGATCAGTTTCCGCGNCGTCCGTGAATGTGNCGACGACTCTGCACACCCTCGGTCCGTCGTCTCTCGAAGAGTTGGTCGCCGACTCGGTGGCCTTCTCCCTGCCGTTGCGGGTTCCGTTTCGTGGGCTGACCTCCCGCGAGGGCATGCTCATCAAGGGCCCGTCAGGTTGGGGTGAGTTCGCGCCGTTCGACGATTACGACACCCCTCGCAGCGCGCGTTGGCTGGCGGCTGCCCTAGAAGCGTCGTGGGGTGAGTTCNCCGCGGCTNGTCGATCATCGGTAGACGTCAACGCGATCATCCCNGCGGTCGAGTCACCGGCTGCGGGTGCGATGGCGCNCNCCGCGATCGTGGACAACGGGTGTCGNACCATCAAGGTGAAAATCGGAACATCCCTTGCGGACGACGAAGCGCGCGTTGTTGCCGTCCGNGATGCTCTTGACTCCACGGGAGCCGACGGCCGTATTCGTCTCGACGTGAACGGTATGTGGAGTCTGGACCAGGCGCGGACATCTCTTCGGCGGTTGGGGCGATACGGAATCGAGTACGTGGAGCAACCCTGTCGCGATCTAAAGGACGTCGCTCGGTTGCGCGCAGAAATTGATATCCCTATCGCGATCGATGAGGGCATTCGGCTCGCGGGTGATCCAACAACCGTTCGCCTGCAGGGCATCGCCGATTACGCGATCTGTAAGCCGATGACNCTCGGTGGCGCCGCGGCTACCGGCCGAGTCGCGGAGGAGATCGGTGTACCCGTCGTCATCAGTGGCTCGTTGGACTCGTCGATCGGGTTGGCGAGTTGCGTGGCCACCGCTGCGAGCCTGCCGGAGCTTCCCCTGGCGAGCGGACTGGGAACCGGCATGCTCTTCGAGAGAGACCTGGTGGAACCCCCGCTCGTGCCGACCGCCGGTGGCATCGGCGTNGGACGGGTCGCCCCCGACGTGGATCTCCTCATGCGGGCGAATCAGGAAGTGTCGGACAGTCGTCGGCAATGGTGGCAGCACCGCTTGGCCGACGCCTATCGATTCCTACGTGACCAGGCGCCGGGCGATGCACCACCACACGAGCAGATGGAAGGCTAGGGACGTGGATTCTGCGATGGCACCCTCGGTCGCCCAGGCATTGGTCATGGTGGATGAGCTCATCGTGTGTGGGGTGACAGACGTCGTGATGGGCGTGGGATCCCGATCAGCTCCCCTTGCGCTCGCCCTTGCGTCCGTGGAGGACAGGGGAGATATCCGTCTCCACGTGCGCGTCGACGAGCGGGTCGCCGGATTCGTGGCACTCGGTCTCGGGAAGACGACGGGTGTTCCGGCTGCGGTTGTGACGACATCCGGGTCCGCGGTGGCGAATCTTCTTCCCGCTGTGGTTGAGGCGCATGAGTCGCGAATTCCGCTCGTGGTGCTCACAGCGGATCGCCCCGATCGACTTCGGAACGTCGGCGCAAATCAGGTCATCGCACAGAGTGGGATTTTCGGATCGTTCACCCGGCTCGCCGTCGATATGGAAGCAGCTCGCGATTTGCGACCGCAGTACTGGCGCTCCACCGTCGCTCGCTGCGTGGCGGTNGCGACCGATTCCATCGACCCCGGTCCGGTGCACATCAACGCTGCGTTCGATGAGCCGCTGGTGGACGAGAGCATCACGAAAGAANTGCCTGCGGAGTTGGCCGGCCGGCCNGGCGGACGGCCATGGACCGCGGATGCCCGCCTCGTCGCAGGGATGAGTATCCAAGTCGATGAAGCCTTGGCTCTTTTGGATGAAGCGGCCGTTGTCCCTGCTCGAGGTTTNATCGTGGTGGGCGACCACGACGACGACGACGCCGTGGATTTGGTTGACGAGTTGTCGGACGCGTTGGGATGGCCGGTGATCTCCGAACCTTCGGGTCGATCGAATGGCGCCAATCTCGGTCTCGCGCACGGACCGTTGGTGTGCGAGGACCCGATGTTCGTTCAGCGTCATGTTCCCGACATCGTCGTGACGGTGGGGCGTGTGGGGCTCTACCGATCGGTCGCGAGTGTGATCGCACAAGCCGGCATGCACGTCGCTGTTGACTCTCGATCGTCGTGGAGCGACCCCACCCGCACNGCGGATCTCGTCCTTGCGGCGGTCCCGCTGCCGCCATCGGATGCGGATACCGATCCGCAGTGGTGGGCAGCGTGGGAGCGTGCGGACCTNATGGCGGCGGCAGCGGTGGAAACCGTGTTGGGATCGCGGCGTTCGTCGATGTCCGGAATGGAAGTTGCACGCGCGGTGGCTGCCTGTTTGGGCGAGGGCTCGCAGTTTTTCCTCGGCTCTTCGTCCGTGGTCCGTCACGTGGGGAGTTTTGCCGGTCCGTCCCTGACGGAGGTCGAAGTTCTCGGCAACCGAGGAACGTCGGGTATTGACGGGTGTGTCTCCACCGCCTGGGGAGCTGCGCTGGGCTTTCAGTTCCTCGGTGGTGGACCGAGCGTTGCACTCGTCGGTGATGAAGCCTTCTGGTACGACTCCAACGCCCTCGCCGTCCCGGCCAACGAACAACGCCCCGACCTCGTCATCGTCGTTGCGGACAACGACGGAGCCGGGATCTTCTCCACGCTGGAGCAGGGCGAGCCCGCTTACTCGCGGCACTTCGAACGAGTATTCGGAGTTCCGATGGGGGTGCAGATCGCGTCTCTCGCGACGAGCTTCGGTGCGTCGGTGTGTGAAGTGAACGATGCCGACGAACTCGCGACGGCGGTTGCCGATCGACTCTCCGATGGCGTGCATGTGGTTGTTGTGCGCACGTGCGATCGCGGTGTCGAGGCGGAGTTACTGACGAGCGTGCGCGACGCGGTACGCCAGGCGATCGACGTTTAGTTGGCCGTCGGCTGGTTCGTTGTCGGCTGATTTGTCGTCGGTTACGCCGATGAGCGCGTTTCGAGAGCGCTTCGCATCGGAATGAATTTGGCTCGCGATTCGGCGAGTTCGTGTTCGGGGTCGGATCCGGCAACGATTCCGCATCCGGCGAATGCTCGGATCGTGTGGGCCTGAGAGTCCACGAGTCCGCAGCGCAGCGCGATACCGAATTCACCATCTCCACGAGCGTCGAACCAGCCCACGGGTCCGGCGTACCTGTCCCTCGACATCCCTTCGAGTTCACTAATGACGGTGAGCGCGCGCTCGGTGGGTGTGCCGCAGACGGCCGCGGTGGGGTGAAGCGAGGCCGCCAACGACAGTAACGACGCATCGTCCGCTAGCCGACCGGTGACGTCGGTGGCCAGATGCTGAACGTTCGCGAGTTCGAGCACTGTGGGATTTTCGGGGACGTCCATGTCGGTGCAGTGCCTTGCGAGGGCCTTGGCGACCGACCGCACGGCGTAGGAGTGCTCGGCAAGGTCTTTGTCGCTGGCGAGTAGAGCTTGGGCGAGGCCGTGGTCCTCTTCGGTGTCTCCTTGGCGGCGCACCGTCCCGGCGAGGACGCGGCTGGTGACGAGGTCACCGGTGCGGCGCACCAGAAGTTCCGGCGTCGCACCGACAAGGTTCGCGACGTTGAACGTCCAGCACGTCGGGTAGTCACGGGCGAGGTGGTCCAGAATGCTGCGCACGTCGAGTTCGCCGTCGATGTCCGCGACGACGTCGCGGGCGAGGACAACCTTGTCGAGTTCGCCGGCGTTGATGCGCTCGACAGCACGTCCGACGGACTTCTCCCATTCCGGTGCGCTCAGAGAGCCTTCACGCCAGTTCACGGAGACGTGGCTCCGGCCAGCGGTGGAGTCGATGCGTGCAGATTGCATCGCCTCCGGCTCGACCCCGGGGGCGTGGATGGTTGTTACCCAGGCTTGATCTCCACGCTGGCCGATGAGCGTCGAGGGAACAACCACTTCCGAGGGGTCGTGGGGATCGAAAGAGAACGAAGCGAAGGCCAGGGGTCCGGTGCCGGGAAGGCTGACGGAGTCATCGATCGCCAAGGTGTCGCACAACTCGGCCCACCAGCGCTGGGTTCGGGCGAAGCGCTCTACTCCGCGAACTTGCAGGCGCGCGGCGCTGCCCCACCCGACAAGGCCTTCCCCTCGACGAACCCAACAGACGTTGTCTCCGGCGGGAAGTCGGGAGAGGAGATCCTCCGATGCTTCCAGGGGGCGCGTGATGGCCACCAGGAGCGGGGGAGAGTCAAGATGGGGATGTCGGGACACCTCCTCAGGGTAGGGGCACACACGACGGTTGTCCTCTGGGAGCATTCGGCCATGACTCGAGCGCGCCTAGACAAGCAGCCCCGTGAAGTCGCGGCGATGTTTGATGAGGTAGCTCAGCGCTACGACCGGACGAACGACGTTCTTGCTCTGGGTCAAACGCGGCGATGGCGAAAGGCAGTGGCCGCCGCCGTGGGAGCGCTCCCCGGAGATCGAGTCCTTGATCTCGCTGCTGGAACCGGCACCTCCAGCGAGCCGATTGCCGCAGCCGGACCCTTCGTTGTCGCGTGTGACTTCTCCTTGGGGATGCTCTCGGTGGGTCGAGACCGCAACCCTCGGCTGTCTTTCGTTGCCGGGGATGCCTTGTCACTTCCCTTCGCCGATGACGCCTTCGATGCGGTGACGATCTCTTTCGGGTTGCGCAACGTGCACGATCGAGATGCCGGGTTACGTGAATTGCTGCGGGTAACGCGGCCCGGTGGACGCTTGGTGGTGTGCGAGTTCTCTCATCCCACATGGGAACCGTTTCGACGGGTGTATTCGGAGTACCTGATGGGGGCCGTTCCCGCGGTTGCCAGTCGTGCCTCGTCGAATCCCGACGCGTACGTGTATCTCGCCGAATCCATTCAGTCGTGGCCCGATCAGCAGGAATTGGCGCAAGATCTCTTGGCGGCCGGATGGCACAAGGCGGCGTGGCGCAACCTCTCCGGGGGCATCGTCGCGCTGCACCGAGCCGTCAAAGCAGATGCCTGACGCGAGCGGGCAGGCCTTGTCACGAAGAAGGGATCGCCCACTATGCTTTTGATGGTCGTGAAGAATTTCACAAGCGCGCAAAGTGTGACATTTTCTTCTCGGCCAAAGGACATCCGGGATCGTGTGCACAGACCGCTGCGGACACGACGACCTAGCGAGGAGCAGCCGGCGCCGTGAACGTCTACACGCCGATTTTTGTTCTCGGGGCTTTGGCCTTCGGCTTCGCCGCGTTCTCTGTCGTCATCGCGACCTTTACCGGTCCTCGGCGGTACAACCGGGCCAAGTACGACGCTTACGAATGCGGCATCGAACCGACCCCTCAGCCCATTGGTGGCGGCCGGTTCCCGGTCAAGTACTACCTGACCGCGATGATGTTCATCATCTTCGACATCGAGCTTGTCTTTCTGTACCCGTGGGCAGTCTCCTTCGACGCGCTCGGCGCCTTCGGTCTCGTGGCGATGATGCTGTTTCTTCTGAACTTGGCCGTTCCTTACGTTTACGAGTGGCGACGCGGTGGATTGGAGTGGGACTGACATGGGCTTAGAAGAGAAGTTGCCGTCAGGCGTTCTGCTGACGAGTGTCGAGAAGGTCGCCGGTTACGCACGAAAGGGCTCACTGTGGCCTGCCACCTTCGGGCTCGCGTGCTGCGCTATAGAAATGATGGCAACCGGTGGCCCTCGTTACGACATCGCGCGTTTCGGTATGGAGGTCTTCCGCGCATCGCCACGTCAGGCAGATTTGATGATCGTGGCGGGCCGTGTGAGTCAAAAGATGGCTCCGGTGTTGCGGCAGATCTACGACCAGATGCCCAATCCCAAGTGGGTACTCGCCATGGGCGTGTGTGCATCCAGCGGTGGGATGTTCAACAACTACGCGGTCGTGCAAGGTGTAGACCACGTAGTGCCCGTCGACATGTATTTGCCGGGCTGTCCTCCGCGGCCAGAAATGCTGATCGATGCGATCCTGAAGATCCACGATCAGATCCAGGACATGAAGCTCGGCGCCAACGCGACGGCGGAGATGGTTGCCAGCGAGCAACTCGCGTTGACGTCGCCGAGCACCGCGGAAATGAAGGGGCTACTGCGTTGACCGAGTCCGGCATTCCGGTGGTACCGGAGGGAGTAAGCGAACTCGACGTCGTCGGCGTTCGGCGTGGTTCCTTCCAGGTGTCAGGATCGGGAGACACCAGCGGTTTCGGCGGCCTGGTGTCGCCGATCGTCATGCCGGCACCGACCGAGCGGCCGTACGGAGGTTGGTTTGATGAGCTCGCCGATGAGATCGAACTGGCCCTCGCCGATCGCAATCTGCCTGTGTCATCGGTCATCGACAAGGTCGTGGTCGATCGCGATGAGATCACCTTCTTTGTTCTGGCCGAGTACATCGTCGACTTTGCCCGAATGCTGAGGGACGAGCCGGGTCTTCGTTTCGAAATGTGCTTAGGAGTCAACGGCGTGCACTACCTCGAAGACAAGGGACGGGAATTGCACGCCGTGTATCCGTTCTTGTCGATCACGCACAATCGCCGAATCCGTGTCGAAGTGACCGCACCTGATGCGAACCCCCACATCCCCTCGATCGTCGGCATCTACCCGTCGAACGATTGGCATGAGCGCGAGACATGGGACTTCTTCGGGATCGTCTTCGACGGCCACCCGGGCCTGACGAGGATCGAGATGCCAGACGATTGGGCGGGTCACCCGCAGCGCAAGGATTACCCGCTCGGTGGCATACCGGTCGAGTACAAGGGAGCCACCATCCCCGCTCCGGATAATCGGAGGGCGTACAACTGATGAGCGACGTCACGTACAGCTCCGCGGCCGATCCGGGTGAGGATGTCTACGCGGATAGTTATGAAACTTTCGACGGAACGGTCTACAACCTCGCCGGCGGCGATTGGGACTCGATAGCCGCTGCACCCGAGGGGGAGAAGGAACGCATCGTCGTCAACATGGGCCCGCAGCACCCGTCCACCCACGGCGTGCTGCGTCTGGTGTTGGAACTCGATGGAGAAACCGTCACCGACGCTCGGTGCGGTATCGGCTACTTGCATACCGGTATCGAAAAGAACATGGAGTACCGCACGTGGGTCCAAGGCGTCACGTTCGTCACGCGCATGGATTACCTGACCCCGTTCTTCAACGAAGCCGCCTACGTGCTCGCGGTAGAAAAACTTCTTGGTATCAGTCAGAACATTCCCGAGCGGGCCAACGTCATCCGAGTTCTGATGATGGAGTTGAACCGCATCTCCTCGCATCTTGTTGCGCTCGCCACCGGCGGAATGGAACTCGGGGCGCTGACTGCCATGACCTTCGGTTTCCGGGAGCGCGAACTCGTGCTGGATTTGTTCGAGATGGTCACCGGGTTGCGAATGAACAGCGCGTTCTTCCGACCGGGTGGAGTGGCCCAGGATCTTCCCAGCGATGGTGAAAAAGCTATTCGGGACACGCTGCCGCTGCTGCGCAAGCGGATGAAGGACACGGCCGACCTGCTGATCGACAACGCGATCTGGATGGGGCGAACCGTCGATGTCGGCTACCTCGATTTGCAGGGCTGCATGGCCCTAGGGATGACGGGACCGGTGTTGCGGTCGGCCGGGTTGCCGCACGATCTTCGGAAATCCCAGCCGTACTGCGGCTACGAGGCGTACGAATTCGATGTTCCCACGCAAACGTCCTGCGATGCGTACGGACGATTCCTCATTCGCATCGCCGAGATGCACGAATCACTGAATATCGTCGAGCAGTGCCTGGATCGCCTGACCCCGGGGCCTGTCATGGTCGAAGACAAGAAGATCGCCTGGCCGGCACAACTGTCCATCGGCTCCGATGGTCAGGGGAACTCGACGGAACACATTAAACACATCATGTCGGAGTCGATGGAGTCGTTGATCCACCACTTCAAGCTCGTCACTGAAGGCTTCACCGTGCCCGCCGGGCAGGCCTACGTAGCGGTGGAGTCGCCGCGTGGAGAGCTCGGAGCGCATGTGGTCAGTAGCGGGGGAACCCGCCCGTACCGCGTGCACTTCCGCGACCCGTCCTTCAACAACCTGCAAGCAACCGCCGCCATGTCCGAGGGCAGCATGGTCGCCGACGTCATTGCCGCCGTCGCGAGCATCGACCCTGTCATGGGTGGCGTGGACCGATAGCGAAGACCGGAGAGAAGCCACAGATGCCGATCAGCGACCAGGCGCGCGCGCAGATGCGAGAGATCGCCGCTCGATATCCGAGCGCGCGCAGTGCCGTGCTGCCGATGCTGCACCTGGCACAAAGTGAGGAAGATGCGATCACCACCGATGGCATCAATGCGTGCGCCGAAGTGCTGGGCATAACCCCGGCCGAAGTGACCGCGGTCGCGACCTTTTACACGATGTATAAGCGTGAGCGGGTCGGCAAACACCACATCGGTGTGTGCATCAACACGATGTGTGGGCTTCTTGGTGGGGATGCGGTGTGGGATGCCGTGGTCGAAGCCACCGGCGCATCGCACAACACCGCGACGGCCGATGGTGAGTTTTTTCTTGAGCGGATCGAATGTCAAGCGGCGTGCACCCACGCCCCGGTGATGACCGTCGACTGGGAATTCATGGACGACGTGACACCGGCCAGCGCGGTGGAGATCCTGGACCGATTGCGTCGCGGTGAACAGGTGCAAGCGACGCGCGGACCGGTGATCCGAAACTTCGAAGCCACCGAGCGGACTCTCGCTTTCCCCGACGATGGACTGGCGGACGCTCCGAGTGTGGACGACAAAATGGTCGCCGGTTTGAAGATCGCACGCGAACAACGAATGCAGGGAGGGAATGCCTGATGGGTACGCCACTGACCCCGGTCATCACCGAACATTGGGATCGCCCCGACCTCTACACCCTCGATGGCTACCGAGCCGTGGGTGGCTACCAGGCCCTGGACAAGGCACTCGCCAGCGATCCGGACGACATCATCACGACCGTGAAAGACGCCGGTTTGCGAGGGCGCGGCGGAGCGGGCTTTCCCACGGGCTTGAAGTGGAGTTTCGTTCCGCAAGGCGACGGCAAGCCGCACTACCTCGTGGTGAATGCGGACGAGTCCGAGCCGGGTGCGTGCAAGGACATCCCCATCATGATGGCCAACCCGCACGCCTTGATCGAGGGCGTGATCATCACGTCCTTCGCTATTCGCGCCAACCACGCATTCATCTACATCCGCGGTGAAGTCCCGAACGCCGTTCGCAAAGTGGAGTTCGCGGTCAAGCAAGCCAGGCAAGCAGGGCTCATTGGGAAGAACATCAAGGGCAGTGGATTCGACCTCGATGTTGTTGTCCACTCGGGCGCCGGCGCCTACATCTGCGGTGAGGAAACTGCGCTGCTCGACAGCCTCGAGGGTTATCGCGGCCAGCCCCGACTGAAGCCGCCCTTCCCGGCGGTTGCCGGACTCTATGCGTCGCCGACGGTCATTAACAACGTCGAGACGATTGCAAACATTCCCTACATCGTGGACCGTGGCGTGGAGTGGTTCCGTGGCTTCGGAACCGAAAAGTCACCGGGCTTCAAGGTGTTCGCCGTCTCTGGGCATGTGAAGCGACCGGGAATCTACGAGGCGCCGCTGGGAATCACCATGCGCGAACTGCTCGATTACGCCGGTGGTATGCGCGACGGCAGCTCGGTGAAGTTCTGGCTTCCGGGTGGATCGTCGGTTCCGCTACTCACTGACGAGCACCTCGATCTCCCACTCACCTACGAGGCGATGGCCGAGGCCGGGACGATGCTCGGCACCGGAACTCCCATGGTGTTCGACCAAACCGTGAGTGTCGTCAAGGCCGTCACGAGGTGGCTGGAGTTTTACAAGCACGAGTCGTGCGGTAAATGCACTCCGTGCCGCGAGGGCACCTACTGGATCACCGGGGTGTTAGAGAAGTTCGAGCACGGGCAGGGTCAGCAGGCCGAGATGGAAACCCTCACGGATCTATGCGGGCAGATCGCTGGGCGTTCGTTCTGTGCTCTCGGAGATGCTGCCGCTACCCCGTACCCGGCGGCGATGAAGTACTTCCGCGAAGAATTCGAGGCATCCACTCACACATCGGCCGACGAGCAGTTCGACCCCATCGCCTCGTACATCTTCGCGGCAGCGGGGGTTCGATGACCATCACCAACGAGCCCGGCGCGGAGCTGGACTCCAGGCCCGAACTCGTCAGCGTCATCGTCGACGGGGTTGCCGTGTCTGTGCCGGCCGGGACGCTCGTCATCCGTGCCGCGGAAATGCTCGGTATTGAAATTCCCCGCTTCTGTGACCACCCGCTGCTCGATCCGGTTGCCGCCTGTCGGGCGTGCCTGATCGAGATCGAGGGTGTTCCCAAGCCGCAGCCGGCCTGCGCCCAGGTTGTCTCCGACGGCATGCAGGTGCGAACGCAGCTCAGTTCCGACGTCGCGCGGGAAGCGCAAGAGGGCGTCATGGAGTTCCTGCTACTCAACCATCCTCTGGATTGCCCCGTGTGCGACAAGGGCGGTGAGTGTCCGCTGCAGAACCAGGCGATGAGCATTGGTCGACCGGAATCGCGCTTCACCGAAGATAAGAGGACGTTCGACAAGCCGATCAACGTCAGTGCTCAGGTGCTCCTCGACAGAGAGCGGTGTGTGTCGTGTGCTCGCTGTACGCGTTTCGCCGATCAGATTGCCGGCGACTCCATGCTCGAGCTCTTGGAGCGCGGAGCACAACAGCAGGTGGGCACCGCCGACGACGAGCCGTTCGATTCGTATTTCTCCGGAAACACAATCCAGATCTGCCCGGTCGGTGCGTTGACGAGTGCGACGTATCGCTTCCGTGCGCGTCCTTTCGACCTCGTATCGGTTCCGACGTCGTGCGAGCACTGCGCATCCGGGTGTTCGCTGCGCACGGACTACCGCCGATCCACCATCACCCGCCGGTTGGCCTGGGATGACCCGCAGGTCAACGAGGAGTGGAACTGCGACAAAGGCCGCTTCGCCTTCTCGTACATGCAGCAGGGCCGGATCGAGTGGCCGATGGTCCGCGAAAACGGTGAACTACGCATTGCGTCGTGGCCGGAGGCAATTGACGTAGCCGCGCAGGGCTTGCGGGCGGCCGGGTCTGAGGCCGCGGTGCTCGTCGGGGGCCGCTCCACCGTGGAGGACGCCTACGCCTACGCCCGATTCGCCCGGGTGGCGCTCGGAACGGACGACATCGACTTTCGGGCCCGCGCACATTCGGATGAGGAACGAAATTTCCTTGCCGCCCATGTTGCCGGCAGCCCGATGCGGGTCGAATACGCCGACCTCGAAGCAGCGCCCGCAGTGCTCCTGGTGGCTTTCGAGCCGGAAGATGAATCTCCGATCGTGTTCTTGCGGCTACGCAAAGCGTCAGCATCCGGTACCCGAGTGTTTTCGTTGGGCTCGGGTGGCAGTCGGGGTCTGAGCAAGATGAACGGAACGTTGATCCCTGCTATGCCGGGCGATGAAGCCAGCGCGTTGGCCGACCTACCAGCCGAGATCCGCGAAGCACTCGCGGCACCGGGAGCGGTCATCATGATGGGCGAGCGAGTCGCGAGCGCTCCGGGAGCCTGCGCCGCGGCTGGCGCATTGGCGCAGGAAACGGGCGCGGCGCTGGCGTGGGTTCCGCGGCGAGCGGGAGAGCGAGGCGCACTGGACGCCGGCGCCCTCGCGGGTCTGCTGCCCGGCGGTCGTCCGATCGATGATCCACTCGCCCGGCAGCAGTCAGCCGACGCCTGGGGAGTCGATCCGTCATCTCTTCCGCAGCGTGGGCTTAGCGGTGATGCACTCCTCGCTTCACTGCGTTCGGGTGCCCGCCGTGCGGCCCTCGTGGGTGGCGTCGAAGCCGCGGACTATCCGGACGATCTCATTGCCTCGCTCGGTGGTGTCGACTTCGTCGTATCGATTGAGAATCATCATTCGGCCGTGACGGAAATCGCCGACGTGGTACTCCCGGTGGCTGTCGTGAGTGAGAAGGCGGGAACGTTCCTCGATTGGGAAGGGCGTCCGCGCCCCTTCGGTCAGGTATTCCGCGATGCGATGCGTGACTGTGATGCTGCTGTCCTGGCGATGCTGGCCGAACAGTGGCAGATGTCTGCTCCGAGCAGTGTGTCGGAGCTTCGCGCCGAACTTGGGCGCATGGGTCCGTGGACAGGCCCGCGCGAGTCCTTCGCGCCGGTTGCGACAACACACTCACCGGGCACTGGTGTTCGTTTGGCCACGTGGCGTCAACTGCTCGACCTTGGTGTCATGCAGGAGGGCGAACCCCATCTCGCTGCAACGGCGCGGGACACCGTTGCCCGAATGTCTGGTGCAACGGCCACGCGCTACGGACTGCCAACGTCCGGGCAGGTGAGTATCCACGGACCATCGGGTGCGATCAGTGTCGATCTCGAAATCGACGATTCCATGATCGATGACGTGGTCTGGTTGCCGATGAACTCCGAGGGCAGCCGCGTGTATCGCGACCTGGGGGTCGGCTACGGCGACGTCGTGCGAGTGATGAGTGGGGGTCAGTTATGACCGACGGTCAGTTCGGGCTGTTCGGCACCGACCCGTGGTGGCTGGTGATCGGCAAAGCCGTGGTTATCTTCGGTCTGCTCGTGCTGTTGACGCTGTTCACGATCTGGTGGGAGCGCAGGGTCGTCTCCCGCATGCAAAACCGGATCGGCCCGAACCGAGTAGGGCCGCAAGGTCTGCTGCAGTCCCTGATGGATGGCTTCAAGTTGGCATTTAAGGAGGAGGTCATCCCGAAGGCCGCGCACCTCGGGGTGTATTGGATTGCGCCGGTGATCTCGGCGACCGCTGCTTTCATTGCCTTCGCTGTCATCCCCTTCGGCCCCACCGTCTCAGTCTTCGGCGTAGAAACACCTCTGCAGTTGACCGACTTCCCCGTCTCGGTTCTTTACGTGCTGGCGATTGCGTCGATCGGTGTCTACGGACTTGTTCTGGCCGGATGGTCGTCGGGGTCCACGTATCCACTCCTCGGAGGCTTGCGCTCTACGGCACAGGTCATCTCGTACGAAATCGCAATGGGTCTGTCCTTCGTCGCGGTCTTCATCTACGCGGGATCGATGGCTACCTCAGAGATCGTAGTAGCCCAGCAGCCCATTTGGTTCGCTGTCATCCTGCTCCCGAGTTTCCTTATCTATGTGACATCCATGGTCGGTGAAACCAACCGTGCGCCTTTCGATCTGCCAGAAGCCGAAGGGGAGTTGGTGGGAGGTTTCCATACGGAGTACTCCTCACTGAAGTTCGCCTTGTTCTTCCTCGCCGAGTACATCAACATGGTGACCGTTTCCGCGCTGGCGACCACGTTGTTCCTGGGCGGTTACTTGGCTCCGTGGCCGCTGTCCCTATGGGAGGGCGCGAACTCTGGATGGCTGCCGGTCGTGTGGTGGCTGATCAAGGTGCAGCTATTCATCTTTGTCTTCATTTGGCTGCGGGGAACATTGCCCCGACTGCGTTACGACCAATTCATGAAGTTCGGCTGGAAAGTGTTGATTCCGGCCGCGTTGGTGTGGGTGGTCATCGTGTCGATCGCGCGTCTGTTCCGCAACGACGTCGCGCTTTCCAACACCGAGTTGTTGTTCATCGGCGCCGTCATCATCGCGACGCTTCTTGGAGGCTCGTGGCTGTTGAGCGCGCGCGCGAATCGGAAGGAACAGCGTCGACTCGACGCGGAAGCGGAGAACGCCCGTCGAGTCAACGAGGTTTTGACGGGGGCCGCAACCGGCCACCCGGTGCCCCCCTTACCCGGCCAACGATTCGAGTACACCCCCCGACGAGCCGCGGTCACGACGGCCGAGGTGTCGTCGTCGCAGGCCATTGATGCCGACGCCGAGGAGGACCCCCATGGCTGAGATGCCGCAAGCCGTACGCGGGTTCGGGGTAACGCTCACAACGATGTTTAAGAAGGTCGTCACCGAGCAGTATCCGGAGGACAAGCAATCGACTAAACCGCGCTTCCACGGTCGACACCAGTTGAACAGGTGGGCGGACGGTCTTGAGAAGTGCGTCGGATGCGAACTATGCGCCTGGGCCTGCCCGGCCGATGCCATCTACGTAGAGGGCGCCGATAACACCGACGAGGAGCGATTCTCGCCGGGGGAGCGGTACGGGCGCGTCTACCAAATCAACTACCTGCGCTGCATCTTCTGTGGCCTGTGCATCGAGGCTTGCCCGACGCGCGCCCTGACGATGACCAATGAGTACGAACTCGCGGACAACGATCGCGCCGATCTCATCTACGAGAAGGATCAACTCCTTGCGCCGCTGCTCCCCGGGATGGTCCCGCCTCCGCATCCAATGGTTCCGGGCACCTCGGAGCAGGACTACTACGCCAACAAGGTGACTGGCTCCTCACCGGACCAGGGTGAGGCAGTGTGAACGGCGGAGCGGTGGGAACCGGGGAAGCGATCGTCTTCTGGGTCAGTGGCACCCTCGCGGTGATCGGTGCGCTCGGCATGGTGATCTCGAGAAAGGCCGTGCACAGCGCGCTGTTCATCGCCCTCACCATGATCAATCTGGCGATCCTCTACGTTGCGAATTCGGCTCCCTTCTTGGGCATGGTCCAGATCATTGTTTACACCGGTGCCGTGATGATGCTGTTCCTGTTCGTCCTCATGGTGGTCGGAGTCGACTCCTCTGACTCGCTCATCGAGACCATCAAGGGCCAGCGGGTGGCTGCCTTTCTCCTCGGAGTCGGCTTCTCCATTCTGCTGATCGCAGGAATCGGCAACGGCTTGATGGAAACGTCCTCGACAGGACTCGACGCAGCCAATGCCGCCCAGGGCGGAAATGTGGAAGGGCTCGCGGCCCTGATGTTCGGTCCCTACCTGATCGCCTTCGAGGTGACCGCCGCGTTGCTGATCACCGCGGCTATGGGTGCCAT
The DNA here is from genome assembly GCA_002728915.1 of Micrococcales bacterium. Taxonomy (GTDB): domain Bacteria; phylum Actinomycetota; class Actinomycetes; order S36-B12; family S36-B12; genus S36-B12. Next base: position 50,330 of record PBWE01000022.1, read on the forward strand.
GATCCTCACGCACCGCGAAAGGTGGATGCCCAAACGAACGCAGCGAGAGCTGTCCCAAGAGCGTTTCGCATCGGGGGCGCACCCGGGGCAACTCCCCCCACCGGGCGTCTACGCGCGGCACAACGCGGTTGACACACCCGCCCTCCTGCCGGACGGAAGCACGAGCGACATCAGTGTTCCGGAGCCCCTTAGGGTCCGTGACGATATCCGGGACGTTGATCCGGCCGAGATCGACGAAGTGCGTCAACTGTCTGCCGATACGTCCGTTGAGGATGACGGCCGATGAATCCGGCCAATTACGTGCTGCTCTCCGCGTTGCTGTTCAGCATCGGTGCGATCGGGGTGCTCGTTCGTCGCAACGCGATCATCGTCTTCATGTCCGTGGAGCTGATGCTCAATGCGGCGAATCTTGCCTTCGTTGCGTTCGCTCGCATGAATGGAAATCTCGACGGCCAGGTCGTCGCGTTCTTCGTGATGGTCGTGGCTGCGGCCGAAGTAGTCGTGGGCTTGGCGATCATCGTGACCATCTTCCGCACCAGACGTTCCGCATCGATCGACGAACCCAATCTTCTGAAGTACTGACGAAAAACGAATAGGACGCATACGTGACCGAGATAGTCCCCGCCGAGGGGATATTCGCGCTGCTGTGGGTGATTATCGCCCTCCCGGCAGCCGGCGCGGCCATCCTGCTGTTCGCTGGTCGGCGCACCAATTCGTGGGGCCCGATACTCGGCGTGCTCACCGTCGTGGCGTCTGCCGTCATCAGCGTCTTGATGTTGCTCGCCCTGATGGAGCGTCCCGCCAAAGAGCGCACGGTCGTGCAGAACGTGTATGACTGGGTGTTCGTCGGCTCGTTCCAAGCCTCCTTCGCGCTGCAACTAGATCAGCTGTCGATGGTCTTCGTCTTGCTGATCACCATCGTCGGCGCGCTGATCCACATCTATTCGCTCGGCTACATGTCCCATGACCGGGATCGACGCAAGTTCTTCGGCTACCTGAATCTGTTCGTCGCCGCGATGCTGGTGTTGGTGCTCGCCAATAACTACCTGCTGTTGTACGTCGGCTGGGAAGGCGTCGGGCTCGCGAGTTACCTGCTGATCGGTTTCTGGCAACACAAGCCGAGTGCCGCGGCAGCAGCGAAGAAGGCGTTCGTGATCAACCGAGTAGGAGACGTCGGTCTTTCGCTGGCCATCATGCTCATCTTCGTCACCTTCGGATCGATCACCTTCCAGGACGTCTTCGGGCAAGCAAGTGACGCGAGTGAGGGAACGCTGACGGCCATCGGCCTGTTGCTGCTCCTCGCCGCTGCCGGCAAGTCGGCCCAATTCCCCCTGCAGGCCTGGTTGTTGGATGCCATGGAAGGACCCACACCGGTGTCCGCACTCATCCACGCGGCCACCATGGTCACCGCCGGTGTCTATTTGATCGCCCGCAGCAACGCTATCTACGACGCTGCAGCGTGGGCCGCGACGGCCGTTGTCGTTGTCGGACTGATCACGATCTTCATGGGCGCGATCATCGGTTCGGCCAAGGACGACATCAAGAAGTCGCTGGCCGGATCCACGATGAGTCAGATCGGCTACATGGTGTTCGCCGCCGGTCTCGGCCCCATCGGTTACGTCTACGCGATCTTCCACCTCCTCACCCACGGTGTCTTCAAGGCCGGCCTCTTCCTCGGTGCCGGATCAGTCATGCACGGAATGAACGACAACGTGAACATGCGCCGCTACGGAGCGCTCCGGGGAGTCATGGGTGTCACTTTCGTGACGTTCATGGCCGGCTATCTCGCCATCATCGGCATACCGCCGTTTGCGGGGTTCTGGTCGAAGGACGAGATCATCCACGCCGCGTTCGAGCGCAACTCGATCATCGGCGCTGCTGCCATCCTCGCTGCCGGCGTCACCGGCTTCTACATGACCCGGATGATCGCCATGACGTTCTTCGGCAAGAAGCGTTGGGAAGACGATGCTCACCCGCACGAGTCGCCCTCGGTGATGACCATCCCCCTCGTATTGCTGGCACTCGGATCCGTCTTCCTCGGTATGGCCCTGCTGTTCTGGGGAGACATCAAGGATTGGCTCAAGCCGGTCGTGGGTTACGAGTCGGTCCCCACCCCCTTGCCCACGTCCTTCTACATCGCTGTCACCCTGATCGTGGTCATCATCGGAGCCATCATCGGCTGGGTCATGTACGCCCGAAGGGATGTACCCATTGAGGCTCCGACGGGTAACGCTCTCACGCGCGCGGCACGTCAGGACCTCTACGGCGACGCCGTGAACGACGTGCTCGTCGTGCAACCCACCTACCGAGCAGCGGAGATGATCACCACCTTCGATAACAAGGCTGTCGACGGCTTCGTCAATTGGACCGGAACCTTCGTCGGTGACCTGGCTCGCCGCTTGCGGCGAAGCCAGAGCGGTTTCGCACGTTCCTACGCGTTGTCCATGGTGGGGGGCGCCCTCATCGTCGCCATCGCCCTCGTTTTGGTGGTGCTGTCATGAGCGCCTTCCCCTGGTTGACGACGCTCGGCCTGCTGCCCTTGATCGGCAGCATCGTGGTTGCCCTTCTTCCGAAGTCCAAGCCGACGCTGGCCAAGCAGGTCTCGCTCGTGGTCTCCGGTGCCGTCTTGGCATTGACGATCGCGATGGCCTTGCAGTTCGACGGCGCATCCACGCAGCCCTTCCAATTTGTGGAGTCCTACCCCTGGATCCCGTCGTTCGGCATCTCGTACTCGGTAGGAGTGGACGGGATAGGACTGGTGCTCATCGCGCTGGCCGCAACGTTGGTTCCCATCGTGATCCTGGCGGGTTGGCGCGATATCGAAGGCGACCAAGAGTCCGAGGGTTCGGTCAAGGGTTACTTCGCGTTGATCTTGGCCCTCGAAGCATTGATGATCGGTGTCTTCGCTGCAACAGATGTCTTCTTGTTCTACGTCTTCTTCGAAGTGATGCTCATCCCTGTCTACTTCATGATCGGTCGCTACGGCGGTCCGCAAAGGTCCTACGCAGCAATCAAGTTCCTTCTCTACAGCCTGCTCGGCGGCCTGTTCATGTTGGCGTCGTTGATCGGCCTGTATGTGGTCTCCGCTCGTGAATTGGGGAGTGGAACTTTCGACTTCCTGTCCTTGGTGGGCTTGGAAATGGACCCCAACACGCAGAAGATGCTCTTCCTCGGCTTCTTCTTCGCGTTCGCGATCAAGGCCCCCCTGTGGCCGTTCCACACCTGGCTTCCGGACGCAGCAGCGCAATCCAAGCCCGGCACGTCGGTGCTACTGATCGGTGTTCTCGACAAGGTGGGAACTTTCGGGATGATCCGCTACTGCTTGCCGATCTTCCCGGCAGCTAGTGAGTTCTACGCACCGGTCGTCATCGGTATGGCCTTGATCGGCATCTTCTACGGAGCGTACGTAGCCCTCACCGCCCAGGACATGCGGCGCTTGTTCGCCTACTCCTCTATGTCTCACTTCGGGTTCATCGCGCTTGGCATTTTCGTCTTCACGAGCTCGGGTCAATCGGGCTCGGTGGTCTACATGGTGGCGCACGGCCTCTCCACCGCCGCCCTGTTCCTGACCGCAGGCTTCTTGATGTCACGGCGCCGCGACTCAGCTCTCATTGCCGATTACGGCGGTGTCAACAAGGTCGCCCCGGTGCTCGCGGGCTTCTTCCTCGTTGCGGCGCTGTCCTCACTGGCTCTTCCGGGTCTGGTGTCCTTCGTCGGCGAGTTCCTCGTCTTGCTGGGAGCCTTCGAGCGCTACCTATGGGTCGGCGCGTTGGGCACGCTGGGAATCGTGATCACGGCCGCGTATGTGCTGCGCTTGTATCAAAAGTCGATGACCGGGCCGGCGAATCCAAGCATCGAAGGCATGACCGACCTCAAGGGGCGGGAAATCACCGCGCTGGTGCCGATCGCTGCCCTGAGCATCACGCTCGGCCTGTACCCCGCGCCGTTGTTGAACGTGATCAACCCCGCCGTCGATTGGACGATGAACACCATCTCCGCTGTGGATCCAGAGCCAGTGGTTTCCAGTGACGGGAGCCAACCATGAACTACTCGCCCCCGGCAATCGACTACGTAGCGATCGCTCCGATGATCGTGATCTTCGGAGCCGCCATCGTGTCGGTTCTGGTAGAGGCATTCACGCCACGGAGCGTGCGCCGATACCTGCAGCTGCTGATCGTGTTCGGTTCACTCATCGCCGCAGCGGCGTTGATCGTCATCAACGCATCCACCCGGGTGGTGACGGCCGGTCAAGCGATCGTGATCGATGGACCCGCGCTGGTTCTTCAAGGCGCCATCGTGATCATCGCGCTCCTCGGGGCTGCACTGATGGCCGAACGCTCGATCGACTCGGTGGGCGATGCGTTTGCCTCTCGCGTCTCCTCGCTGCCAGGATCGGAAGAGGAGAAGCAGTTCACGCAGCGCGGCTACCTGCAAACCGAGATCTGGCCCCTGACGCTTTTCGCTGTTCTCGGGATGATGCTTTTCGTCACCTCGAATGATCTTCTCATCATGTTCATCGGCTTGGAGATCATGTCGCTCCCGCTCTACCTGATGACGGGCATGGCGCGCCGACGCCGATTGCTGAGTCAGGAGGCGGCGTTGAAGTACTTCCTGCTCGGCGCTTTCTCGTCAGCGTTCTTCCTCTACGGCGCCGCGCTGGTGTACGGCTACGCAGGATCCATCACCTTCCCGGAGATCGCTCAAACCGTCACCAGCAAGCCTGGTGAGTCGTTGGTCTTGATGATCGGGTTGGGCATGGTGCTCATCGGCTTGCTGTTCAAGGTCGGTGCCGTTCCGTTCCACCAATGGGTGCCGGACGTCTACCAGGGAGCACCGACTGCCGTAACCGGATTCATGGCGGCGACAGTAAAGATTGCCGCGTTTGGAGCACTGCTGCGGATTCTCTACGTCGCCTTCGGAGGCGTGCGATGGGATTGGGAACCGATTATCTGGATCATCGCCACCCTCACCATGCTGGTGGGGTCGATCCTCGCGGTCGTCCAGTCGGACATCAAGCGAATGCTCGCGTACTCATCCGTGGCCCAGGCCGGCTTCATCCTGATCGGTGTCGCCGCCGCATCGGCTGCCGGTATCGCCAGCACGATGTTCTACCTCATCGCGTACGGCTTCACGACGATCGGTGCGTTCGCGATTATCACCATGGTCCGTGACGCTGGTGGCGAAGCAACGAACCTCGCAACGTGGTCGGGCATCGGCCGTAAGTCTCCGGTCGTCGCATCGGCGTTCGCCGTGTTCATGCTCGCCCTCGCGGGCATCCCGCTGACCTCCGGATTCGTCGGCAAGTTCGGCGTCTTCGCTGCGGCGATAGAAGCGGGCATGGTGTGGTTGGTGATCGTCGGCGTGGTGGCGAGTCTCATCGCCGCGTTCTTCTACGTCCGGGTGATTGTGGTCATGTTCTTCGCCCAGCCCACTGATCAGACGGCGAGTGTGGTTGTTCCGTCCGCCTTCACCACCGTCGCCCTGGCAGCGGGCGCCGCGGTGACGGTGATCCTGGGCGTCGTGCCTCAGCCGGTCCTAGATCTGGTTGCAAATGCCGATGTCTTCATCCGGTAGTACCGTCTTGGTATGACGGAGAGTCCGCTGGGTGAATTGGCCGTCGATCCTGCCTTCGACTCCCGGCTGGCGTCTGCGATGGAGGACGTTGAGCGCTACCTCCGCGGCACGGTGGTCAGTGACTACCCCTTCGTTACGGAGACGTCCCGGCATCTCGTGGATGCCGGCGGCAAGAGGTTCCGTCCTCTCTTGACGCTTCTCGCGTCGCACTTCGGTCCCCGCCCGGCCAATGACGACGTCATCAAGGCGGCGGTCGTCGTCGAGCTCACCCACCTGGCCACGCTCTATCACGACGACGTCATGGACGAAGCGCAGCTCCGGCGTGGTGCCCCGTCGGCGAACGCGCGCTGGGACAACTCGATCGCGATTCTCACCGGTGACTTTCTGTTTGCTCGCGCGTCTGACATCTTGGCGGACCTCGGACCCGAGGCGGTGCGCATTCAGGCGCAAACCTTCGAGCGTCTGTGCACAGGCCAGATTCGCGAAGCGGTGGGGCCGGACGACGGCATCGATCCGGTCAAGCACCATCTGCAGGTTCTTTCGGACAAGACCGGTTCGTTGATCGCTACCGCCGGTCGGTTCGGGGCCATGATGGCCGGAGCCGAAACATCCACCATCGACACACTGAGCCGCTTCGGCGAGGCCATCGGCGTTGCTTTCCAACTCGCGGATGACATCGTTGATATCACATCTGATGCGGAGCAGTCGGGCAAGTTGCCGGGTACCGATCTACGCGAGGGTGTGCCCACTCTGGCAACGTTGATCGCGCAATCGAGCGATCAATCCGGCGGCGACGAACTAGTCGCGTTCTTGTCGGGACCAATTCCCGATGATGCCGATCACGCGCAGGCTCTTCGGTTGCTGCGGGCGCATCCAGCGCTTGAAGATGCGCGTGATGAGGCACGCCGGTGGGCGGGGGACGCGCGTCGGATCCTCGAACCATTGCCGGTAGGCGATGCAAAGCTTGCGCTCGAAGCGTTGTGCGATTACGTGGTGAATCGAACCGGATAGCGACCGAAAAAGACTTCGGAGCATCGCTGCTGGCGAGTCGAACTTGCGTTCAGGTTGGCTCTGAAACCTCAAGTTCATCAATAAGACCAGACTTACCTTGGACCTGTCTCTTTCGCGTGTACCGATAGGCATCAATGGAAAAGACGAGCAAGGCAAGCCAAACAAAGAAGAAGCCTAGCCACCGAGAAGTTGGCATCACCTCGTGGAATATGAAGACTCCGAGGCAAAACTGCAAGACCGGCGTGATGTACTGAAGAATGCCCAGCGAAGAGAGTGAAATTCTCGTGGCTGCACCGCCG
>PBWE01000023.1 GCA_002728915.1 Micrococcales bacterium
TTCTTGCCACACCTGTCCGGTCGGGAGAACCTGCGGCTGTATTGGAAGGCAAGCGGTCGCGAGCAGCAGGATCCGAATCTCGATTACGTCCTGGAGATCGCCGGACTCGGCACGGCGATTGACCGGAAGGTTCGAACCTACAGCCAGGGTATGCGTCAACGCCTCGGAATCGCTCAAGCCATGCTCGGCATGCCGGATGTCCTCGTCCTCGATGAACCCACCAATGGGCTTGATCCGCCTCAGATCCGAGAGATGCGCCAAGTGCTGCAGGACTACGCCGCAACGGGGCGCACGGTGGTGGTCTCTTCGCACCTGCTCAGTGAAGTCGAGCAGACTTGCTCCCACGTAGTGGTCATGCACCGTGGAACGCTGATTGCTAAAGGCACCGTTACGCAGCTTCTCGCAGGACGAAGCGGTGCTCGCCTCGAAGACGTCTTCATGGAGATAGTCGGCAGGGGCCACGAGGTGGTGACATCATGAGAACAGCCACTCTCGGCTACTCACCCCAGGACACGCTGGGCATCGGTGTGGAATTCATTCGCCAACTCAAGCGACGACGCACCTTCGTTGCTTTCCTACTTGTGGTCGCTTTGCCACTCATCGTTGTCGCTGCCGTGCGGTTCGGTCCCTCCTCCAACGGCGACGCCGGTAGCAGTCAAGGAGGCGGATTCGGTGGCGGCAATTTCGACCTCGTCGGCCTAGCAACAAGCGGCGCCTGGAACTTCACGATCACCATGCTGCTGTTCTCGTCGGGCTTCCTGCTGGTGATCATCGCGGCGATGTTTCTCGGAGACACTGTGGCAAGCGAGGCGAGTTGGTCGACACTCCGCTATCTGCTCGTAGCACCAGTCCCCCGACGCAAGCTTCTTCGAACGAAGGCGGTCGTGGGTCTGCTACTGGCAGCGATCGTCTTGTTGACCTTGGTGCTTGCATCATGGGCAATCGGTGCAATCGCATTCGGCACCGCACCACTTGCCAGCCCATTCGGCGGCGCGCTCACCCAGATCGAGTCCTTGCAAAGGCTCACCGTCATCACCACCTACATCGCGATCACCCTGCTTTTCCCGGCGGCAATCGCTTTCTTAATGAGCGTGTTGACCGATGTTCCACTCGGCGCCGTTGGAACGGCAGTAGTCCTTGTAACCATCTTCAACATCCTGGATGCGATTGAAGCCCTCGGATCCTTGCGACGCTTCCTACCCTCTGACTACGGCTCCACGTGGGTGGATGCCCTAAACCCCGTGATCGTCTGGGACCAAATGGCCGTTGGTGTGGCCTACAACCTGATCGCCTTCGCGCTNCTCGTCGGGATCGCGGTATTGCGATTCGACCGAAAGGACATCACGTCTTAGGTGAGCCCTAGTGCGCTTCGAATGCGGGTGGTATTCGATTCCTCATCAGCCCACAGGTTGCTTCCCTCAGGTGCCCAATGGCAGCAAAAGGCTTCACGGATCTCTCACTGCGATACACGAGGTGTTCGTGAATGCATCAGGCACAGGGTCAACAACCAAGCGGAGGACTTCGTTGACGAGAACCCTGCTAGGGGCAGCATCCGTCGGGGTGGCGGATGCANCAGCGGAAAACACTCCGAACCTCTAATGTTTGGGCACAGAGTCCTCTTTAACTACACCGTTCGGCTCAGAACCTCACCGTATAACGGCGTTTTGTGAAAGGAGTGCGGGAAATTTATGTTCACTCAAGAGGGGGTAAGACCGCACACAAATAATAAGAGGCGCTGGCTCGTATTAGCTTGCTTGACTCTTGGCCTGTCACTAATCGTTCTTGATGAAACGGTTGTGAATACAGCATTCCCAATTTTAACTGCTGATCTCGGCCTCGATGCCTACGAAACCGAGTGGATTGACTCGGCGTATGCTTTAACTTTCGCTTCTCTTCTCATCTTTTTCGGGCAACTCGCAGATCGCTATGGTCGCAAAAAGTTTTTTCTCATCGGTGTCGCCGTCTTTATTCTCGCGAGCCTGGGAGTAGTGCTTTCAGATACGTCCACGGGGGTCATCCTGGCCAGGGCACTACAGGGATGCGGCGGCGCCATGATTTTGCCTACAACCCTTGCCATTATCAATACGTATTACCACGGACGTGATCGAGCTATAGCGTTCACCATCTGGGGAGGAACTATCGGCGGCGTTGCCGCCGTCGGCCCGATGGTTGGAGCCTGGCTAATTAGTTCTCATTCTTGGCATTGGGCCTTTGCCATCAACATTCCTCTTGGTTTGNTAGTAATGGTTGCCAGCTATTTCTGCATTCCTGGATCCAGAAGCGGGGCCCAAGGAAAAGGACTCGATTTAACAGGGGCCATCCTCATTACTTTTGCGCTGTTTTCCGTCGTGTTTGCGATTATCGAAGGGGGGCGCTTTGGATTCTCCTATCAACGTGAGCCCTTCACCGCAGGGTCAATGACTTGGCCCACCTCTTTCCCGCCTATAACGCTTTTATTCCTGGCGATCGGGATTGTGTCTTTCTTGGCGTTCTTGCTCGTTGAAAAGTCTCGTTCAAAGCAGGGAAGACATGTCACTCTGAACGTTGCTCTTTTCAGATCACGCTCATTCAGCGCAGGCAACCTCGTGGCATTTGTAGTCAGCCTCGGTGAATTCGGCCTTCTCTTTACTCTTCCACTTTTCCTCGAATTAGTTGGAGGGTACGACCTTTTGCAGGCAGGTGTCATCTTGTCTGCAATCGCCCTGGGAGCACTCATCGCTGCCTTGACAGGGTCCTTCGTATGTCAACTTATGGGTGCAAAGCGAACACTACAGCTGGGTCTGGCGCTTGAGATAATTGGAATAGTAGGGCTTGGTATTACTCTTACTAGCACGAGCACGGGATGGGAAATGGCCCCTTGGCTCATTGCTTACGGTGTGGGTATTGGGTACGCCACCGGTCAGTTAGCGAGCATAATTCTCTCTGGGGTTGCTGGGCATGACTCCAGCGTGGCGGGCGCATTTCAATCGACCTCCCGTCAACTAGGCGCGGCCTTGGGAACAGCGATACTTGGCACCACGCTGGTGATCGGTCTCGGCTCCGCGGCAGAGACTCTTGAGGCCAAGGGGGTCCCAACAGGTCAGGCTCAGGAAATCTCTCAAGAACTCCAGGACTCAGGTGGTGAATCCATCCCAGACCTCGCCACCGAACCCGGCGGTGTCGACCTTGTGCAAGTTGCTACTGGGACCTTCACAAATGCGTCGAAATCAGTGGCTTGGGTGGTGGTTTTCACCCTCTCGGCGGGCCTGTTGGTTAGCTTTTGGATTCCAAAAAATGCGGCACGGGAGAAACAGGCTGGGTAGAACTACTACTTGAGAAAATGCGCAATGTTCGCAATCAAGGCCTACAAGGCCAAGATTCACCGAGCCGACTCGGGGATTTGAACCCNGGACTTACGCATTACGAGTGCGTTGCTCAACCCCCTGAGGAGGAGTCTTACGAGGGAATTTAGGAGGAAGAAGGCCCACGGACAGACCCCTAGATTCCCACCGTGGCATCAAGAATGTTCCCCAGATGTTCCCCGCGAGAAGCCAAGGAATGCGACTACGTCGAAATTGTCAATTGGTATAGCGGCCAACACCTCCGGAGCTGAAGTACGGCGCTTCGCAGGACGGGCACGCCGCCATCGTCAAGCCCTGCTCACTGGAGCACGGTGCCCATGCCGCCATCACCCGCCCGGATCTTCCCAGCGCGAATTTCATCCAGAGGATCGATCACAGGGATTCCTTTCCAAGCAGATCATCATTTTTAACAAAATGGGCCTCATGAGACATAGGCTGCGCCCGTGGTGACAGAAGACATAAATTCACTTCCAGTCTCCCGCCGGGGGTTTTTACTGGGCGGCCTCGGATCCACCTTGGCTGTCACAGCCACGGGGACGACGGGTCTGGTGCTACGNGCCTCTCCTTCGTATGCAGCGGAAACCTTTGTCGCCGACGTCACGGGAAGTTACGAATTTGAGGACCCTGCGACTGGGTGCTCCGTACAGGTCACCGTGGGCAACGGAGTTCGCCGGATTCGCGCGAACGGGCTTCCGAATCACAGCACCGGACAGTTCCCGAACTCCGACAACCCCAACAAAATATCGGCTCAAAGTTATGACTACTCCTTCCCCACAAGTCCAACTAAAGATGGGCAGTTTGTTCCTTTGGCAATTCCGCAACCTTTCGGGATCGCGGTAAACGGTGTTCTCTTTGATCCGCTTGCTGCTGAGTGGTATNACAACAATCCCAACTCCGGCTGGAGCGAGAACGCACTGAGCCCTCTCGTTGATCTTGGTCTCGATGAGAACGACGCCCACGTTCAACCGACTGGCGCCTATCACTACCACGGAATACCCGACGGTCTCGTAGACACCATCTCAAGAAAGGGACACTCCCCGCTTATTGGATGGGCCGGCGATGGGTTTCCGATATACCTCGACCGCGGGTATAAGAAACCCCGAAATCGTGACAGTGGTCTCAAGCGGCTCAAGTCTTCCTACAGATTACGGTCTGGTACCCGGCCAGATGGACCCGGCGGCCCCTTCGATGGAAAGTACAACGAAGATTATGAATACATAAAGGGGGCAGGGGATCTNTACAGCGCAAACGGCCGNTTTCAAAAGACACCTGAATTCCCAAAGGGCACCTATTGCTACATCCTGACNCGCGATTANCCCGTCATCCCGCGTGCCTTTGTAGCGGAAATCTCAACGTCATTCGTGAAGTCAGGCGGCGCAGGCGGGGGCGGTGGTCGCCCGCGGCCACCCGGCGGCCCGAGACCACCCGGCGGCCCGAGACCACCCGGTGGCCCGAGACCACCTCGCTAGGAGCGCGGTCAACTTAAATCCGCATTCCGTTACGCATCCACGTGACCACGCTGCACGGCTAGATGCCGTCGCCAAGGCAGCAATCGAGTCGAAATGTTCCCCAAAATGGGGAGGAGAACCAAAAAACTACCGAGCCGCCTCGGGGATTTGAACCCCGGACCTACGCATTACGAGTGCGTTGCTCAACCCCCTGAGGAAGAGGAAGACACCTAAAAGCCGTGCTATCTGGTCACCTCACGTTGCACCATATTGCACCGTGCTGGACAAAAAATGTTCGCAAATTGTTCGCACTTGACCCGGGGTTACTAGTCACCCGTCCCACCCCATATAGGTAGGACGGCCTCCCAGATCGCCATCACCGCACGCGGTCACTTGAAAAGCATCTCGTGCGTGTGAGAATGAAAGATGGTTTCCTTCAGCCCTTATTGAGGGCAACCCGTGTTCGTGACTGTCCCATCCGGACAGGTCGTGTTCGACCACGTAACACGGGTCAAATTCGCGTCGGTCAGAATCGCGCCAGATAGATCCGCTCCAGAAAGATTCGCGAACTTTAAGAACGCGCCGGTCAGATCTACTCCAGCTATGTCCGCTCCAGAGAGATTGGCATATTTCAATTGCGCATCGGTCAGGGTTGTGCCCTTGAGATCTGCCCCTGTCAACTGCGCACTCCACAGGTGTGCGCCGTCTCCGATGAGGTACCCATCGACGTGTGACCAGCCTGATGGCAACTTCGGGCTGCCCTTTATCTCCCCTGAGTCAACCTGAGTCAGGATCGCGCTGGTCAGATTCGCGCCTTTGAGATTCGCGCCTTCAACTANGGTTCGCGTCATGTTCGTGTTCTTGAAGTACACGTTCGTCAGGGTGGCGTCATTCAGGTTTGTGTCGGTCAGATTCGCGCCGGACAGGACCGCTCCCTTGAGGTTCGCGCTCGCAAGGTAGGCCCCTTTCAAGTTCGCGTTTTTCAGATTTGCATTCTCCAGATTCGAACCTCGTTGTTCGCCGGGATAGGGGCCAGATGCGTGCATGAGTTTCGCGCCTATGAGGTTTGCGTCTTTCAAGTTCACGTTGACCAGTTGCGCTCTGCTCAAATTCGCGCCAGAAAGATTAGCACCAGAAAGATTGGCGCGGGTCAGATCCGCGCCTTTTAAGTTCGCTCCGGAAAAGTTAGCGCCTTTGAGGTTCGCGCCTTTCAAGTTCGCCTTATTCAGATCGACGTTCACGCATGTAGTCTTCGCCTTAATCACGCAACCATTAATGGTCTTTGCTGACACCGGACTCACCCCAACACCAGCCACAAGAAGTGACGCCGCGACGAACACCCCGCCAATTTTTCTAATGGAGCGCATCACACTCATTAAATTAACACAATCGCTTACGCAATAGGAAGGCACATACTCGCAACANGTTCGAAGTGAANCGGGATCTCTTACGGACGCTGCCTGTCACAAACCCGAGAGAGTCTCCCTTTAACCCTAGTCAAGACATGTCGCGGGGGTCCGGACATAGAGTCAACGAAACCTCGACTAAAACTTCTCGGCCCCGTGTGATTCAGGAGCCTGCGTCCACGTCGAGGAGGAGNGTACCTAGTCTCATTCCGGGAGTGAAGAACGAAGTTCCGAGAGCGCTGTTTAAGAGATCCTCCGCGCCGTCATGCAACGTCAAGCGGTACTGGTAGTAGGCGAATTCACCATTAGGTTGCTTGACCGTGCGTCTCTTGTCAACGTCAAAGAGTGTTGTGCGACCAAGATCGAATATGTTGGTGCCCGATCCGGTGGAGACACCTGCGCTGATCGTGCCTTCGCGAGAATCACCGATTAGCGTGGGGCTTCCGATGTAAAAATAACGATTCGGCGGACCGTTCCACCAAANAACGCTGGCCTCTCCACCTTCGGTGAAGGTGCGACCTGTGCCGTCGACAGCTCGCACATTGAATTCCATTCCCAGTTCGCCGTCATCGCCCGTGTCTACGCGAGGCCCGCCAATACTGTAGACACTCAATCCGGCTCTTCGGAATTCGGCGAAAGCGTTCTGGCTTAGAAGTAAGTCAAACGAGCCCTTGGCGGGCGTCTTGGTGGTTCTTGTCGATTCGCCAGCCTGGACAGGAAACGCCAAGGCCGTAGCGAGTACAGCGACGGCTGTCACAGAGATGATTGATCGGAAGTTCACCTCGGCACCCTTCTGATAGGAATGGCAGGACACTACATCAAGAGCCTTGCCCGAAGACCCAAAATTCTTGGAGCCGCCTCGGGGATTTGAACCCCGGACCTACGCATTACGAGTGCGTTGCTCTACCCCTGAGCTAAGGCGGCGTGCTCGCATGAGCCCCGAAAGGCTACCCGGTCGACTGGAATCTGCGTAGGCGGAGGCTATTGCCGACAACGAAAACAGAGCTGAAGGCCATCGCCGCCCCCGCAATCATTGGATTGAGCAAGCCGGCCACAGCCAACGGGATGGCAGCGATGTTGTAGGCGAAAGCCCAAAACAGGTTGCCCTTGATCGTCGAGAGTGTCCGACGAGACAACCGGATGGCATCGACGATGCTGCGCGGATCGGAGCGCACCAGGGTGATGTCGCTCGCCTCAATCGCGACGTCACTTCCCGACCCCATCGCGATGCCCAGGTCGGCCTGCGCAAGGGCGGCAGCGTCGTTGACGCCGTCTCCCACCATCGCCACACACTTTCCTTGGGCCTGAAGATCTCGAACCACCGCGATCTTGGACTCGGGGAGCACGTCGGCGACAACGGAACCTATCCCTAGTTGATCGGCTACCGCTTGAGCTGAATGAGCGTTGTCTCCAGTGACCAGCATCGGCTCAGCGACGAGCTCCTTGATTTCCGAAACTGCCTCCGCACTGGAGTCCTTGACAGCGTCAGCGACGGCAAAGGCTCCACCGAAGGAGCCATCAACGGCTGTGGCGACGACGGTCCGTCCGCGCTCGCGTTGGTCGTCGATCCAGTCGCGTGCGGTTGGCGGGATGGAGATCGACCNCTCCTGAACAAGCCAGTTTGGTCGACCCGTGACCACTGTGGAACCGTCGACCACTCCCCGGACTCCTTGACCTTGGGTGCTCGAGAACGCCTCTACTGTTCGGATCTCGTTGGTCGCAGCGGCAAAAGCGCGACCGATGGGATGTTCGGACNCCGTTTCGACAGCGGCGGTCAATTCGTACGTGTCAGGTCGGTCGGCCTCGATGAGGGCATCCACAACACTCATCCGACCTTGCGTCAGAGTCCCTGTCTTGTCCAGCACGATGGAGTCGACCTTTCGTGTGGACTCAAGGATCTCCGGACCGCGAATGACGATTCCCATTTGTGCCCCACGCCCCGTTCCCACGAGAAGCGCCGTGGGAGTCGCCAACCCAAGCGCGCACGGGCACGCGATGATTAACACGGCAACACCCGCGGTGAATGCGAACGCAAGATCGGCTCCGGTAATGGACCAACCCACGACCGTGGCGAGCGCCAGGACGATCACGATGGGGACGAAGATGGCTGAGATTCGATCAGCGAGGCGCTGTACAGGAGCCTTCTTTGTTTGCGCGTCCTCAACGAGAGAGGCGATTCGTGCGAGGTGGGTGTCGACTCCCACACGAGTTGCCTGCACCACCAGTCGGCCGGAGGTGTTGATTCCGGCACCCACCACCGCATCGCCGGGACCGACTTCCACCGGCATCGGTTCCCCGGTGAGCAGACTGATGTCCACGGACGATTCGCCATTGATCACTCGACCGTCTGTTGCCACCTTTTCTCCGGGGCGCACGAGAAAGTGATCTCCCACGGAGAGTTCGTTGATGGCGATCGTTCGTTCACGCCCGTCACTCACCACCGTGACGTCCTTGGCTCCGAGGGACAGCAGCGTGGTGAGGGCCCGGCTGCTTCTGCTCTTGGCGCGAATTTCGAAATACCGACCGAGCAGGATGAAGGTGGTGACAGCCGCAGCGACCTCCAAATAGATCTCGCTGTTACCGGTGCCTTGGGAGGGCAGCACGTGGAACGACATGCGCATTCCTGGATCGCCTGCTCCCCCGAGGAAGAGCGCATACAACGACCACATGAAGGCCGCGCCTACGCCCAGGGAAACCAAGGTGTCCATGGTCGCCGCGCCGTGGCGCAGATTCGTCCACGCTGCCCGGTGGAAGGGGAGAGCACCCCAGGCAACGACGGGTGCCGCGAGAGCGAGGCTGATCCACTGCCAGTAGTCGAACTGCAGGGGCGGGATCATCGCGAGAGCAACGACCGGCGCGGTCAAAATCGCACTGATCGTCACGCGACGGCGTAGATCACGGAGTTCTGGGTCATCGTGCGCGTGCTCGTGATCGAATTCAACTCTCGGCCTTTGCGCCGTGTATCCCGTTGCTTCGATGGTCGCGATCGCNTCATCGATCGATGTGCCTTCCGGTAGGGCGATGTGGGCTCGATCGGTCCCGTAGTTGACGGTGGCTATGACCCCCGGCATTCGGTTCAACTTCTTTTCCACACGCGCCGCGCAGGAGGCACATGTCATTCCCGTGATGTCGAGATCGACCTCAGTCACAGCAGAGGCGGGGGTGCTCATGGCTTGCTAGTCGCTGATCTCGTATCCGGCTTCATCCACTGCGGCACGAACGAGATTTGCATCCAGGGGATGTTCGCTGGCAACGGTGACACGGGAGTTGCCGTTCACTACGAGATCAACATCCACGCCAATCACGCCCGACAGTGCAGAGATTTCCTCGGTCACGGCGACGACGCAGTGGTCACATGTCATGCCGCGCACGGCGTATTCCTGGGAGATGCTCATCTGCTGCCGCGCGTCAACTCTTGACCAGCCGAGCGATAGCCGCGGACGCCTCGGTCACCTTCTCGTCTGCCGCATCGCCACCGTCCGCCATAGCGTGCGCAACGCAGTGGCCGAGATGGTCCTCCAACAGCAGCAGCGCAACAGACTGCAGAGCNTTCGTNGTTGCCGACACTTGCGTGATGACATCGATGCAGTAGGTGTCGTCCTCGACCATCCGCTGCAAACCCCGGACCTGTCCCTCGATCCGTCGAAGTCTCGTGAGGAGTGCCGCCTTNTCTGCGGTGTAACCAGCCATCGTGCCTCCTGCCATATATACCCCCCTAGGGTATACATCTAATCGCAGGTGACGTCCTCCGGGGGGGTAGCGCCCGTCAGCAGGTACCCATCCACTACCTCGTCCACACACGACGATCCCTCGCGGTAGGCGGTGTGGTTGGTGGCGTTCCAGGTGACCAGATGCGAGTCCTTGAGCGACCGCGCCAGATCCACGCCCCAGTCGTACGGGGTCGCAGGATCTTGTGTTGTCGAGACGACCAGGATCGGGCCCGCTCCCGCACCGAAGACCGAATCCAGATTCTCTGCGCCTTGCGGCCAGCCGACGCACGAGAGCATTCCCCACGCGAATGCCTCCCCGAAAGTTGGTGCTACTTCCTGCCACTGAGCAGCCAAACGCGCGACCTCATCGACCGTTCCGTCGTACGGCATGTCCGCGCAGGTCACCGCATAGAAAGCCTCGGTCGAGTTATCCAAATACCGACCATCAGGAGACCTGTTCACCCGCTCATCGACGAGGGAGAGCAGGGCCGTTCCATCGTTCTCCTCCACTGCTTCGGTCAAAGCTGCCCGAAGACGCGGGTAGTCACTACTCGGGAAGTAGAGAAACGACAGGACCGCATACTGGCCCAACGACTCCGTCAACTCACGATCACCAGAGGTGGGTAGCGGTGAATCATCGAGTCCAGCCAAGAAACTCCGCAATGCCTGCTCAACCTCTCGTGAGTTCCCGGCGAAAGGACACTCGCCGGAGTCCACGCAATCGGCAGCGAAGTGCTTGACCGACTCCTCGAAGCTCACCGCTTGTCCGAACGTCACTTCTTCCTGACTTGCCGTCACAGGGAGAACACCGTCGAGCACCATGCGTCCAACCTGCTGCGGGAACAGTTCCGCATACGTAGTGCCGATGGCTGTTCCGTACGACTTGCCCAGGTAATTCAGAACCGGTTCACCGAGCAGCGAGCGAACGATGTCCATGTCTCGTGTCGTCGAGATCGTGTCCATGTGCTCCCACACATCCCCCGCTTTGCTGTCGCACGCCTCAACCAAGGTCATCGTGTCTTCGACAATTGCCTCAGCCTCCGTGGGTGTATCCGGCGTTCCATCGCTCGCGAAGTAGTAATCGATGTCCGCGTCACTCCAGCACCGAATGGGATCGCTACCCGCTACCCCGCGCGGATCGACACCGATGATGTCGAATGCGTCGCGGATACTCGGACTGACGATGTAGTCCGCTGCGCGGGCGTAATCGAAGGCGCTTCCTCCTGGGCCACCCGGGTTCACAAAAAGCGCGCCGATGGGCTCATCCACTGCGGGAACCCGGGTCAAGGACAGCTCCGTAGTGCGACCGTCCAGATTCGAATAGTCCAACGGCACGTCGATGCGCGCGCACTCCGCATCCCCGCAGTCGCGCCACTCGATGNCCTGTTCGTAGAACGGAGCCAGGCCGTCCTCGGTCGGGGCCGGTGCGGGCGCCGTCGGTGCCGGGAGAGGAACCGGCTCCGGTGCGCGCGAGCAACCAGCGATCGCCACACCGCACACGAGGGCTNTAGCAACCAGAATGCNAACGCGCATAAGCGACACGGTAACCCGGGACGTAATCTCGTCCTATGGGTAATGGCAAGCGTGATGCGGCGGAGCTCGCCGCTGCCGTGGACGCCGGCATCCGCAAGGGTCTTGACCTCGTCGACGTATTCCGTGGGACACCGGCTGGTCGTCGAGAACTCGAACGTGAAGCCAAGCGAAGCGCGGCAGATGCCCGCCGGGCTCGGCGAGCTCATCACGTTCGCAAGGTCCAGTCGCAAGTCATGACCATCAGCGGCACAGCCGTGAGCGCGTCCGCCGCGACGGCGGGCATCATCGATGTCGCAGCAACCGGCGTCACCGGTGCTGGCTGGTTCGCGNTCTCCGCTNTCGGAGCAGTCGTAGCGGTCATCGGCGGGCGTTCCTGGCGGCGACTGTCACCCTTCACGGCAGTTCNGCAGATCACGTCTCCCCCGGCGCTTGTTCGTCGTGGCGCAATCGGGTACGACTCTGTCACCCGCTACACAGCGGTGCGCGTTCAAACCGTTNAGGTCATCCACGCGATTGAGCCGTTGCACCACGATGCNGCGCGAGAGTTGAGAGCAGCCGACTCCTCGGTTGCACCCACCCTCAACGANCTCGCCGAGCGTCTGCGAGTCCTNGANGAAATGGCACGCCGCATGCCGGGTACATCCGCGGCCGAGAANGCTCAACAGGCGTCGCAAGCGGTGAGCCAACAACTTGATCGTGGGTCNGCGGCCTANGACGTCCTCTTGGCAGCCGCCGCTCGACTCTTGGCAGAGCCGGACATCGATCGTCCCGTGAGCGACGTTCTGGAGCCGGCTGCTTCCGCGTTGATCGCCTACGCGCACGGGTTGCAGGCGGCCTCGAAAATCTAGGCGACCCCGACGCGGACTTTCGGATCTTTGATCTGAACCATCACGGCTTCGAGGACTGCCCGCGGGCTACTCTCCGAGAACAACACCGTGCGCTCATGCTCAAGCGCATCCATTCTGCGGACAGAATCTTCCCGGGTGGAGCCGGCAGCCATCTGTTCGATCTGGGCCGTCATCTCACCGTTGATCAACTCGACTCCTGCCTGCATCTGAACGGTCAACACATCGCGAAAGAGACCGATCAAGTCGACAATCGCGCGATCAACTTCATCGATGACCAGCCTCTTGCGTCGACGCTTCTGTTCCTTTGCGAGCTCTTTCGCCTCCGCGTCATGGGACCTCTTGAGTGCACCCGTCAGTCGAGTGACTCCCTCCGCGTAATAGCGGGACTTCAGCAAGTGCACTTCTTCCTCGTCCAATTGATCTGCCCGAGCATCAGCTACCGCGGATACCGCCTCGAACACTTCGCCGGCAACAACTACGCAGGACGGCAAATCTCGAAGATTCATCGGGGACCGCAGGTACTGCTGTCGCCTTTCGCGGGTCATCTCGTCTGTAGCGAGCGCCCGAGCACGGCCGACATGGCCTTGAGAGGCGCGAGCAGCAAACGCTGCCAGCGTTTCGTCGACTCCACAATCGTTAACCAGCATCGCAGCGATTGATACAACGGATGGGGTGCGCAAGCCAACATGGCGAGTCCGAGAAGCGATCGTCGGTAGGACGTCATTGACGCTTGGTGCGCACAGAATCCACACGGTGTGGGGCGTGGGTTCCTCAAGATCTTTCAACAGATGGTTTGCTGCATCAGGCGTCAAGCGATCAGCGTCCTCGATCACGATGACACGCCAGGTGGCCGTCATCGGAGCCAGCGCCGCCATGCGGACCAGTTCTTCCGCGGTCGGCCGGAGTCGGATCACCAAGCCTTCCGGGATCTCCACGTGCACATCTGCGTGGCCACCCTGCGCAGCCGTTCGGCACGCCTGGCACGAACCACACCCGCCTTCGTCGCAGACCAGTGCGGCCGCGAAGGTCGTAGCGGCACTGGACCTACCCGATCCGGGAGGTCCCGTCACCAGCCACGCATGGGTCATCGCGGGGCCAGACTCGCCAGGGCCGTGGGCATCCCGGACCGCTGCCTGGAGCGTGACGATCACGTCATCCTGACCGATCAGGCCGGACCACAGTGAGCGCGGACGCGAGTCCGGCAGCGAATGCGAACTCACCGGGACCGTTCCGTAAGTTCGCTCACCCGTTCGGCAATTCGCGCCGCAATGACGTCGGCGGCCTCGGACGCATCGATGACCAGGTACTTGTCGGGGTCTGTCGATGCGATGTCCAAGAACGCCTGTCGCACCCTGCGGTGGTAATCCACGGGTTCGGACTCGAGTCGATCCGGTGCCTGGACTCGCGAGAGACCGATGCTCGGGTCAATATCCAAAACGATCGTCAAGTCCGGCAACAGGCCACCTGTGGCCCACAGGCTGAGATCTCTGACCCGCTCGACGCCCAGTTCACGCCCGTACCCCTGGTAAGCGACGGAGGAATCGAGGTATCTGTCGCACAAAACGATCGCGCCTTGTTCCAACTGCGGTCTGATCACTTGATCAACGTGATCCCCGCGGGAAGCCGCAAACAGCAACGCCTCTGCCTTGTCGCTGAGCCCTTCGAAGTCTTTCCCCAGGAGCACGGCGCGAATCGCCTCTCCGGCCGGTGTACCGCCGGGCTCACGGGTCCGCACCACACGCTCACCCTTGCCCTCCAACCACGCGGCGAGGAGAGACTCTTGCGTCGACTTGCCGGCGCCTTCACCACCTTCGAAGACGATGAACAAACCGGTCATGACTCAACAGGGCCAGCAGATGGAGCAGCTGCAACCTTCGCACGGCTGGATTTCTTCGCAGTCTTCTTCGTTGTCTTCTTCGTTGTCTTCTTGGCGGCCTTCTTGGCGGCCTTCTTGGTCGTCTTCTTCGTCGACCGCTTGGTTGTCTTCTTGCTGGGCCCTTTGGCCTTTCGTTCGGCGAGCAAATCGCTCGCGCGCTCGATGCTGACCGTCATGGGGTCATCGACCACGCGCAGCGTCGCGTTCGTTTCGCCGTCGGTGACGTACGCACCGAAGCGCCCCTCTCGCACAACGATCAATCGTCCCGATGTCGGGTCCGCCCCGATTTCCCGCAAAGGCGCCGCGGGCTGGCCGCGACCCCGGCGCTGCTTGGGCTGGGCGAAAAGCGCGAGGGCCTGCTCCAACGTGACCGAGAAGATTTGTTCTTCTGATTCCAGCGAACGAGAATCCGTTCCCTTGGTGAGGTAGGGGCCGTAGCGTCCGTTTTGAGAGCGAATTTCCTCTCCATCGCTTGGATCGACTCCCACGACGCGCGGCAGACGGATCAACTTCAAGGCGTCCTCGAGGGTGACTGTGCTCGGCTTCATGTCGCTCAACAGCGAAGCGGTCCGCGGCTTAGCCGATTTCGGGGAGCCCTCCGGCAAGACCTCGCTCACGTACGGGCCGTACCGACCGGACTTCGCGACGATCATGAGTTCGGTTTCGGGATCTATCCCAAGCTCTCGGTCACCGGACGGCTCTGCAAGTAACTCCTCCGCCTTCTCAGGAGTGAGCTCATCGGGGGCGAGTCCCATCGGGACGTTCGCTCGGATCTCGCCACGTTCGACGTACGCGCCGTAGCGCCCGACCCGCAGGTGCGCGTCGCTTCCCTTGATGGGAAACGTCGCGTTGCCCCGTGCATCGATAGATCCGAGGTCTTCGGTGAGCGCCTTGACTCCCGGAAAGTCGCCGCTGACACTCGTGCCGCCGCGCCAAAACGCCTCGAGTTGCTGCACGCGATCGACGTCACCGCTCGCGACGAGGTCGAGAACGTTTTCCATGTTGGCCGTGAAGTCGTAGTCGATGAGCGCAGCGAAGTGTTCCTCCAGCAATCGAATGACGGCGAAGGCGGTGAAACTCGGGACCAGTGCCGATCCCTTCTTCCACACATAACCACGATCCAGAATCGTGGACATGATCGATGCGTACGTCGACGGCCGCCCGATACCCAACTCCTCGAGTTTCGCCACGAGAGACGCCTCGTTGTAACGGGCCGGTGGCTTCGTCGAATGCCCCTCGGCGGTCAGGGATTCGACATCGACCTGCTGACCCTCCGATAGCGCCGGTAGTTCGCGCTCATCGTCGTCATTGGACACGTCCTTGAGAGCGGCCATGAATCCGGGGAAGGTGATGACCGTGCCGGACGCGGTGAATTCCGCGTGCCGGCCGTCCGTACTGTCCGCCGAGAGGCGCACTGTAGTGGTCGCGGTTTGCGCGTTCACCATTTGTGATGCGACGGTCCGCTTCCAGATTAAGTCGTACAGCGCGAACTCATCCCCGACGAGTTCCCCGGCGATTTCTGCGGGCGAGCGGAAGGAGTCGCCCGAGGGTCGAATCGCTTCGTGCGCCTCCTGCGCGTTCTTCACCTTGCGGTCGTACAGCCGGGGCTTGTCTGGCACGTACTCGCCCCCGTACAACTCCCTGGCCTGGCTGCGAGCGGCGTTCAGCGCCTGCTCGGACAGCGTGGTGGAGTCGGTTCGCATGTAGGTGATGTAGCCGTTCTCGTAAAGAGACTGGGCGACCCGCATCGTCCGTTGTGCACCCCACCGAAGGCGCCCGGAAGCTTCCTGCTGCAGCGTCGAGGTCATGAAGGGTGCCTTCGGCTTTCGGGAGGAAGGCTTTTGCGTCACCGAGTCGACCGTGAAGGCCTGTCCAGTGAGCGCCGACGTCAGCGCCTGCGCCGACGCCTCATCCAGGTGGACGGCCCCCTCGCGGGACAGTCGCCCGTCGTCGTCGAAGTCCGACCCCGTCGCGACCCTCGCCCCATCGACAGTCGCTAAACGCCCCGGGAACGGACCGGGAAGAAACTGTGCGTCGATGCCCCAGTACTCCACCGGCGTGAATGCGATGCGCTCTCGCTCACGGTCCACCACAAGGCGAACCGCTACCGATTGGACACGTCCTGCCGATTTCGCTTCACGACCGATCTTCTTCCACAAGACCTCCGATACCGGGTAGCCATACAACCGGTCGACAACGCGGCGGGTTTCCTGCGCCTCCACCAGTCGCATGTCGAGTTCCCGTGGTTGATTGACAGCTTCCCGGATCGCCTCCGGGGTGATCTCATTGAAAACCATTCGCTTGACCGGGACTTTGGGCTTCAGGACTTCGAGTAGGTGCCACGAGATCGCTTCGCCCTCGCGATCTTCATCCGTCGCGAGGAGAAGTTCGTCCGCGTCCTTCAGGGCCGCTTTCAGTTCCTTGATGGTCGCCTTCTTCGCATCGTGGACGACGTAGTAGGTCTGGAACGCATCGTCGACGTTGACCGCCAATTTCGCCCACGGCTTCTTTCGATCTTCCGCCGGAATCTCTGATGCCTTCGAGGCGAGGTCACGAACGTGCCCAACAGACGCCAAGACCGTGTAATCGTCACCGAGGTATCCGGCGATCTTCTTCGCCTTCGCCGGTGACTCGACGATCACCAAGGTGTTGTCTGGCACGTAGGCGTCCTTCCCGTCATCGTGGATACCGAACGACTCGGATCCGACTGCGACGGAGTCTGACGGTAGGACATCCGTTGCTGTCAACTCGGCACCGCCACGGTAAGCGGCGTCCGCCCGGGCATTCCCCGTAGGGGAATGGGGGTCCCGGGCGGCCGTCCGACTATCGGATTCTTGCCGTCTAGGCGTTGGCGCCCTCCTGGTCACCGACGGCGATCGGGCGCCGCTTGGAGATGACCACAGCACCGATCACGATGGCGGCGGCCGCGATGGCGATGCCCCAGCGCACGGTCGGGTTGGCTCCGTCGCCAATGCTGAGCGTGACCACGGCAGGTGCCACCAGCAGAGCTACCAGGTTCATGACCTTGATCAGCGGGTTGATCGCCGGGCCGGCGGTGTCCTTGAACGGGTCGCCGACGGTGTCACCTATGACGGTGGCCGAGTGCGCTTCGGAGTTCTTGCCACCGAAGTTTCCGTCTTCGACGAACTTCTTGGCGTTATCCCAGGCTCCACCGGAGTTCGACAAGAACACGGCCATCAGGACACCCGTGGCGATCGTGCCCGCGAGGTAGGCGCCGAGGGCTCCCACGCCCAGTCCGAAACCGACGGCAATAGGAGTGAGGACGGCCAGCAAGCCCGGCGTGACCAGCTCGCGGAGCGAATCACGAGTAACGATGTCCACGACCTTCCCGTACTCCGGCTTGGTCGTTCCTTCCATGATTCCGGGGATCTCGCGGAACTGGCGCCGAACTTCGAAGATGACGGCTCCCGCGGCTCGGGAAACAGCATTGATGGCCAGTCCCGAGAACAGGAAGACAACGGCCGCTCCGATGATCAGGCCGATCAAGTTCGACGGGGTCGCGACGTCGAGAACACCCAGATACTGCAGGGAATCTCCGATATCGCCGATGGTGCCGCCGATCGCAGCGGACGTGTCCTCGGCGGCGCCGAAGACCGCCTCCCGGAAAGCACCGAACAAGGCCGTCGCAGCCAGAACCGCGGTGGCGATTGCGATTCCCTTGGTGATGGCCTTCGTGGAGTTGCCGACCGCGTCCAGGCGGGTCAGCACGGCAGCGCCTTCACCCTCCACATCGCCGGACATTTCCGCAATGCCCTGCGCGTTGTCCGACACCGGGCCGAAGGTGTCCATCGACACGATGACGCCCACGGTCGTCAACAGACCCGTTCCCGCGAGAGCGATCGCGAAGAGGCTGAGGCCGATAATGCCGGACCCGAGCAGGAACGCTCCGTACACCGCGGCGCCGATTACCAGCG
This sequence comes from Micrococcales bacterium, assembly GCA_002728915.1. Lineage (GTDB taxonomy): Bacteria > Actinomycetota > Actinomycetes > S36-B12 > S36-B12 > S36-B12. Next base: position 18,098 of record PBWE01000023.1, read on the forward strand.
CCGTGTAGACGGCGGACTCCAGGCCGAGCGAGACGCCGGACAGAATGACCGTCGCCGGTCCGGTCATGGACGTCTTCGCAACGTCGTCCACGGGACGTCGGTTGGTCTCGGTGAAGTAGGCGGTGAGCTGCTGGATGACCGCTGCAAGGACGATGCCGACGAATACAGCGCCGATGACGAACAATTGCGGGCTGATTCCAATTCCCGCATCAGCGGCCTCGCGGGCGAAACCGCCATCGATGTCGCTCCAACTACTCGGNACCCACACGAATACCGCGGCGACCACCAAGATCGCGGAGATAGCCGCAGAGATGAAGAAGCCTCGGTTGATCGACGACATGCCCGACCGGTCCGAGGGGCGAGGCGACACGGTGAAGATGCCGATAACCGCGGTGATCACGCCGATCGCGGGGATCACGAGCGGAAGAACGAGGCCCAATTCGCCGAACGCAGCGCTGCCGAGAATCAATGCGGCAACCAAGACCACCGCGTAGGACTCGAAGAGGTCGGCGGCCATGCCTGCGCAGTCACCGACGTTGTCGCCAACGTTGTCCGCAATCGTTGCTGCGTTGCGCGGATCGTCCTCGGGAATGTTCTGCTCCACCTTGCCGACGAGATCTGCACCGACATCGGCGGCCTTCGTGAAGATGCCGCCACCGACACGCATAAACATGGCCAGAAGCGCGGCACCAAAGCCGAAGCCCTCCAACACCTTGGGGGCCTCTCCCGCGTAGACGAGAACGACAAGCGCGGNACCGAACAAGCCCAGACCGACGGTGAACATTCCTGCCACGCCACCGGTGCGGAAGGCGATGCGCATGGCGCGCTGCTCTCCTGCATCCTTGGCGGCCGCGGCTACGCGCACGTTGCCTCGTACGGCCAGCCACATGCCCATNTAGCCCGTGATTCCCGAGAACACTGCGCCCACGAGGAAGAAGATGCTGCGGCCGATGCGTTCGGTGTTTGTCTCCGCTGGGAGTAGNAACAGCAGGAAGAACACCACGACGGCAAATATCGACAGGGTCTTGAACTGACGATTCAGGTAGGCGGCGGCGCCCTCTTGCACGGCAGCGCCGATCTCCTTCATGCGCTCGGTTCCCTCACTCGCCGCGAGAACCTCGCGGACAAGAATCCCTGCGACGACCAGGGCTGCCAAGCCAATGACGGCCACTACTCCCACGAGAACGACGTTGTTCCCGGTCAACTCGATCATTTCTCTCCTCGGTGTCAGCTGCTGCAGTGCACCCCGTAGGGATTCCGCACCCGCCTCGCAATCCGGCGAAGTCTACGCAAGAGCAGCCNCNNGCGTGGCCCGGGTCGCGCATCGAGTGGCGCTCGTGGAGTGGTCTTGACCANACGCCCGATATGTCAGGAATCGAGCAGGGAGGCCAGTTCCTCGTGAATGGGGATGACGACGTCCAGACCCGTCAGTTCGAAGACCTTCAACACCCGGGCAGAGGTGATGACCAGATCGAGGGTTCCCTCCGCTTCCCGAACGTGCTTCAACGCTNTGACGAAGACCCCGAGGCCGGTCGAATCCAGGAAGGACACCTCGCGGAGATCNACGATGACGCGGGCGCCCGGCGCGATGGCCGCCTCCACAGCGTCGTGGACGNTGGGAGCCGTGTGAGCGTCCACTTCTCCGGCAACTTCGATGACCGAGGCCCCCTGCACGTCTCGGCTATCGACCCGAAAGGCAAGTGGCTCGGGAACTGAGATGTCGGTCATGTCTCAACTCTGACACACGCTGAGGTCACAATGAGGCGGTGTCGGAACACTTGGCCGAATCCGCGACGGAGCACGCCTGGAGATCTCTTCGGCCCGAAGCTATTCGACACGTGCTGCACTTAGCAGCCACGCCCGGAGCGACGGCTCCCTGGCCTTCGTGGGCCCCACCCGCGGCGATCACCGCATGGCAGAGCCAGGGAATCGAATCCCCCTGGGTGCACCAGGTCGACGCGGCGCAGGCCGCCGTGTCCGGCTCGCACGTTGCCATCGCCACGGGAACCGCATCGGGAAAGTCGCTCGCTTACACCATGCCGATCGTCGCCGCCGTCATGAATGACGAAGGATCCGCGCTCTCGGATCCCTGCGCCCTTTATCTGGCGCCGACCAAAGCACTGGCAAACGATCAGGCACGCGCCTGGCGTGACCTCGCACTGCCGGGCATCCGTGAAGCTGTTGTCGATGGAGATAGCAACGCCGATGAGCGAGCGTGGGCCCGCAGGCACGCCAACGTCGTTCTGACGAATCCCGACATGCTGCACTACTCACTTCTTCCCGGACACGAGCGATGGTCACGGCTGCTGCGCAACCTGCGCTACATCGTCGTTGACGAGGCGCACGCCTACCGCGGGGTATTCGGAGCTCACGTCAGCCTCGTCCTGCGCCGACTTCGCCGCCTCGCGGAACACCACCGCAGCAGTCCCGTAGTGATTGCAGCGTCCGCAACATCCGGTGCGCCCGAACGATCGGTCGCACGGCTCATCGGAGCACCCGTGACCGCCATCACCGAAGACTCCTCACCCACCCCTGAACGGACAGTCATTCTGTGGCAATCACCTATGGACGATGGTGGCTCGTCCTCAACACGGGACGCCGCAGCGTTGACTTCGGCCGCGGTGCGCCAGGGATGCCAAGTCCTGACATTTCTGCGCAGCAGGCGCGCCGTCGAGTACGTCGCGTCTCTCGTGCGCGAGCAGCACGCCGAGGATGCATCCACTCCCCCGGGGTCGGACGCCATCGCGGCATATCGGGGCGGATTCCTTGCCGAGGAGAGGCGAGCACTCGAAGACGGCCTGCGCTCGGGCAGCATTCGCGCGCTCGCCACCACCAACGCACTCGAACTCGGCATCGACATTGCCGGCATGGATGTGGTCGTTACTGCTGGATGGCCCGGGACGCGCTCGTCGCTGTGGCAGCAGTTCGGGCGAGCGGGTCGCGGCACATCCGCGGCACTCGCGGCGTTCGTTGCCCGAGAAGACCCACTCGACACTTACCTCGTTCAACACCCCGAGGCACTCACCGCTCAACCGTTCGAAGAGACGATTTTCGATCCGGGTAACCCGAACGTCCTCGCACCTCATCTTCTAGCTGCCGCCCACGAACTTCCCATCACTAACGACGAGCACGTCTTCCCTGAGAATTCCGGTGAGGTTCTCGACGAGCTTGGCGCTCGCGGATTACTGCGCTTGCGACCTACCGGCTGGTACTGGACGTCGCGGGAGCGCCCGCACGACGTGACCGATCTTCGGGGCGCTGGCGACACCGTCCGCATCGTTGAGGAAGACACCGGTCGACTACTGGGAACGGTCGATTCCGCATCGGCGCACCGGCACGTCCACCCGGGAGCCGTCTACGTCCACCAAGGTGTCTCTCACACCGTTCAATCGCTGGACGTGCACGATGCCGTCGCGATTGCCCGGACAGAGGAGGTCGAGTACACAACCTTCGCTCGTGACATCAGCGACATTCGCATCATCAGCACCGCCCAGGAGTGGCCATCCTTCGACGCGACGATGCACATCGGTGACGTTGCAGTCATGTCACGGACAGTGGCCTACGAGGTTCGAGCCCTCGATGGGACTCTCCTGGCGGTTCACGATCTCGACCTTCCCGAACGAACCCTCCACACCCAGGCCGTGTGGTGGACTCTCGCGGACCGTGCAGTGGCGGAATCGGGTATCGCAAATCTGCCGGGGGCCGTGCACGCGGCAGAGCACGCAGCTATCGGATTGCTGCCCCTGTTCGCATCGTGTGATCGTTGGGATATCGGGGGAGTGTCGACCATTCGGCACCCGGACACTGGATCCGCAACGATCTTTATCTACGACGGTCTTCCTGGAGGGGCGGGCTTTGCGCATCGCGGCGCACAAGACGCCGGACCTTGGCTCGATGCGACCGCATCCGTCGTCGAGACGTGCGACTGTAGCGCAGGCTGCCCGTCCTGTGTTCAATCTCCTAAGTGCGGTAACGGGAACGACCCCCTGGACAAGACCGGAGCCATCACGGTGCTCAGGCTTCTTCACAAGGCTCTTTCATGATGCTCTGACGCCGCGAGCCATCTAGTACCCCGATCGCGCGCGGCGAGTAACCGCCGGAGTCCACGCACTCGCGGTCGAAACAGTGACGGCTACCTCGACGTCGGTACCGTCAAACGCACACTCGGCAAGTGTCGAGTCGTGCAGCCTGGCGACTTCCTCAGCTGCCGAGCATGCCGACGATCGGGCTGCTGCAAGAGCCGCGAGGTCGGCGATCATGGCGGCTTCCGATCGCGCCATGCTCCACGCGCTGACCGCGCCCGCGACCGGCAAGACCGCAACCGCACCCACGACAAGCACGATGGCTGCGACCGACGCGGCCCCCCCTCTCATGGTCCGGTTGCGCCACGGTGGACTCCCACCTCCCATGGAACCGTTGCGTGGCGTTCGAGGGGGAACGACCAACCCCCGAAGAAGCCGCCCAAGACTCGGATGTCTCGCCGGGCCGTCACCGTCACACCCTGGGGGGAGGGCGTGACGGTGACGACGATCGAGGGGTGCACAGACGAGATGACATCGCGCACTTCCGAGACGGCAGCGCCGCGGGCGACAAGACGACTCGCGGAGTGCACGGCATCATGAAGTCCGAGACCGACGAGCGCAAGGAAGACAAGACCTATCGTCGACACACCGATCGCAACCATCACCGGTATGACTATTGACGCTTCGGCAACCACGTATCCGTCCTCACGCGAGCCATCGGCCTTCATTGGTTGTCTGCGCTACCCGTAGCCCTACGAACCCAACATCGCCATGAAGGCTCCCTGCACGACCGTCCAGATCAAATCGCGCACGGCTTCACTCGTGAGCAGTTTGATCAGAACGCCACCCAGGCCAGCGACCGCCACGGTTCCCACCGCGTACTCCGCCGTCGTTAACCCGTCCTCGTTACCTACCCGCTCGCGCACATCCTTCGCAGCGGTTCCCACACCCGCGATTGCTCGATGTTTCCGACCC
>PBWE01000024.1 GCA_002728915.1 Micrococcales bacterium
GTCAGATACGAGTTCCGCGAACTCAGGGCGAGCCCATCGGCGTCTCGAACGGTGTCGACACCGATGACATCGATGCCAAACCCGAGGTCGTCGTTCATGCGACGGATCAGCTCCAGTTGCTGGAAATCCTTTTCGCCGAACACGGAAGCATCGGGGCGCACCTTGGCGAATAAGACAGCCACCACGGTGAGAACTCCGCTGAAGTGTCCGGGTCGTGATGCGCCCTCCAATTCGTCGCCCAGAGGTCCCGGGTCGATGGTTACCGCGGATCTCCTCGTACTCGATCCGTAGATGTCGTCGACGGAGGGGGCGTAGAGGATGTCGACGCCTTCCTGACGACACAGGGCCTCGTCGGCCTCCATGGTTCGCGGGTACGAGTCGTAGTCCTCCCCGGCCGCGAACTGTGTCGGGTTCACGAAGACGCTGACGACGACTTCTCCATCGCTTCCCGCGTTCCGGCGAGCCACCCTGATCAATTCCCGGTGCCCGTCGTGCAGCGCGCCCATAGTGGGGACAAACACACGACGTTGCACTCGATCCACTGAGTCCAGGATGCGCGTCACGATCATGGCGCTTCCTCGAGAGATCGCAGCACTCGCGACGCCTGCTCGGTGTCGAGAACTCCGGCATCGAGCAACCGATCCACGGTCAGCAGACCGAGTGCGCGGTAGGCCTGCGCCACCAACGGTGCTTGCTCGCTCAGCAATGCCAGGTGCTCTGCCACCGTCGCGTCATCAGCCCGAGAGATCGGACCGGTCTGACCGCCCTCACCGCGCTCGAGTGCTGTCTCGACACTCGCGCGCACGAGCGGACCGATAAGTCTCTCGGGAGATTCGGTATTCGCATCGCGAAGCAGCGCGAGGGAACTGTTCACGAGGGTCATCGCATAGTTCGCCGCGAAAGCCAACGCTGCGTGGTACCGACCACGCGCCTCTTCCGGAACCCACACCGGTTCGGCACCGAGTTCGACGACCAGCGCCTCGGCTACCGTGCGCATTCCCTCCGGCGCCGTCACCCCGAAAGCAGCTCCCGAAAGTCGCTCGAGATCCATCGTGGTGCCCGTCAACGGAAGAGCCGGATGGATAGCGAGCGGGATCGCCCCCACGTCGGTGGCGCGCTGGAGAACTCGAAGGCCGTAGCGGCCAGCGGGGTGCACGACGAATTGGCCCGAACCCACCGAACCGGATTCCACGAGTTCCTCCACCACACCCGGCAGGTCCGGATCGGGAACAGCAACGAGGACGAGATCAGCGTCGGCAGCGACCGCTGACGGATCCGCAATCCTGACACCCGGCAACAGCGCATCAGCACGAAGCCGAGAAGTCTCCGATCGAGCTGTCGCTCCCACGATGCGGTGTCCGGCTCGATGCCAGGCAGCACCCAGGACCGCCCCGACGCGACCGGAGCCCACGATGGCAATCCGCAAACGAGACGGCGCTGCGTCGCTCACAGCACCAAAGCCTAGGGGGGTACTAGCGTGCCGACATGTCCGATGCCCCGTCGACGCTGCCCCTTCGCGCGTGGGTCGATGCATGGGAGGACGCCAATCACACCTTCTACACACACCATGGGCCCGAGCAGCATTTCCGCACATCCATCGACGCCGGTACGGCGACCGCCCGCCGAATCGCCGCGCTTCTTGCACCGGCACCTGAGCACCCGCGCCCAGCCACCGACAGTTCGCTGCCTCGATGCATTGTCGACATCGGCAGTGGCTCAGGAGCCCTTCTCACCCAACTCGCGGCACTCGTCGACGACGAGGTCACNCTNATCGGGGTGGATGTGCGGCCACGACCCGNTGACCTGCCCGCCNCCNTTCAGTGGCGCCAGGTGCGCGTGACCCGCGACGTCGAGGACATCACCGGACGGGACGGGCGCATCACAGGTCTGGTGATCGCCCACGAGTTTCTCGATGACGTGGCGTGCCCGGTGATCGAACTCGATGATGACCTCCGACCACGCATCGTTCAGGTCGAGGCCGCCACCGGAGCCGAGGCGCTGGGCCCAGACCTCGCGGACCCCGCCGCAGAAGCTCTCCTGGGTGGGATATCGCCGAGCGAGGCACGTGCATGGCTGGATCGCTGGTGGCCGGCAACGAAACCGCTGGCACGTCGTGAGGTCGGCCTCCCACGTGATCTCCTGTGGCGCCGCCTTACCCGGATACTCGCCAGCGGCCACGCCATCGCCATTGACTACGCCCATCGACTCNATGATCGGCGCTCGGGATTATGGGACGGTGGAACGGTCAAGGGCTTTGTCGATGGAGCCCCCTGTCGCCCGCAACCCGATGGTTCGGTCAACATCACGTCCCATGTGGCTCTCGATTCCTGTGCTTCCCTGCACGCCACGGTTCGCTCTCAATTCGATGTGCTGAGTACCCCTGCGGTGGGGTCACGTTCGCTGGCGTCGTGGCCTCCCGATCTCGGATCGTTCGATTGGTTGATCGAGCCGTGCACGCCCACACCTGCCACCCCGGCACTGAGTGAAACGATGGTCGGGTGACGGACAGCGATTCACTTCACGTCACGGCCGCCATCGGAATGGCCCGCTATCTCGGCTCGCCCGACGAGGATCGAATAGCTCTGGACCTCGGTGACTATCACCCGGGGAACCACGGCGGCTTGGAAATCGATCTCGACATCGACGCATCAGGCACGATCACCGGGGCCGAGGTCCGGCCAGGACTCATGCATCGCAGCGCGGAAAAGCTCTTCGAAGCGCGTGATTTCCGACAGATCATGATGTTGGCGAACCGACACGATTGGCTGTCCGGTGTGTCTTCAGAGCTCGGCGTGGCACTCGCCGTCGAGAAGGCCACCGGGATAGTTCCGCCGGCAAGGGCCACGTGGTCGCGCATGCTTCTCGCCGAGGCAGGTCGCATCGGCGCGAGTGCCCTGCTCCTCGGCGCCCGTGGAGCGCCGGGTGCCTTAGCCCTTCGTGAAGCGTGGGTCGATTGGCAAGAACGCGCAACCGGCGGACGCGTTCATCCCATGATCAACCGGATCGGAGGGCTTGAACACGCGCTCCCCGAGTCCTCGCTCATTCAGATCATTGAGCTCGTTTCGCTTGCCCAGCAACACGCCACCTCGTGGAGGGAATACATCGACCTGTGCACGGACTTGCACGGATTGGCACGACTCGACAACCACACCGCGCGAACGTTCGCGTGCTCCGGAGCTGTCGGTCAGGCCAGCGGAGTGGATTGGGACATCCGACGAGACGACCCATACCTCGCCTACAACGAGATCGATGTCGACTGGAGCACGCCTGTTCTCACGCACGGAGACGCTCACGCGCGCCACCAATCCCTCGTCGAATCCGTTCGTCTCAGCGCCACGGTCATCGGTGACTGCGTAACGAGGCTTCGCGACCTTGCCGATGATCCATTCTCCGTGTCACTGCCCAAGACTCTGCGCAGCCCCGAGAGTGTCGTGCACGTGTGGACCCAGAATCCTTTGGGAATCGCCGGGTGGCTTCTGGTCAGCGATGGGGATGTCTATCCGGTTCGCTTGAAGGCGCGCACCCCCAGCTTCGCCCACCTGCAGGCCATGCAATTCGCACTCGAGGGAGTGCCGGTTGCGTCGCTCTCCGCAGCGGTCGCGTCGTTCTTCTTCGTCACCGGTGACGCGGACCGATGAGACCTATCCGTCTTGGTGTTCGCGGATGTAGGTAGCGAAGCGAGCGCGCAATAGAGCCTCGGTATCGCGGTCGAGATCACCGGATCCGAACATCTCTCGCACGGCCCGCACAGTCTCGATGAAGGTGCCGCCGATGGCTCCAAGATCTCCCTGCTCTCCTTCGATCGCGACCATTCCCGGCATGTGCCCGAAAAGGTCCGTGAAGAAGCCGATATCCATCCGATGCTCAGCAACGCTGAACGCCTGATGCCGAAGCTCGTCGAACGGCAGATCTTCTAAAGGAACGTCGGAGGTCTCACTCATAGGGAGGACTGTAGGTCACTCATCGTCGTTGTCGGCACCCGACGGGAGTAAGCAGGATCTCTCGAGTCGCAACGATGCGGCGCTAGCGACGCCGGAACCACTCGCGGCCAGAACGGAAGCCCAGAAGGCTTGCGATGCCGCCGGTGTCGCGAGACCACCGGCCACCGTCGCAATGGCGATCCCGAAGTAGACGCCGGCGACAGCAGCACACACGCGGCACGCCGCCATAGCCATCGCTGCTACCCGGGCTGCCACCAGTCCGGGAAGAGGATCGATCCCCGGCCGGCTCGTGGGGTCAATTCGCGCTTCCAGTCGCGGACGAAGCACGGCCCCCCAAATAACAAAGGCGATGGCCAACAGCCACAGCGCCGAGCCAGCGAGGACAGGAACCGCGAGAGCGCGGCCGGTCAACCCTTCGACAACAACGACGAGGGACCACCCTCCGACTGCACCGCAGATGGTCACCGCCAGAAGCAGACGCGCCGAGGTCGGCTTCATGTTGATGTCCCCGGCGCCTGGTCGCCTCCTGCCACCACGACAACCGGTGACGCCGACGAAATCCTTGAGTCGTCCTCGGCATCGTGCGTGAGGCGATTGATCAGATTCTCGATGGGACCGTGGTGGGGAAGCGTTGCCTCCGGGTCGATCTCATGCCACGGCACCAGCACGAACCCCCGTTCGTGCGCTCGCGGGTGCGGAAGAGTGAGATCAGGATCGACCGAGATCATGTCGTCGACGGCGATGATGTCGAGGTCAAGGGTTCGTGGGCCCCACCGAACGTTGCGGACCCGTCCAAACTCGTACTCAATTTCCTGCAAACCCGCCAGCACGCGGTCCGGATCGCGGTCACAGTGCATGACAACGACGGCGTTGATGTAGTCGTCTTGCTCCGGCCCTCCCACCGGTCGTGTTCGATACAGCGACGAGCGCTCGTCGACAACCACGTCGAAGGTCGCCTCGATCTCGTCGATGGCGCGCCGAACGATGGAGACGGAGTCCCCAATGTTCGAGCCGATCCCGATGACGTAGCGCATCGACGTCAACGAAACTCTCGGCGAATCCGAACAACGACGTCACGAAACGGGACGGCTATCGGGGCTTGTGGCTTGTGCACCGCCACCTCCATGAAGGAAATGCCGGGAAGATCTCGGCACACATCGACGATTCGCTCGGCCACCGTTTCGATGAGATCGACGGGCTCTCCGGTGAGAACCGCGTGGGCTCGCTCAGCAACCACCGAGTAATCGACCGTATCCGCGAGGCTGTCCCTGCTACCCGCGCGATCGACTCCCAGAATCAGGTCGACGCTGAAATCCTGACCCGCGACGCGCTCGGACTCGAGTACTCCGTGATACCCGCGACCGCTAATGCCGAAGATCTCGATGCGATCGACACCCGTCACTGTTTCACCTACCGATTCCTAATCCTCGAACCTCAGTGCCCGAGCTACCAAGACAGCATCCACGGTGGCACGGACATCATGAACACGCAGCCCCCATATTCCCCTGAACGCCAACAGCGCACTTAAGGCCGCCGTTGCGGTATCCCGTTCATCCACCTCTCGCGGGGCACCGTCCTTGCCCGCCAACAGCGATCCGAGGAACCTCTTGCGAGAAGCCCCCACCAAGATCGGTGCTTGGCCACTCGCGAGGGCATCCACCGACCGCAGCAACTCCCAGTTGTGCTCTGCTTCTTTCGCGAAACCGATTCCCGGGTCGACGATGATCAACGTCGGATCCACTCCCTGGGCGGTCGCGATAACGATCTGCTCCTCGATCTCGCGACGCACCTCGCGCACGGTGTCGCGATACACGGCCTTGTCGTCCATATCGACCGAGTGACCACGCCAATGCATGAGCACATAGGGAACGGCAAGGTCCGAGACAACGGCATGCATCTTCGGATCCGACCTACCGCCACTGACATCGTTGACGATGCTGGCTCCACAATTGACCGCTTCACGCGCCACGTCGGCACGCATCGTGTCGACACTGACGGTCACGCCGGCTTCGACAAGCCCGGCGACGACCGGCAGCACGCGGTTCATCTCGGTGTCGATCGACACACGAGTAGCTCCCGGGCGCGTGGATTCCCCTCCCACATCCACAACATCGGCGCCCTCATCGACGAGAGACAGTCCGTGCCGGATCGCCAGGTCGGTCGACGAGAAGCGGCCCCCATCGGAAAAGGAATCAGGCGTGACATTGACAACGCCCCACACCACCGGCATTCGAGGGTCCAGCCTGGATACCGGCAACGCCGACACAACTACCGAGCCTTGATTAGCGCCATCGCCTCGGCGCGCGTCGCCGCGTTCAACAGAGTGCCTCGCATGGCACTCGTGACCGTCATCGATCCAGCTTTGCGTACTCCGCGAACGGACATGCACGTGTGCTCGGCTTCGACAACGACGATCGCTCCGCGCGGCTGAAGGATCCGTACGATCGCATCAGCGATCTGGGTGGTGAGACGCTCTTGCACCTGAGGCCGGCGTGCGAAAACATCGACAAGGCGCGCCAGTTTCGACAGTCCGGTGATCTGACCGGACGCGTTGGGGATGTAGCCGACGTGGGCGACTCCGTAGAACGGCAGCAAATGGTGTTCGCAGGTGCTGTAGAGCTGGATGTCTTTGACGATCACGAGCTCCTCGTGCCCCACATCGAACACCGTCGTCAAGACGTTTTCGGGATCTTGTCGCAATCCACCGAACATCTCTGCGTAACTTCGTGCCACACGCTCCGGAGTTTGGCGCAGTCCATCGCGGTCGGGGTCTTCTCCTATGGCGATCAGCAGTTGACGGATCGCGGCGGCGACGGCGTCAGCGTCGTACTCCCCTGCCGCGGCACCGGTGTCGGTGCCCACTGGATTGATGACCATGCGTCAATCTACTGAGCGTCGGGGTCTCGGGACTCGTTCAAGGCCGGCTCGATAGCCGGAGATGAACTGTGCCCGTTCGATGATGCTGGTGGAAAAGGAATGGGGCCCCGCGTGTCCGGTGCTCGGCGAGCCGAGCCGGTCCAGGCCGGACGCGGCGACTGGAGTTTCAGTTCGGCAAAGATCTCTTCGATTTCGGCCTTATCCAAGGTCTCGCGCTCGAGGAGCGCGAGGACCATAGCGTCGAGGATCTCTCGATTGTTGACGAGGACGTCGTAGGCCTCCTGGTGAGCGGCTTCGATGAAGCCGCGGACTTCTTCGTCGATGGCGGCGGCGACTTCTTCCGAGTAATCGCGCATGTGGCCCATATCTCGACCGAGGAAGACCTCGCTTTGCTCCTGGCCGTACTTGATGGCACCCAGGCGCTCCGTCATACCGAATTGCGTCACCATGGATCGAGCGACGGCCGTCGCCTTCTCGATGTCGTTGGCCGCACCCGTTGTCGGATCGTGAAAGATCAACTCCTCGGCGGCACGACCCCCGAGCATGTATGCGAGTTGATTGAGCATCTCGCTTCGCGTGGTGGAGTACTTGTCTTGATCCGGCAAAACCATCGTGTAGCCGAGCGCTTTCCCTCTCGGCATGATCGTGATCTTGTGCACGGGATCGTTGCCCGGCAGAGCAGCCGCGACAAGCGCATGCCCTGCCTCGTGATACGCCGTGATGGTCTTCTCATGTTCGTCCATCACTCGCGTGCGCTTCTGCGGTCCGGCGATCACCCGATCAATCGCCTCGTCGAGGGCTTCGTCATCGAGGAATGTCTTGTCCGATCGCGCGGTGAGGAGCGCTGCTTCGTTCAAGACGTTGGCGAGATCAGCGCCCGTGAAACCGGGAGTGCGGCGTGCTACCGCCATCAGATCCATGTCGTCGGTGATCGGCTTGCCTTTGGCGTGCACTTTCAGGATCTCGTACCGGCCGTTGAGGTCGGGGCGCTCCACCGCGATCTGTCGGTCGAAGCGACCGGGTCGTAGCAGGGCGGGGTCGAGAATGTCCGGTCGGTTCGTGGCCGCGATGAGGATGACACCACCGGTCACATCGAACCCGTCCATCTCGACGAGCATCTGGTTCAGGGTCTGTTCACGCTCATCGTGACCTCCGCCGAGGCCGGCGCCACGATGCCGGCCGACCGCGTCGATCTCATCAATGAAGATGATCGCCGGCGCATTCGCCTTTGCTTGCTCGAACAGGTCTCGGACACGACTCGCACCAACACCGACAAACATTTCCACGAAGTCCGATCCGGAAATCGAATAGAACGGGGCGCCCGCTTCGCCTGCTACCGCACGGGCGAGGAGGGTCTTGCCTGTACCCGGAGGTCCGTACAGCAACACACCCTTGGGGATCTTCGCTCCCACTTTCTGGAAACGCTCGGCGTCGGACAGGAAGTCCTTGATCTCGACCAGCTCTTCGACCGCCTCATCGGAGCCGGCGACGTCTTCGAATGTGGTCTGAGGCATGTCTTTCGTGATCGCCTTGGCCTTGGACTTGCCGAAGTTCATCAGGCGGCCGCCGCCGCCTTGCATCTGGCTGAAGATGAAGACCATCAACAAGATGAGCAGCGCAAACGGCAGGAGGGAGATGAACAAGGTGACCAGCAGGTTCTCGCTCGGGACCACGACGTTGTAACCGCCGGGAAGTTGGCCGGCGTCGGTCTTCTCCTGCAGGAGGTTCTGCAATTCCACACCCTGGCCGGTGATGAAGTGCGACCGCACTTCATCACCGTTCCTGAGGGTCAATTCCAGAACTTGATCACGGTCAATCAAGGTGGCGGTATCGACATTTCCGGACGTAATGTCGGAAATGGCTTCGCCGGTGTCCACCTCGTCGGGGGCCCCGATGCCCGAGATCAGGCTCGAACCCACCAGAACCGCGATGACAGCCATCGCGATCCAGAAGATCGGTCCTCGCAGGAAACGCCTCACATTCACCTCTTAACGGTAACCGACCTGGTTCGGCCCGCATCCGGGTCGGGGCTCACCAGCCCTGCGCCGAGCGCGAACATCGGCGACCGTCAGCTGCTATACACGTGCGGGGACAGCGTCCCCACACACCGAAGATTTCGGTACCTCTGGGCGTAGTCGAGCCCGTACCCAACAACGAACTCATTGGGGATATCGAACCCGACGTACCTGGGTTCGACATCCACCTTGACGGCGTCTGGTTTACGCAGCAACGTGAAGATCTCGAGCGATGCCGGCTTGCGCGACCGAAGGTTCTTCAACAGCCACGACAGGGTGAGACCGGAATCGAGAATGTCTTCGACGATCAAGATGTCCCGACCGGCGACGTCCCCGTCCAGATCCTTCAGAATCCGGACCACGCCGCTGCTCGTCGTACCGGATCCGTACGACGACACCGCCATCCAGTCCATGTTGGCGTGAATGCTCAACGCCCGCGCGAGATCAGCCATCACCATGACAGCCCCGTTGAGCACGCCGACGAGGAGAAGGTCTCGCCCCTGGTAGGCCTCGTCGATCTCGGCTGCGAGTTCCGCAATGCGGTCGCTGATCTGTTCCTCGGTCAGTAGTACGTGGGCGAGGTCTCCCTCGACGTTGTCAGGTTGCACTCATCTCTCCCGAAGATCCGCGGTGAAACGTAAGCCTTCCATACTCGACTCTCGCGGTGATCGCACCCGGCAATTGCGCTGGGCCTTGGCCTTTCCATGTCGAGATCATCGCTTCCACATGTTGCACGTGGTCGAAATCGAGAGAGTCCTCCGATTCCAGGACGGCCTGGTGCATCAGTCGAATGAGTCGGGTCCGAACGGCTCGAGGTTGGCCGGCGATCGCTTCGACCTCGACGCCGCACTCGTCATTCGTCACGTGAACCCAGCGGTCGAATGCTCCCTGTGCCCACGCCTCCAGCGCATCGGCATCGTCCGCGAGAAGGTGGGCCGAGCGCGCGAGTCCGGGAACGAAGCCCGGACCCAATCTCTCCTCCATCAGCGTCATTGCCTCTCGGACGCGCACGCGAGTGAACTCCGGATCGTGGTTGTGCGGGTCATCCCACGCCTCGACGCCCAGTGGCTCGAGGTACTCGCGGGCGACGCGATGCACAACGTCGCGCGGCACATCGAGAAATGGTCGACACCACGGCGGGTCGCATGGTGTCATGGACGCAATGGACCGGGCTCCCGATCCGCGTGCCAACCGCAGGAGGACGGTCTCGGCTTGATCTTCTCGAGTGTGGGCAAGCAGTATCTGATTAATGCCGCGCTGCGACGCCACGTCCACGAGGGCAGCCCTGCGGGCTGTGCGGGCCGCCGCCTCCGGTCCCCCCCGGGTACCGACCTGCACACGTTCGATGACGACGTTGTCGATCCCCCACTGCCGGACAACGTCCCCGGCATTGTGCGCAACGCGGGCCGAATCAGCCTGGAGTCCGTGGTCGACGATGACCACGTGCACCTCGTGGCCCACGCTCGGCAACGCCCAGGCCGCGCTAGCGACCAGGGCGAGCGAATCCGGCCCGCCGGAGCATCCGACGATCACCGGGGCGGGTTCGATGCAGTCAACGACCGCGCGCCGCAAACGTTGAGCCTCCGGGCTCACGTGTGTCATGCCGCAGCACCGCGCATTCGATCGAGCCATAGCGATGGTTCGCGGATCTCGCCAAGCGTCGGCACATTGCCCGGGTCGGCCCACACCCGATTCATCGCCGCCATGCCCCCATCGTTCACCACGGCGCGAACGAAGGCCGCTCCCTCGCGGTACTGACGAAGCTTTGCATCCATGCCGAGGACTCGTCGCCATACCGAATCGGCTCCGCGCGCATCGGCGGCTGACGACCGACGCGCCTCGAATCGTTCACGGATAACGTCCACGGAAGGAATGACGCGCGGGCCGACCTCGTCCATCACTACATCCGCGTGCCCCTCCAGCAGGGACATGAAGGCCGTTATTTCTTCTACGACCGCACGCTGCTCGGCCGATTGCAGGGCAAACATCAGGTCGGGTGTCCGGCGTTGCCCAACGGCCGCCAGCACTTCGGTAAGGACAGCCCCCAGCCGATCCACAGGCGTGGTCTCGTCGAACGCGTCGAGCGCCTTCATGACCAGACCCGTGAAGTGACCTTTCAGCCATGGAACGGCTCCGAACTGAACNCGNTGGGTTTCCTCGTGNAGGCACACCCACAGGCGAAAGTCCCGACTGTCTACGTCGAGAGAACGCTCCACCTGCACGATCGATGGCGCNACAAGCAACAGCCGCCCAGGGTCAGCAAGCGCCTCGTACTGGCCGAGAATCTTGCCGCTCAACCACCCGAGGGCCGCTCCGAGTTGAACAGCCATCACGCGTGGACCAATCGCACGTGTCACGGTCGAGGACTCCTCCAGCCGCTCTTTCGATGCCGGCCACATGTCCAAGATGGAATCGAGTGCGCGCAGATTGGAATCGATCCACATGCGNCGATCCACNACAACCACACGGTGATCCTCGTGGGCGATCAGGCCCGTGACGTCGCNAACGTGTTCTTGGGNCTGTTGGGCGTGCTCCTTGATCTCGGCGACCGCATCGTGGGCATCCCGCGATGAAATCCGGGGNCCCTCCGGCGCGAACCGCCCCGCAACCGCAGATGCCAGACTCCAGTCCACAGCCGGGCTGGTGAAAACAGACGGTGGGCTCAACGCGGCGCTTCCGGTGCCCTCGGATCGGGCGGACGACAGACCATGACCGTCACGTCTCCAGAGACCGACCAGTCGCCGGCGGCGTGGGGCATCAGGAGTGCATCACCTCGGGTGATCTCGTGACCGCTGCCACCGGCAGACAACACGCCTCTACCGTCAACAGCGATCGCGATCGCAAAACCAGCCTCCACCTGCACCCCTTCGGACTGCGGGGCAATCCGATGCAGGCGGAAGTACGGATCAGCCTCGGCAGGCAGCGCTGATGTCAGTGCTCCGACGTCAATCTCCTCGCGCGGAGTAACGAGCTTGTCCAGGTCCGAGTCGGATACGGCGCTGGTGTCGACCGCCTGCAAAGCGGTATCGAATCCGAGATCGAGGTGTCCGTCCGAGAAGCCGTCGACGGCGAACCCATCCCACTCGAGCAGGATCGACAGGTCGGTTGGCTCCTGCAGTTCCAAAACGAACACCCCGTCCTGAACGGTGTGCGGGAGGCCGGAAGGCACCAGCATCGCGTCACCCGGGCGCACCTCTCGGGTTCGAAGTGCCGACAACAAGGACGAACTGTCGCGATTCATCACCCAATCGCGAACCTGATCGCTGGACATCTGGCTGGCGAAGCCAACCCCCACCTTCGCTCCGGGAGGAGCATCGAGCACGTACCAGGCTTCGGTCTTTCCGTGAGCCAAGCCGAGATGGGTACGGGAGAACTGCCGATTGGGGTGGAGGTGGACGGGAAGGCGTTGCCCCAGGTCGAGAAGTTTGACNAGCAACTCGGTNCTGGTGCCAAAACGCTCGACGTGATNGGCTCCGAGCCACGCTGCCGGGTCCGCGCTGATCTCNTCTGCGAGCGTCGTGCCANCGGGCAGNACCGTCAGGCCGGCCGGGGCCTGACCGAACCGGGCTGTTGCCGATCCGATCCACTCTTCCGGGCGTCGGGGGCCTCCGGGGCCGTGCCGGAGGGCACCGATGCGATCCCCACCCCGATAGAAGTGATCGAACTGGTTGACCGGGAGAACGATCGGGTTGTCGAGCTTCACGATGAGCACCCACATTTCGCGAGTTGGCTGGCAATTCGGTCCATTGTGTCGCGAGCTCGGGCCTGCGAGGTGATGTTGTTGCCGATTATCGTGAAAACGAGCGGTCGCTTATCTGCGTCGATGACGATTCCAGCGAGCGCAGCAACACCGGTCAGTGTTCCCGTTTTGGCTCGGACGACTCCACGACCAGACGAGGTCGCCTTTGTAGTGAAGCGGTTGGCCAGCGTCCCGGTGACGCCGGCCACCGCCAACCCTTGAGCAAGCTCGGTCCACCGGCGCTCTGCTGCTACGTCGGTGAGCACGTCGGCGATCGTGGCGGGGGACACACGGTTGCGTGGGGACAGGCCGCTGCCATCGAAGAGGGCGAGGTCCTCGGTATCGATCCCGGCACGGGAGAGAACCTGACTGGTGGCGCGGGCTCCGCCAGCGAAGGAACCATCGTTGAGAAGCTCCTTGCCGACGAGATGCCCGAGTGACTCCGCGACGTCGTTGTCGGATTCAGTGAGCATGCGCTGCACCATTTCCGCGATCGTGGCGGATTCGACTCTCGCGAGTTCCTTGGCTGAATCAGGTGCGCGTCCACGCGAGACCCGTCCGACGGATACTCCCCGGTTTTCCAGAATTTTGGCGAAAACCTGAGCCGCGCGCTTAGCGGGATCGGCGACTCGGGCGCGACTCGATCGAGACTTGCGACCCTGATCAATCATCAGTGCCGATACAGGGGCGGCCACTCCTGCGTTCGGGAATCTCTTCGCCCAGCCGGGTCCGAGTGGACGCCCGGTGAACAAGGAGTCATCGAANACGACATCGACCTTGGTAGTTCCCCCAAGAGCCGTGGCGGTGCTCCGGGCCAGGCGCCTCAGGGAAGCCGGGCCGTTCGGCTGCGCATCCGATGCAAGCGATCGAGGCAGCGTGGCGTCTCCACCACCGATCAGATACACCACGTTGGCTTGTTCTGTCGCTCTGGTCGCAAGGCGCGTGCTCGCCCCCAGGACCTCCACGGCAGCGGCGGCAGTCAAGATCTTGGTGACCGATGCTGGAACGAGGGCCCGGGATGCCTGCTTGCCGTAAAGAACTTGATCGGTTCCCGGGTCNACGACCATGACGCCTGATCGCTTCAAGGATTTCCGCTGGGCNAGATCGTCGATCCGGGCACGAACCGCGCTTGGCGTGGGAACGGCGCCCCCATCTGCCGATACGGCGGACCACGGAGTAGACGACGGTGACGGTGACGGGAGGCTGTCGGCAGCCTCGGCAGGAAGCGCTAGCGGGAGTGCGAGCGCGAGGGCCGCAACGGGCGAGAGCACCGCAGCGAGGCTTCGTGACCTCGTTCTGGCTGGCTGCACGATTCGACCCTTCCGTGTTTGCTACTACCCTACGCAGAGATCATCAACCCTCGGCCAGCATCGTCTCCCACGAAAGGGGTGGCAGTGGAACCCCTTGAGTTCGATGTAACGATCGAAATCCCCGCGGGCAGTCGCAACAAGTACGAGATGGATCACGAGACTGGCCGGATTCGACTTGATCGAATGCTGTTCACGTCCACTCGGTACCCCCACGACTACGGCTACATCGACGACACCCTCGGCCTCGACGGAGATCCACTCGATGNCCTCGTTCTCGTGCAGGAACCGACTTTCCCCGGCGTCTTGATCCGCTGTCGAGCCGTCGGGATGTTTCGCATGACCGATGAGGCAGGTGGAGACGACAAGGTCTTGTGCGTCCCCGCCGGTGANCCAAGAATGGAACACGTCCGCGACATCCATCACGTTGCCGAATTCGATCGACTGGAGATCCAGCACTTCTTCGAGGTGTACAAGGACCTCGAGCCGGGCAAGTCAGTAGAAGGCGCTACCTGGGTGGGGCGCTCAGACGCAGAGACCGAAATCCATCAATCGTGGGAGCGCTACCGCTCTTCACACTCTTAGTTCACCGCGACGCTCATCGCACTACAGCGGAACTGCACGCTCGCCTAGTTCTCTCCAGCCACGGTGACCTTCAAGGGCTCGAACGTCTTAATCCTTACAGGCTCAGGAAGCGGCGTGAGGCCGTATGTCTCCAGAGCACCCTGGCCCGCCAGGCGCAGTGAATATTGGGCTACCGACAGGGGCAGCGGGTCCGCAGGGTCGTCACACACGAGCAGGTGCCCGGTGCCCAGGACGGGCCAACCGACAACTGCCTGATCTTCCTGAAGGATGATCTTGGATGCCGCAAGATCGAAAATCTCATCATCGGGGATGCCGCCAACGGCGGGGGTGGCGGCGATATTCCCCCGGTCATCGACCGACAGCGCCATCGCCCCGGATCCGATCTTCGCCAGTTGGGGGTCGTCCGGGAAGGCGATGAGCTCTTCCTCGGCGCCATCATCGCCGTACGTCACGGGGAAGGCGGCAGTCGGGACGAACGCATTGAACGCTTCGAAAACGGGAAGGACGGCGACGGCGCCTTCCATGAAGGCCAGCTCTTCTGTCATTTCAAAAGACGAGCCAAAGTTAATGTCCCCGGGCAGGCGTTCGAGTGTTCCCTCTGACCAGGATTGCGGCGCTTCCTCCGACAGCCAGGTAGTCATAGCCTGGACCGATCCTCGATCCTGATCGACCGTGTACACCTCGATGTCGGGCAGCCCTGAGAGATCGAATCCCTCATTCACATCGATGATCGCTGGGTCTTCCCACGAGGTGATAGAGCCATTGAGAATCCCCGCGACGGCATCCGCGGTCAAGACCAAACCCTCGAGCCCGAAAATGTTGTACGCGAGAGTTACCGGGTAGCTGAACAGCGGGACGTAGATGACATCCCCTGCTGGGCACACGGCACTGAACTCGGATACATCTTCAGGGGACGGTGTCCCATCGACGACCTTCAGCTTGGCCGGCTCTTGCGGCCCTACCTCTATCAGCGTCTGTTCGGGGCAAACTGAGGTCAGCGCATCCCCCACAAAGGTCATCGCGCCCAGCAGATTCTCAGGTACCGAGACATCGGTGGAGCCCGTCTGGCAGTCGATTTGCGATTCGGCCTGAGCGGCCAACACATCGGGCGGCATCGGAGGGGTGCAGGCCGACGCCGCGGCGGCGACGGAGAGCGCGAACGCCGAGAGGGCGATGCCGCGACCACGTCGTGGGTCGAGCATCGCCCTCTCGCGCCTATTCACTTGTTTATCAGTTCCCTGTGCTACTTGATCTTGCGAACGAGCTGCTTGGCCTTGGCGAGCACCTTGCCGCCGACGGGGACGAAGCCGAGCGAGGATGCCCGCGACGGACCACACTTCTGGATCACGTAGTCCTGGAACTGGCGAACACCGAGCCCGTTCGGCCCCTTGCCGTCCGTGCGTCCCAAGCCGTAGCTGAAGATGGCGATCGGGTAGGCACCGCTCACGTTCACGTTGTAGTTCAGATCAACGAGCCCACTGGCCTGCACGTCGGTCTGGTTCGCCAGGTTGCGAGCCGCGCTGCGAGAGGAAGGAGCAACGTACTGGCCCTTTTTGTTCTGGATTCGTGCTGCCGGGTAGCCCTTCGAGTCACCCAGGTCTACATAGCCGATGGCACCGTTGGTCTTTTGAATCTGCGCCATGACTCCGGCGTTCTTGTTTCCGGAGATGGAGTTTGACGGAGGCTTTCCACCGGGGAACGCGGTCGACATGATGTCTTCGACGGAGCTCCAGATCGTCGGCGACCAGGAGTTGAAGTGCTGGAGGAGGTTATTCGTGGTGCCGGACTTGTCAGCTCGGTAGACCACAGTGATCTTCTGGTTTGGAATACCAGCCGCGATTCTCGGGTTCGACCTGAGGATCTCACGGTCTCGCCAGTTGGTGATCTTGCCGGCCATGATTTTGGTCAAGGTCTTCTGCTTCAACTGGATAGCAGAACCGAGCGACCGACCGTTGTTCTTGTTCTTCAGGTTGATCGGGAAGGTGATCGCCCCGCCGATGTTGGGAATGTAGGTCCATCCCCAGCTGGGAGCCGTACCTGGCTTGAACTTCGAGTCGCTCTGAGCGTAAACGAAGGTGCCCTTGGTGAAGTTGCCCTTACCAGTGCCCGAACCCGTCGACGTGTACTCAACGTTGAAGTTGTTCTGGGAAGCGTTGAAGTCGGTGAGGCATTGGGACAAGAAGACGTACGGGAAGGACGCGCCGCCTCCGGGGATATTCTCGTCTGCACTTGCCGGAGAAGCCATGGCCACCGTTCCTGCGGCCAGGGCCGTTCCAGCGACAATGGCGATCATTCGTCGCACGATGAAACTCCAATCTGTTGGAAACTGACCCGAGGAAATTAAGTGCGCCATCTGAACTCCGTTCTCAGTTTCCGTATCCGACCGTCAACGTTTAGGTGAACTCTGCGTTACCAGGTGAACACAGTCTTAACCAAAACGTCCGTTGACGTAGTCCAGAGTTCGTTGATCTTGTGGGCTCCCGAAAATGTCAGTCGTCGGCCCCTGTTCGATGACATACCCGGGTTCGTTCTCCGCCGCGAGGAAGAACGCTGTGTAGTCGGATACCCGCACGGCTTGCTGCATGTTGTGGGTGACGATGACGATGGTGATGTCTTTGGACAACTCCCTGACGGTTTCTTCAATCTTCAACGTCGACGTCGGATCGAGCGCCGAGCACGGCTCATCCATAAGGAGGACGTGCGGCTGCACGGCAAGAGCGCGAGCGATGACGAGTCGCTGTTGCTGACCACCCGACAGCTCCCCTGCTGCAGAATCAAGGCGATCCTTGACCTCATTCCAGAGCCCTGCGGAGGTCAAGGTCTCTTCGACGATGTCATCGTGCTGATCACGCTTCATGCCCGACAACTTCAAGCCCGAGAGGACATTTCCGCGGATAGTCATGCTGGGGAAGGGGTTCGGCTTTTGGAAAACCATCCCGATCTGAAGGCGAATGTGAACGGGATCGATGTCTGTGTCATAAATGTCCTTGCCCTCATACAGGACGGATCCGGCTAGGGCAGCACCGGGAATCAGTTCGTGAAGTCGATTGAGGGTTCGAATGTAGGTCGACTTTCCGCATCCTGATGGCCCGATAAGGGCGGTCACCGTGTTCTTGGGAAACGCGATGTTTACGCCCTCGAGCACCTTGCGCTTACCGAACCACACGGAGACGTCTTGAGACTCGAGCTCGATGGGCCCGACGGATTTTGGCTCCACGAACTGCTCTTCGAGCACGGTGACATCACTTTCGTAGTGAGCGGTTGATTCGTATTCAGTGGTTGGTTCGTATTCAGCGGTTGACATGTATTCCTCCTAGCGGAACCTATTCAGACGGTCTCGCCCAAGAATTCGAGCGAGAGTGAACAAAATGAGTACGAGAATCATGAGTACGAGTGCTGCGCCCCACGCGCGAGTGACCGCACCCGGGTACGGCAGCGCCACGTTGTCGAAGATGTACGTTGGAAGCGCTGCAATCGGATCGGCGATGGGGTTCAGGATTGTCTGGTCGCTCTTCAGCGAGGTCAATAGCAACGGAGCAGTCTCACCGATGACCCGGGCGACCCCCAGGATGATCGCGGTGATGACGCCGGTCTTCGCGGCGGGGATGACCACGCGCAGGACCACGCGGGCCCGAGTTGATCCGAGGGCGAGCGCTCCCGTGCGCAGCTCCTCAGGAATGAGGCGCAGTACTTCCTCGGCTGTCCGGGCGACGGTGGGCAGCATGAGGATGGCGTAGGCAAGGCCACCAGCGAACGCGCTTTGGTTCATGGCCCCCGAAACGATGAGAACCGTCAGAATGAACAATCCGGCAACGATGGACGGGATTCCGCTCATGGCCTGGACGAAGAATCGGACGTACGGGACTGCCCGGCCTCGGACCTCGGTGATGTAGATGGCCGTGGCGATCCCAATCGGAACGGCGATCAGGCTGGCGATCAGGACGATCATGAGGGTCCCGATGACAGCGTGACCTAAACCTCCGTATTCCAGGGGCGTACTGGGGTTGATGTACACGTTGTTTTGGAAGAGGAACGAGGAGCGGAAGCCGTCTTCACCCCAGAGTGCTTCCAGGCCTCGGGCGATCAAAGATCCGAGGACGGACGTGAGAATGATGAAACTGAAGAGTGTCGCGCCGACGGCAAGGACGATGATCACCGAATCGGCCGCTCCCTGTCGGCCCTTTGTTGCGACCGCAGCAATTCCTGCCGCCAGGAGTTGAAGCGGGAAGTAGACCGCCACGAGCAGAATGGGCCCCGGAATGTCGGTGTACATGAAGATGAGAGCGACAAGCGCGGCAGGCAGAAGCGCCGCAACAGCAATCCAGGCCTGTAAGCGGGCTGGCTTCTTCGTCCATGGACGTTGTGGCTTCTGCGCGGACCATTCAGCGATCTGCTCGCGATCAAGGACCTGGGTCATCGCTCGCTCCGTCCCGTCTTTTGAACGATGAGGTTGGCGATGACGTTGACAACCAGCGTTCCAACGAAGAGGAAGAAGCCGGCGGCGAGAAGCAGGTTGAGCTCGTAGGGACCGGAGACCTCTCCGAAGGTGGCAACGATCAACGTGGCAACGGATCCGCCTTCGGATTCGATGATCTTGTACCAGTTGATGTCGTAGACCAATTTCAGGACGAAGAAGATGGCGATGGTCTCACCCAGTGCCCGACCAAGCCCGAGCATGATTCCACCGACGATGCCTCCACGACCGTAGGGAAGCGCAACATGCCGGAGCATGGTCCAAAGGGAACAACCGAGGGCTTCCGCCGCATTGATTAATTCCGGTGGAGTCCTCCCGAGCACCTCACGCGAAACCGAGGTGATGATGGGAATCATCATGATGCCCAACACGAAACCGGCAATGAACGGGGTTCCGTTGAAGTTCCCCGAATCGTTTTGGAATATCGGAATCCACCCGAGGTACTTGTTAAGCAAGAACTGCCACTGCTCCGCAGGTGGACTGAGGAGGTAGAAGGCCCACAAACCCAAAATGATGGAAGGAATCGCTGCCATCAGGTCGATGACGTTTGTCATTGCCCGACCCAGTCGACGAGGCGCCAGGAAAACAATGAAGACGCTGAGCAATAGGGACACCGGTACGGCGATGACGAGACCGATGACCGACAGCAGGACGGAGCCGTAGAGCATTCCCCAGATGCCAGCGACCGGCTCGTCCCCTTGATCGACCTTCCATTCCGTTGTGAAAAGGAAGCTCCATCCCTGGGTCGTGATTGCTTCCACGGCGGCAACGCCCAAGAAGATCGCTATCCCAGCGAGCACGAGAAGGGCCGTGAAGGCAGCTACCGTGATGCCTCGATTGAAGACCCTGTCGCCGCGGTGGGAGGTGGCTGCCGCGTCGAGATCTCGACGGGTCTCCGTCGGCGGGGCTGCCATGCGGGAACTTTGGCGACAGCGCGTAGCCGCTGGATGATGGGTACCTAACTCACATGCGAACCCATGCTGAACGCAAGGTGAATAACGTGTCGCAAATGTGTCTCACGGCGAGCGGGTGTGGTCGCCTCCGTGAATTTGGTCGAGCGCGTGCGGCAGGACCGGGCCGAGCGCAGCGATGCCGTCCCGGCAACCACCGGGGGATCCGGGCAGGTTGACCACGAGGGTGCTTCCCGCGACTCCTGCGACTCCCCTGGACAAAATCGCCGTCGGAATACCCGCGGAGACTCCGTAGTTGCGAACCGCTTCCGCCAAGCCCGGGGACTCGCGCTCGATCACGCTGCGTGTCATCTCGGGAGTGACGTCCTGCGGTGTGTGGCCGGTACCGCCCGTGGTCACGATCAAATCGAAAGCCTCGGCGACTCCTTGCTCGAGCGCGGCCCGAAACGGCTCACCGTCGGCAACGACGCGTGGTCCGACAACCTCCAGCCTGAGGTCCTGCAGTCCTGCCACAAGAATGGGCCCGGACGTGTCTTCCCACTCGCCTCGCGCGGCACGGTTCGATGAGGTGATAACGAGAGCGCGGTAGGTCACGCGGACTCGTCTCGTACGTAGTGGCCGGAACGACCTCCGGACTTTTCCATGAGGACGACCTCATCGATCATCGCCGACCGGTCGACTCCCTTGACCATGTCGATAACTGCGAGCGCACCCACGGATGCTCCGGTGAGCGCCTCCATCTCGACGCCCGTTCGATCAGCGGTCCGCACCGTCACGTCGATGCGAACACCGTCATCCTCGACGGACACATCCACATCAACGCCGTGAATGGCTATCGGGTGACACAACGGAATGAGATCAGGTGTTCGCTTTGTTCCAGCGATCGCAGCGATACGCGCAACAGCGAGTGCATCACCCTTGGGAANACCAGCACCGCGAAGCATCTCCACCACCGTCGAGTCAACGCGAACGAAAGCACGAGCACGGGCCCGACGCTCCGTGACAGTCTTCTCGGTCACGTCCACCATGTGTGCGTCGCCCGAATCGTCCAGATGCGTAAAACCCGTCATCCGACATCACCCCTCAAATCCACGACATCAACCGTGTCGCCAGCGTTGACGTGCGCCACGCCCTCGGGGATCACGATCAAGCAGTCGGCTTGGGCCAATCCACCGATCACATGCGACCCCTGCCCCCCACCAACCGGCTCGACCCGCCCGTCGTCGAGGAATCGTCCGCGAGCGAACTGTCGCTTGGATTGAGGGGAATCAAGAGGTTTCGTGACCTCGGCGGCCCGACGTGGTCGATCGGTCGACCCGAGGCCCCGGAGCTTGTTGATGGCGGGTCGAACGAAATTCTGAAACGAGATGTACGAACTGACCGGGTTTCCGGGCAGCGTGATGACCGGGATCCGCTCATCGTCACTCTCACCAACGACCCCATGACCCTGCGGCATACCNGGATGCATGGCGACTTTGNTGAACTCGACCGTGCCGTAGGAGGAAAACACTTCCTTGACCGTGTCGTATGCGCCCATGCTGACGCCGCCACTCGTCAAGATGAGATCGGCTCGATGGAGTTGATCGCTGATCGCTGCAGAGAACGCTTCTGCATCATCGGGCACCGGTGGAACGCGGTACGCCTGAGCGCCAGCCTCGTTGGCTGCCGATACGAGCAGAAAACTGTTGGAATCACTGATCATTCCCTTGCTCAATGGCGTACCGGGTTCCACGAGTTCACTTCCCGTGGACAACACCGCGACCCGCGGGCGCGGGTACACCACCACATGCCCTCTGCCCACCGCGGCGATGACGGCCAACTGTCGCGACGACAGCAACGTCCCGGCACGAACCACGACGTCTCCGATGATCACGTCCTCTCCNGCTCGCCGGATGTAGCTGCCGGNGNCNACTNGCTCNCGGATTTCGACGCTGTCGGTTCCCGCATCGGTCACCTCGACGGGGACGATGCANTCGGTCCCGGACGGGATNGGGGCACCGGTCATGATGCGCACCGCACACCCNGGCCTCAAAGCAACGTCCGCTCGGGAGCCAGCGGGAACATCGTCGATGACGGTCAAGGTCACCGGNGAGGCCTCGGCCGCAGAGGACACGTCACCGGCTATCACCGCGTAGCCGTCCATGGACGAGTTGTCGAAGGAGGGCAGAGGCCACTGCGCGACGACATCTTCCGCCAGCACGCACCCATGGCTATCGGCCAGCGGCAGGGTGATGGGGTCGAGCGGCTCGAGGCCCGCGAGGATTCCCTCGCGGTAATCGTCTACGGAAACGAGCATGCAATCAGTTTATTCACGCGGCGNCGGAGGGCACCGTGAAAGAGTTCTCGAGCTGCATCCGATCTCCGCTACTCCGCGGCCTCCGGCTCGCCCGGCTCGTCGTTCGTCGGCCCGGCCCTGGGGTCTGCCGCATTGACCAGACGCTAGGTGAGCCAACCGCGACGTCAGCGTATTCACCGATCTGAGATCCGCCCTGTTACCCGCTAATCTNCTCTGCATGACCGTATCCGTGCGCCTCTTCGCCGCGGCTCGCGCCGCCGCAGGTGTGGGCGAGGTCCAGGTCGATCCTGGATCTTTGGGCACCATTCTTCGTGCCTTGGAATCCGACCACCCCTCGCTGGCCGAGGTTTTCCCTCGCTGCTCATACCTCGTTGACGGGGTTGCTGTGCACGGAGATCCGGACGAGATCACGGTGAGTGACGGGCTCGAGTTGGACGTCCTCCCGCCCTTTGCGGGCGGATAGCCCACGCGATGTCCCGCGGGCGGATAGCCCGCCCAAGANCCTGCGGGAGTTCAGCCGCCGATAGCGGACATAGGTCGGGTCGGCTGGATGAACGATGGATCGTTGATCCCATGTCCTGGAAGTTTCGCCGTGGTCACCTTCGCCAGAGTCGACGCTATTCCCTGACGAATCTCGTCTTCACTGAGCGATTCATCTCGCACCAGGGTCCTCACATCCGTCTCGTCTTGCGCGAAGAGGCAATTGCGGAACTGTCCGTCGGCGGTCAGGCGTAGTCGGTCACACGCAGCACAGAAGGGTCGCGAGACGCTAGCGATAATGCCGACGGTGGCGGGACCGCCATCGACGTAGAACTCTTCGGCCGGTGCGGAACCGCGCGCCGGCACCGGCGTCAATTCGAACTCGGCCGACAGCATCGTCATGATTTCGTCCGCCGTCACCATCGCGGGCCGAGCCCACAGGCCGCCAGCATCGAGTGGCATCTGCTCAATGAAGCGAAGCTTCCAGTCGTTCGCCAGGGCGTGACGCAACAGCGGCACCGCTTCGTCATCGTTGACACCGCGCAAGAGAACGGCGTTTACCTTGACGGGAAGGAGCCCTGCTTCTTTCGCCGCCTCGATTCCAGCGATGACNTCGTCGAATCGATCGCGGTGAGTCATCTCNTTGAATCGCTGCGGATCCANCGTGTCCAAACTGACATTCACNCGCTCNAGTCCTGCNTCCGCGAGGTCCTTTGCGAGTTTGGGCAACTGAAGACCATTCGAGGTCAGAGAAATCTTCGGCGCGTTCGGAAGGGCGTTCAGGCGCCGAACCACGTCCACAACATCTGGCCGAAGCAAGGGTTCACCGCCGGTCAGACGCATCTGGTTGATGCCCATTTCCGTGGCGACTTCGAGCACCAACATCATCTCGTCGGTTGACAGCAGGTGTTCACCGGGAATCCATTCCGCAAAATCTGCCGGCATGCAGTAGTTGCAGCGAAGCGAGCAACGATCGGTCAACGACACCCGCATGTCCCGATGGACGCGACCGAAAGTGTCGACGAGTGCACCGTTCTCAGAACTCATGCGCAATTCACCCATTCATCAGTGCCGTCGGCAAAAACCTNATGCTTCCAGATCGGAATTCGCTGCTTCGTCTTCTCCACCAGGTCGACGCACGCCTCAAACGCCTGTTGACGATGACGAGCGCTCGCAGCGGCCACGAGAGCGGCTTCGCCGATCGGAATAGGTCCATGCCGGTGGATAAGCGCCACCGCAATGACATCGTGCTCTCGGATAACCTCGGCGGCGATCTCGCCCAGGGCCGCCTGCGCTCCCGGATGCGCCTCGTACGTCAGAGAGACCACGGACCGCTCGTGATCGTTGTCACGAACGTCACCGGTGAAGACAACAGACGCCCCGGCCGCAGGGTCCGATACGGCGCGACGCAGCTCCTCGACGTCGATCGCCTCCGTGCCGACGGCAACCATGCGGACTTCCGCCTCTCCCTGGGCCATTGGGACATTATTGGCCTACCCTTCGGATCATGCGCGAGGTACTCCAAGAACTGCTCGCTGCCTACCGGGCGGGGGAACCGGTGGCCATGGCCACGGTCATCCGAACCTGGAAATCTGCCCCGCGCCCGGCGGGAGCAGCCATGCTCGTGACCAGCGGCCACGAGGCGGTCGGATCGGTCAGCGGTGGCTGCGTCGAGGGGACCCTCTTCGACGTGGGCCTAGAGATTCTCGACAACGGAGTCCCGCAGTACCACAAATACGGCATCAGTGACGATGAGGCTTTCGGCGTCGGACTGACCTGCGGCGGGATCATCGAGGTCTTCGCCGAGCGCGTCGATACAGACACCTGGCCCGAGCTCGAGGGGGTTGCAGCGAGCGTCGAAGCCGAGGAGGCAGTCGCCATCGCGACAATCGTGGCAGCTCCCGACGACGTAGCCGAACGCATCGGCCGACATCTCGTTATTCGCCCTTCCGGCTGCGAGGGCAGCTTGGGAACCGAGCGGCTCAATGACACCGTTCGCGAGGACGCGTTGGGCATGTTGGCGGCNGGCACCACCGGCTTCCTGCACTACGGCGGCGAAGGAGAACGACTCGGCGAGGGTCTCGACGTATTCGTGGCCAGTTACGCGCCACCCGCGCAGATGTTCGTGTTCGGCGCCATTGACTTCTCCGCATCCTTGGTTCGCGTCGGCAAGGTGCTCGGCTACCGGGTGACGGTGTGTGACGCACGGCCGATTTTCGCCACGGCGAAGCGGTTCCCNGAAGCAGATGACGTGGTCGTCGATTGGCCCCACCGGTGGCTGGAGACCCAAGATGTNGACGAGCGCACCGTCATCGCCGTCCTGACCCACGATCCGAAGTTCGACGTTCCCGCCCTGAAGGTCGCACTCGCCAGTCGCGCCGGATACGTCGGGGCAATGGGGTCGCGGAGAACACATGAGGATCGTCTCGAGCGCCTCCGCGAGGCAGGAGTGACGGACGAAGAACTCAAGCGCCTGCACTCCCCGATCGGGCTCGACCTCGGAGCCCGCACGCCCGAGGAGACGGCCATCTCCATCGCCGCCGAGATTGTTCAGGCTCGATGGGGCGGCAGCGGACGACATCTCACCGATACCAACGGCCCCATCCACCCAGGTGCTCCACGATGAGCGACATCCCTGCGCCATGCGCGGGTGTAGTGCTCGCTGCCGGGAGTGGTTCCCGATTCGGAGAACCCAAGGCCCCGCTCGAGGTAGACGGCGAGCGCCTCGTGGATCGTTCCGTTCGCGTTCTGCGCGAAGGAGGATGTGATCCCATCTTCGTGATCCTGGGAGCGTGGGAAGGAAACGTCAACGATGCCCTCGTGATCGTGAATCACGGCTGGGAAGAAGGAATGGGTTCATCGCTGCGCATCGCCCTGAAGTGGGTGAACGCGACTACCGAGGCCGACTACGCGCTCATCACACTCGTGGACCTACCAGGCCTCACCTCCGAATCCGTTCAACGCGTTGCTGCTGCCGATAGCGGCATTGCCGTGGCGACCTTCGACGGTGAGCGCGGCCATCCCGTGCGTATTCCACGGGAGCACTTCCGCGAACTGATCGATACCGTCGGCGGCGATGAAGGGGCTCGATCGTTCGTGAGTCAAAGNGACGACGTGGTNTTGGTNGAGATCGGNGACATTGCTTCCGGAAAAGACATCGACGTGCCAAGTGACGTTGCTGGCTCCTAGCCGATGGAGGCTNNCCCTCTAATTGACGTGCGTGTGCAGTGCCCCGATGTCTGCAACCGCGAAGATTGCACCGGCGATAACAAGAACTAGTCCTACCGAACGCAATGCGAACTCATTGCGGGCGGGAGATTTCTGCCACATCATCACGAGCATCACGGCGAACATGGCGGCGGCAGAAAGAAGCCCGCCNCTGGTGTGTGNCATCACGGACATCATCGCCACCACCATGAACGGCCAGCAACCGGTCGCACACGCCAGACCCTGACGCAGCCCGGAGACCACCGGGGGTTGGGTAATTGCCAATGAGCGACAGGTGCGGAAGGAACTCAACACCACCGGTGCCTGCAAGTACGCCCCCACGGCGATCCACGACAAACCGAGGGTCAGGGAATTGATAGGCCAGTAGGACACGACAAGCCACGCAGGAAGCGCGAGGACAGCCCACACAACCACGTAGCCCGAACCAAAACTCATGGCTCTGGATGCTCGGCCTGCGGCAATGCGCTGCATCGGCCGCACGATGGTGGGCACCATCATGGCCGCGCTCATCACCGACCAGCCGACAACAAATCCNGTGAAATCGTGTCGCATTGGCCANACAACCATGACCAGCCATCCAGCACAGACCACCGCAATAACGGGGGCGACGGCGACGATGTCAGCNCTACCCCAACGGTTCGCCGAAANGGCAGCGGTNGAGGCTCGCACCANCGCACTGTAGCCGGTCAACACGGGCCGCCGCNGCCGCTTTCTCAACGTTCGATGATGTCTCTCAATCCCTTCGCNCCCANATACACNTGCAAGACACTTACCTCTTCGTCGTGCGTGTTCATACCGTTGTAGTCGGTNTTGGTCGCTTGAATGAANGCCGNACCTGNGGGGTATTCCACGAGGGCTCCCTCACCGAAATCCACCGTGTAGGTGCCGGCGAGCACATGCACGTAGACGGGGATTCGGTGTCTGCGCCAACCGGTGCTCTCACCTGGTCCGAGAACGACGGTTTCGCTACTTATGCGCGCCGGCTTCTTCTTCGGATACGTCACCCTCTGGTCAAGGACGGTGAGTTCTTGATTCTCCAAAAAGGTCTGGCTCCCTTCTTCTACTTCCGCGGCGGACGGCGCGGTCGATTGCATGACGTCCTCACTCGCTGAATCGTCACCGCACCCGGCCACACTCACTAATGCCACGGCTACGAGAAGTACCGCGCCTACCCAACGGACATGCATCCCCGTACGGTAACGCCACGATGAATCGCCCACTGAAGGTTCCAGGATGGTTGCGGCCGTCTCGCACGATTCCTGTCACACCGTGGCGCTCGGCCGCTCGCTGGCGCGCACGTCCGTCCACGCTCGGTGTCCTCATCCTGGGCTTAGCGCTCTTCGGCACCGGAGAGGCACTACTCGTCGTCGCCGATTTAGGCAACGGTCCGTGGACGGTCTTCGCTCAAGGCTTGACCGAGCACACTCCGATGTCGATCGGGCTTGCAACATTCGTTCTGAGCGTCGTCGTCTTGCTCTTGTGGATTCCCCTTCGGGAGAGGCCCGGATTGGGAACGATTGCCAACGCCGTCATCATTGCCGGTGCGCTGCAAATCGGTGTGCAAGTGATCCCCTATCCCAGCGCGCTCTGGCTTCGCCTGCTGTTCGTCATCGGGGGCATCGCCTTGATCGGTCTCGGCAGCGGCTTGTAATTGACCACCAATCTGGGCCCCGGCCCACGGGACGGATGAATGACCGGTCTGCACGTTCGATTCGGATGGCCGGTGGCGCGGGTTCGGACGGGGATCGAGGTTTCCGTGGTCGTCATTGGCTGGCTGCTCGGCGGCACCGTCGGGCTGGGCACCGTGCTCTTCGCCCTGTTCGTCGGACCGAGCGTCGGGTGGGGACTACGCCTGATGGACCGTGGAGATTCCGCACCCGACGCCGGAGCCCCCGAACTCGAGGCTTAACACTGTTCGAAGGTCAACGCGGTTCGAGGGTTAACGCGGTTCGAGAGTTATCGCGATTCGAGGCCGAGCAGTCGCCGGGCCTCGAGGAAGCCAGCCTCCGGATGGGTGGGGTCAAGGTGAACGCACACCATTCCGATGGATCGCGCACCCTCGATGTTTACGGGCTGGTCGTCGATGAAGACGATTTCTGAAGGCTCCATGCCCATCCGCTCCACCATCAACAAGTAGGCCTCAGGGTCCGGCTTATACAGACCGTCCGTGCGCCCCTCAACCACCACATCGAATTCCTTCAGGATGCTCATCCGATCGATCCACTCTCGATCGTGGAATGACGTGAGGTCGTTGGTGTGCATCCCGACTCGAATGCCGGCGGCTTTTGCGTCACGAATAAGTGTGCGCGCTCCTGGTCGAATAATTTCCTCTTCATCACCCGCATAGAAGGGCGCCATCATCGACGCCATTTCCGGGGACCGTCCGGTGACTTCGGCGAATTTCTGCGCCTGAATAACCCAATACTCGCGCTCATTGATGTCGCCTCTTTGAAAGGCCTGCCACTGCGGATCAGCCTCCGGTTCGAACGGGCCCCTCCACGTGAACGTTCCTGCGGGGAGTCCGAGATTGCGCTCGCCGATGCTGACCAACTCGAACGGCGTCAACAGAACAGGGCCGCCGAAATCCCAGACAAGTCCGGAAATCAATCCGCACCTCGCTCAACACGAATAGTGGTTGTCCAATCGCCGACAGCGAAGACGGCTTCAATCCATCCGCCCGCGTGCAGGTCGAGCGGTTTCGCCAACCCGCCGGTCAAAATAACGTCGCCTGCGCGAAGATCGCGCGGGAGATCTGAGTGGTTGGCGAGCCACACAAGACTTTCCGGGAGGTCGAGTCCGGAGGCATTTCCCGACGCCGAACTGCTGCTTCCATCGCTCGAGGTCATCGTGATGTCGACCGTGTCCGGCGAGCAACCCTCGGGCATCGTGTCACCGAGAACAGCGAACGCCGCCGACGAGCCGTCTGCGGTGTTGTGAGCCCAGGTGAATTGGTAGTCCTGCCAGATCGAATCGACAACCTCAAGACTCGCCACGGTCCGCTCCACGCGTCCCTGCGCGTCTAGGAAGACTGCTAGTTCGGGTTCGACCTTGGGTTGCAGGAGACCGGACACAACCGTTCCGGATGTGACCACCATTGATTCGGTCAAGGGGCCGTGATTTGGCTCGTCGATTCCCATGGCTTCTCGCATGACCTGGGACGTGTAGCCGAGTTTGAAACCTACGGTCGGCGAATCTGCCCGCAGTCGATGATGAACTCGGTCTTGAACACCGTACGCCTCGTCGAGCCCGATGTCGATCGTGGATGCATCCAGCAAGCGTGCGCTCTCACGGGCACTGACGATGGTGTCGGCGATTGACTGACGTCGAGACTCGTCGGACTCTTCTGGTGGTGTCAGTGCTCTTCCTCTTGAATCGTGACCATGTCGAAGCGCACGACTTCTCCGAACCAACCGCAGTCGCCACACCACGTCATGAAGTTGCGAGTGTCCCCAGCCCAGTACTCCGTTGTGATCCCACCATCGGCTTCGAGATCTTCGCCGCACATGGGGCAGAATTTGGGACGGTCAAGCAGATGCCTCTCTGCATCGGCAGAGAACCACTCTCCCTGGGCAGGGAGCCGATGAGGATCCGGGGGCAACTCCGACATGATCCGTGATCGCGCGGACATGTCGGTCGCCTCGTCAGGAGCTGGCACTCGACTTCTCCCTATTGGCCCAGGCCCTGTTGTGAAGATCCAGCAAGTCTTGCTTGATCGGGCTGTATCGCGACGACCCTAGGGTGATCCACGCTTCGGCGAACTCCCGTTCCGCACCGAACTTGTCTTTCTCGCACGGCAGGTCGATGCGATCGTGCTTCTCGCGGACGGTGCCGATTGGATCTTCACCGTTTGCCACCTTCTTCATGTTCTCTTTGAACATCTTGCGAAGCATGGCCACGCCTGCATCTGAACGGCCGAGGTGCTCTTGCGTTCGGTCGGTAACGGGGCCCTGGGATACCCACGCCATGACGTCTTGCCCTTCGATGTAGTCCGTGATGTGNCGGCCTTCTTCATCTCTCCACAGGTATTCGTAGAAAATCGGACGAGCCTGATCGGCTGGTTCCGCGCCCTGTGGTGCGTGGTTGGAGTAGAACAGTTTCCACGTCGTCGTGTCGTCGATCGGCACGCGGATCTGCATTTGATCGATGCCCGCTCCCCCGACACGCATGAAGTATGGGAAGACGAGTGGGTGACCGATCTTCCAGTCGTCGTTCTCTTCGGTCGAACCCTCCAGGACTCGTCGCTTGAGGATTCCCCACTCCATCTCGTCGAACCCGGTCTTGACGTGCTTCTTTTGAAACGACTTCGGCGCTTCGAAACCTTGAGTCTGACCCAAGAACTCGAAGTACTGTCCGTGAAGCCACTCGACGTGGTGCGGATCGACGGAGTTCTCCATGATCTGCAGCCAATTGCACGGCAAGGTGGCATAGCCGCAGTCTTTGACTCCATCCATGACGAAGACGTCGAAGCGTGGGAGCTCGGGTGCGGGATCGGGACCTACGTACACCCACACCATGCCGCCCATAACCTCGGCTTTGCCTGCCTTCTGCCGGACGCGATCGCGGAAGTTTTGATTATCGGCTTCGGCCGGCTGTTCGAGGCAGGTGCCGTCGAAGTCCCATTTCCAGCCGTGATACCCGCAGCGAATGCCGTCTTCGTGCACCACGCCGTAGGTCAAGGAAGCGCGTCGATGCGGACAGGCTTCGGCGATGATCCCGTACCGTCCACTCTTCGGAGTCTTGAACAGGGTCCAGTTCTCTCCGAGAAGACGGACGGACTTGGTGAATACGTCGTCGAAGTCCTGCTCGAAGGCGATCGGGTACCAGTAGCGGCGCAGCAACTCACCCATCGGTGTGCCTGGCCCTACCCGAGTCAACTCTTCGTTTTGTTCGACTGTCAGCATGGTCTTTCCTCTATCTCACGTGTTCGTGTTGAGCCTCAGTGTGAACCGACTCGACATGCTCGGCAACAGGATACTCCCGCCGAGCGGAACTTGTGGTTGGGCGGCGATCGGTAACCGCCCAACCACAAGGATGGTCCCTAGTCGAGAACCGTCACTGTTCCATTCGTTCCATCTACTCGGATTCGCTGACCGGTGGACAGATTGGTGGTGGCGAAGCCCGTTCCGGTGACGGCCGGGACGCCGTACTCACGACACACGATCGCCGCGTGGCTCATCATGCCGCCGGTATCGGTCACGGTCGCCTGGATCTTGCCGAAGATCGGCGCCCAACTAGGTGCCGTCAACGGAGCAACCAGGATCTCTCCGTCTTGCAACTCACCGATTTGGTCCGCGGAGAAGATGACCCTCGCGACTCCTTCGACGATGCCCGGGGACGCCGCCATGCCACGCAGTTCGCCTTCCTTCGCGTCGCCACCGCCGAGCCAAGCGCTCACGCTGTCCGAGGTGATACCCCAGAGCATGACGGTAAACGGCTCGGTGATGACCTCCGGTGGGACGCCGAGCGCGGGGCTTGGCTTCGCCTTGCTGAGTGCATCGCATATTCCCTTGCGACGTTCGATGATCGGTGGCCAGTACGACGGGCCAGCCGGCGCCTCCGGTGTCGCCCACGAGTTGTAGTAGTCCCACAGCGCCTCTTCGACTTCAGTGCGCTTGAGGTAGAAGATGTCGTCAGCGTCAGACCAGAAGCCTTCCTTGACCAACGTCTCACCCAACTGCCGCATCTTGCGCCAGATCACCGAGTGGCTCCAGTGCTCGACGTAGAAGTTGTGGTTCTCCACATACGGGAAGACCACGCGGGCGAGCCCGAGCTTGCCTTCGAACTCTCCCTTTTCTTCGTCGCTGCCAAGAAGTGCGGTGTATTCCGCCACGACTCGGTCACGCTCGGCGCGAATGGCGTCGACGGGACGGTTCAAGTCTTCGCCCGACTGCACCATGTCGATGTAGTTCCGGATGAACTCGAAGGGCACCTCGAGGTTCTCGATCCAAATCTTGTCGTGATGGTAGAAACCCGAGCCTGTCGAGAAGTTGAACCACGGCTCGGCTGACTCCTCGAAGCTGGCAATCCACGCTTGACCCTCCGAAGAGCCCTTCAGCACCTCACACGTCGCCTCGACATCACCGGCGGAGAACGCGCCCGCAACGCCGGAGTCCACAGCCTTGCGCGCGAGACGCTTCAACTCGTCATCAGGCCGGAAGAGATCGACCTCCACACCTGCAACCATCTTGGCGATCGCCTGGTCGGGGATATCCGGGAAAACCGTCTTGCAGAACATGAAGAAGTCGAGGTACGCCGCGTACCCGAGATTCAGGAACTCGAAGTGGTAGTTCCATAACTTCAGTCCCAGGCTCACGATCCGGTGGTAGTTGTCTTGGAGTGCATAGCCCGAACCCAGCCCGGCACCGGACTTCACAACTTCATCCGCATCCTCGATCTCTGGCAGCGGATTGAACTCGAGCGACTCCAGCTCGCCCACGAGATCTCGGATCTTGGTCATCCAGTTGTCGTACAGGTCGTTCCAATTCATGAAGTAATGGCCGGCACGATCGGTGAAGTTCGCAACTCTCTCTTCGATAGTCGATTCATCTGCCGGCACCGGCGACAAGTACCCGTAACCGTTGAGGATCCTGAACGCGATGCCATTGGCTGGTGGCACCTGCAGGTGACGGGTGTTGTATTGCGACAGTGACGCGATCGCGAACTCGAAGAATGTCGCGTCCCAGGGGGTCAGAACGTTCGGCCAATGGACGCCGTCTTGAAACCAGAACATCGAATCTTCGAAGTCGCGTCGCGACTCCGAGAACATCGATGAGTACACATACATTTCTTGCCAACCTTCGGCGCCTTCGGGAGTAGCTATCTCGAAGGGACTAGGAAACCGATCCGGCATGAGCTGTCCTTTCCTTGTTCTTTATCCAGAGCACCGCTAGCGCTTCTGGGTGTGTAGTGGATTCATCAGAGTCGAGACGATGCTCGCCATGAAGTCTCCATTCGATCCCCCCGAGGCAGAGTCACTCTGCTTCTTGCTCCACACGGTTTCCGGACGTGACTGGAGCAACACAACGTTCTCTCCCTCGTGCAGGTCGGCATCTACGGCCCACTCAATATCTTGAGGACACCCGTAGTGCTTCTCTGCTTCCTTCGCCAGCGTGGCGATGGCCTTGATGTGCGCATCGGTGAGACTGCTTTCCGATGCGCGTTCTTTCTCCGTCTCGACTTTCTCCACAGTGTCGTGGTCGGTGAGACGAAATTCATGGGTTTTGTTCGAGATTTCTCGTCTTCCTATCTCGAACATCACTTTGTCGATCAAGAAGTTGTCAGGAGTGACTTCTCCCGAGACGACCCCTTCACCGAAGCCCCAGGCAGAGTCGATGCAAATCTGTGAACGATCGCCGTTCGAGGGGTTCAAGGTGAACGCGACACCGGCAGAAACCGGACGCACCATCTTTTGGACGACGACGCTCATCTCGACGGTGTGATGCTCGTAACCCATCTCCACTCGGTAGCACGTGGCCCGATCGGTGAACAGGCTCGCCCAGCAGCGCCGCACAGCATCAACGACGTCGTCGGCTCCTCGGACCCATAGATACGTGTCGTGCTCTCCGGCGAACGATGCATCAGGGGAGTCCTCGCTCGTTGCCGAGGAGCGCACGGCCACCGGCACGTCGTCTGTGTTCGACTCCGAGCACAATGTCGCGTACGCACTACGCAGGTCATCTTCAACCGCTGAAGGCATCGCCATGCCCTCGATCGCGCGTCGTATCTCGCTGCACCGCTCGGAGACCATGTTCGTGTCGTTGGTGTCGAGGCCATCAAGGTGAACGGCGAGTTCTGCGTCGAGGCCGGCCTGTTCTTTGCTGGCTCGAAACGCCGCGGTGGTCAACGCGAAGCCGGGAGGTACGGGCAACCCTGCGCCGGTCATCTCTCCCAGACTGGCTCCCTTGCCACCCACGCTCGTCTTCACGCTGGGTGAATACTCGCTGAACCACATAACCATGCTCATGCGCGAGCCTCCTGACGAGATGGCAATGCAACGCCTTCCAGCCGCTCCCACCAGTCGGGCAATAGATCCAGCTGGGGAACTTGAACCTCCTGAACCCTGTTGCGGTAAGCGATGAGGGCGGACTTCTCTTCAAGAAGCCGCACGATGACTTCCTCGGTGTTGTAAGGCTCGCCAGGGTCGTACCCGAAAGCGCTGATCGCGAAGACCCGGATCGGCCCGGAGTGCGTGCCGACGATGATGCGATCCCCCGGGTACTCAGTCCGGATTCGTTCGATACCCGCCCAGAAACGGCGAACCGTCGCTGACGGGGGCTCGAAGTTCAGCATCGGGATCTGCGTCCACAACGTGATGGGGTCTCCACCGCCCGCCTGGGTCTGCCAGAAACGATCGATCTCCACAAGCCAACTTGGTCGATTGCCCATGGCGACGCGCTCGTACTTCTCCATCTCCTTCTTGTACAGCCGGAAGGCTCCTGTGACGTCTCGAAGGCCTTCCGGAGTCCACACTTGAAAGTTTCGAAACTCTTCCATCGCGTGAACCTCAGAGACCTCTGCCTCGCGCCCCCACATCGTCAGGCCGTCGAGAAGGCCTTTCCGTATCCCCTCCGATGTCTGACGGGCACGATTCGTATCCGCACACACGATGTGAACGCGCTCCCCTTCTCGAAGCGATTTGGAGATGTCGAATCCGCGCCGATGCACTTGCCAACTGCCCAAAGGAGTGAGGCCACTCTCCGTCGAGTAACCCTGAGTCTCTCCGTGCCGAATGATGTGGACCTGCGTGAGCACCTTCGCTCCTGCCTGCTCCGCATCTTCCGGGACGATTTCCTTCGTCTTCGTAATCTGGGCGCGGGCAAGCGTCACACCGAGTTCTTGTCCCTCCCACTCAGGCAGTGGGCTCTCCAAGGGATGGGCGCCGGACTTGCGATCACGAAAGCGTCGCAAATACAACGGTGTGTCGTCGGTGCGGCCGGAGTCGAGATCGGCCCCACCGTCGAGCTCGTGCCGCTTGCCACCCTGCGCTTCGCGATTCAGGTAGTTCTGCAGATACGCCGGCGGATCGGTTCTATTCAGGTGAGGAAGCCTCGGGCGCGCGTCCGCGGTCGCCGCCTCATCACTCACGGGCTCCGCCCCGTCGGCTTGCACGTTCCTGATGTCAGATGCAGTCATCGCTCTCCTAGCTGTGCACCGTCAGGAAGTGCTGATCGACTACGCCGTCGTAATAGAAGATGGCGCGACCCATTTCCGCTTCGGTCCAGGTGATGGGTGGCTCCTCCGGGTCCACTTGATAGCCCCCCGTGAAGGCCTCGTTGCGATTGCCTGCGGGGTCGAAGAAGTAAATGCAGTGCCCGCGCGTCGCGCCGTGTCGCGTTGGGTTCGTTTCGATGGGAACACCGTGATACGCCAGGACATCGGCGGTGTCTCGGATGGCCGTCCAGTCGTCGACCCAGAAGGCGAAGTGGTGAAGACCACGGTCCTTGCCGGTGACGAGCGCAATGTCGTGCGAGTGATGCGAGCGCTCCAGCCACGTGGCGACCTGGAAACCATCGTCACCAACGACCTGCTCCGTGAGGTGGAAATCGAGCACTTCCTGCAGGAAGGTGGTGTTACCCGCCACGTCTTCGCATGTGATGAAGATGTGGTCCAAGCGAGGTGGCGCGAAACCAACCATGTTGATCGGCTTGGGGGGCGGGTTCACCAACGGAAGCAGGTTGCCCACAATCTGCATTCCGTACACCAGCTCCATGACGTGCCCACTCGGCAACGTGAACCGAATTGCTTCGCCATGACCCGGACCGATCTCACCAGCCTGGTAGCGCACGACGTCCACACCCGCCTTGGCAAGCCTGTCCGTGTAGTGGTCGAGATCTTCGCGGTAGCGAACCTTCCACCCCATGTGGTTCAGGCCGTAGGTCGGTTCGCTGGTCAAAATGACAGAGTGATGTTGTTGCTCATCCCAACACTTGAGGAAGACCCGGTCCTGCTCGCGAGCGGTCTCGTATAGGCCGACGACTTCTGTGTAATAGGCGGTCGCCAACTCCAGGTCCGGAACCCGAACCTCGACATGCGATAAACGAAGAATTCCCATAGTAGGCCTTTAGGTGTGCACCGTCATGAAGCGAGTGTTCAGTTCGCCTTCGTAGTAAAAGATTGCGCGGCCGATGTGATCCTCGGTCCACGTGATCGTGGGAAACTCCGGATCGGGCCGATAGCCGCCGGTGAAGACTTCGTTTCGGGTTCCCAGCGGGTCGAAGAAGTAGATCGTGTTACCGCGCGTGATTCCATGGCGCGTCGGCCCGACGTCGATCTGAATGCCGTTATACGCGAGGACGTCAGCCGAGCGGCGAACGTGGTCCCAGTCGTCCAACCACCAGGCGAAGTGGTGCAGTCCCCCGTTCTTACCGGTGACAATAGCGAGGTCGTGAGGACTATCCGTCACGGTCAGCCAGGTAGCTGCTTGATGTCCCTGGCCGTCGAGGAGTTGTTCGGTCGTCCGGAATCCGAAAATGTCTTCGAAGAACTTCGTTGAGTCCCCTACCTCTTCCGCAGTGACGAGAAGGTGGTCAAGTCGCGGCGGCGCGATTCCCGGCAGTCCCTCGACGAAGGGCACGGGATTGACCGGCGACGTGGCTCGGCCCACCATCTCCAGATCGGCCACGAGTTCCATAACCTGACCTGAGGGAGTTTCGAACTGAATGGACTCGCCCTGGCCGACACGCTCCCCCTTCGACACCCGGCGGACGGGAAATCCGTAGTTCAGGACGCGGCGCTCGAACTCCTCGAGATCGTCATCACGGTCGACCTTGAAGGACATCAGGTCGAAACCAACCCGGGGACCGTAGATCAGCCGGAGCGAATGGTGGTTGGGCTCATCCCAGCACTTGAGGTAGACGGA
This sequence comes from Micrococcales bacterium, assembly GCA_002728915.1. Classification (GTDB taxonomy): domain Bacteria; phylum Actinomycetota; class Actinomycetes; order S36-B12; family S36-B12; genus S36-B12. Next base: position 36,712 of record PBWE01000024.1, read on the forward strand.
GTTCTCGTCACGCTCTGTTTCCAGCATGCCGATGACTTCTGTGTAGTACGCCGCCGCTAGGTCGAGATCGGTAACGGTCACATCAACGTGTGCCAACCGCTGCATGCCCATAAAACATCCGCTCCTTCGTTAGGTAGCCCACACCGTGGCTGACCTGGAGGAGACCGTAGAAGGAAATTGTCCCGCATGTAAGTACGCCGTCCCATCTAGCGGAACAGTCGCTGCTAACCTCGCGCCTCATGACCGAGCACGCCGGTCCCGAGCAGATGCGCTCCGCCATGGCCGAGTACGTCCAGGCCGTTCATGGTGCCTATATCGACGCCGCCAACGCCCTTCCCCCCGGCGATCGCGCTCGATTGCCGCTCTTTGCCGCCGATACCTTCACCGTGATCGTCGCGGGGGCTCGATATCTCCATGTACTCGCCACCACCGACAAGCTCCCGGCTCCGGCAGGTCCGGAGGTGTCCCTGGAGCAGCAGCTCGACGACATGCACTGGACGCTTCGATTCTTCGACCCCGTCATCTCTCCCGGCCTCGGCCTCATCGACGAAACACTCGAACCGGCCCCCCAAGCGGTTCGCGAAACCCTCGGCATTCGATCGGTCGTCTATCACCTTTCCGTCCCGCCGGGCAGTGGGCTGTCTGCCCACCACGCGCAACACGCCGGCACCGGACTTGCGCATTCGCAGGCAGCCGCCGATCGCGACTTCACCACGATCGCACAACTTCGCCCCCGAGACGGTTCGCTGGTGTCGGAGATGTATCAGGCTCATGTCAACGCCATGCCGAATGCCGCACGGCTCCTCGCCGGTGCGCTGACGGGCACGACAGTTGCCGCGGACGACGTCGATGATCTCGACGTCATTCGACGCAACACGCTCGCGATTCTCCGGAGCGCAGAGCAATGACCGATACCCAAGAGCGACCCCAACGCGCACACTCGACCCTTTCCAGCGTCGCGAACGCTGCACGTCTCCTTAAAGAATTCAGCAAGGGAAATCGAGAACTCGGGGTCACGGAATTGTCGCGGCGACTCGGAGTGGGAAAAAGCACGGCACATCGACTCGTCAACACACTCACCGAGGAGCGACTGCTCGAACAGGATCCCGACACCGGTGCCTACCGTCTCGGGTTGGCCATGTACGAACTCGGAACTTCCGTCTACTGGCACACCGACCTTCACGAGGCATGCACACCCGTGCTGGAAGGGTTGCGAAACGCATCGAAGGAGACAGTCCAAGTTGCGGTACTCGACGGCCGCGAGGTCGTCTACATCGAACGCCGAGAGAGCCCGCAGACCCTTCGGCTCTTCGGCCGCGTTGGCCATCGAAACGACGCCCACTGCACCAGCACCGGCAAGTTGCTCCTGGCATGCCTATCTGCCGAAGAACTCGATACAACGCTCAAGGGTTGGCGACTTCCCTCGAAAACCCCACACACCATCACCACTATCGAAGGCCTGCGCCGCGAGCTGCAGGTCATCCAAGGCCAGGGCTGGGCTCAAAACATCAACGAGGCCGAGATGGGCGTCGGGTCGGTGGCAGCACCCGTGCGCAATGGTTTCGGCGACGTGGTCGCGGCAATCTCTATCGCAGGACCGGTGCAGCGCCTCGGCGGCGAATCCCTCAAACGCTTCGCACGCCCCTGCATCGATGCCGGATTGGCAATAAGTCGACGTCTCGGGTACCGAGACAGCAAAGGAGGAAGTCCGTGACTTCACTAGACCGGCAGCAAGCGAAGGATTTCGCCGACGCCCTGTATGAGGCTCGTCGCACTCGAACACCCATCGACCCACTCACCGAGCACATGCCGGACCTGGGCATGGAGGACGGCTACGCCGTTCAACAGTTGCTCGTGGAGCGACTCGTCGCGGATGGGGAGGTGATCTCTGGCTACAAGCTCGGCCTTACGTCTGCTCCTATGCAGCGCCTCCTCGGCGTCAATCAGCCGGACTTCAGCCCGGTGTTCGCCAGCACCGTGCACGAAGATGGAGCAGACATTCGCGTTGATGCCTTCATCGCACCTCGCGTGGAGGCGGAGATTGCGGTGACNCTGGACTCCGANCTATCNGGTCCCCACTGCACNGCNGCTGACGTCTACCNGGCCACNCGCGGCCTCACCGCNGCNATNGAGATCGTGGACTCACGTATCCGCGATTGGAAGATCACGATCGCCGACACCGTTGCTGATTTGGCGAGCAATGGGGCCATCGCCCTGTCGAGCCGGGTCATCCCTCTCGATTCTGTGGACCCGCGGCTGATCGGAATGGTGTTCACCAAGAACGGAGACGTTGTGGCAACGGGAGCCGGCGCCGCGGCACTCGGAGATCCGCTCGCCGCCGTCGCCTGGTTGGCGAACACCCTCGCGCCCCTCGGAGCACACCTACCGGCCGGCAGCGTCATCATGACCGGAGCACTGCATGCCATGGTTCCCATCCAGGCAGGCGATACGTTCCGAGCCGAGTTCGATCACTTGGGACCCATCACATTGAAAGTCGTTGGAGAGGGGGAGTAGATGGCACAGCAATGCG
>PBWE01000025.1 GCA_002728915.1 Micrococcales bacterium
ACAAGCGCGGATGCGACGTCGTCCAAGGCTGCCGAGTCGACTGCGAAGAAGACCACCGCGAAGAAGTCGACGGCGAAGAAGTCGACGGCGAAGAAGTCGACCGCGAAGAAGTCGACCGCGAAGAAGTCGACCGCGAAGAAGTCGACGGCGAAGAAGTCGACGGCGAAGAAGTCGACCGCGAAGAAGCCGGCTGCAGACTCGAACTCGTAGTCCTGGAACTCCTCGTCCTCGGTGCGAAGGCACGGACCTGACGTCATGACCGATCCCCGTCCTCAGGGGGAATATCCCCAGGGCCCGTTCGCACTCTGCGAACGCCCCGAGTTCCCGATCGCAATTCGAGGAGAGTCCCCGTAACCTGAGAGCAGGAGGCATTATGAGATCGCCGAGAAAGTTGCTGACGTTCCACAGCGATCCGAGCACGATCGCGCCTCCACGCGTGCCGACTCTGGTGCACGCTTTTCAGGGATTTGTGGATGCCGGTGGCGGTGTTCGGCAGGCAGCCGATCACATTCGCGAGACCTGCACCACCGAACTCGTGGCGACCTTCGATTCTGATGAGTTACTCGACTACCGCGCGCGACGCCCCCGAATGACCTTCTCCTCGGACCATTTCTCCGCGGTGGAGTCGTCTCAACTCGAAGTGAATCGAGTGGTCGATGCCGAAGGTCGCGACTTCTTCCTGTTGGACGGCCCGGAGCCCGATTACCAGTGGAATCGCTTTCTGGCGGCGGTCGATCTGCTGGCTGATGAGTTCGGCCTATCCCACGCGGTGGGACTCACCGCCATTCCCTGGCCGGCGCCGCACACGCGTCCGATCGGCATCACGGTGCACGGAAACGACGCCGCCTTGACCGCAGGCCGCAGCGCTGTCCTGGGCGATATCGAAGTTCCCGGGCACATGGGTGCGTTACTCGAATTTCACCTCGGCCAGCGCAGCCTGTCATCGATCGGGGTGACGGCCCAGGTGCCCCACTACCTCGTGCAATTCGACTATCCGCGATGCGCGATGGTGNTGATCGAGGGGCTNACNGAGGTGACCGGACTGCGCTTGACGGGCATGGGTCTGGAGTCCCAGGCCGAGAAAGCCGACGGCGAGGTCGCAGAGCAGTTGACGGGCAACGAGGAATTCGCCGCGGTCGTGAGCGCTCTGGAGACGCAGTACGACCAAATGATCGAAGCACGCAGCGCGCTGACCAAGCCCAGCAGTGCCCCGCAGGGTGAGGTGCCCAGTGGTGACGAGATCGCTGCCCAGGTAGAGGAATTCCTTGCAGGCCTCGAAGGCTCGACCGATAAGGAAGACAAGTCGGGCAACGACGACGCGTCCTAGAGGCAGGCGGCGAGGACGTCAGGACTCGTGTTCGCGATCAAGTGTTCGCGATCAAGGGCGCGGCTCAACGTCAGGCGATTCACGTCACAGCCGTCAACTTGAACACACGGTTCCCGGCTCTGGCAGGTCGCCGGTGAGCAGGTAGATGTCCGCGAAACTGTCGATGCACAGGTTGCTACCGCCATACACCGTGTGACCGTCACCGCGGTGGGTCAGGAGTCGACTGGTCGGTAGTTGTGCACGTAGCGCCTGGGACCATGCGTAGGGAGTTGCCGGATCGTAGGTCGTTCCGATGATCAAGATGGGCGCGCTCGTGGTGGAGGTCACTGGCGCGGGTGGTGTGTCCGAATGTCCGAACCACGTGCTGCAGGGGGCGTTGCCCCAGGACATCGCGACGGCCATCTGTGGCACCCGCGCATTGGTGGACCACTCGGATGCCGCACGGCGCAGGCCTTTGATGCCCGGCGTCGGGGGATAATCCCAGCACCCGATGGCGTAGAAGGCCGACGTGATGTTGCTGCCGAAGGTGTTGGGTCCGGTTTGATCATTCGCCAGCTGTGCGAGCAGCTGAAGAGTCGAACCGTCGCCGTCGAGCGCTTGGCTCAGTCCCGAACGCAGCGTCGGCCACAGATCGGTCGAATACATGGAGAAGAACAAAGCGGTGAGGGCCTCGGCTTGCACGAGGCGTCGGCTGCCATCCGATGGCAGCGGAGCCCGGTCGAGTTGCACGAGTAGTCGGTTAATGGCCGAGAGCACTCCTGCCTGCGTCGTCGCGATGCAGTTCGATCGCTTCGCGCAATCGGTGGCGAAGCGGGCTATCGCCCGCTGAAACCCTGCTGATTGATCCTCGGACACTTCCATCGCGTTCAGAGACGGATCTACTGCTCCGTCGAGAACCATGCGTCCCACGCGGTCCGGGAAGCGTTGGGCATACAGAGCCCCGAGTTCGGTCCCGTAGGAAAAGCCGAACCAGTTCAACTCGTCATCACCGAGGACGCGGCGAAGGATGTCCATGTCGCGCACGGAGTTCTCCGTGCCGACAGATCGAGCGAGAGCAGCATCGCGATCGAGGCACCCCCGGGAAATGCGATCGGCTCGGGAGAACAGTGTTCTCTGCTCACGGGCGGTGTCGGGCGTGATGTCGGTCCGATTCCAGCGCAGTATCTGCTTGTCCGTAAGGCAGGTGACGGGTGCGGACTGTCCCACTCCACGTGGATCGAATCCGACGATGTCGTAGACCGCTCGAACATCTGAATCGATGACGGTTCTGAGGTATTCGGCGAAGTCCACGCCGTCCGCCCCAGGGCCGCCGGGATTGACCAGCAGGCTCCCGCGCGCATTCCCGCTGGCGGGGATGCGAAGGACGGCGAGATCCAGGGTTCGACCTGCGGGATTGCGGTAGTCCATAGGCACGGTGACCGTCCCGCATTGGGAGTCACCTGCTGCATCGTCGCAGGAACCCCACGTGAGGGTCTGGCCGTAGAAGCGCGCCAAATCGGCATCTGCCTCGTCCGCCGCAGCGGGGGAGACGATGGCCGGAGAGACGATCACCGCGGAGCCCAGGAGCGCCACGCCGGCGAACCCACCGATCCACCTGCGTGCCCGTCGCCTCATGGCTGCCTGCGAACGCCTCATGGCTGAGACGGTAGGTCATGGCATGCGCCGAGCCGTAGTTGCGACCGCTTTTCGGTGGTGGGGTGCGTGCAGTTACCGGTCCGGGAGACGGTCGGGGAGACGCCCGACGGCGGTATCGCGCTGGTCATGGCAGGCTAGGGGGGCAGAGCACGCATGTCGGATCCGTCTTTGAAGGGGGTCACTCGGGTGAGCCAGGGCGTCAGCGCGGTCGATGACCTTCCAACTCCCTCAACGGGCAGTTCGGTATTCACCTTCACGGATACGGCCGTGCTGGCGGTGTCTGCGGTCGACGCACCCGAGGTGATCACGTCCTCTGACATCGACGGATGGCTTGCTCCGGCATATGCGAGTGCGGGTTTGCACGGAGGAATGCTCGAGCAGCTGGCAGGAATCTCTGAGCGTCGTTGGTGGCCGTCAGACGTGTCATTCGCTGATGCAGCCGCGATGGCAGGCGCGAAAGCCATCGCAGAAGCTGGTGTTGATCCCCGAGCCATCGGTTTGCTGGTGGATACATCCGTGTGTCGTGAGCGGCTGGAGCCGTCCGCATCCGTCGATGTGCACCGTCAACTCGGACTCTCATCGGCATGCGTGAACTTCGATCTGTCGAACGCGTGCTTGGGCTTCATGAGTGGAATGCAGCTCGCTGCCAACATGATCGACAGCGGACAGATCGACTACGCATTGATTGTCGATGGTGAAGGAAGCCGTCAGCCTCAGCAAGCGACCGTCGAGCGTCTGAACTCCCAGGGTGCGACTCGAGAAGACATTGTGGAGAACTTTGCCACGTTCACGTTGGGCTCCGGGGGCGCAGCCATGGTCCTCGGGCGTGCATCTCAGCATCGGGAAGGCCACAGGTTCCTCGGCGGTGTATCGCGGGCTGCCACTGAGCATTACCTTTTGTGCACGGGTGATCTGACGGGAATGTGCACCGACAGTCGCGCGCTGCTCGAAGCAGCGGTGGACCTTGCCGTGCTCACCTGGGCCGACGCAGCCGAGCACTTCGACTGGTCCGACCTCAGGATGTATGTGATCCATCAGGTGTCGAAGATCCACACCGAAGCGATCGCTCGTGCCCTGAACATCGATCCCCATCGTGTGCCGCAGACCTTCCCAACGCGAGGCAACATCGGACCGGCGTCGGTCCCCTTCACGTTGGCGATGAACTCCGAACATCTGATGTCGGGAGACAGGGTCGCCTGTATGGGCATCGGCTCGGGCTTGAATGCCGCTGTCATCGACATCGAGTGGTGAATTCGGCGCGGATTCCCGCTCGCACCGCACCTCCCGTGAAGGGGTTCGACCCAACGTGGTCCCGGATTGTCTTCATCGGCGACGAACTCATCGACGGCCAGCGCATCAACAACGAAGGTGCGCACCAGCGGGCTGAGGTGTCGCCACCGGTCGGCGAGAGAGAACCGGTTGTCGAGACGCTGGGAGTCCACGTTCTCGATACGAATCCCGAACACGTCGAACTCACCGTTGTGTGTGTTCATGGAAATCCAACGTGGTCCTATCTGTGGCGCAACGTCGCTCGACAGGCACCGCCAACGGTGCGCGTCATCGCCCCCGATCACGTCGGTATGGGTTTCTCGGCGAGAAGCGGCGGAATCCGCCGACTCGATCAGCGTGTTCGAGACCTTTCAGCAATCGTGAGCAGTCTGAATGTTCGCGGGCCGGTCGTCGCTCTTGCCCACGACTGGGGAGGCCCCGTCGCACTCGGCTGGAGTGAGAACGTCATGGAGGACGAAGACTCGCCGTCTTGGATAGCCGGCGTTGTCCTGACGAATACCGCTGTGCACCAACCCGAGCATCGGGGCATTCCGTGGGTCATCGCCGCGACGCGTTTACCGGGCATCCGTGGAGTGATGACACGCCGGACACAGGGCTTTGTTCGGGCGACAACCCGAATTTCCCGAGTCGATGCCGAGACTGCGCGTGCGTTCCGAGCTCCGTATCCCACAGCTCAAGACCGACACGCGATCGATGATTTTGTGGCGGATATTCCGACCGGACCCGACCACCCGACCTCGGCGGTTCTCGAGGGAATCGCTGCGCGACTCGACACACTCGCGGACGTCCCTACCTTGCTGGTCTGGGGAATGCGTGACCCCGTCTTCTCAGTGCGGTACCTGGACGACCTCCGACGGCGGCTGCCGCGTGCGCTCGTGCAGCAGTATCCGGATGCGGGGCATCTGGTGTTGGAAGATCGCGCGGACGCCATCGCCGATATTTGGTCCTGGATAGTGCGCGTTCCCGCGTCACTCGGTGGTCGCGAGGAAGACACAGATTCAGACCTCGTGCACGCGCACGAGGCTACTGAGGACGACCTCGGAAACAACCTTCGGCGAAGAGGTCGAGGTTCCACTTCTGCGGCAGTGGCGATGTCCGAGCCACGTCCGGGTGCAACTCCGGAAGCATCGCCAGAGTCCGATCTTTTCCGAGATGTGTCGTGGGGGGCGCTCAAGGGTCGTGTTGCCGAGATCGCCAACGCCTTCGCGCGCCGAGGAGTCAGCGCGGGCGATCGGGTCGCGATCTTGATTCCACCTGGAGCCGACTTGCTCGCCGTGGTCTACGCGGTGTGGCGGATCGGCGCCAGCATCGTGGTCATCGACGCTGCTCATGGTGCGCGATCCCTGCTCCGCTCGCTCAAGGGCGCCCGGGTGGATCATGTCGTGGCCGTGCGCCGTGCCGCGCCGGTGATACGTCTCCTCAACGTGCCAGGAGAAGTTTTCTGGCAGCACCGTTTGGCTGGGTTGTTGGATGCTGGGTTGTTGGATGCTGAAGCAGAGCCTCGACGCACACCGGCGGCCCACGTTGCCGATTCAGATGCTGCGATCGTGTTCACATCGGGAGCGACGGGCCCGGCCAAGGCGGTTGCGTACTCCCGAGCCGGAATCGCCGCCACCCGAGACACCCTGCTCGGTCACTATGAGTTCACCGACGACGACGTCCTCGTTGCGGCGTTCGCACCCTGGGCGGTGCTGGGCCCTCTGTTGGGCATCTCCTCGGTCATTCCAGCGATGGATGCCTCGCGTCCGGGTTCATTAACGGCGGAGTCGTTGTCGGCGGCGATGGAGCATGCCGGGGGAACGGTGATGTGGATGTCGCCGGCGGCGCTGAGTTCGGTGCTCTCCGGGGCTCGACCGGGCTCGCACGCCCACACCCGACTCGCCCGTGCCGGATCGTCTCTTCGGCTGCTGCTGCTCGCGGGTGCACCGATCGCCCGCTCGTTGCTGCGCGACGTCATGGACCTGTGGCCGGAGTGTGACGTTCGCACGCCGTATGGCATGACCGAGGTTCTTCCGGCAACGGACGTGACCGCTCGCGAGGTGCTCGCGGAGCCGCCGGGGGCGGGGGTGCTCGTCGGTCGGCCGCTGCCGTCGGTGGAGATCGCTGTGGCGGTGGTGGATTCTGATGGCACGCCGTCGAGCGAACTGAGCACCGAGGCGGGAGTCCTCGGGGAAGTAGCCCTGCGAGCTCCTCATATGAAGGATCGGTACGACGCACAAGCGTTCGTGGAGCAACGCACCTCACGCAATCGGGGATGGCACCGGACGGGGGATGTCGGGGTTCTCGATAAGCAGGGCCGGCTATGGCTCGAGGGTCGTCTGGGCCACGTGATCACCACGGTGAACGGGCCCGTCGGACCGGTGTCGATCGAACAGCGCATCGAGGAGGGTCTGGGCGGAGTCGCCGCCGACCGGATAGTGACTGCAGCGGTCGGTGTGGGACCAGCCGGTGCGCAAGTGCTCGTGGTTGTCTGCGCTCCTGCCGTCGTCGGCGCAGGTGCGTCACGAATTCGGCAACGGCACGTCGATCTCGCGGAGATGAGTCTGGTGACGCGTGTGCGTTCCATCGCGCGCGATGCGCAGGTGCCCGATGTGGCGGCGGTGCTGTGGATCGATCGGATGCCGGTGGATATCCGACACGGCGCCAAAATCGACCGTGCGCGCCTAGCGGCAGACGCGGAGCGGCTTCTTGCGGGGCACGGATGAGTGGGAGCCTTTCGTCACCTGGGTCGAAAGGTCGATTGCTGGTCACGGGCGGGCGCGGCTTGCTCGGAAACGCTGTTGTGCGGGCGGCGCTCGCGGACGGCTGGGATGTCGTGTGCTTTCAGCGGCACCCCTCGGGGATGGCCGATGAGCCATTGACGGGCGGTGCACGCGTTGAGGACTTTCTGGGATCCATCGTCGAAGCCTCCGATGTGCGACGGGCACTTGAGGGCGTGGACGCGGTCGTTCATTTAGCGGCGCGGGTGGGAATCGACGGGTCGTGGCCGCAATTCGAGACTGTCAACGTCGAAGGAACCCGCCTCGTTCTCGACTGTGCGGCCAACGCGGGCGTCCACGCGTTCGTCTACGTGTCCTCGCCGTCGGTCGCGCATGTGGGGGAGCCGCTCATCGCCGCTGCAGCCGATACTGCCGATCCGGCTCGAACCCGCGGTCACTACTCGCGCTCGAAGGCGATGGCCGAGCGCATCGCGCTCGATCCGCGCGTCAGCGTGCCGGTCGTTGCGGTGCGACCGCACTTGGTGTGGGGCCCGGGTGATCAGCAACTGGTCGGACGCATCATCGATCGAGCCGCGAGTGGTCGCCTGTTCCTGATCGACGGCGGCCGCGCCCTCATTGACACGACCTATGTCGATAACGCAGGAGAGGCGATTGTGCGGGCGCTGGACAGAGCGCAGGATCCGTTGGTCCGAGGCCGCGCCTTCGTGGTGAGCAACGGTGAGCCCCGACCGGTGCGCGACGTCATTGAGGCCATCGTCAACGCGGCCGGGATCGAGGTATCCGTGAGGTCCGTTCCCCGAGGCCCCGCGTGGATGGCCGGAACCGTGGGCGAGGCCGCGGCTTCGGTTTCAGGTCGAGAGCCGGTAATCACTCGATTTCTGGTCGAGCAGCTGTCCACGGCGCATTGGTTTGACCCCCGGCAGACATGGGAAGCGCTCCAGTGGAGGCCTCGGGTCTCCTTCGATGAGGGAATCGCCCGGTTGGCGGCGTCGTTTCGGCGCGCCTAAGCCGACGAATGCCCACGGGCCGGTAGACAAGGGCCACCAGCACAAAGAGCAAGGCCCCTCGAAGTATGAGTTCGAGGGGCCTTGCCATGAAAGTTCCCGGCTGCCGCCCGGTTTCCCGGGGCCTTCGCGGTGTGTGCAGTCCGCGTGGCTCGCCCTGCGTTTCCGCAGCGCCTTCAGCTCGTTTCCTTTCCCGACCCGCTCCCTGCCACCATCCCCGCCAGCACTCGGGGACTTCCGGGTCTAGCCCGGTAGGCCGCTAGTTTTCGGACCGTCCCGCACCTTGCGGTGCGTTGGAAGATGTCTAACAGGCGTTGGCAAGGCGACACAAGCGGTTCACCAAAAATTTCTTCGTCAATCTAGACACACTCGTCACATTGATTCTTCTCTGCAACTTCATCCACTGTGGTTCGCGAGATCGGGTCGGGTAGGCGTTCCCGATACCGTTTCTTGATGACCGATTTCGGGTTCGACGTGGTGGCCCGGATGGGCGAAGACCGATCGCTCCCGGAACGCCAGCTTGGTCGAAGCGGCGTCATCACCACACCGCACGGTCAGATCCGAACGCCCGCTTTCATCCCCGTTGGCACCAAAGCCACGGTGAAGACCGTGCTACCGGAATCCATGCGTGACCTGGGAGCTCAAGCGGTGCTCGCCAACGCCTACCACCTCTACCTGCAGCCCGGTGCGGACATCGTGGAGGCGGCAGGGGGCTTGGGCGCCTTCATGAACTGGCCCGGTCCGACGTTCACCGACAGTGGCGGGTTTCAGGTGCTCTCGCTCGGCGTCGGTTTCAAGAAAGTTCTCGCCATGGACGTCAGCGACCGTACGGTCGACGATGTTGTCGCACCGGGTAAGGACCGACTCGCTCACGTGGACGACGACGGAGTGACCTTTACCTCGCACCTTGACGGGTCTCGCCACCGATTCACGGCGGAAGTCTCGATGCAGGTTCAGCATGCCCTAGGGGCCGACATCATCTTTGCGTTCGACGAGTGCACCACGCTGATGAACTCCCGCGACTATCAACAGGTGGCACTGCGCAGAACTCTCGAATGGGCTCAGCGGTGCATCGCGGAGCATCGACGGATCACGACCGATCGACCAGAGCGGGCGTATCAGGCTCTCTTCGGCGTCATCCAGGGCGCGCAGTACGAGGACCTGCGCCGTCAGGCCGCTTCAGATATCGCCGCATTGCCGTTCGACGGGTTTGGCATCGGTGGTGCCATAGAGAAAGAGCGGATGGCGGACATCGTGCGTTGGGTGTGCGAGGAATTGCCCGAAGGAAAGCCGCGTCACCTTCTCGGTATCGGTGAGCCGCAGGACTTCTTCACGGCTATTGCCTCGGGTGCCGATACCTTCGATTGCGTATCGCCGGCGCGGGTCGCGCGAAACGCTGCCCTGTACACCTCGCGTGGGCGCTTCAACGTGACGGCCAGCATTAATCGGCGAACCTTCGCGCCTATCGAGGAGGGCTGCACCTGTTACACCTGTCAGAACTTCACGCGCGCCTATCTCCACCACGCCTTCAAGGCCAAGGAGTCGATCGCGTCAACACTCGCCACCATTCACAACCAGCACTTCATCGTGAACCTGGTCGATAACATTCGCGTCGCCATCGAGTCGGGAGATTTCCCTGCCTACCGCGAAGAGTTCCTCGGGGGCTATGCGAACGACGGTTCAGCCGGCAGTCACGCCGGCAGTCACGCCGGCAGTCAGGCCGACGGCTAGGCCGCCGACTCCAACTCGTACGTGGGCTCACGCTTCTTGACGTAAGCGATGATGCGATAGGTGATCGGCAGAAGCACGATTTCCACCGTGGTCTTGTAGACGAAGCCAACGATCACGTAGGTCACGAAGTCGCCGCCGGTGATGACCCCGTAGAAGGCGATGGTGCAGAAGACCACGGTGTCCGCGAACTCGCCCACCACGGTAGAGCCCATCAGGCGAGCCCAGAGTCTGCGTTCTTGCGTCTTGCGCTTGATCCACACCAGCACATAAGCGTTGAGAAGTTGACCGACGAGGAAGCCCAAGACGCTGGCCAGCACGATTCGCGGAACGAAGCCGAGAACCGCCTCGAAGGCCTCCTGATTTTCCCAACCGTCGGCTGGGGGTGAGATCTGAACCAGGTAGAAGGTCACAGCGGCCAACGCACCCATGACGAACGCGATGATGATGGCGCGGCGAGCCGCCTTCCACCCGTACACCTCCGCGAGTACGTCGCCGACGACGTACACGAGCGGGAACAGGAAGGCCCCTCCGTCGGTGATGAGTGGCCCGAAGGCGATGAGTTTGACCGCGCCGATGTTGGAGATGAGCAGCAGTGCGACGAAAACCGCCACGATGGTGGGGTAAAAACCCGATTCGACGCGCGCGAAACGCGGAGATGTTTGGGTCGACATGCGCCCCCGGCAGGATTCGAACCTGCGGCCTTCGGTACCGGAAACCGGCGCTCTATCCCCTGAGCTACGGGGGCTGGGGGAGCGNCAGGTTATCAGCGAACGAGTGCGCCATGATGTGCTGGTGTCACGNCTGAAGGCGCTTATCGAGTTCGGTCGCACGGTCCTTCTTCGCTATGCCGCCGTGGGCGGAAGCATCGTGGCGGGGGGCCTGTCGTTCTTCACCTTCTTCGCNCTCGCCCCAACCGCGNTGGCGATCGGTGCCATCGCCGGCGCCTTCTTGACGACCGATCAGGTGCAATCGGCTATCGAAGGTGTTTTCGATAGAAGCCCGGAAACCCTGCAGGCCCTGCAACCGACGACGGCGGCACTGGTGGAACTGGCCGACAAGGGCTCCTCGAGTGCCTTCACCATCACCACGGTCATATCCATCATCGTCGCGGTGTACGTGTCCTCGCGGGTGGTTTACGGGCTGCGTGCAACATTGACGCGACTGTTCGGTCAACCCGAACGCATCCACGGATTCGTCGACCGTGGCATCTCCGCCATCGTGGCGCTCGGGGGAATGATCGTCGTCGTTGTTCTGTTGCTCGTTCTTCAGTTGCTCCCTCGGATCTTGGCCGAACTCGGGCTATCGGAATTCCTTGGCTTGGTGAGTGTGCGGGTCGTGAATTGGGTAGCGCTCGCAGTCGTGGCCTACGTGGTGTGCGGTTTGATCATCGCGCTTTTGCCGGACGTGCCGACACGAATTCGGATTCGTTCGTGGGGGGTGCTGTTTGCCACCGTGTGGATGCTGGGCTCGAGCGCGGTCTTCGGTCTATACACGTCGCTGTCCAACACGGTCGGTGCCGCCGTCGTTGCTTTCGGTACGCCGATCGTGCTGATGCTCTGGTTCTACCTCGTTTTCATGGGAATCTTGATCGGGGCTGCGATCGAAGCTCAGCGGGCAGGTATCGACGAGCCACCTCGTCCGGCACCGGTCTCGATGCCGTCGTGGCTCGCGGGAGTCTTCGCACCCGTTGCGTCGACATTCGGTGCCGAATCGAGCGATGGCGTCAAGACCTCGGACACCTCGTAGGGCGAACTCCGCTGTTGCGTCGCGGTCGGCGTCGACGTGCCCGTCAGGAGGAGAACCAGCGCGGGGGCCCGGCGACCAGGCCGGTCACCAGCGATCCGAGTGCGGCCCCGACTCCGCAGGAGAAGGAGCCGACAAAAGGCATGAGGAGTCCGAAGAACCAGCCGGCGGCGCCGAAGACGAGGCTGGCGCCGACAGCGAAAGCAACCCGGCCGCCGGTGGAGGACTGTCCCGCCGACTCAACCGCCTTCGACGTTGCCGGCTCGACGTCCGAGGATCCGCGGGAAGTGCTTCCGGAATTGACCGCGTTCACCTCGCGCAGGAGGCGCTCGATGTCGTCGTCGGCCATGTTGTCAGTGTGCCGGACGAGACTCTGACAAGCATCGAGGGCCCCACCATGATCGGTGGGGCCCTCGATGAGAAGTCGACGAGATGTCGCTACGAGGGGCGAACCTTGTCTGCCTGCGGACCCTTNGGTCCTTGGGTGATGTCGAATTCGACGACCTGGTTCTCCTCGAGCGAGCGATAGCCGTCAGCCTCGATCGCTGAGTAGTGGACGAACACATCCGGTCCGCCGTCGGCCTGGGCGATGAAGCCGTAGCCCTTTTCTGAGTTGAACCACTTCACGGTTCCTTGAGCCATGTTGCACATTCTCCTTGCACGAAGTTTCGCGCCGGACACCTCGCCCGCCGCGGGCTAGCCGTTCAAACCTTCGTCCGGAATCTGTGCGCGTGCTCAGAAACTGCAACGCTGCCTGGCTGGCGGCGCGGTGTGAACAATGGTGCTGATCGGGCCTTGCCTACCGTGAGCATAACCACACCGCTGCGTCGCTACGCTCGCGCGGTGACCATCGACGAGTTGCGGGCAGCAATAGCCGGGTCGCTGAACATCGCCCTGGACGGTCTTGGCTCAGGGGATGTGGATGCCTCCGAGGCCGAGATCGTGGTCGAGCGCCCCAAGAGTCGTGAGCATGGCGACTACGCCACGAACGTGGCGATGGTGCTGGCCAAGCGGGTGCAACGTCCACCGCGGGAGATAGCCGAGGCGTTGNCNTCTNAGCTCGNTGGCTANGCGGGAATCGCNCAGGTGGACGTNGCTGGGCCNGGCTTCGTGAACATCACTCTGGAGGCNGCTTCCCACGCGGAAGTTGCCCGCANGNTCGTNNAGGCGGGACCTGANTACGGGGTGGGNGANGCCCTCGCTGGCACNAAGGTCAACGTCGAATTCATTTCCGCNAACCCGACGGGACCGCTTCACCTCGGGCACACGCGGTGGGCCGCCGTGGGTGATGCGATCGCNCGGGTCCTTCGCGCAGCCGGTGCGGACGTCGCTCGCGAGTTCTANATCAACGATCGCGGCGTGCAGATGGANANNTTCGGNGCGTCGGTGATGGCCAGCGCTCATGGCGAACCCGTGCCAGAAGACGGNTACCACGGTGGCTACGTGGTCGATCTCGCTGCGGCGATCGTCGCGGAAGATCCGGACATCCTTTCCCTGCCGCGCGATGATCAACTCGTCGCTTTTCGTGAAGCGGCCTATGCCCGACAGTTGCGACAGCAGCAGCAGGTTCTCGATCTCTTCCGCACGCACTTCGATGTGTGGGCGTCAGAACAGGAGCTGCACGNGTCGGCCGCAGTGGAGCGGGGGCTGAAGCGGCTACGGGAACAAGGCCATGTCTTCGAGGAGGATGGCGCCGTCTGGCTGCGCACGACCGATTTTGGTGACGATAAGGATCGCGTGCTCGTCAAGGCCGACGGCGAGTACACCTATTTCGCCTCAGATACCGCCTACTACGTCGACAAGCGCGCCCGCGGTTTCGACGTGAACATCTACCTTCTTGGTGCCGATCACCACGGATACGTCAACCGATTGCGCGCGGTGGCCGCGTGCGCAGGAGACGACATGGATGCCNATATCGAGGTCCTCATCGGCCAACTNGTGAAGATCACGCGTGGCGGACTCGAGGTCAAGTTGTCCAAACGCGCGGGCAACATCGTCACCCTGGAGGAGTTGGTCGAGGAAGTGGGTGTCGACGCCGCCCGCTACACGCTCATCCGCTACCCGGCAGATTCCCCGTTAACCCTCGATCTGGAAACGATCACCCGACAGACCAACGACAACCCGGTCTTCTACGTTCAGTACGCACATGCGCGGATTTCCTCTGTCTTGAGAAATGCCCGAGAACTGGGCATCGAATGGCGTGAAGCGGAATTCGACCCTGGATGCCTAACGCATGAACGGGAGATCGAACTCCTCGGCCGTTTGGCGGAATACCCGCGGATCGTGGCCAGCGCTGCTGAATTGCGCGAACCCCACCGGGTGGCGCGCTATCTGGAAGAGATGGCCACCGACTATCACCGGTTCTACGACGTGTGCTGGGTGCTGCCCCGGGGAGAGGAAGACGTCCAGCCGCTTCACATATCTCGATTGTGGTTGTGTGCGGCGGCTCGTCAAGTGCTGGCTAATGGGCTGGATCTGCTCGGAGTGAGCGCCCCTGAGCGCATGTAGCGCGGGCGTAGGTGCGGGCGGGGCGCGCTGCCTTAGCCTTGACCAATGCGCGCGCATCCGGCAGGACCTCGGCACGGTGACCTTGTCACCGATTCCGGGGCGATGGTCGCGGCCCCCACGGCCGAGGCGGTCGACGCTCTGGTCGACTCGGTGTGGCCCCGTCACTGTTCTCGCGGCGCCGATGGCGCCATGACGGTTGGTGGGGTCGATGTCCGGGACATCGCCGCCGATCACGGTTCGCCGGTGTACGTCCTCGACGAAGTGGACCTGCGGTCGCGGGCCCGGGAATACGCGTCGGCGTATCGCCAGGCGGGAGCGTCGCGGGTCTATTACGCGGCCAAGGCCTTCTTGTCGGTGGCCGTTGCCCGGTGGGTGTTCGAGGAAGGTCTCGGCATAGACGTAGCCAGTGGCGGAGAGCTCGCCGTAGCGGTTCGCGCAGGCGTTCCGGGCGACGCCCTGCTGATGCACGGCAACAACAAGTCGATGGCGGAGATCACGGCTGCCATTGAGTACGGCGTCGGTCGCATCGTCGTGGACTCTTTCGAGGAGATCGCACGGGTCGCCAGCGCCGCNGCCGACGCNGGAGTCGTCCAACCGGTGATGGTGCGNGCGACGGTGGGNGTCGAAGCGCACACGCACGAATTCATNGCCACCGCNCACGAAGACCAGAAGTTCGGTCTGTCGGCNGAAACGGGCGCNGCNGAAGAGGCCGNTCGCAGAATCGCGAAGTTGCCGAGCCTTTCGCTGGTGGGTCTGCACTCGCACATCGGCTCTCAGATTTTCGACTCGTCCGGGTTCGAGGTGGCCGCGGGTCGCATCGTCGCGCTCGCCCAGCGACTGCACGAGGAACAAGGAATCGACATCGCCGAACTCAACCTCGGGGGCGGCATGGGTATCGCGTACGTGGACAGCGACGATCCGATCAACGTCGCGGACATGGCAGCGCAGATCGGGCGAATAGTGTCGCGAGCGTGCTCCGACGCGGGAATCGACGAGCCGACGTTGGCGTTCGAGCCCGGCCGNGCGATNGTNGGACCGGCGGGAATAACCCTCTACGAAGTCGGGACGATTAAGCCAGTAGAACTTGATAGCGGCGTCTTCCGCACCTACGTATCTGTCGACGGCGGCATGAGCGACAACATCAGAACTGCCCTCTATGGCGCCGAATACAGCGTCCGACTCGCCTCTCGCTCCTCCTCGGCTCCGCCGATGTTGTGCCGGGTCGTGGGCAAGCATTGCGAATCGGGTGATGTGGTCGTTCGTGATGCATGGCTTCCCGAAGACTTGGCTCCCGGCGACCTGCTGGCTGTCGCGGCCACGGGTGCCTACTGCCGGTCCATGGCGTCGAACTACAACTACCTCACTCGTCCAGGGGTGGTCGGGGTTCGCGACGGCACATCATCAACGATCATCCGACGTGAAACGATGGACGACCTGCTCGGTCTCGATACGCACGCCTGACCGGGGCGATGGCGAGCCGAACGCACGCAACGAGGACGAGCACGAAGGAGACAGGGAGCGGTCATGGCACGTGAAGAGGTAACGGTTGCCCTCCTCGGGGGCGGAACCGTCGGCACCTCGGTCGTGGAGCTGCTCACCGAGCACGCCGAGGATTTTCGCGAACGCATCGGAGCTCCTGTGAGGCTCACGGCGGTTGCCGTTCGGGACGCCAGCAAGGCTCGGCCGGGTATTCCTTCTGAGCTGATCACCGACGACGCCGTTGCCGTCGCCTCATCCGGGGTCGACATCGTCGTGGAGCTCATGGGGGGAATAGAAACTGCGCGCGAATGCATCCTGGCAGCCATGGCGGCGGGTTCGAGCGTCGTGACNGCGAACAAGGCGCTGCTGGCCGAAGACGGCGCCCGTCTGTTCAAAGCGGCTGAGCAACACGAGGTTGATTTGTCTTTCGAAGCCTCGGTTGCGGGAGCTATTCCACTGTTGCGCCCCTTGCGAGAGTCACTGGCTGGTGATCGTGTCCGCAAAGTCATGGGCATCGTCAACGGCACCACCAACTTCATGCTCACCAAGATGGACGAGGAGGGCGTGGAGTACGCCGACGTTTTCGCCGAGGCCGACGCCCTCGGATACTTGGAATCCGATCCGTCGCTGGACGTGGACGGCCATGACGCCGCGGCGAAGGCCGCGATCCTGGCCGAATTGGCCTTCCATACGCGAGTGACGTTGGCTGATGTGCACGTCGAGGGGATCGCCGATGTGACGGCCGACGATATGGCGGCCGCACGGGATATGGGTTTTGTGATCAAGTTGCTCGCNATCGCCGAGAAGATCGATGACTCCGAAGACTCTGGCGTGATCGTCCGAGTGCACCCGACCATGCTGCCGCGTACCCATCCACTGGCCGCGGTCCGTGAATCGTTCAACGCGGTTTTCGTCGAAGCCGACGCGGCCGGTCAACTGATGTTCTACGGACGTGGTGCCGGCGGCCACCCCACCGCGAGTGCTGTGCTCGGGGATCTCGTTGCTGCCGCGCGGAACCGGGTGAGCGGCAGTCGGGGGCCGGGGGAGAGTACGTACACGGCACTGCCCGTGCTGCCAATCGGGCGCGCCTACACCGAGTACTACGTGAACCTCGATGTCGCCGACCGTCCCGGTGTCCTCGCCAGTGTCGCGACTGCCTTCGCCGAAAACGGCGTGAGCATTCAGGTGGTCCACCAAGAGGGTCACGGTGACGATGCCGGGCTTGTCGTTCGCACGCATCTGGCCACGGACGCCGCACTCGAGGCGACCGTCGAGCAATTGCGTGGACTGGACACGGTGCGCCGCGTTGTCGGTGTGATGCGCGTCGAGGGGGAAGAGCAGCCGTGACTGGTGCACATCAGTGGCGCGGAGTGATCGAGGAGTACCGCGACCGACTGCCGGTGAGCAAGAAAACGCCCGTGGTGTCACTGCGGGAAGGTGGCACGCCCCTGGTGTACGCGTGCTCGCTTAGTGAAACGCTCGAATGCGAGGTGTGGCTGAAGTTCGAAGGTGCCAACCCAACTGGGTCGTTCAAGGACCGCGGGATGACGATGGCCATCAGCAAGGCCGCGGAAGATGGCGCCCGGGCGGTGATCTGCGCGTCGACCGGCAACACCTCGGCGAGTGCGTCGGCGTACGCCGTCAAGGCCGGCATGGTGAGTGCGGTGCTGGTGCCCCAGGGCAAGATCGCCATGGGCAAGTTGGCGCAGGCGATCGTGCACGGAGCGACGTTGTTGCAGGTGGATGGAAACTTCGACGACTGCCTGACGGTTGCCCGGGAAGTGTCGGACTCATATCCCGTCGCGCTCGTCAACAGTGTGAATCCGGTGCGCATCGAGGGCCAGAAGACGGCCAGTTTCGAAATCGTCGATCAGTTGGGGCGTGCGCCCGATATTCACGCACTCCCGGTGGGCAACGCGGGCAACATCACCGCGTACTGGCGTGGCTACACCGAGTACAAGGCCGACGGTGTGAGTGATTCCTGCCCGCGCCTGTGGGGGTTCCAGGCGGCGGGCGCGGCACCGTTGGTGCAGGGCTCACCGGTGACCTCGCCGGAAACCATCGCGACGGCTATCCGCATCGGCAACCCCGCGTCGTGGGACGCGGCCATCGCCGCACGCGACGAATCCGACGGGCTGATCGATTCGGTGACCGACGACGAGATTCTGAGTGCCTATCGATTGCTGGCATCGACCGAAGGGCTGTTCTGCGAACCGTCAAGCGCCGCCGGTGTCGCGGGTCTGCTGAAGGTCAAGAGCCAGGGTGGTCTCGATTCGGGTCAGGTGATCGTTGCGACATTGACGGGCAACGGACTGAAGGACCCGCAGTGGGCTCTGGAGTCGGCGCCGGATCCGGTCGTGGTTCCCGTCGATCCCACGGCTGCGGCCCAGGCGTTGGGTTTGGCGGACTAATGACCGCCTTTCGATCGGAAGCGGTGCGGGTACTTGTTCCCGCGAGCAGCGCGAACGTCGGACCGGGGTTCGATTCCGCCGGTCTGGCACTCGCGGTGTACGACGAGTTGATCGCGATGGTGACCGACGACGAGGGGGTCTTGGTCGAAGTAGCGGGCGAAGGCGCCGACGAGGTTCCCCGCGATGAGCAGCACCTGGTCGTCGCGGCCATGCGCACAGCCTTCGCGGCCATGGGCCAGCAACCGACCGGTTTCGTGCTTCGCTGCCGTAACGCGATTCCGCACGGACGCGGGTTGGGCTCGTCAGCGGCTGCGATCATCGGTGGAATGGTTCTTGCGCGCGCCATGGTGGCGGAGGAATCGGGCATCGCTATGTCCGACGAGGAGTTGTTGTCACTCGCGACGACGATGGAGAGTCACCCGGACAACTTGTCGGCGGCGTTGCACGGCGGCTTCACGATCGCCTGGCTCGACGACGCCGGTTCCCCGGGATGTGTTCGCATGAATGCGCACCCTGACCTGCGCGCGGTGCTCGCCGTCCCGACTGAGACGCTCCCGACATTGGATGCGCGCCGTGTCCTTCCCGCATCGGTGTCGTATGCGGACGCCGTTCACAACGTGAGCCGCTCGGCGCTGCTCGTCCACGCCATGACCCGACAACCGGATCTGCTGTGGGAGGCGATGTCCGATCGGCTGCACCAGCCTGCGCGTTCAGATGCATATCCGGAGGCCTCCGCGTTGGTGGCGTCCTTGCGTGCGGCAGGGGTACCTGCCGCGATCTCTGGCGCCGGCCCCTCGGTCATCGCCGTCACCGACCGCGCGGAGGATTTCGGGCGAATGCACGACACGGTTGCGAGCCTGAGTGGTGCTGCGCAGAAAGATGCGAGCCGCTGGCGTGTGCACGACCTCGCGATCAGTGAGGTGGGCGCGCGGGAGTGCCCTATTGACTCCCCGTAAGTGTGCGGTGCTACAGTCGTAACGCCTCAAAGGTCCGATGTTGGACTTCCTGCACCGAGCGTGCAGCAGGTGAACCCACGGTTTGTTTCCCGCCCGGGATGTTTTCCTCGGGGTTCGAGCCCAGGCTTGCGAGGCGGCCCCGTTGTCGGTGACGTCACGGGTGCCGACAGTTCACGTTTCCGCTGACCGAAAGAACATCAGCACAGTCGAAGGAAAATATGACCGANACAACAACGAGCACTGCNGATCGAGGCAGCAGCCTCGCCTCGATGCTTCTGCCCGAGCTCAAGCAACTCGCCCAGCAACTGGGAATCACCGGCTCGAGTGGCATGCGCAAGCAGGAGCTCATTGCCGCCATCAGTGAGCGGCAACAGCAAGGCGGTGCCCCGCGGCGAGGTTCGCGTTCTGCGACGCGCGACGCCGGGTCCCCCGATAGTGCAGGCTCCGCGGACACACAAGACTCCGCCAGCACGGCCTCGAAGTCCGATGGAGGGGGCTCGTCGGAGTCCTCCGAAGGATCTTCTCGCAATGACCGTAACGACCGCAACGACCGCAACGACCGCAGCGATCGCAATGACCGTAACAGCTGACCGCAATGACCGTAACGACCGTAACGACCGTAACGACCGTAACGACCGTAACGACCGTAACGACCGAAACGACCGAGACGATGGCGGTCGTCGCCGCCGTCGGGGTCGGGACCGGTATCGGGACCGTCGCGACCGCAAGGGTGGCTACGGCGAAGGCGAGCCGGTCGTCACTGAGGACGATGTTCTGTTGCCGGTGGCGGGCATCATCGACGTTTTGGACAACTACGCCTTCGTCCGCACCGGTGGCTACCTTCCGGGCCCCAACGACGTGTACGTCTCGCTGTCGTTGGTGCGCAAGTACAACTTGCGCAAGGGAGATGCAATCACCGGTCAGGTGCGTCAACCGCGCGACGGTGAACGGCGAGAGAAGTTCAACCCGCTGGTGAGTGTGGAAACCATCAATGGGGGAGACCTGGAGGCGGCCAAAGACCGGCCCGACTTCTCGAAGCTGACCCCGCTGTATCCGCAGGACCGGTTGCGGCTGGAGACGACACCGCAGAATCTGACGACACGCGTTATCGATCTCGTCGCCCCGATTGGTAAAGGGCAGCGCGGACTCATCGTGTCTCCGCCGAAGGCCGGTAAGACGATGGTGCTCCAGGCCATCGCGAACGCCATCACTGAGAACAACCCCGAGGTTCACCTGATGGTCGTGCTCGTCGACGAGCGACCGGAAGAAGTCACCGACATGCAGCGTTCGGTCAAGGGTGAGGTCATCGCCTCTACCTTCGACCGCCCTGCAGAGGACCACACGATCATCAGTGAACTGTCGATCGAGCGCGCCAAGCGTCTGGTGGAACTCGGTCACGACGTCGTCGTCCTGCTCGACTCGATGACCCGACTCGGCCGTGCCTACAACCTCGCGGCGCCAGCGTCCGGACGCATCTTGTCCGGTGGTGTCGACTCCACGGCGCTCTATCCGCCCAAGAAGTTCTTCGGTGCTGCCCGCAACATCGAGAACGGTGGCTCGCTGACGATTCTTGCCACGGCCCTAGTGGAGACCGGGTCGCGGATGGACGAGGTGATCTTCGAAGAGTTCAAGGGCACGGGCAATATGGAGTTGAAGCTCGACCGGCGACTTGCGGACAAGCGGGTCTTCCCTGCGGTGGACGTGGACGCGTCTGGCACCCGCAAGGAGGAGTTGCTGATGTCCAGCGACGAACTCAAGATCGTATGGAAGCTGCGTCGGGTCCTGCACGCGCTCGATCAGCAGCAATCCATTGAGTTGCTGCTCAGCAAGCTGCGCGAAAACGACAACAACTACGACTTCTTGCTGCAGGTGCAAAAGACCACACCATCTGTCCAGGGGTCCACGGAGGAAGAGTGACCCTGTCCGTGGCATACTTTCGTCCGCTCCGGTTCCCGTCGCCTCNCCCCCCGAGGGTGGCCGACGACCCGGACANCAACACAGAGGACGTGACGAAGTGAAAGCTGATATCCACCCGGAGTACGTGGAGACGACGGTGACGTGCACCTGNGGGAGNACNTTCACGACGCGGAGCACCGCGAAGAACGGCGTCATTCACGCNGACGTGTGTTCCCAGTGCCATCCGTTTTACACTGGCAAGCAGAAGATTCTCGATACGGGTGGTCGCGTAGCGAAGTTCGAAACCCGCTACGGAAAGAGCTCCGGCTCAGGATCGAATTAGCACAACTCCCGGGCGCCGGCCCGGGATCGGCCGCGTGTCTCCCCCGTCGCGCGGTCGGTCCCCGACCGGCGCCCGATCTTTTGTGGAGTGATCGGCAGCTACGTCAGGCGGGAGGGCGACGGCGTGTTTGACAGTTGCGAGGACCTCGCACGCGAACTCGACGAGGTCGAGACCGAACTTGCCGACCCATCGATCCACGCAGACCAGGCCGCGGCTCGCAAACTCGGCCGCCGGTACGCGCAATTGCGCCCGGTCGTCGCCGCCTATCGGGAATGGCGCGCTCTGCACGAGGACCACCTCGCCGCCGTGGAACTTGCGGAGTTGGGGGATGACGCCTTCTCCGACGAGGCAGCGAGTCTGGCGGAACGAGAAGAGCGCGCGGCGGAGCGGCTTCGTGAGCTCCTCATTCCCCGCGATCCCATGGACGACAAAGACGTCATCGTCGAAGTGAAGGCCGGCGAGGGCGGCGAGGAATCAGCCCTGTTCGCCGGAGACCTACTNCGCATGTATCTGCGTTACGCCGAACGGCGCGGCTGGGCTACCGAGGTCATCGACGCGGTCGAGTCCGACCTTGGCGGCTACAAGGACGTTTCCCTCGCGGTGAAAGCCAAGGGCGTTCCCGAGCCGGGAGAAGCTCCCTTCGCGCGACTGAAATTCGAAGGTGGCGTCCATCGAGTCCAACGAGTGCCCGTTACCGAATCCCAGGGCCGGATTCACACATCGGCGGCGGGCGTGCTCGTCTTGCCGGAAGCCGAGGACGTTGACGTGACCATCGATCCGAACGATCTCCGCATCGACGTGTACCGATCTTCGGGTCCCGGTGGGCAGAGCGTGAACACCACCGACTCAGCTGTGCGCATCACCCACGTTCCCACAGGCGTCGTCGTGTCCTGCCAGAACGAGAAGAGCCAGTTGCAGAACCGCGAACAGGCGCTTCGCATTCTGCGCGCTCGTTTGCTGGCCATAGCGGAGGAACAGGCGGCGCAGGAAGCATCNGACGCGCGACGCAGTCAGGTCCGCACCGTGGACAGAAGTGAGCGCATCCGCACCTACAACTTTCCCGAGAATCGGATCAGCGATCATCGCGTGGGTTTCAAGGCCCACAATCTCGACCAAGTTCTCGATGGCGACTTGGATGCCATCGTGGACGCCTGCACTCAGGCGGATCGGGAGTCCCGACTGTCGGGATCACCTGAGGCATCGGCCTGAGGGGACGGATCAGCCATGGGCGACGGTTCCCCCCGTTTCGACGACGTCGAGTCCGGTGGCTACTCCACCGACGGTGGCCGGCAGACGGTTCGCGACCTTCTCTACGANGCCGAACGCCGACTCGCNGGTGCAGGGGTNCCGTCGCCGCAAGCCGATGCCGCGTGGCTGATGGCGTGGGTGCTCGACGTTCCGCGTAGTCGGCTCTTCCTGCATGACGAGCCTCGCGCGTCGCAGCGGGTGCAATTCGAAAAGGCAGTGGCCCGGCGCCTCACGCGCGTTCCCCTGCAGCACATCACCGGGCGTGCTGCATTCCGTCGACTCGAGGTCTCGGTGGGACCCGGTGTGTTCGTCCCACGGCCGGAGACCGAATTGATCGCCGAAGCGGGAGTTCGTGCGTTGCGTGACGCCGCGGGCGGAACGGCGGTGGATCTGTGTGCGGGAAGCGGAGTCATCGGACTCTCCCTCGCCCTGGAAGCCCCCGGTTCCACGGTGTTTCTCGTTGAACAAGACGAGGCTGCGCTGGAGTGGACCGAGCGCAATGTCGAGGAGTACCGAGCCACGGCGGCCGCTGGTGGGTCCTCGCTGGAGGTCGTAGCAGCGGACGCCACGGAAGTGGCGTCGCCCGGTCAGCCCCTCGGTCACCTGGCGGGCACCGTGGATGTGGTGTGCGCGAATCCGCCGTACATCCCCGATGCGATGGTCCCGCGCGAGATCGAGGTGCGCGATCACGACCCGGCGGTGGCGCTGTATGGGGGCGCCGATGGATTGGACGTGGTGCGTGGCATCGCGCGAACAGCGGCGGTGCTCCTTCGACCTGGTGGCTTGCTGGTGATCGAGCACGCCGATACGCAGGGGCCAGACGACCCCACCGGAGGAGTTCTGCAGATCCTTCGCCAGACCGTGATCGATGAGGACATGGCAACGCACATCCCGGGACTTCCCGGAACCAGTGTTTTCACGGGTGTGACCGACAGACGGGATCTGGCCGGACTGCCACGCTTTACCCTTGCCACCAGAGCCGAATTCTGATTTCGGTGAGCGAGAAAATTCGATGACGGGTCTTCGATGAGCGCCGGCCAGGTGTGGGAGTGCGCGGACGGAGCCAACCGGGAAACTGCTGTCGGTGGTGCCGTAGCCGCTATGCGGCGCGGTGGTCTGGTCATCTTGCCGACCGAAAACAGTTACGTCGTTGCCACCGATGCCTTTTCTTTGCGTGGAACGGCATTGCTCCGGCGGGCGAAGATGGTGCCCGAGTCGACTCCCTTGGGCTTACTGGTGGCCTCGCCCGTTGTCGTCTCCGGCGTTGCGGCACGAGTCCCGCGGGTCGCGAAGAAACTCATGGAGGCGTTCTGGCCCGGCTTGCTGACGGTGTTGTTGCGACCTCAGTCGACACTGGCCTGGGATCACCCGAAGCGTGCGCCTCTGGCGGTCCGCATGCCCCTTCATCCGTTCACCCTCGCCGTGTGTGCTCGACTCGGACCTATTGCAGCGAGCACAGCCACCATCGCCGGAGGAGATGCACCGCGCACCATTGAGGAAGCACTCGAAGCGCTCGGCGACGACGTCTCCGGCGCGTGTGACGTCGGGGCCCTTGGAGAACGGTCGTGGTCGGCTCAGGAAGACCCGGAACTCTCCAGCACCATCGTCGACGCCCGATTCACCGAGGTGTCCATTGCCCGAGAAGGAGCTGTCGCCGCCGAGCGGGTTCAGGAGGTGTTGCGCAGGCTCGAGCAGGGAACCGGGGATACAGTGGCCACAGTGGAGCAAGCGCCGTCCGACCCGGTGGCGCAGGCACCACCCTCACCAGCAAGCGATCAGGAGTAGCGATGACGTCATCGGATCAGGACGTGTTTTGGGGACCGGACTTCGGTGCTCTGCAGTCCGAAGACCCGCAGATCGCGTCCATCATCCTGGGGGAACTCGATCGGTTGCGCGGCGGGCTGCAGTTGATCGCGAGCGAGAACTTCACATCGCCGGCGGTGCTGGCTGCGCTCGGATCCACGCTGAGCAACAAGTACGCCGAGGGCTATCCGGGGCGGCGCTACTACGGCGGTTGCTCAGAGGTCGATTCTGCCGAGGAGATCGGCATCGCGCGGGCGAAAGAACTCTTCGGTGCCGAGCACGCCAACCTGCAGCCACACAGTGGTGCCAGCGCCAACATCGCCGCCTACGGAGCGTTCACCATGCCCGGCGACACCGTCTTGGCGATGAGCCTGTCGCACGGTGGGCACCTCACGCACGGTTCTCCGGTCAACTTCTCCGGCAAATGGTTCAACGTCGTGTCCTACGGAGTGCGCGAGGACACCGAGATGATCGATTACGACCAAGTCCGTGACCTGGCCCTCGAGCACCGACCCACGATGATCATTTGTGGGGCGACCGCCTATCCCCGACTCGTCGACTTCGTGGCGTTCCGAGCAATCGCCGACGAGGTCGGCGCGATCTTGATGGTGGACGCGGCCCACTTCATCGGATTGGTCGCCGGCAAGGCGATCCCGAGTCCGGTTCCGTACGCCGACGTCGTCACGTTCACCACGCACAAGGTTCTGCGCGGCCCGCGTGGCGGCATGATGCTGTGTAAGGCCGAGCATGCGAAGGCCGTGGACAAGGCCGTGTTCCCGATGATGCAGGGCGGACCCCTCATGCACGGGGTCGCCGCCAAGGCCGTTGCCCTGCGGGAGGCCGCAACACCGGAGTACCAGCAGTACGCCTCCCAGGTGATTCGTAACGCGCAGGCGNTCTGCGAGGGGCTTGCCGAGCACGGAATGCGGCCGACCAGCGGAGGAACGGATACCCACCTGGCCCTGATCGACTTGCAGTCGATCGGCGTTACCGGCGCCGATGCGGAGACTCGATGCGATGCCGCGCGCATCACGCTCAACAAGAACGCGATTCCCTACGATCCTCAGCCCCCGTCGGTGGGCTCGGGTATCCGCGTGGGAACACCGTCGGTGACGACTCAGGGCATGCTGGAGAACGACATGCGCGAGATCGCCGACCTGATCCACCGCGCGGTGACCGATGCCGATGGCTCGGCGGCAGCCGATATCTCTGTCGAAGTCAGCAAACTCGTCGAACGTCACCCCGCCTATCCGCGAGATCAAAGAACGACGGACTAGGGCGCGTGCGGGAATACATCCTGTGCCTGGTGGCCGCTGCTGCGGTCACATATCTACTGACGCCGCTGGCGAGAGAACTTGCCAAGAAGTGGAAAGTGATGGCGCCGGTGCGGGACCGGGACGTCCACGACACCCCCACGCCGCTGCTCGGCGGTCTGGCGATGGTTGGGGGACTGCTCGCCGGAGGCATTCTCGCCAGCAAACTCCCGATGATGAGCGCTGTGTTCGACAGTGGTCGAACACCGCTCGCGCTGCTGTCCGGTGTTGCGATCATCGTTGCGCTGGGAGTCGTTGACGATAAGTGGGGACTGGACGCACCCACGAAACTCGCGGGGCAGGTGCTCGCTGCCGGTGTGATGGCCTTCCAGGGAATCGCGATCATCTGGTTGCCCATCGGGGGCACTTTCGTCCTCGACCCGGTGACCAGCGTGCTGTTCACCGTGTTGATCGTCGTTATCAGCATCAATGCCATCAACTTCGTGGACGGTCTGGACGGTCTTGCCGCTGGAATCGTGCTGGTGGCTGCCGGGGCTTTCTTCGGATACGCGTACTTGCTCAGCGTGGAGTCCGGTCTCGATCGCGCCACCCTGGCAACGCTGGTGAGCGTCCTGCTGGTCGGAATGACGGTGGGATTTCTTCCCCACAACTACACCCGAGCGCGGATCTTCATGGGGGACACCGGGTCAATGCTCCTCGGGCTCTTGCTGGCCGCGGGAACCATCACGCTCTCCGGGCAGGTCGATCCGAGCGCTCTGACCACCGGAGCCCTGCTGCCCACCCTGCTGCCCATCGCGCTACCCGTGGCCGTGATGGCGATACCGCTAGTGGACCTTTTCTTGGCCGTCATCCGCCGAACCAGAGCCGGCCGAAACCCCTTCGCGCCGGATAAGCAGCACCTTCACCACCGTCTCCTGGAGATGGGGCATTCGCAGGGCCGGGCTGTCCTGCTGATGTACGCCTGGACGGGGCTCGTCGCCGGCACCGCTGTCGCGGTGGCCTTCGTGCCGTGGCCCTACGCAGCTGGCGGATTCATCGTGGGGCTGGGTGCCCTGTTGTGGCTGGTGCGGCGCCCGTCGAAGTCCATGGGTGCCGAGGGGAGCACCGAGCACACCGGGGCCGACGTCCGACCGCTGCGTGCCGCCGACGGACGCGATTCGTCCTTGGGCTGAGAGGACGCTCGTCGATCGGCGGTGCGCGACGAGCGCCGCGATCATGGCCGCGACGAAGGCGGTGACAACGATCGTGACGAAGACCACGCCTCGGGGCCCCTGAGCAACCATGCTTGGGGTGAAACCTCGCGGCAGGTGCGATAGCGTCTGAGGGCGAATTCCCGTCGGACAACGACCCCGTCGGACGTGGATTTTCGGACAACGGCTACGACAGTGATGACAGACGACGCAAGCGCCCCACCGCGCGCCACCAACGACTCTCCGAGCGTCGACGCGTTGGTCCTGAAACGAGCGGGGTTGACCACCGCCCTCGTGGGTGCCGTGGGGATCGCCATCGGAGCGGCCAGCAGTGGAGTCAGCGGTGCCCTCGGTGGCGTGTTCGCCACGGTCTTGGTTCTGGTCTTCTTCAGCGTTGGGCAGTTCGTGCTGGGTTCTGTACTCAAGAGCAACCCACAGATGGCCATGACCGTTGCCTTGACGATCTATCTCGTGAAGATCGGGGTTCTGTTCGTTCTCATCATCGCCTTCGCCGACACCACCGCGTTCGATACCCGCGTTTTCGCCGGAACGATCGTCGCGTGCACCCTCGCCTGGACCGTGGCCGAAGTGTGGGTTTTCGCCCGCACGAAGGTCCTCTACGTGGACCCGGAGGCCGGATCATGACGGGTGCTACCCCCTGGTACCGTGCGCGTCAGCGTTCGAATCCGACGTCGTCCTCACCAGCAGGTGCGTACTCTTCCCCGGCAATGGACAACGCCGCTTGGACGATCTCCAGTCGACTGATAGCCGGCATCGTTCTGTACGCCGGGATCGGCTGGTTGATCTCTTTGTGGTGGGGGAACCGACCGGCGCTCATTGCCATCGGTGCCTTCGTCGGGCTGGGACTGTCGTACTACCTGATCTTCACGGGTCTCGCTCGCGAAGAGGCGGTGCGTCAGGGCCGTGGTCCCGATCACCGAGCGCGCCAGGAAGCACCGCCACAGCAAGCGGCGCACGAGCAAGCGACGAACGTGGATGCAGGCCAGGAGGGTCGAACGTGATGGAGGACCTGAGTGTTTGCTGAGGTCGTTTCCGCGTCTGCTCCCACGAGCGTGGCCGCCGCGGGTGGTCCCGATTGCCATTTGATGTCTGGATGCGGNTTCCCCGCTCCGGGTGCCGAGATCTTCNTCTTCGAGGACATCTTCACGCTGCAGTTGGCGAGCCTGGAGTTCGGCTTCTCGAAGGTCACGGTGCTGCTGCTCCTCGGTGTTGTCGCTGTCGTTGGTTTCTTCACCTACGCGTTCCGCAAGCCCAAGCTGGTCCCACGCGGCGCCCAGAACATCGGCGAGGTGGGGTANGTCTTCGTTCGCGACGGAATCGCCAAAGAGACCATCGGGCACGGAGGCGAGAAATTCGTCCCGTTCCTGTTCAGCTTCTTCTTCTTCGTGTGGGTCTTGAACTTCTTCGGGATCCTGCCCGGCGCACAGTTGCCGGCGACTTCGATCTTCGCGATTCCGGTGGCCTTCGCCCTCATCGTGTACTTCACCTGGGTTCCGCTGGGCATGATCAAGCAGGGCCCGATCAAGTTCTTCACCAACATGATGTTCCCGCCCGGTGTCCCCAAGCCCATGTACATCTTGTTGGCCCCGATCGAGTTGATCTCCAACATCCTCGTGCGGCCGTTCACTCATGCGGTTCGACTCTTCGCCAACATGTTCGCGGGCCATCTATTGCTCGCGACGTTCAGCATCGCCGCCTTCTATCTGATCAGCGCGAGCGTCATCGGAATTCTCGGTTCCGTGGCGTCCTTCGTTGTCACCGTTGCGCTGACCGGATTCGAAGCCTTCATCCAGGCCTTGCAGGCCTACATCTTCACGCTGCTCGCTGCCGTCTACATAGGGAGCGCGCTGCACGCGGAGCACTGATGGTGAGTGCCCCNCACACAACTGAATAACCACCCACGACCCCAGACCGACGGAAACCGCCGTCGGCCCGGAAAGCAAAGGAAACGACATGTCGCTTCTCGCGGAACTCACCGGTTCCATCGGATCGATCGGTTACGGCCTTGCCGCNATCGGNCCTGGTATCGGTATCGGCATCATCTTCGGCCAAGGTGTG
Source organism: Micrococcales bacterium (assembly GCA_002728915.1). GTDB lineage: Bacteria > Actinomycetota > Actinomycetes > S36-B12 > S36-B12 > S36-B12. The sequence continues at coordinate 28,638 of PBWE01000025.1, forward strand.
CAGGCGATCGCCCGCCAGCCTGAGGCCTACGGCGTGATTCGCCAGAACATGCTCCTCGGCTTCGCTCTCGCGGAGGCGCTGGCGCTCATTGGCTTCGTCGTTCCCTTCGTCTTCGGAGCGTGATCGACCGCGTTAGGCGCTGACCATAAGCGTGCAACGCACCGGTCCATGACGAACACACGTCCCCCCGACCACTGACCAGAGAGGTTCCGGCAATGAAGGTTGTGGCAGCAGTCAGCGCCGCAAGCGAGGAGATGCCAAGCGTTCTCGCCGTTCCGGTCGATGAGTTGATCATCGGCCTGATCGCGTTCTTGATCGTCTTCGGTGCTCTCGGCAAATTCGCGTTGCCCAAGATCAAAGCGACACTCGACGAGCGTGCAGACGCCATCGAGGGTGGCCTGCAGCGTGCTGAGGAAGCTCAGGCGGAAGCCAGCCGTGTACTCGAGGAGTACAAGGAGCAGCTTGCTTCGGCACGTGAGGAAGCGTCGGCCATCCGGACACAAGCCCAGGCCGACCGCTCGTCAATGGTGGAGGAAGCCAAGAACGAGGCACGACAGGCAGCCGCCCAGGTCACCGCTGCGGCGGAAGCACAGATGGCTGCCGATCGAGCCCAAGCGATGAGCACGCTCACCCGGCAGGTAGGGGAGTTGTCCGTCGAACTTGCCAGCAAAGTCGTCGGGGAATCTTTGACTGACGACGCGCGCGTTCGCTCGACCGTCGATGCTTTCCTCGATGACCTCGAAAGGCAGGCATCCAACTGATGCTCGGTTCCAGCCGCGAATCCCTCGCCGCTTGTTCGGCCGCCCTCGANGCCCGCCGGCAAGCGCCGGGCTTCGATGAGTTGTCCGCGCAGGTTTTCGCCGTGGCGGCGCTGCTGGACGACAACGCGCAACTTCGCTCGACCTTGGCCGATTCCGGACAGCCAGCGTCTGTTCGGGAGTCCTTGATCCGGGACATCTTGGCCAATCAGGTCTCCGCTGTGGCCCTCGACACGGTTGCCGATGTCGTGGACCATCGGTGGTCCGACGACGTCGATCTGGTGATCGCACTCGAGCAGCTCGCTGCGCAGGCGGCGTTCACCGTCGCAGAGGGCAACGGCACGCTTGATGCCACCGAAGAGGAGATCTTCCGGTTCGGCCGGGCGATCGATGCCTCCGCGGAACTGCAGATGGCTTTGGGTGACCCGGCGCGGTCGGCGCAGACCAAGGCCGCCATCGTGCGCGACCTTCTGTCCGACAGGGCGACCGCGGCAACCCGCGAGGTGCTGGAGTCGACCGTCGGGCGATTGCATGGTCAGCGACTCGACGCTGCGATCGACACCCTGTGCGAACTCGCTGCCCGGCAGCGCGAGCGAGTGGTGGCCGAGGTGCGGGTGGCAGCCCCCCTNACCGAGGAGCAATCCCGTCGTCTTGCGGCGGCGTTGTCTTCATTAAAGGGCCGGACCGTACGGCTCAACGTCGCCGTCGATCCCGCCGTGCTTGGCGGGGTCATGGTGACCATCGGCGACGAGGTCATCGACGGCACCGTCGCATCTCGACTAGAACAGGCCCGCAGAGCAGTCTTGGGCTGACCCAACAACAACGACCCCACACACCGCCCGCACCGCGGGCCCGACGAAGGAAAGCAGGACACCATGACGGAGCTGACGATCCGGCCGGAAGAAATCCGGGATGCGATCGAGCGGAACGTCGCGGCGTACTCGCCGTCCACCGCCCGAGAAGAAGTTGGTCGCGTCACGGAGATCGGCGATGGCATTGCCCGCGTCGAAGGCCTCCACTCGGCGATGACCAACGAGTTGCTGGAGTTCGAGGGAGGACTGCTCGGTGTCGCGCTNAACCTCGACGTTCGAGAGATCGGTGTGGTGCTCCTCGGCGACGGCGCGCATATCGAAGAGGGGCAGCCCGTACGGCGCACCGGAGAAGTTCTCTCCGTCCCGGTAGGCGACGCCTTCCTCGGACGTGTGGTCGATCCGCTGGGCAACCCGATCGACGGGCTAGGTGCCATCGAAGCTGAAGATCGCCGTGCCCTAGAGGTGCAGGCCCCCACGGTCGTCCAGCGTCAGCCCGTGAAGGAGCCGATGCTGACCGGCATCAAGGCGATCGACGCGATGACGGCGATCGGCCGCGGACAACGTCAGCTCGTCATCGGTGACCGCCAGACCGGCAAGACCGCCGTGTGTCTGGACACGATCTTGAACCAGCGCGAGAACTGGAAGTCAGGAGACCCGAGCAAGCAGGTTCGCTGCATCTACGTGGCGATCGGGCAGAAGGGTTCGACGATCGCGTCCGTCAAGGGAGCCCTGGAAGAGTACGGCGCGATGGAGTACACGACCATCGTGGCCGCACCCGCATCCGACCCCGCGGGCTTCAAGTATTTGGCCCCGTACACAGGATCGGCTATCGGCCAGCACTGGATGTACGGCGGCAAGCACGTGCTGATCGTCTTCGACGATCTGTCCAAGCAGGCGGAGGCGTACCGCGCCGTGTCCTTGCTCTTGCGTCGTCCCCCCGGCCGCGAGGCCTACCCCGGTGACGTCTTCTACCTGCACAGTCGCCTCTTGGAGCGCTGCGCGAAGCTCTCCGACGAAATGGGCGGTGGCTCGATGACGGGTCTGCCGATCATCGAGACCAAGGCGAACGACGTCTCGGCGTTTATTCCCACCAACGTCATCTCCATCACCGACGGCCAGTGCTTCTTGGAGTCCGATCTGTTCAACTCCGGTGTGCGCCCAGCCATCAACGTCGGTATCTCCGTTTCCCGTGTGGGTGGTTCAGCGCAGCCGAAGGCCATGAAGAAGGTGGCCGGCCAGTTGCGGTTGAACCTCGCACAGTTCCGCGAGCTCGAGGCGTTCGCCGCCTTCGGCTCAGACCTCGACGCTGCATCGAAAGCACAGCTCGAGCGCGGTTCCCGCCTCGTCGAACTGCTCAAGCAGGCACAGTACGAGCCGCAGGCCATGGAGCGCGAGGTCATCTCCGTGTGGGCGGGAACGACGGGCAGGTTGGACGACGTCCCGGTCGAGGACATCCGTCGCTTCGATGCCGAGTTCTTGGACTACGTCGAGCGCAACAAGGCGGAGATCCTCGACGCCATTCGCAGCACCTCTGACTTGTCGGACGACACCGTCAGCGTGTTGGAAGCCACCATCGAGGAATTCAAGCGTCAGTTTTCCACCTCGTCTGGACAACTGCTGGTCAACGACGAGCCGGTAGAGGCCATCGAGGACGAAGATGTCGATCCAACGCAGATCACTCGGTCGGTGCGGGGCTAGTTCATGGGTGCACAGCTGAGGGTATTCCGACGACGGATCCGTTCCGTCCAGGCGACCAAGAAGATCACGAAGGCGATGGAGTTGATCGCGTCATCTCGGATCGTCAAAGCGCAGCAGCGCTTAGACGCGTCGATGCCGTACTTGACCCAACTCGTCGACGCGGTTTCTGCAGCTGCCTCGCATGCGTCGGACGTCTCCAAGCATCCGTTGACTGCCAAGGCGGACAAGCAGGAGCGGGCCGCCGTGCTCATCATCACCGCCGACCGAGGTCTCGCCGGCGCCTACTCGACCAACAGCATCAAGGAAGGCGAAGCCCTCACCCAAAACCTGAACGACAAGGGCATGACGGTCCTGCCGTTCGTCGTCGGTCGCAAGGGCGTGTCGTACTACCGCTTCCGCGGTCGGGAGATGGGAGGTGAGTACACGGGNTTCACCGATCAGCCCAGTTATGCGGACGCCAAACGCATCGGAGGCGATCTGCTGGCTGCCTTCTACGGCGATGAAAACCAGGAGGGTGGAGTCGACGAGATCCACGTCGTATACACCCACTTCATCAACATGGGNACCCAGGAGACTCGCGTGCGCCGGATCCTCCCGCTGGAGGTCGTGGATGAGGTCATCGAGCCGAACGAGTCCGGGATGCCCTTCCCGCTGTACGAGTTCGAACCGAGCTCGGAGGGTGTCCTCGACGCGCTCCTTCCCCGGTACATCGAGCAGATGGTGTACCTGTCCCTGTTGACGTCGGCGGCCTCCGAGCACGCCGCACGTCGACGAGCCATGAAGTCTGCGACGGATAACGCTGAGGAGCTCATCCGCTCCTTGACCCGTCAGGCCAACCAGGCCCGTCAGGCGGAGATCACCCAGGAAATCAGCGAGATCGTCGGCGGCGCCGACGCCCTCTCGGCGTAAGACCAACGAATACGAAAGCGAAGGAAGAGGAACGAGATGACCGCAACGACTGAGACCACCACCGGCGTCGGGCGCGTTGCCCGCGTGACAGGCCCGGTCGTCGACGTGGAGTTCCCCGTCGAGGCGATGCCCGAGTTGTACAACGCACTGACCGTCGACGTGTCCTTCGACAGCGGTGACGAGGGTGGCGGGGCTCAAACCCTGACCCTCGAGGTCGCGCAGCACATCGGTGACAACATGGTGCGAGCCATCTCGATGCAGCCGACCGACGGTCTCGTCCGGGGTGCCCCCGTGCAGGACACCGGCGACGCCATCACTGTCCCCGTTGGTGACGTCACCAAGGGNCACGTCTGGAACACNCTTGGNGTGCCGCTNGATGTGGATGCGGCCAGTCTCGACATCAGCGAGCGCTGGAGCATCCACCGCCAGGCGCCCGCCTTCGATCAGCTGGAGTCGAAGACCGAGGTCTTCACCACCGGCATCAAGGTCATCGACCTGCTCACCCCGTACGTCAAGGGTGGCAAAATCGGCCTGTTCGGCGGNGCCGGTGTCGGCAAAACCGTGCTCATCCAGGAGATGATCTACCGCGTCGCGGAGAACTTCGGCGGCGTGTCGGTGTTCGCCGGTGTGGGTGAGCGCACCCGTGAGGGCAACGACCTCTTCCTGGAAATGACCGAATCCGGGGTTATCGAGAAGACCGCTCTGGTNTTCGGTCAGATGGACGAGCCCCCGGGCACCCGCCTTCGTGTCGCGTTGGCTGCGTTGACCATGGCGGAGTACTTCCGCGATGTGCAAAAGCAAGACGTACTGTTGTTCATCGACAACATTTTCCGTTTCACGCAGGCCGGTTCGGAGGTGTCGACCCTGCTCGGTCGCATGCCCTCGGCGGTGGGCTACCAGCCGACCTTGGCCGACGAGATGGGTCAGCTGCAAGAGCGCATCACCTCGACCCGCGGCCACTCGATCACGTCGCTGCAGGCGATCTACGTCCCCGCCGACGACCTCACCGANCCGGCGCCGGCGACGACCTTCGCCCACCTCGACGCCACCACGGTGCTGTCGCGTCCGATCTCGGAGTTGGGTATCTACCCGGCGGTGGACCCGCTCGACTCCACCTCGCGAATTCTGGATCCGCGCTACATCGGTGACGAGCACTACGCGGTCGCGGCTCGCGTCAAGGAGATTCTCCAGCGCTACAAGGACCTCCAGGACATCATCGCGATCCTCGGTATCGACGAACTCTCCGAAGAGGACAAGATCATCGTCGGCCGTGCGCGCCGCATCCAGCGCTTCCTGTCGCAGAACATGTTCGTGGCCGAGGCCTTCACCGGCCAGCCAGGCTCGTTCGTGCCGATTGAAGAGACCATTGCCTCGTTCAAGAAGCTTGCCGAGGGCGAGTACGACCACCTGCCCGAGCAGGCCTTCTTCATGTGCGGTGGTATCGACGACGTCGAGCGCAAGGCCGCGGAACTGGAGAAGAAGTAACCGTGGCCGAAGATTCCACGCTGGAAGTCGCCGTGGTATCAGCCGAGCGCCTGCTGTGGCAGGGCGAGGCGAAGTCGGTGGTCGCGAAGACACCGGAGGGTGAGATCGGAATCCTGCCCGGCCACGAGCCGGTGCTGGCGCTGTTGCTGGACAGTCCGCTCCGCATCGAGGAGTCCGACGGCAACAAGATGATAGTCGCCGTGCACGGCGGTTTCTTCTCCGTAGATTCCAACAAGGTCAACGTCATTGCCGAGGTCGCCGAGTTGGCCGAGGACATCGATCTCGAGCGGGCGCAGGCGGCCCTATCCCGTGCTCAGGCGGCAGGGGACGAGACCGAGGACACCTCTGCTCTCAAGCGCGCCGAAACCCGGATCACCGTCGCAGGAGCAGCCAAGGGGCTTTCGTAGGCGNGCGTGCCCGTCAGGTGGTTATGTCCACCTGGTGATGCGCATCTTCAGGGGCGGGCACCCGGCTGCCACAGCACGTCATCTCCGGCGTTAGCGATGCGCGCCAGGATGAACAGCAGGTCACTCAGCCGGTTCAGATACGTGGCCGTCAGCGGGTTCATGCCGCCGTGGTAGGTGTCCAGGGCCGCCCAGGTCGTTCGCTCCGCCCGTCGAACTACCGTCCGCGCTACGTGCAGATACGCCGCGGTCATAGTGCCTCCGGGAAGAACGAAGGAGCGCAGCGGCTCGAGTCGCTCGTTGTAGTCATCGCACGCGGTTTCGAGAGCGGAGATGTACGCGTCGGTGATGCGCAGCGGCGGGTGCTCGGGCTCGTCGATCACCGGGGTGCATAGATCGGCCCCGACATCGAACAGATCGTTCTGAATGGTCAACAGCAGCGCCCGGACGTCGTCATCGAGTCGTGGTTGCGCGAGAACGACTCCGAGAGAGCAATTGGCCTCGTCGACATCCGCGTAGGCCCGCAACCGCGGATCGTTCTTGCCGGTCCGGCTCATGTCNCCAAGGGACGTGGTGCCGTCGTCACCGGTTCGGGTGTAGATCCGCGTCAGATTGACCATGCCTTGACCCTAGGGCAGGAGGGCCGATCCCGCACTGATCCGGCGCTCGTACGATTCCCCGGTGGAAGCACACACGGGTGATCAGGGCATCCTGAGTCTGACCGGTGGGCAGCGGCTGCACGGAAGCGTGTCGGTCCGCGGAGCCAAGAACTCGGTATTGAAGTTGATGGCGGCCGCCTTGCTGGCGCCGGGAACCTCCACACTGACGAACGTCCCCGCCATCGTTGATGTCGAGATCATGGCCGAATTGCTCCGCAGGCTGGGGTGCACCGTGACGTGGGACACTGCGGCCGGGGTGGTCGAGATCGACGTTCCCGAGCGCCTCGACCATCGAGCCGACTACGACCTTGTTCGTCGAATGCGAGCGTCCATCTGCGTCCTCGGGCCATTGATCTCTCGTTGCGGTGAAGCCGATGTCGCGATGCCCGGGGGAGACAACATCGGATCCCGTGGGCTCGATCTTCATATCGAGGGACTTCGTCGGATGGGTGTCGACGTTGTCAACGAGCACGGCTATCTGGTGGCGANGTCCGCGCAGCTGACCGGTGCGGACGTGTGGCTGGACTTTCCCAGCGTGGGTGCGACCGAGACGCTGGTGATGGCCGCAGTCCTCGCCCACGGCCGGAGCACGATCGACAACGCGGCGCGCGAACCGGAGATCGTCGACATTTGCTTGATGCTTATCGAGATGGGTGCGCAGATCGACGGTGTGGGCACATCGACCTTGGTGATCGATGGTGTCCCGGAACTGCGCCCGGTGACCCATCGAACGGTGCCGGATCGCATCGTCGCCGGCACCTGGGCGGTCGCGGCGGCCATAACCCAAGGTCGCGTGGACGTTCTTGGAGCCGACCCAGCTCATTTGACGCTCGCCCTGGACAAGTTGCGTAGCGCGGGCGCGAGCATCGAGGAACGCTCCGACGGGTTCGTCGTCGAGATGAGTGAACGCCCGCGGGCGGTCGACATCGTCACGTTGCCGTATCCGGGTTTCCCCACCGATCTTCAGCCGCAGTTCATCGCGCTGAATGCGATCGCCGATGGAGCCGCCCTGGTCACCGAGAACCTCTTCGAGGCGCGTTTTCGTTTCGTCCGTGAATTGGCGCGGCTAGGAGCCGACGTGCAGACAGACGGCCACCATGCGTTGATTCGAGGTCGAGCGTCTCTGTCCGGAGCACCGGTGGAAGCCACCGACATCCGTGCGGGGGCCGGACTGGTGCTCGCCGGACTGGTAGCTCAGGGTCGAACGGACGTGTTCGGCGTCGATCACATCGATCGTGGGTACGCGGGGTTGGTCGAAGACTTGCAGGCCTTGGGGGCCACCGTCACGCGCACGAACGAGTCTTCGTCGTAGACCGAGCCAGCCGCCNGCGCCGAGGGCCGACTCCACCGCGGAGGTGTCGATGGACTTACGAAATGAGGGTCTGGCGCGCTCGCTGTTCGTCCTTCGGCCACACCATCACCCGTGGTCCGTCGAGCGTGTTCGCGAGGTTCGCCTTGATTCCCGCATCTTCCAAACGACGTCGCAGGATCTCCCCGTCGATGTAGGTGGGGGGAGAGGCGACGGGGACGAGCATCCCGTATTCGTCTTGGCTCCCGGCCTTGGGTGCGGCGGCCACCACGGACGTCTTGCGAGAGTTGAACGCCCAGCGCAGCACCACGACGAGCACTCCGATCGCAAGGAACGCCACGATCGGACCGAAGAGGTACGAGAACGAATTTCCCACACCCCCATCGTGCTGCCAGTGACGCGCATGCGCCACTCGTCGAGTCGATGGTGACCGGCCCCGTACGCTGACGGCATGTCCGAGGTGAACGAGGCCGGCACGCGAGACCGTCCCTGGATGATGCGTACCTACGCCGGTCACTCGTCGGCATCCGCGAGCAACGCCCTCTTCCGGACGAATCTGGCCAAGGGGCAAACGGGACTGTCCGTTGCGTTCGATCTACCCACGCAAACCGGGTATGACCCGGACTCGCCGATGGCTGCTGGCGAGGTGGGCAAGGTGGGCGTGCCGATCGCGCACCTCGGGGATATGCGCACGCTGTTCCGAGACATCCCGCTCGACCAGATGAACACCTCCATGACCATCAACGCCACGGCCATGTGGCTGTTCGCCCTCTATATCGCGGTGGCCGAAGAGCAAGGCGTCGAGCCGGCCCAACTCCAGGGAACAACGCAGAACGACATCATCAAGGAGTATCTGAGTCGAGGCACCTACGTCTTCCCACCAGATCCGTCTCTGCGACTGATTACCGACATGATCGTGTACTCGNTCACCGACGTGCCCCAGTGGAATCCGATCAACATCTGCAGTTATCACTTGCAAGAAGCCGGGGCGACCCCAACGCAGGAGATCGCGTATGCGATGGCCACCGCGATTGAGGTTCTTGATCGAGTTCGTGACACCGGTCGCGTGCCGGGCGGGGATTTCGGTTCCGTCGTGAGCCGGATGTCCTTCTTCGTCAACGCAGGAGTGCGTTTCGTTGAAGAGATGTGCAAGATGCGCACATTTGTCGAACTATGGGATTCCATCACGAAGGAGCGATACGGCGTCGAAGATCCCAAGCAACGGCGATTCCGCTACGGCGTCCAGGTGAACTCCTTGGGTCTGACGGAGGCGCAACCGGAGAACAACGTCTACCGCATCATGCTCGAAATGCTCGCGGTGACGTTGTCGCGAGACGCCCGCGCTCGCGCGGTGCAACTGCCCGCGTGGAACGAAGCTCTCGGGTTGCCGCGGCCGTGGGATCAGCAATGGTCCCTGCGCATGCAACAGGTCCTCGCCTTCGAGACCGACCTGCTTGAGTACGACGATCTTTTCGCCGGATCACCGGTGGTGGAGGCGAAGGTCGCCGACATGGAGTCCGAGGCCCGCGAGGAGCTGCAGCGGGTGCTCGATATGGGTGGCGCGGTGGCGGCGGTGGAAAACGGCTACATGAAGCAAGAGTTGGTGGGGTCGCTGACGCGCAGACGTGCCCGCATCGAATCGGGTGAAGACACCATCGTCGGAGTCAACGCGTATCTGTCCAGCGAGCCGAGTCCGTTGCAGATCGACGGCAAGAATGCCGTGTACATCGTCGATCCCGATGTGGAAGCCGAGGCCGTCGACAGTCTCGAGCAATGGCGAGCCAGTCGCGACTCACTCGCCGTGGAGACCGCCCTTGAGGAGTTGCACACGGCTGCAGAGTCGGGGGAGGACATGATGAAACCGACCTTGGCCTGCGCCCGGGCGGGGGTCACCACTGGAGAGTGGGCGTCAGCACTTCGGCAGTCCTTCGGTGAGTATCGGGCGCCGACGGGTATTGATGCGACGGTAGCGTCGGGGGTATCCGCGACGCCGTCGACTCAGGATTCCTCCTCCGACCGGACGTCGATAGCGCGTGTCTCGGCGCGAGTTCACGAACTCGCCGCCGCACGCGGTCGACCGTTCCGGTTCCTCGTCGGTAAGCCGGGCCTCGACGGCCATTCCAATGGCGCCGAGCAGATCGCCGTACGGGCGCGGGATGCGGGCTTCGAGGTCATCTACCAGGGCATTCGCCTCACCCCCGAGCAGATTGTGGCCGCCGCGGTAGCCGAGGACGTTGATGTTGTCGGGCTGTCGATCCTGTCTGGATCGCATCGGTCATTGGTGCCGGCGATCATGAGCGGGCTCGCTGCCGAGGGTGCGGACGACGTCGTCGTGGTCGTCGGCGGAATCATCCCGGCCGAAGATGAAGTGTGGTTGACCAAACAAGGGGTGGCCGAAGTGTTCACCCCCAAGGACTATGACGTCGCGGGCATTTTGGATCGAGTGGTCAACCACCTGTCGGTGGGTGACGAACCGGTCCCATCCTCGCTGTGATGCGAACATCGTGAAGGACATCCGTCCCCATCACCCGCGCACGTCTCGACGTCTGGCCGTCTCGACGTCAATTAGACGTCGGGCAAATTGGTGCAGTACTTCATCGCGGCTGCGTAGAGCACCTGGGTCGCCTGTTCATCGGTGAGTCCCGTAATCCACGGTTGAGCGTCGGGCAGCTGGTCATTGGCGGCCCGCGATAGTTCGATGAAGAAGTTGGCGGTGGACGCGACCTCGGAAGCGCTAGCGAAATCGGTGCGGCACAGGGTGTCTTTACCCATGCGATTGAACGAACCCCAGAGTTTGTTCGAGCGGATGACAAGATCTTCCGGTTCGAGTTCGGTGACGGAATTGGGCGTATCGGGGGAGTCGGTCGCGGATGCATCCACGGATTCATCTACCGAGTCAGCGGATGAGGTCGGCGATGGATCGTTGGCCGCGGCTGGGTCGGCGTCCTCGGTTGCGCAACCGACGAGGCCGGCCGCGGCGAGAACGACGACGACGGGCCAGGCGTGGAGCCGCTGCATCACCCTCGCGATGGTACGGCGCACCCGGTGCCCTGTCCCGCGCAACCACGGCGGCTAGCCTCGGACGGTGCGGATTGTGGTGGCGCGGTGCTCGGTCGAGTACCAGGGGCGGTTGACCACCGAACTGCCGGAGGCGGTGCGGCTGCTCATGGTTAAGGGTGACGGCACCTTGCTCATTCACAACGATCGCGGTGGCAAGCCGCTGAATTGGATGAGCCCGCCATGCCGATTGGTCGAAGCAGACATCGAGGACGCTGACAGCACCGGTGACGATGCCACGACCGACGTTCCGGAAGGCACGAAGTCCATCTGGAAGGTGACGAACAAAGCCGGTGAGCACCTCGTGGTGTACGTGTACGACGTCCATCATGATTCTCAGCACGANCTTGGCCAAGATCCCGGTTTGGTCAAGGATGGCGTGGAAGCACATCTGCAGAAACTCCTGGCCGAACACGTGGAGACGTTCGGTACTGGCTGGACTCTTGTGCGACGTGAATACCCCACCGCGATCGGGCCGGTCGATCTCTTGTGCCGGGACGACGAGGGCAAGCCGGTAGCGGTTGAGATCAAAAGGCGCGGTGAAATCGANGGNGTGGANCAGNTATCGCGCTANCTGGAGCTGTTGAATCGAGATCCGNTACTTGCTCCCGTCTCCGGCGTCTTCGCCGCTCAAGAAATCAAACCCCAGGCCCGAACCCTCGCCGAGGATCGTGGCATCCGCTGTCTCGTCGTGGACTACGACGAACTCAAAGGCGCGGCGGATTCGGGTCTGCGCCTGTTCTGACCCTTTGGCAGACTACCCCGGTGGAGTCTCGGGACAGCGTTCGCACCGTTGCGGTGATCGGTTTGGGAACCATGGGTACCGGAATCGCCGAGGTCGTCGCGCGGCACGGTTTCGCCGTCCGCGCCATCGACATCGACGACACCACCGTCAGCGATGCACGTCAGCGCATCGAAGCATCTACTGACCGTGCGGTGGCCCGCGACAAACTGACCGCGAGTGAGCGGTCCGGAATTCTCGACCGCATCCTTTTCACGACCAACCTGCAGGAGTGCTTGACGTCGGACATCGTGATCGAAGCGGTCCCCGAGAACCTGGAGTTGAAGCGCCAGGTGCTCGGCCAGCTCGACGGCCTCTTGCCCGATCGAGTCATTTGGTGCACCAACACCTCGTCGCTGTCGGTCACCGAGATTTCCACGGCGGTCAGCCAACCGTCGCGCGTGGTGGGGTTGCACTTCTTCAACCCGGCACCCGTGCAAGATTTTGTGGAAATCGTTCGGACCGTGGTCACCGACGATGAGGTTGTCGAGCACATTCGCGCCTTCGCCGAGCAGATCGGCAAACAGGCGGTGATCTGCGAAGACAAAGCCGGATTCATCGCCAACAGCCTGTTGTTCGGCTATCTCAATCATGCGGCATCGATGTTCGAACAGAAGTACGCAAGCCGTGAGGACATCGATGCGGCGATGCGGTTGGGATGCGGATTGCCGATGGGGCCCTTGGCTCTGTTGGATCTCATCGGGCTCGACACGTCGTACCAAATCTTGGACACCATGTATCGGCAGGGTCGAGATCGTCTGCACGCCCCGAGTCCCATCCTCAAGCACATGATCACCGCCGGGTTCAAGGGCCGGAAATCCGGACGCGGCTTCTACACCTACGCCGAGCCTGGCTCACCCGAGATCGTCGCCGATGACCATGTGGGGACGCAGGACGCCATGGAGGTGTCGGTCCGTGAGGTCACCACGGTGGGTGTGGTCGGCTCCGGAACCATGGCAACGGGGATCATCGAAGTGTTCGCCAAGGCCGGTTTCTCGGTCACCTTCGTCGCCCGATCAGAAGACAAAGTCGCGAAGGTCATCGCATCGATCCGTCGGAGCCTGGAAAAGGCTCTGCAACGGGGCAAGATCGAACAGGACGCCGTGGATGCCGCTGTGGGGTGCATCACCGGAACCACGGCTTTGGATGACCTTGCCGATGTGGATCTGGTGGTGGAGGCGATCGCCGAGGAACTCGACATCAAGACCGCGCTGTTCGAGAACCTGGATGAGATTTGTCGGCCGGGGGCCATCTTGGCCACGACAACCTCCTCCTTGCCCGTGGTCGATCTTGCGTCGGTGACGTCGCGCCCGGGAGACGTCGTCGGGCTTCACTTCTTCAACCCGGCACCGGTGATGAAGCTCGTGGAGATCGTCGACACGGTCGCGACGAGCTCGGATGTCGTCGCCACCGCGCGAAGTGTAGTGTCTCGGATCGGCAAAGTGGGTGTTCACTGCGGTGATAGAGCCGGCTTCATTGTGAATGCGCTGCTGTTCCCGTACCTGAACGACGCCATCAAGATGGCCGAAGGCAACTACGCGACCACCGACGACATCGACACGGCAATGAAGGTCGGCTGTGGTTACCCGATGGGCCCCTTCGAGTTGCTCGACGTTGTCGGGTTGGATGTTTCGCTGGCTATTCAACAAGCGCTGTATCGGGAGTTTCGTGAGCCCGGTTTCGCTCCCGCGCCATGGCTGGAGCATCTGGTGACGGCGGGCTACACCGGTCGAAAAGCCAGTCGTGGTTTTCGCTCGTACGCATAGGGGGCGATGACGTGGGTCGAAAGAATCGCAGGCGCCCCGAGCCCGAACGCACGGCTCCCCGGTCCAATCAGCAGGTCGAATCGCACCCGGACGGCGACTGGAACGTGCGGTCATTGACCGGGTCGTCGGCAACCAAGACGTACCGATGCCCGGGCTGCGATCATGAGATTCGGCCGGCGACTCCTCATGTGGTCGCGTGGAGTGCCGATGATCCGAACGGCGCCGACGACAGGCGCCATTGGCACACACCGTGCTGGCGGGCGCGTGGAACGCGAGGTCCGAGATGATGGATGTCGTCGACGAGCCCATCACGGCCAATTCGGTACTGCCGGCCCGTCGCGAGCCCCTCTCGTTGACGACTGCCGATGGGTTGCAACTCGTCGGCGAGGTAGCTCTTCCGCTCGATCATCAGCCGCGGGCGACGATCGTGTGTGTTCATCCGTTGCCCACGCACGGCGGCATGATGGATTCACACGTGTTGCGAAAAATGGCGTGGCGTCTACCAGCCATGTCCGACATCGCAGTGCTGCGCTTCAACACCCGCGGCACCGCTTCTGCTGCCGGTGCCAGCGAAGGTGAATTCGATAGTGCCGAGGGTGAGGGTTTGGACTTGCGGGCGGCCATTGATGAAGCGCAGCGGCGGGGACTGCCGAACATCTGGTTGGTGGGGTGGTCTTTCGGCACCGATGTCGTTCTCAAGCACGGAAATGTCGACCCTGTTCGCGGTGCCGTCTTGTTGAGCCCGCCGCTACGGTTCGCTACCGCCGAGGACGTGCGTGTGTGGCAAACAGCCGGGCGACGCGTCGTGGCCTTCGTGCCCGAGTTCGACGACTTTCTCCCTCCGCAGGCTGCTCGCGAGGCGTTCGCCGTGGCCCCGGCCATCGACGTCGTTGCTGTTTCCGATGCCAAGCACCTGTGGGTGGGGGAGCGATTCGTCGGTGACCTGTTGAATCGCATCGTGCATGTCATCGAGCCCGACTCTGAGGATCTTCCGAGCCACTGGACCGGCCCGATGGACAAGTGGAGTGATCTGGCGTGAGCGTCGCGATGATTGATGAGGGATCGGGTCCTGTTGCGATGCTGCTGCACGCCTTCCCGTGTGACCGTCACATGTGGGATGAGCAGATACCCGCGATCGTCGACATCGGCTGGCGCGTTCTCGTTCCCGATCTCCCGGGATTCGGAGCGAGCCCTCTCCCGGCGGAGGGTGAGCCGAATCTCGCGAGCGTGGTGGCGACGCTGATCTCGGCGACATTGGACCGTGGTGTCGACAGACTCGTGGTGGCGGGACTTTCCGTCGGTGGGTACCTGACCATGGAATGGTGGCGGCAACGGCCGGAGATGCTCGCCGGGGTCGGGTTGTGTGACACCAAAGCCACGGCCGACTCCGCCGATGCCCAGCAGGCCCGACAGGAGCTCGCCGCCCTCATCGATCAATCTCCGAGCAGATGCGTCGAGATTTTGCGCGAGAAGATTCTTCCGGTGCTGGTGGGACCCACGACCCACGCGTCACGACCGGCGGCCGTCCACAGGGTCGAGTCTTGGATGCTCCAAGTATCCCCGGAAACCGTCTCCTGGTACCAGCGTGCGATGGCCGCACGCCCGGACTCGGTGGAGTTGCTGCGGGAGGTGGATGTTCCTGCCCTCGTGCTCTGGGGAGACGAGGACGGTATGTCACCGCTGAGCGAGCAGAACATCATGCTCGAGGCGCTGTCCGACGCCCATGCCAGCGAGATATCCGACTCCGGTCACTTATCTGCCATCGAACAGCCCGCGCACGTGGGTGGTGCGCTCGCTGACTTCTTGACCCGAATCCAGCGCTTGGGAATGAGTGGCTAGTCGTCGATGATCAAGCTGAGCATGCGGTCGTCCCGGGAGCCGGGATCGCCTCGCCCATCGGTGTTACTGGTGGATAGCCAAAGCCGACCATCGGGTGCCGCGGCGACCGTGCGCAGACGGCTTTGCTCACCGAGATCGACGGCCTTGGGCTTTCCGGCCCGGGTGCCTTTCAAGGGGACTCGCCACAGGACTTCGCCCCGCAGGCTCGCCACGTAGGCGGCGCCGTCTTGAATCGCCAAACCACTCGGTGACGCGGTAGATGTCGGCGACCACGTGACCTTCGGGTTAGTGAATCCCCGCTTCGAGCTGCGACCCTCCACCACCGGCCAGCCGTAGTTTCGCCCCGGGCGGAGCAGGTTGAGCTCGTCGGCCTTGCTCGTGCCAAACTCCGTGGCCCACAGTCGTCCCGCCGCGTCGAGTGCGAGACCTTGAACGTTGCGATGTCCGAGTGTGAAGATCCGGGACCCGTCGATGGGGTTGCCAGNCGCGGGCGCTCCGTCGAAGTCNACNCGCAGGACCTTGCCGGCCAGNGAGGTGCGGTCTTGCGCGAGTTCCGGGATCCCGGCATCTCCAGTCGCGATGTAGAGAACGTCATCGTCCACGAGTATGCGGCCACCGTTGTGGTACGTGTTCTTGGGAATTCCGGTCACGATGGGCGTTTGGCGCCCAAGGCTGCGGCCGTCCCAGTCGATGCGCACCACGCGGTTGTCCCGTGCCGTCGTCAGGTACGCGAAGATCACCTCGGGTTGGGTTCCGCGCGGCGTAGGCGGAACGGCAATCCCGAGGAGCCCACCCTCGCCACCGGCGCGGACCCCACCGACCGTGCCAACTGTCGAGGTCTTGGTCAACGATCGCGCGGGGGAGCCGTTTGATCGACCGGCGATCCGTCGGACGAGGCCGGTGTCTCTCTCGGAAACCAGAGCGGACCCGTCGGGCAGGAACGCAAGGCCCCACGGACTGGTCAGAGACCGAGCGACGGTCTTCTTGGACACCAGGTCCACCGTCGGCTGGGCGTTGGCCGCGGGGAACAACGGCCCGAAGGCCAGGACGCCACCGATCGACANGGCACCGACGATGACGAGGATCGCCGAAGTGATAGCNATGAGGCGAGTGCGGGGACCGATATGCATTCAGTCAGTATGCGTCACCGCGCGTTTCCTGTCGCGGTCAGGTCACAAGCCAGAAGCCTCGCGAATGACCTCCGCGAAGGCTGCGGCTCCCGAACCCGTCAGGTGCACCCCGTCGGAGACGAAGTAGTCGCTTCTGCTGTCGGACGCGCTCTTCCAGTCGGCGACGACGACGTTGGGGTAGTCAGGAGTGACCTTCGCGATCACCTTGTTGTTCTGCTTCTCCCATGATCGGGGCACGGAGGTGTTCACGATGACGACGCGCTCGTAGTCGGTCAGGGGATCGAGGATGCTGCGCAGGATTTTGGCGTTGATGACGCCGTTGGTGGCCGGGTGCACAACAACCACGTTCGCTAANTTGTCACGGCGGTCCAGTTTCTTCACTCGACCCGTGAAGCCGCCGGGCATCCGCGACACCTTCGCGTCGACGCGAGCTCCGGGCATGGCCTCTTTGATGGCAGATCGCGCGCCCAGGACCACCGAGTCCCCGATCACGCTGACCGGTCCGTTCGCTGCGCGGATTTCCTCGTCGGACGCCACTGGCTCGCCGTTGTCAGTGCTGTCGTCGGTCGTGCTGTCGTCGGTCGTGCTGTCGTCGGTCGTGCTGTCGTCGGTCGTGGAGTTGTCGTTGTCGGTGGTGCCCGGGTCGGCAGCTGACTCGGTCGATATGTCAGCAGTGGTGTTCTCATCGGCGGCGTCCTGCGCATCCGATGATTCGTCATCGATGGCCAGTGCGAGAGGGCCGCCATCGGCGATCCCCATGGCTTCGG
The DNA here is from genome assembly GCA_002728915.1 of Micrococcales bacterium. Classification (GTDB taxonomy): domain Bacteria; phylum Actinomycetota; class Actinomycetes; order S36-B12; family S36-B12; genus S36-B12. The sequence goes on from PBWE01000025.1 coordinate 46,012, forward strand.
CGACATCGGGAGGAATGGCGTCACGGCCATCTCCGGGATTCATGACCAAAGCGATGGCGACGGCCGCACCAATGACGGTGACGATGCCGGTAGCAATCAGGGTGCCGATGGCTCGCACGCCCAGCGCGCCACCCGAGCGCACGGCCGACCAAGCTCGCCCGAGCACGCCCCGCCGAATGGGCATCTCCACCAGGCGGTAACTGAGTTCGGCGATGACGAGCGTGAGAGCGATGCGCACGACGAAGGTGACGGGCTCGCTCCACTGCACGTCGATACCGGGGCGCGTCANCATGAATATCGGCCAGTGCCACAGGTAGATGCCGTAGGAGCGCCTGCCGATGTAGCGAAGAATTCCNGTGCCGAGCGCCGGCCCCAAGAAAGAAGCCGGGTGGGTCACCGCGGCGATCAACGCTGTGGTGAAGAAGGCGAGAGCGAGAAAACCCCCGCGATACAACCACGGCGTGAATTCACCGACGAAGAGATAGAAACCGATAACAGCGGCGAGGGATGCCACGCCAATCCCGGTGATCATGAGTTGGGCTCGGCGTGGCACCTGTGTGCTCAATCGTCCGGGTCTCCACATGGTGGCCAGCGCTGCACCGACCAACAGACCCATGCTGTGCGAGTCGGTACCGAAGTACGCGCGGCTGGGGTCAGCGTCGACCGGGTAGCCATTGCGGATCGATAAGACCGCCATCCACAACGTNGACGCGACCGCCAACGCCAGGGCAAGTCGACGAACGAGGGGACGTCCTCCCGACCGCATCAACAGGAGGGCGAAGACCGGCCAGATCAAGTAGAACTGCTCTTCGACGGACAGCGACCACAGATGCTTCAACAGCGGTGGTCGTCCGACAGACTCGAAGTAGGACTGATCGACGAAGATGTACCACCAGTTGTTCACGTAGAAGACGGTCGCGAGTGCGTCTTCGCGGAAGGCGCTCAGTGCGTCCTGGTAGACGATCAGAACCGCAAGGCCGACTGCGATCAGCAATACGGCTACGGCGGGGAGGAGCCGGCGGGCGCGGCCGAGGTAAAACTTGGTGAAACTGACGCGCCCGGAGCGGTCGTACTCCTCGAGTATCAGTGAGGTGATCAAGAAGCCGCTGATGACGAAGAAGACGTCGACACCGAGGAAGCCTCCGGGCATCCAGTCGATGCCTGCGTGGTAGAGCAGCACCCCGATGATGGCCACAGCCCGAAGGCCGTCGAGTCCCGGGAGATAGCCCATCTCACCGAAGGAGCGGCCCCGGTCGAGCTTCCACGGCATCTGCTCATCGACGTGCGACGACGTCGATGGCACAGTCATTTGGTCATGGTAGGTCAGGTAGGTCGGCGGGGGTCGGATCACGAACCCGGAGCCGAGCGGAACCGATCGAGAGCAGGACCGACCGAGGCACGAAGTGCCGGGTCGGTGACGCCGAGGCCTTCGACGGGAGCCAGGCACAGAATGCCGACTTTCCCCTGGTGCATGTTGCGGTGGACCTCCCACGAGGCTTGGCCTGTCTCGGCCAGCGGGAGGACCTTGGACAGGGTGGGATGGATCATTCCCTTAGCGATCAGGCGGTTGGCCTCGTGTGCTTCCCGATAGTTGGCGAAGTGGCTGCCCACGATGCGCTTGAGATTCATCCACAGATAGCGGTTGTCGTACTCGTGCATGAAGCCGGATGTGGACGCGCACGTCACGATGGTGCCGCCTTTACGGGTGACGTAGACGCTGGCGCCGAAAGTCTCACGCCCCGGATGCTCGAAGACGATGTCGATGTCGTCTCCGCCCGTGAGCTGCCTGATCTTCTTGCCGAGTCGTTGCCATTCCTTAGGGTCCTGGGTGGTCTCGTCTTTCCAGAACTTGTACCCCTCGGCGGAGCGATCGATGATGAGGTCGGCTCCCATGGAGCGCACGACGTCGGCTTTGCTCTCGTTGGAAACGACACACACCGGAATGGCGCCACCGTTCAACGCGTATTGGGTCGCGTAGGAGCCCAAGCCTCCTGAGGCTCCCCAGATGAGAACCACGTCTCCCTGCTTCATCGCCCCACCGTTGTGAGACACCAGTTGACGGTAGGCCGTGGAGTTGACCAGTCCCGGGCAGGCCGCTTCCTCCCACGTCAAGTGCTCCGGTTTGGGAAGGAGTTGATTCGCTTTCACAATGGCGAGTTGAGCCAAGCCACCGAAGTTGGTCTCGAATCCCCAGATGCGCTGCTCGGGATCCATCATTGTGTCGTTGTGACCGAGGGGAGACTCGAGTTCCACCGACAAGCAGTGGGCGACCACGCGATCGCCCGGATTCCACGTGTGGACTCCGGGACCGGTCTGAAGAACGACGCCGGAAGCATCGGAGCCCAAGACGTGGTAGCTCCGGTTGTGCCGGGTTGCGTCGGGGTTGGTTCGGGCGTAGCGATCGAGGAATCCGAAGGTCGAGACGGGCTCGAATATCGAAGACCACACCGTGTTGTAGTTGATCGACGACGCCATCACTGCGATGAGGGCTTCGCCTGCTGCGAGCTCGGGCGTGGGGACCTGTTCGATGTGCAGGGATTCACGGGGATCCTTGTCGCGGGATGCTCGACCAGCGAACATCTGCTCGTCGGACTTGTGAAGCGTGGCAGCGAGGTATGTGTCCGGAATCGGCATGTCACCAATTGCGGGGTCCTGCTCTTCGATGGCACGAACGATCGACTCGAAATCCCCAGCCACGTCTGCTCCCCTTACCGTCCTTTGCCATCCGTGCCGTCAGGCAGCATCACGGACGCGTATGCGTCACAGGTTTTCCTGCGTCAAGGAAAGGTACCGGGCCCGAGGGTGAACCGAAAGCCGAGTCCCGGGCGCCGCAGCGGCAGTGAAGTTACCCAACCAGCGAAAGGGCACCGGACGACCAGGCCCACACCGCGCCAGCGGTGCCGATGGTCATCAGGATTGCGAGCTTGCGCGCCCGGCGCGCAACGAACAGGCCGACCAGGGCGACAACCGCTCCGACGACCACCCAGGTAGTGGGCTGTTGGGCGATACCGGGGTCGATGGCGACGTCCAGGGGCAACTGAATGCGGGGAAGCACACGAAGAATTGTCCGATACGCAGGCGCGGGGGAGCGGATTACTCCGCGGCGTGTTGCACCAACTCGATCAACACGCCGCCGGAGTCCTGCGGGTGGGTGAAGTTGATCCGCGACCCCGCGGTACCCGTCTTCGGCTCGTCGTACAGCAGTCGAACCCCTGCGGATCGAAGGTGGTCACTGACCGCGTCGATGTCGGTCACGGTGTACGCCATTTGTTGAATTCCTGGACCACTGCGGTCGAGGAATCGTCCGATGGGGGAGTCGGCACTGAGCGGAGCGAGAATCTGGATCCACGAATCCGAGTCGCCCACGCGCAGCATTGCCTCACGTACCCCCTGCTCCGTATTTACTTCTTCGTGGTCGACGGTCATGTGGAAGGCGCGAGCGTAGAAGGCAACGGCTTCGTCGAAATCGGCGACCGCGATGCCGACATGGTCGATGCGGGTAACCAGAGGATGCATGGCAACTATGGTTGCACGAGCAGGGAGCCGGCGACACCTGCAGGCGGGACCGAATATCGGGAAGGTTGAGTGGTCGAGATGAGTCTGCTCGATGGAGCGGTTGTTCTTGGCGGAGCACGAACTCCGATGGGCCGACTGCAGGGTGCTTTGTCGTCGCTGTCTGCGGCTGACCTCGGAGGATTCGCGATCGCCGGTGCGCTCGAGCGCTCGGGAGTTCCGCCGACCGACGTTGACTACGTGGTTCTCGGGCAGGTCCTGCAGGCCGGTGCGGGCCAGAACGCGGCCCGTCAGGCGGCGATCGCTGGGGGACTCGGCATGGCGATTCCGGCCCTGACGATCAACAAGGTGTGCCTGTCGGGGATCGACGCGATTGCTCTCGCTGATCAGATGATCCGCGCTGGAGAGTTCGACACGGTTGTCGCCGGAGGTATGGAGTCGATGTCGCAGGCTCCCCACCTGCTGATTGGTTCGCGCGAGGGTAAGAAGTATGGCGACTGGACCATGATCGATGCTCTGGCGTTCGACGGACTCACGTGCGCGTTCGACGAATGCGCCATGGGAGAAGCGACAGAGCGATACAACGACCGCTACGCATTGACGCGACAAGAGCAGGATGCGGTCGCCGAGGCCTCGCATCGTCGAGCCGCAGCCGCGCAATCGGCCGGGATCTTGGCCGAGGAAATCACCCCGGTGCGGATTCCCCAGCGCAAGGGCGACGACATCGTCGTCACCGACGACGAAGGTATTCGAGCCGAAACGACCGCGGAGTCTTTGGGACGTCTGCGCCCGGCATTCGCACCCGAAGGAACGATCACCGCAGGGAACGCATCGCAGATTTCAGACGGCGCGGCGGCCCTCGTCGTCACCTCACGTGCAGCGGCCGAGCGACTCGAACGAACCCCGATGGCCTTCCTGGGCAGCCACGGAGTTGTCGCCGGGCCCGACCCGTCACTCCACGAACAGCCGGCGGCGGCGATCGAGGCAGCGTGCGCCAAAGAGGGGATCTCCGTTTCCGACCTCGACCTGGTGGAGATCAATGAAGCATTCGCCGCCGTTGCCGTTGCCTCCATCAAGCGTCTGGGAATCGATGATTCGCGTCTCAACGTGAACGGTGGCGCAATCGCGCTCGGCCACCCCATCGGAATGTCCGGAGCCCGCCTCGTGTTGCACCTGATGTACGAGCTGCGTCGTCGAGGTGGAGGAATCGGGGCTGCAGCCCTGTGTGGCGGCGGTGGCCAGGGAGATGCGCTGATTGTCGAAGTGCCCGCCGCGACGTAAGCGATTCGCGTACCCACCGAGGCGAGACCGCGAAAGGATGCCGCAGACAACAACTGCAGCCGAGCCCTAAGGAGACTGAGCACGATGACCGACGAGGTCGATCGGCTGATGGCCGGAATCGCCGAGCGCAAGGTACGTGACCTTGCGCGAGCGATCACCGTTGTCGAAAACGGCGGGCCGGACGGTCTCGAACTCCTCCGGCGGCTCGCGGAACAGGCCAGGAGTGGCGCTGATCGCCCGCGTAGCCACGTCGTCGGCATCACCGGATCACCGGGGGTGGGCAAGTCCACGATGACCGCGGCGCTGATTACGGCGTTCCGTGCCCGAGGTCAGTCGGTTGCTGTTGTTGCGGTGGACCCGTCCTCGCCGTTCTCCGGAGGTGCGCTGCTCGGTGATCGGATCCGCATGCAGTCGCACTCCTCGGATGAGAACGTCTTTATTCGATCGATGGCATCACGTGGTCATCTCGGCGGACTGGCGGCCGCGGCCGGACACGTCCTGCGAGTTCTTGACGCCGCCGGATTCGACATCGTCGTGATGGAGACGGTGGGTGTGGGCCAGTCGGAAGTCGAGGTAGCCGCTGCGGCGGACACGACCATCGTCATGCTGGCACCGGGAATGGGAGATGGAATCCAGGCAGCGAAAGCGGGAATCTTGGAGATCGGTGACCTGTTCGTGGTGAATAAGGCCGACCGCGAGGGCGCCCAAACAACGGCCCGGGATCTGCGGCAGATGATCTCGCTCGCGACAAGCCAGCAGAACGCGACAGGCGAACAGAAAACGACGACCGAAGCAGATGACGTAGTCGCAGCTTGGACGCCGCCGGTGCTCACTGCCATCGCCAGCACCGATACCGGAATCGACGACATCGTGGCTGCGATCTCTGATCATCGTGCGTGGGCGCTCGATCACGGTGAACTCGATCGCCGGCGCCTTGCCCGTGCTCGCGAGGAGGTCATTGCGACCGCTGTGGGAATGGTGCGCTCGCGTATCGAAACAGCTTCCTCGATGGCAGCCTTCGAGGATTCGGTCAGCGCGGTTGCCCACGGGGAGGCGGATGTGCACGGGGCAGCCGAGGCGTTGGTCGACGAGATGGGGTCAAGCGCAGGGTCATGAGTACGTGGCGCAAGGCCGGGTCGTAAGCCCGAGTCGTAAGCCAGGGTTCGAAGCCCAGGTCCGAGCAGGTCGAACGCAAGCCCTGAACTGAACCGGGTATCGAATCCGTGCCGTGGGCCCATGCGCCACAATGGGGCTGTGAGCACTCCCAACTTCGCCGGCGCAGTAGACCTCGGAGCCCTCGCTGCGCAGAAGGATCAGCAGCGCAAGACCGATGCGGCCATAGAGGGGGCTCCCGCCGGGCTGATCATCGATGCCACCGCGGCCAACTTCCAGACCGAAGTCATGGATCGATCCATGACGGTGCCGGTCATCTTGGATCTGTGGGCTACGTGGTGCGGGCCATGCAAGCAATTGTCACCGCTGTTGGAACAACTTGCTGCCGAGTACGCAGGACGGTGGATTCTTGCCAAGGTCGACGTCGATGCCGAGCAACAGATCGCTGCAGCGTTCCAAGTGCAATCGATTCCGTCGGTTTTCGCCGTCATCGGTGGACAAGTAGCACCGCTGTTCCAAGGAGCTCTCCCGGAGCCGCAGTTGCGTCAGGCCATCGACAAGGTTCTCGAGATAGCTGCCAGTCAGGGAATCGATGGGGCAGTGCAGGGCGAAGAGGTCTCCGATGACGTTGACGCCGAACTCGATGCCGGTGATCCGCGATTCGATGCGGCCGTCGAGGCGATAGACGCTGGCGATTGGCCGGCTGCCCGAGCCGCGTATCAGAAGATTCTCGACGAGTCACCGGCCGACAGCGATGCGGCGGCGGGACTGGCGATGGTGGATCTCTACGAGCGGACCGAAGGCCTCGACCCGGTCGCCGCACTGCAGTCAGCCTCCAGCGGCGACGACATCGATGCCCAACTCCTGGCCGCGGACGTCGAGGCTCTGCAGGGCAACTGGTCGGCGTGCTTCACCCGCCTCATCGACGCCGTTCGGCAATCCGCGGGTGATGATCGCGAGCGTGCCCGGACCCGGATCGTCGAACTGTTCTCGGTCGCGGGCGACGATCCAGCCGTGGCATCTGCACGAACGGCTCTGGCCAGCGCTCTTTTCTGAACGTGCCCGGCTCTCTCGTGAGATGGGAGCGTGTAAGGAGATGGTGTGTGCGGCCGGTATGCGGCAAGTCGAGAAGCGAGTGAAATTGGCGACTGGTTTCAAGTCGAGGAACTTCCGTCATCGGAACTCGCCCCGCGGTTCAACGTCGCTCCCACATCCGAGGTTTACATCGTTGTCGATGAGGACAAAACGCGACGTCTGACCGTTGCCCGCTGGGGATTGATCCCGTCGTGGTCCTCGGATGCCTCACGTGCGAGTCGGATGATCAACGCGCGGTGGGAATCCGTGGCGACCAAGCCTTCCTTCCGGGCGGCATTTCGACGCCGCAGGTGTGTGGTTCCGGCGGATGGCTATTACGAATGGCGCCCGGCACCCGAAGGCACCGGTTCACGTAAACAACCGTTCTACATCTATCCCCGGAGCGGTGAACCGCTGGCCATGGCGGGACTGTTCGAGGATTGGCATGGGCCCCATGGGGAGATGCGCACGTGCACGATTTTGACCCAGGAGGCGGTCGGGCCCGTGGCGGACATTCACGACCGAATGCCCGTGGATGTGCCCGAGTCCTGGTGGGAACGATGGCTGGATCCGGACCTGGAGGATGCGCAGGGCGCCTTGGAAGACATCTGCGTGCAGTCTCGAACCGGCGTGGAGGCGGGCTCGCGTGACTTTCACCCGGTGTCCACGCGTGTCAACGCCCCGGTGAATGAGGGTGCCGACCTCATCACCCCGGTCTGAGAGCCCACCCGGGCACCAATGAACGTGCGTAGGCTGATGGGCGATGCCTGAAGCCCCCTCCGCAATGGACCAACACTCGAGCGATCCGAGTCGCGAGT
>PBWE01000026.1 GCA_002728915.1 Micrococcales bacterium
CCTCCGCCGTCTCGGAGGATATCCCGCATGCGTCGAAGTGACTTCTGGGAGCGATTGAACGCCGTGCTTGGTGCGGAGTACGCCGCGAGTTGGTCACGAGACGTGGTGCTTCCCTCCCTCGGTGACACGGTTCAAGGTTGCTTCGACAGGGGCGAGGACACCGTCGTCGTGTGGCGGGCTGTGTGCGACGTGGTCGACGTCCCGTCCATGCTGCGCTAGCGGTTCTGCCAGCGGTCCGTCACTGGGAATCGAGAGGTGGGGTCCATGCCCGATAGAGAGCCCTAGAGTTCGGATGTGTCGAGTGCCGATCCGGAGCGTGAATTCCTGACGATCGTGACCTTCGGTCGCTCGGGATCAACAGCGCTGCAGGCGGCCCTCAACGCCCACCCGCACACGGTCATTCGAGGAGAGAACTACAACGCGTTGCGTGGGTTGCACGCGTATGTCGACGCCGTCGCGGCCGCTGCCGACCGCCACAACTCCGGCAAACCGCACCACCCCTGGTTCGGCACCGCCCGACTCGATGCTCCCGCCGTGCTCGCCGATCAGCGACGCCACGTCATCACCCACCTGCTGCGACCCAAGGCCGACACGCGCTGGTTGGGTTTCAAAGAAGTTCGATACGAGATCGGTCACTTTACCGACGCCGACGGCCTGACCGACTACCTGCTCTTCCTCAACGCCCTGCTTCCTGGCGTGCGGTACGTGATCAATGTCCGCGATCCAAAGGCGGCTGCCCGCAGCGGGTGGTGGCGCGAGCACCCCGATGCGGTGAGCGCATTGGAGCGCACGGTCGAGCATCTTGGTGCCGCGGCCGGCACGCTTACTGATGTTCTCGGCCCGGGCCGAGTTGCCCTCACCGAGTATGAGCAGTGGTCGGCCGATCCGTCAGTCCTCGTGTCAGCGCTTACCGGCATCGGATTCCCCGTGCAGGAGGCTCTCCTTCGCGAGTCCCTCGCTACGCACCTGGAGCACGGCCAGAACAGTGAGCGTCGGTGAGCGGCACCGGCGAAACCGGAGCAGGGACGGCGACGGCCGAGCCCGACAACCAGTTCGAGCCGGGCGATCCGTTCGACGCCGCTGATGTTCGCACCCTCCAGCGCAAGAGCGTCGGGGTGCTTGGCGGCAGTCAGATTCTCGGGGGAGTAGCCGTCGCAGGTTCGCTGCCAGCAGGTGCCCTTATCGCCGAATCGATCAGCGGAAGCGAAGCCGCTGCCGGGCTCGCCCAAACGTTCGGAGTCGTGGGTGCGGCACTACTGGCGCTCCCGCTGGCGCGGGTGGCTCTCTCGCGCGGGCGCCGCGCTGCTCTCGCCGGTGGGTATTTCCTCGGCTCCCTTGGATCGGTCATCGTCATCGTCGGAGCTGTGTATCGCTCGCTGGCGATCGTGTACGCGGGATGCCTCTTCGTGGGTGTCGCCTCGGCGGCTGGTTTGCAAGCGCGGTACGCGGCGACGGACCTGGCATCGGCGAACCGTCGGGCGCGCAGTTTGTCCATCGTCGTGTGGGGCGCCACCATCGGAGCGGTTGCCGGCCCCAATCTGCTCGACATCAGTGGGCGGTGGGCGCAATCGCTCGGCCTGCCGCCGCTGGCGGGCCCGTACCTTGTCGCCGCGGTCGTGTGCGGCGTCACCGTGGGCTTGCTGCTGGTGTTCTTGCGCCCCGATCCCTATCGGGAGTCGTTACGGCTCAGGGGAGACGTAGACCCGGGTGTTTCGCGCCCACGGATCCGCGACGGCATCGAGCACCTGAAGAACCGGCCGAGAGCGGTTTTGGGTATCGGTGCCGTGGCCATCGGGCACGTCGCGATGGTGATGGTCATGGTGATGACGCCGGTGCACATGGCCCATGTTGACGTGAGCCTGCAGTTGATCGGCCTGGTCATCAGCGTGCACGTCGCGGGTATGTACGCCCTCTCACCCCTGGTCGGGATGGCCGTTGACCGGTTTGGTCGGCTGACGGTGATCGGCGCAGGAGTAGTGATCTTGCTGACGGCGTGCGCGGTCAGCGGGCTTGCCCCTGCCGACGACGTGGTGATCCTCGGCATCGGGTTGTTCCTTCTCGGCCTGGGGTGGTCGTGCACCCTCATCGCCGGATCAACGCTGGTGACCGATGAGGTGGATCCACCCGAGCGCCCNGCCGTCCAGGGACTTTCGGACCTGACGATGAACGTGGCGGGGGCCCTGGGAGGCGTGGTCGCCGGGGTGGTGGTGTGGCTGGCGAGTTACCAGGTCTTGACGGCGGTCGCCGCCATTCCGGTGGTGGCCCTGGCCGTGTGGGTCAGTATTCCGGCGTGTCGGCGCCATTCGAACACCCGTTCGATGTAGTTTCTGGCCCGTCGGCAGTTACGCAGGCCACGTTCCCCACACAGGGTTCGAGGCGACATCCGATCCCCAGGGCGAGGCGGGGAATGGATGCATCCGGGTGACTGTCACAGGGTGGACCTAGCGTCCGCAGGGCACGACAGATACGACCAGCAACCGCGAGGAGAAACCNATGGCCGCGAAGAACAGCGCGAAGTCCAGCACACCGTTGACGTCCGTCAGCGCGTCCGATGACCGCGAACGCGCTCTTGAGACCGCCNTGTCACAGATCGAGCGCCAGTTCGGCAAGGGNTCCGTCATGNGACTCGGAGACGAAGGCCGNGCTCCTATCGAGGTGATCCCCACCGGATCCATCGCGCTCGATGTCGCTTTGGGAATCGGCGGTTTGCCACGCGGTCGGATCATCGAGGTGTACGGCCCGGAGTCCTCGGGAAAGACCACCGTTGCCCTGCACGCGATCGCCAGCGTCCAAGCCTCGGGCGGGCTCGCGGCCTTCATCGATGCCGAGCACGCGTTGGACCCGGATTACGCGCAAGCGCTGGGTGTGGACCTCGACAATCTGTACGTGTCTCAGCCGGACACTGGTGAGCAGGCACTCGAAATCGCGGACACGCTGGTTCGGTCGGGCGCCATCGATCTGATCGTCGTCGACTCGGTCGCTGCCCTCGTGCCCCGTGCCGAAATCGAAGGTGAGATGGGCGACTCCCATGTCGGGTTGCAGGCTCGATTGATGAGCCAGGCACTGCGCAAGATGGCGGGCGCACTCAGCAGCACGCATACATCCGCGATCTTCATCAACCAACTCCGGGAGAAGATCGGTGTGATGTTCGGTTCTCCGGAAACGACCACCGGCGGCAAGGCTCTGAAGTTCTACTCATCGGTTCGACTCGATGTGCGACGCATCGAGACCCTGAAGGGCGGTACCGAGGCCGTGGGTAACCGCACCCGAGTAAAGGTCGTGAAGAACAAGGTTGCACCACCATTCAAACTGGCGGAATTCGACATTCTCTACGGCGAGGGCATCTCTCGTGAAGGCTCGCTGATCGATCTGGGGGTCGACGCGGGACTGGTGAAGAAGTCTGGCGCTTGGTACACCTANGAGGGGGACCAGTTGGGTCAGGGCAANGAGAANGCGCGTGTGTTCTTGAAAGACAACCCCGACTTGGCGAACGAGCTAGAAAAGCGCATCAAGGAGACGATGGGCATTGGCGCACAGGTCGATATGCCCGCAGATGATCGAGAAGAAGCTGCGGANGTCGTCGAGGACGNAACGGATGTCGCGCCGCCGGCGTGAAGCACCCTCNGACCGCCCGTCGGAGGAATCGTCTGACCCAGACTCCGCGGTGCGGGCCATCCTGCTGCGTCGACTATCCAGTGCTCCGCGCACGCGTCACGAATTGCGCGAAGACCTGAACANGCGNGGNGCAGACCCNGATGCCAGCGAGCGCGTANTAGACCGCTTNGAGGAGGTCGGGCTCGTCGATGACGTAGCTTTCACACGCCTATGGGTGGAATCCCGGCACCGCNGTAAGGCTCTCGCGCGNCCGGTNCTTCGGCGGGAGTTGCANCAGCGCGGNGTCGATGCNGACACCATCGAGCAGGCCCTCGAGGNCATTGACGACGAGGGAGAATTTCATCGCGCCATGTCGTTCGCTGAGGGCAAGGCGCGNCTGCGTTCAGGCGAGGAGTTGCCGGCTGCGGTGAATCGCCTTGCGGGNCAACTTGCGCGTAAGGGTTACTCACCCANNGTGTGTTTCNCCGTCGCCCGNGACGTNTTNGCGACGAAANTCGAGCAGCGGCAAGATGACGTTGTCGACGAGATGTTCACAGGTGATGTCGTCGATGATCTCGCCGCGCAACAAGAGTCGATGTGAGATCAACGCATCGGGCAATTCGAAAATCAGGGGATCGATCGGTTTGGTGGGGATCTCACCGCGGGCCATTGCCCGTTGCAAGACATTGACGAGCTCTAATTCCATAGGCTCCCCGAGGCGTCTGTTGAATTCTTCGATCAATGCGGAATCGTGCGCCGATTCGCTCATTAGCTCGCGCAGCACCAAGGCCATTGGCCCGCGGAACGATGACGTGAAGGACTTCATCGAATCGACCAGATCCTCGCGCAAGGATCCCGTGTTCGGGAAGGCCTGCGGAACAGCCTCAGCGATCGTGGCGAGAAATACGTCCAGACCGAGGGCACGGACGTTGGGCCAGCGTCGGTAAAGAGCCGCCTTGCCCGTCCCAGCGCGTTTGGCGATGCGGTCCATCGAAGCTCCCCGAAGGCCGTTCTCAGATATCTCTGCCAGGGCAGCGGCATGAACGGCCNGGATGAGCTCGTCGCCGGTGCGTCGNGANGAAGTAGCGACGGGGGTAGCCATGGCAGNAGTTTACGCCATTGTGAACGAATNCGTTCCTTACNGTGTCGATTTGTGAACGGAACTGTTCCTTGCTAGCGTGCNGGTACCTCAANNAAGGAGNCTCATGCCTGGATTGTCCGCCTGGGCGGTTCGTCGTCCCGTTCTTGCACTNATCGCCTGGTTTGTCACCGTGGCGGCGATCGGAGTGNTNGGCATCGGNTTCGGAGGCAACTACAACGACAGCTTCGATCTCCCCGACACCGAATCCAAGGCGGCTACGGACCTGCTGATCGAGAGCGGGACCGACACCTCCGGGCTCGAGAGCGGCGCCACCATCGTGTGGAAACCGGCAGAGGGGCCCGCCCTGTCCGAGGAAACGGCCACCACCATCGTTCCGATGCTGCAGCAGATGGCTGAGTTCGAGTCCATCACCTGTGTGACCAATCCATTCGATCCGGCATCGACCGGTTTCGGATCGGATTGTCCCAGTGGGGATCAGAACGCGGCCCTCTTCGAGTTACTTACCCCGGAAGAAATAGAGATCCTCTCCAGTTCCTTCGCACCAGTAAGCCCCGATGGAACCGTTGCCTACGCGTCGGTGTCGTTCGTGGGTGATGGCACCGAGGGTCTGCCGATGGAGGAAGCAGCCGCGATCTTGGAGTTGATCGAAGAGACGAACTCAGATTCCATGGCAGTGGGCGCAGAAGGTCAGGTTCTCGACTGGGCCGGTGGTGAGCCCCCGAGCAGTGAGATCATCGGCGTGATCTTCGCCCTCATCATTTTGCTTATCGCCTTTGGGTCGGTCATCGCCGCCGGACTGCCGATTCTCACGGCAATCGTGGGCGTGGGAACAGGCGTACTGTTCGTAACCTTCGTTGCGAACTTCCTCGATGTTGCGACCTTCGCGCCGACGCTCGCGGCGATGATCGGCTTGGCGGTGGGCATCGACTACTCCCTGTTCATCCTGAACCGCTATCGACAAGGTCTGTTGGAAGGCGACGACAAGCAGAAGGCAGCCCTGGTGGCTGTGAAGACATCCGGTCGAGCGGTCGTCTTCGCCGCTTTCGCCGTCGTCGTCGGACTGCTCGGACTGCTGCTCATCGGAATCAACTTCTTCATTGGGCTTTCCATTGGTGCGGCGATGACCGTNGTCATCGTCATGCTGTCNGCCGTNTGGATGTTGCCTGCATTGCTCGGACTNCTGGGCACACGGGCCCTGGGATGGCGACTGCCNTGGGGNCGCAAGCCCGGAAGCGGTCCTGCGCCCTCGAAGGGATGGTCGACGTACGCCAGGNGGCTGCAGAAGCGNCCGATNCTTCCCGCNATCGGGGCNATCGGTCTCATCGTTTTGCTGGCGATACCNGCGTTCAGNNTGCGNCAAGGNTTCACCGANAATTCGGGTCGCCCCGAAGGCTCGCCCGCCAGNATCGCCTACGACCTGCGCGCAGANGGCTTCGGTCCNGGNGCCAGCGCTCCGTACCTGGTCGTGGTCGATCTGAGTGAGACCACCGACCCGAATGCCTACGGGCAGATCGTCACCACGCTCAACGAGACACCCGGAGTTGCGGGCACCAACCCGAGCCCGGAAACCCTGCCGGTGATCGCCAAGATCGCCCAGGCGGCGCCGCAGGAAGCAGCGAACCCGATCCAAGTGATGGCTGTCTACCCGACGACGGCACCCCAGGATGCCGCCACCAGTGAGTTGCTCACCACCTTGCGTGAAGACGTCAATCCAGCGCTGGAGCAGGCCACCGGTGCCACCATCTTGGTGGGTGGAACGGCAGCGATCACCGCCGACTTCACGACTGTGCTGGCAGACGCATTGCCGATCTTCCTGATGGTCGTCGTGGGCCTGGGATTCCTCGCGCTGGTCGTGCTGTTCCGATCCTTGCTGGTGCCGTTCATCGGAGCGATCACATCGATGTTCTCCTTGGCGGCGGCTATGGGGATCTCGGTTGCGGTCTTCCAGTGGGGCTGGTTCAACTCGATCCTCGGCGTTCCCGGAACGGGACCGATCCTGCCCTTCATTCCCATCATGGTGTTCGCGATCTTGTTCGGGCTGTCGATGGACTATCAGGTCTTCCTGGTGTCNCGGATGCAAGAAGAATGGGCGAAGACCAAGGACAATGCCGGAAGCATTCGCTCGGGCCTGCGCAACTCTGGCAGGGTGGTCGTCATCGCGGCACTGATCATGGCGGTCGTCTTCGGGGCCTTCGTTCCGTCGCCCGACGGGATCATCAAGTTGTTCGGTGTTGCCCTCGCGTCAGCNGTCTTGATCGACGCGTTCGTNGTNCGNNTGGTTCTNGTNCCGAGCCTGATGACGATGTTCGGGAAAGCCAACTGGTGGTTGCCCGGGTGGCTGGAGCGAATCCTNCCCACCGTCACCATNGAGCCNGNNGANGAGGAAGTNGCCGANNANGNNGAGTCACNCGAACCCNTCGGNGCNTCCTNACGCTGCTNACNTGACGCTACGGATCTGAGGCGGCGCACGCAGACGTCTAGGANCCGGATCNATACAGGNCCGGGTCGGTNGAGGGCTTTCCGCTGAGGATGGACGCGATNGCNAGNCGNGCGGAGTCCACGGAGCCTTCCTGCCACCCCGGCACTTGNCTGTNGGTGTCACCCGCGAAATAGACGCGGCCGCGCGGCAGGTTGGTGATGCGTCGGTAGATCTCGGCCTGGTTGATGTAGGTCTCATCGCCCCAACCTCCNACCTGACCGGGCATGTANTGCCAGGCGATGGTCATGGCANNGTCCGCNTACACCTTGCTGGCGTAGTCGTTGTGCAGCGTNTCGCCGCCGCGCAGCGCCTGGCGGATTCGACGAGCTTGGCTCCATGTTCCGTACCGGTAGCCGGCATCCCCGCGNTTGTANGCNGCGGTGAGAACGCCGGTGGGAGCGTTGAAGTCCTCGCTGGGATACCAGATTTGACTCGANGGCGTCGTGGTTCNAACTGATGCCACCGTAGATTTCGTCCTCTTNTTCCCAGAAGCGCGTGCGGCCCTGCAGGCCGACTTTGATGGCCGGNGTCATTCGCACATCCGCGAGNGCGCGCTTNAGNCGNGGCGCCAGGTTCGTGGTGATGGCCATTTCGTCCGGCACCGGAATGCTGTATCCGCTGTCACCGCTCGCGGGCGCCGTGCGATCTCCGCCGACGAGCGCTGGCGCGGCGGTGATGATGCAGANGTCAGCCNCCACCGGGCCTGAGAGGCCGTCAACGCCGATCATGACTCCGTCGGGAACGTTGTCGACGTATTTGACTGTGTGCTCGAGTCGGACGAGGTCGCCGACAAATCGCTGACCGGCGAGATCCCCGGAATCACGACCCGCGAAATCGAGTCGACCAAGAGCGTTCTGGTCGTAATCGCAGCTTTGCGCAGGGACGGGCTGGAGGAGTAGCTGTTGCCAGATGCGGTCCATCCCACCCACCGGCTGCATCAGGGAGGGCTGCCAGGTGATGTGGTTCGGATTGAANAGGAATGAACCGGTGGATTGTTCGGCGTCTCCCGAACCAACGAACCCAGATCCGAGGATGTCCTGCAGGCTCACCGGACGCGTGACCTCGATGTCGGATTGCCAGCCGCCGGGCTGGCGCAGGTAGNCCAACGTCGTAGAGCCGTCGACGGTGCCGTTGGCCTGCAGATCACCGAACTGCTTGAGCATGTTGTAGACCGAGGCTTCTTCGTATCCCTGCAGGATGTAACCGTCTTGGACCGCGGCGGTCATCACTTCGGCCAATTCGCCCATCAAGCTGAAGTTGATCTGCCGCCACGGAACGGGTTGCCCATCATTGAAGGTGGGGCTCGAGAGCAGGTTCGACCCGGAGAGAAATATGTAGGGCTCGAGGCGCACGTTGACGGCCTGACACAGGTCCAACAGCGCGGAGTGATTGCTCGGAATGCGTCCGGGCCCGGCGTTGAGGAAGAGTTCGACAGGCTCGTTGGTGCCCGGCCACGTCTCGATCGCCATGTTTGCGACCTGCGGCGCAGGGTCCGGTGATCGATCACTCTCTTGGTAGGACGAGACATACATCCGTGGAAACAGGCGGTGCGGGTTGTACTTGTCGAACCACCATTCGCGATACGCGGCATCGGAGGGACGAACGGTCAGGCTGCGGCCGCCGTAGCGATTATCACCCTGGAACACCACCACCCGGAACCCGGCCTTGGCCGCGAGGTACGCGGCCGTCAGGCCGGCAACCCCCGAGCCGACGATTGCCACCGTCCGGCGTTCATTCGGGTCGAACGTGATGGTCGAGAAGGGATTACTTCCCGCGAAGGCAACAGATCGTGCGTTCGGGAGCGCAAGAAGGGTCGCCATCGCTCCCATGGCCTTCAGGGCGGTTCGACGAGAGACGCGAGGGGACATGGCGGCCTCCATGGGAGTCGTTGACCACGTGACCTCTTCACCGTAGCGGTTACGTCAAGGCTTTTCGTCGGCGTCAGCGCACACGTGTGACTCGGACTCCATCGTGGTGCCGGGCTTCACCTAACTGCCGGACCCTCTTCTAGGCTCACACTCATGGCAGCGCTGTCCGACACGGGTTTCGCCCGCACCTACGAGGTGCGGACCTACGGCTGTCAGATGAATGTTCACGACTCCGAAAGACTTTCCGGTCTACTGGAGGATTCCGGGTTCGTGCCGGTCTCCGACGGCCAGAACGCCGACGTCATCGTCTTCAACACGTGTGCCGTCCGAGAGAACGCCGATAACCGGCTCTACGGCAATCTGTCCCACTTGGCGCCTTTGAAGCGGCAGAACCCGGATATGCAGATTGCTGTTGGCGGCTGTCTTGCGCAGAAGGATCGGGGGGCCATCGTGGAGAAGTCGCCCTGGGTCGATGTCGTCTTCGGAACCCACAACATCGGCTCGCTTCCTATCCTTTTGGAGCGCGCGCGGGTCCAGCAGATGGCCCAGATCGAAATCGAAGAGGCCCTCGAGGTGTTCCCGTCTGATCTACCGACGAAGCGACAATCGGCCCACGCGGCGTGGGTGTCGATCAGCGTGGGGTGCAACAACACGTGCACCTTTTGCATCGTTCCGTCCTTACGCGGCAAGGAGAAGGATCGACGACCGGGCGAGATCCTGGCGGAGATCGAAGCGCTCGTGGCCGATGGGGTCGTCGAGATCACGCTGCTGGGTCAAAACGTCAACGCGTACGGCGTCGAGTTCGACGACCGTGGCGCCTTTGCGGACCTGTTGCGAGCGTGCGGAGATATTGATGGTCTCGAGCGCGTGCGGTTCACCAGCCCGCACCCACGGGACTTCACCGACGACGTCATCGACGCGATGGCGACGACCCACAACGTCATGCCCGCCCTGCACATGCCGCTGCAGTCTGGATCCGATCGAATCCTGCAGTCCATGCGGCGGTCCTATCGCAGTGATCGCTACCTGGGAATCCTCGACAAAGTTCGCGACCGATTGCCCCATGCAGCCATTACGACGGACATCATCGTCGGCTTCCCCGGTGAGACCGAAGAAGACTTTTTGGCGACGATGGATGTCGTACAACAGGCGCGATTCGCCAGTGCGTTCACGTTCCAGTACTCGCAGCGACCCGGAACCCCCGCAGCCTCGATGCCACAGCAGGTGGATCCTGATGTGGTGCAGGAGCGTTACACCCGTCTGGTGGAATTGGTCAACGAGATCGCCTGGGGAGAGAACAGGTCTTTGGAGGGTGAGGCGGTAGAGGTGCTGATCGCGGGAGGCGAGGGCCGTAAGGACGAGCGCACCATGCGCGCCAGCGGTCGGGCACGGGACAACCGACTCGTTCACATCGCGACGGAAGGCCTGGACCCGATAGCCGAAGGGGACCTGGTGACGGCCGTGGTGACCTACGCGGCCCCGCACCACCTGGTAGCCGATGAGGTCATCGATGTGTATCGACGCGAAGGGTCGCCCGGAACGTGGCCGGGTGTGCCACTTGGAATGCCCGGAATCGGCGCCCCCGCTACATGAGCGAGGCAGCCCAGCCCGCTGTCATCGCGATCGTGGGGCCCACCGCGTCCGGCAAGAGCGCCCTGGCGTTGCGTGTGGCCCAGGCCATGGAAGCCGAGATAGTTGGCACCGACTCCATGCAGGCATACCGCGGCATGAATATCGGCACCGCCAAACCGAACGAGACAGACCAACGGTTGGTCCGCCACCACATGATCGACGTCTGGCCGGTCGACCAGGCCGTGAGCGTCGTGGAGTTCCGTGACAGGGCACGTCAGGCGATCGACGATGTCCGAGGACGAGGCGCGACTGCCCTCGTTGTTGGCGGCAGTGGACTGTACGTCCGTGCGGTTCTGGAGAAACTCGATTTTCCCGGTACGGATGCTGACGTCCGAGCACGCTGGGAGGCTCGATTGAGTGAAGTAGGCGCTCCGGCACTTCACGATGAGCTTCACGCCATAGACCCTGATGCGGCGCAGGCCATCGAAAGAAACAATGGACGGCGGATCGTGCGGGCCCTCGAGGTCATCGAATTGACGGGAGAGCCGTTCGTCGCTCACCTGCCTGTGCCGGAAGATGTTTATCCGGTGCACCGATTCGGCGTTCACATGGATCGAGACCGCCTCGATAGCCGCATTGAGGATCGAGTGAATGTCATGTGGAACGACGGCTTCGTCGATGAAGTCCGTCGACTCGAAGCGTCCGGATTTCGGGATGCCCCGACTGCCGCTGCTGCCCTCGGATACGGACCTGTGCTGGATTTCCTTGCCGGTGAGTGCAGCGAAGAGCAGGCTCGGCAGCGCACCATCGACGACACGCGAAAGTTCGCGCGGCGACAGCAACGCTGGTTCCTTCGTGATGAGCGCATCGAGTGGAACAACCATGATGACGCGGGTTTCGTTGACGCGATCGTTGCTTGCGCTGCGCGGCTGTAGCCACCGTAGCGGCTGTGGTCGCTGGGAGCTGCGGTTGCGTTCTGAGGTTCGAGCGCAGGGGCACCGCGCACTAGGGTGAACGAATGACGCGCGTCGCCGACATCCCCTTCGTGAAGGGTCACGCAACGGAAAACGACTTCGTCGTCCTTCCCGATCTCGAAGGAAAGCTGGAACTGTCGGCTGAGCGGGTTCGCTGGATATGCGATCGGCGCCGCGGAATCGGTGCGGATGGGGTACTCCGAGTCGTTCGCTGCGCCAACGATCCGGAGTTCGCGTCCTTCGCCGACGTGGCCGAGTTCTTCATGGACTATCGGAATGCGGATGGTTCCATCGCAGAGATGTGCGGCAACGGGGCGCGGGTATTCGTCCGGTATTTGCACGCGACAGGCTCCCTGACCGGCCGAACCACCGTTGTGGCGACTCGTGGCGGACTAGTGGAGGCACATGTTCGCGGACACGAGGCTGAAGAGATCGCGATCAGCATGGGTGTTGCGACGATGCCGGACGGCGCACCGGAAGTGTCGGTGGCACTCGGTGAACGGAGATGGGATGCGGTGCAGGTATCAGTGCCCAATCCGCACGCCGTGGTCTTCGTGGAGTCGCTGGACGCCGATGTCGAAACCCTGGCACAAGCCCCGGTGGTGACTCCGGCAGCGGCCTTCCCCGACGGGGTGAACGTCGAGTTCGCCGAACGCGTGGCACCTGGGCATGTCCGCATGCGGGTCCATGAACGAGGTGTCGGTGAGACGCGCTCCTGCGGAACGGGTGCGTGTGCCGTTGCCTGGGTGGAGGCTGGAGACCAGACGGGTTCGTTCCAGGTAGATGTGCCCGGGGGGACCGTGTGGGTGGACATTGAGCCGGATGGCCCGCTGGTGCTGCGCGGCCCGGCCGAACTTGTGGCTCGCGGCACGGTGCAGTGGCCCCGCGGCGTGTAGGCGGGCGGTGGTGGTGACGGAGCCGACGGAGCTGACGGACCTGACGCTAGGCGAAGGGGAACTCCTCGATCGCCAGGCCCTTCGGCGCGTGGGGGGCCTATCGACCGAACTCGAGGATGTTACGGAGGTCGAGTACCGCCGCGTCCGGCTGGAACGGGTGCTGTTGGTCGGGGTATGGACCTCAGGAACGTTGAGTCAAGCGGAGAGATCGCTGCGAGAACTTGCACAACTCGCCGAAACCGCGGGGTCGGCCGTGGTCGGAGGAGTGGTGCAACGTCGAAATGCACCGGACCCAGCGACGTACGTGGGGTCGGGAAAGGCCAACGAATTGCGGGATCTCGTGCGCAGCAGCGGGGCGGACACGGTCATCTGTGACGGTGAACTGAGCCCCGGTCAACTGCGGACTCTTGAGGACATCGTGAAGGTCAAAGTTGTCGACCGAAC
>PBWE01000048.1 GCA_002728915.1 Micrococcales bacterium
CAGGGTGCTGTCCAGAATCCGGCTCAGGGTGCTGTCCAGAATCCGGCTCAGGGTGCTGTCCAGAATCCGGCTCAGGGTGCTGCCCAGAATCCGGCTCCAGGAGTTCTGGACGTTGTGGCTGAGCCGGTGGTGACTCAGCGGCCCTCCGATACAACTCGGCCGATCGGTCAGCCCTCGGAGACATCCCCTGTACGGCAATTGACGGCACATCCCGGGGAAGAGGGTGCAGCGTCTTCAGCACCCGCAACTGCGCAACGGACGGTGGCGGAAGTCCCAGCATCCGCAACCACCGCCCCTCGTGAAACTTCTGATGCTGCTGGCAAAAAAGGATTGGGACGTGAAGTCCCCTTACCGAGTGTTGCGGGAAATCCGGTTGATCGGACTACTTCCGTATCGGGGGCGCCATTGCAGAACCCCGCTCAGGTGGCGTCGGAGAGCTCCGAGGCAGTGGCGACTTCACGCTCGCAACCAATGGCTGTTCAGGCGGACGCCTCGATGGAGGCTCGCTCAGCGGGAACGTCCGCTAATTCGGTGTCGGCTGGACCGCAAGGAGCGTCCAATGTGACGGCTCCCTCATCCACCCCTGCTGCTCCAGCACCAATGGCAAGTGCCGATGCCCGAGCCGCAGAGACGCCTGTTGCTCATCAATTGTCTGCACACTTGAGTAATTTCCGTGGCCGACCGGACGGCTCGTATGAGACAACCATGAGTTTGCGTCCCGCGGAGCTGGGTCAAGTCACCGTAAAGATTCAAGTCAACAACGGCATGGTCTCACTGCAGGCGACAGGCATGACCGCGGTGGCAGTAGAGGCGCTCCGAGAGGCTATGCCTGATCTTCGTGAGGATCTTTTGCGCTCGGGACTTGACCTTGTGGACAGTCACGTCGATCGAGACCCGTCATCGTTTGGTGACGACGATTCAACGTCGTCCCTGGACGATAGTGCGCGCGAGAAACTTGAATCCACCGAATCCGCCAGTGCCACTGATGCGAACGACATTGCAGCGACAGAGATCGTAGAAATCGACGAGTCTGGCGAGGGAGGCCGCGTTGATATTCGCGTCTAGTTGGACGAAGGAGTTTATATACACAGAAGGGAGTTCTCGCGATGACCGTTAACCCGGCCGATGCCGTGCCAACGCCTTTAGGTGGCATGACCACTCGGGAAGCTCCTCAGTCGACCGATGCCAATAGTGAACTTGGCCAAGACGCATTCTTGAAACTGCTCGTGGCTCAACTGAAGTATCAGGATCCGCTGAATCCGGCTGACGGCGCAGAGTTCCTCGCCCAGACGGCGCAATTCACCATGGTGGAGAAGTTGGCGGACCTTGAGGCGCAAGGCCAGAGCACGGTGACAAGTCAGCAGCAAATGCAAGCGGCGCAACTTGTCGGTAGGCAAGTTACGTACGTTGACTCCACAGGCAACCTAGTTGAAGGTGTGGTCGAATCCGCCGAATACACACCCGACGGCCAATCGTTGACCATTGACGGACAGGCGGTGGAGTTGGACAACATCACCAAAGTTGTTGGCAACAATCGAGTGGACGGTGCTTCGGAGGCGGTAAGTGCCCTGGGTCCGTCCCTCGCGTCGTCGTTGACACCAGCCTTGGTGGAAGCGATCCAGGAAGCCTCCGCGGGGACAGCAGATAGTGATGCTGAGATCGACAGTGCCGCCGAGGTGGCTGGTGATGGTAACCGGGAGGCTGAGCCCACGTCGACCGACGCCCTGACAGACGAGAACGACAGCGTGACAGAGACTTCCAATGTGGGCTCGAATCCGGATGAGCCTACCGAGGAAGAGGGGTGAGATAGACATCTTTCTCGCCCTGCTCACGGAAACACGTGAGTTGGCTGAGCAGAAAATTGCATAAATGACGCGACAGGGATGCCTGCGTTTACGCAAATACCGCCACGGATGGCGTTACCAACACAAGAGTCAAGCTGCAAGGCTTGACTGAACGCCAAATGGAGGTACTCAGTGCTTCGCTCAATGTTCTCCGGTATTACCGGATTGCGTGCTCATCAACAGATGATGGACGTGGTTGGCAACAACATTGCCAACGTCAATACGGCTGGATATAAGGCCCAAAATGCGGTCTTCGAGACAGTCATTTCGCAAGCCGTGAAGTCACCCGCTGCCCCGGTGGCGGCCGGTGTCGCCATCGAGAATCAAGGCGGCCAGAACGGGCTTCAGATCGGACTCGGCGTTGCCATCGGTGGAGTGTCGACGAACTTCAATCAAGGTTCTGCCCAGCTGACGGGAGTGTCGACCGACTTCATGATTCAGGGAGACGGGTTCTTTGTTGCCAATAACGGCACTGAGAATCTCTTCACTCGAGCCGGTGCGTTCACGACTGACGCTGAAGGCCAGCTCGTGACTCCGGATGGCAGCATCATTCAAGGCTGGATGGCAAACGCGACCGGAGTTATTGACACTAACGGCGTCATTGGTGACATTTCCCTGCCTGTGTCGACGTACGTAGCCCCGGTGGTGAGTGATGCGCTGACTGTGTCAGGAAACATCCCGTCGACTCTGGCTAATGCCGGCACTGTGACCAGCGCGATCACCGTTTACGACGCTGTCGGGGTTACGGCGACGGCAACAGCCACGATCACCAAGACCGGTGCAAACGCCTACGAAATGTCGATCAATGGAGGCGCTGCTGTTGCTATCGCCTTTGACGCGGCAACAGGTGCCCTGACAACAGCGAGCCCGATCACCGTCACCGGTGGCAACACTCCTGCTGGCAACATCGCCAACGGCCAGGCCTACGTTGTCGACATCACAGGACTGACGGAGTACGCATCGCCGAGCTCGTTCGCCATCACTAATCAGGATGGTCAGGGAGTGGGTGCGTTGTCCACCTTCACCACGACAGCGGATGGACAGCTCATTGGTGTGTATAGCAACGGTGTGAAGCAGCCGATCGCGCAGTTGGCGATCGCGAACTTCAACAACCCGAATGCCCTCGAGAAGGTAGGCGACACCACGTACCGGAACACGGTGAACTCTGGCGTCCCGCTGATCGGGGAGGCGATGGCTGATGGTAGGGGATCAATCCAGGGTGGAACCTTGGAGATGTCCAACGTCGACCTGGCCGGTGAGTTCACCAACCTCATCGTGGCGCAGAGGGGTTTCGCAGCGAACTCCCGGACTCTGACGGCAACCGATGAGATGCTTCAGGAGTTGATGAACATCAAGCGCTAATTCGCACAGCGGTCCGGGGCGTCCCACTGGTGTGGGCGCCCCGGATAAGCGCTTTTTTGCAGCGTGTGTGTTCTAAATGCACCTTTTGCGTAGTCTGCTTATTGATATTGCTTAAGTTTGTGCCCGATGTGACGATTACTCCCATGCAGGGACGTTCTTTGAATGTACGGTCGAAAGGGAAGGGGCTCGGGTCATGATTCTGTTGACGAGGATAAATGGCGAAGCGTTCGCCCTGAATCCTGACTTAATCGAACGTGTCGAAGAAACCCCCGATACCCACATCACGCTCGTTGATGGCAAGCACCTCATGGTGGCTGAGTCGCTTAAGGATGTCATTGACGCGATACGACGAGACCGCGCCGCGGTCCTCGCCCTTGCCAGTGAGGTCGCTGATGAAGTCATCGCGGCCGACGATCCGGAGGACCCAAACGTCGTTCCGCTGACCACGCGGCGGTAATCCATGGACCCCATCACCCTTATCGGGATTGTCGTCGCTTTCGCCATCGTCATGGTGGTTCTCACCCTCGAGGGTGGGTCTGCGGCTTCCATTCTCTTGATCCCCCCAATGCTTCTCGTTTTCGGTGGAACCCTCTTTATCGGTGCGGCAGGCATGTCCTTCGGGTTACTCATTGCCTCACTAAAGGCGGCCGCTAAAGCGCTGGTGACTGGGCCACCCAAGTACAACAACCTCATGGAAACTCTCGTTGACTGTGCCAACATCGCCCGACGCGACGGGCTGTTGTCGCTGGAGGCGACGGTCAACGATCTCGAGAACCCCCTACTGCGGAGAGGACTCGAACTCGCGATTGACGGAACGGATCCTCAGGACCTCTCCCGCATTCTCGAAGCTGAATTGCACAGCGAAACCGTCTACGGGAATCGGCACTCCAAATTCTTCACCGACATGGGTGGATATGCCCCAACCATCGGCATTATCGGGACGATTCTTGGTCTTGTGACCGTGCTGGGCAACCTCGACAATCCTGATGAGCTGGGTGGCTTGATCGCCGCGGCCTTCGTGGCCGCCATGTGGGGCGTTTTGTCTGCCAACGTCTTTTGGCTGCCGCTCGCGAACAAGATCAAACTCCTTAACGAGTTACACACCACCCAGGGTGAAGTGATTATCGAAGGAATTCTGGCAATTCAAGCGGGGGCAAATCCCCGCATGGTGGAACGTCGCCTCAGGGCCTTACTCCCGACAGACGTGATGCGAGACATCGAAAAGGCTGCCTAACCCATGGCACGTCGTCATATCGAGGAAGAGAAAGAAAACCACGAACGCTGGCTCATCTCGTACGCAGACATGGTGACGCTGCTGTTCGCTCTCTTCGTGCTTCTGTTTGCCATCAGTCAGGTCAACCAAAAGAAATTTGACGAGGTATCAAGGTCGCTGGCGGTGGCCTTCGGTCAGGTGGTGAATCTCTCTGACGGCAATATGAGTGTGTTGCCGGCGGCTGGGGATAACCCCACCTTGAACCAGACACCCCCACGCGACGCTCCTGCCGTCGTCGTTCCCAACATCATGCCCAAGTTGCGTGACCAGGTGGCTACGCAAATGACCCCCAAGAGTGACGCAGAGGCCATGCAAGCCGAAATAGCGGCCCAAGCGGCGCAGGCCGCAGCCACGGCAGACCAGCAGGCCCTTGACCAGACCCAAAACTCACTGGCTACCGCCGTGAGCGCCTCGAGCCTTTCGGGCAAGGTGGTCTTGAGCCGGGAAGAGCGCGGCTTGGTCGTCACTCTCCTCGTAGACGACGTCATCTTCCCACCGCACAGTGCGACCCTTCAGCCCGGCGGAGCGGACATCATCGAGGAACTCCTGCCCTCGTTGACGGGGGCCGGCAACAAATTCATCATTGAAGGCCACACCAATACCGCCCCAGTTAGGCCCATCTACTTTCCCAGTGAATGGGAGCTGTCGAGCGCCCGAGCGGGAGCGGTCGCTCGGTTCCTCAACGAGCGGGGTGGAATCCCACGAGAGCAGATGCATGTCGCCGGTTACGGGGACACGGCACCGCTCGTCCCCGAAACCAACCCGGACCATCTGCGGCTCAACCGTCGGGTGGCTATCGTGGTGGCCAGTAGCTTGACGGACGAGCAGAAAGCGCTTCTGGCGGGCGCCCGGAGTGAGGACAGTGCTCTCGGAGCAGAGGAGAGCTGATCGTTATGGAAAGCAGGCCAATTTTTCTCAAGATTGGTAACGGTAGGTCGATACAGACTTCTGAGGTGACGTATGGCGACTGACCAAGCAGCAGCAGAGTCGAAGGGCAAGGCCAAGAAGGGCATGTCTCGCTCGACCCTGCTCATCATTGTGCTACTCGCCGTCATCGTTGCTGGTGGCATTTACTTCTTCCTTGGTCGCGGCGACTCGTCGAGTGCTGGGGCTGAAAAGGAGGAGGTGCACCTAGGAGTCGTGGTCACGCTTGAGCCAATCTTCATCAACCTGAAGGATGATCGATTCTTGAAGTTGGGTATGGCCCTGCAGACGACCCACGAGGGCGGCGGTGGCGGCCACGGCGGTCACGGTGGCGGTGGACCAGACATTGACGGGGCCATGGCTCTGGATGCGGCAATCGAGGTCTTCAGCGATCAAGATATGCAAATGCTGAGCACGAACAATGGTCGAAGCGAGTTGAAGGAAGAGCTCGTCGCTCGCGTAGTCGAAGGTTATGGCCCGGAAATCACCACTATTTACTTCACGGAGTTTGTTATGCAATAAGGCTTTCTCGCGGTCGCCACGGATGAGATGCGACCTCCTTTGATCGGGCTGCTTGCAACGAGCTCGAGGGTCAGATGGACCTGACCTAAAATTTTCAACGTGAAAGCCTTAAGTTGGTGGGTTTGCCGCCGATAGTGCCTGCGTGGAGAGCAGCCCAGGTCAATCGTCCCGAGCCGTGACGGTCGAGAGCTATGACTTTCGTAATCCCTCAAAGTTCACTCGGGAGCACGGACGAATTCTCGACCAACATCTCGAGACTTTCGCTGACCAGTCGGCGACGCTTCTCACGGCGCGGGTGCGGATTCCAACCAACCAGGAGTTGGAAAATCTTCAGCCGACTTCCTACAGCGCTGCCGTCTCTGCCATGCCTGAAGAGACGGTTCTCCTTGTTGCCTCGCTACCACCTCTCGACGTAGCGGGGCTGGTCCACATTCCCCGCGAATTAGCCATGTTGATCATTGACCTACAACTCGGCGGTGCCGGTGAGGATGAGCAGCCCGAGCGTGGCTTGACAGAGATTGAAGCGGCTCTGATAGATGAGATTGGCGAACAGCTGATTGGTGCGTTGAAATACAGCTTTGAAGGTGTGATCGAGTGGAAGCCTTCCCTTGCTTCCCAGGTTTCATCACCGGAACTAGCTCACGCTGCGGCACCCGGTGATCAAGTCCTCGTCGCCACATTCACTCTTGATATTCGTGATGAGCAGTTCCGAACTGCGCTGATTTTGCCGTTGGCCCCCGTCCTCCCTTTCCTTGACCAAGCGCTCGCGGCTCGAAGGGCCGCGCGGAGTTCTCAAGACCAAGCGCGTTTCAAGAGCGCGATTGAAGGGCGCGTTCGCCGGGCACCGGTGACTGTCAATGTGCGCCTCCGCCCAACGGTTGGTCGCTTAGAAGATTTCATGGGAATCAAGGTAGGAGATGTGTTTGATCTTGCCCATCCCGTAAACGCACCATGGCAAATTGCAAGCTCGGGCGTCACTTTCGCCCATGGAATTCCAGGAAGCGAAGCAGGCCACGTGGCTATCCGCGTAGTCGAAAGCGGCAAGGAGTAAAGATGGCTGACGGATACGACGACTCGCAGATTGAGCGCATGCGTGAACAGGTACGCATGTCAATGGGAGCTATGTGTGATGCCTTGTCGGTGACATCTGTGATGTCCCACGGTGATCCTGTGGCAGGAACACTTGATCTCAACTTGGAATCATCAGTGGCGATGGCGGTTTTGGGTACTAGCGGGTCAATTGACTCGAACATGATGGTGACCCTGCTCGATGGCGCATCGCCGGACATTACGGACTCGGAGACACTTGTCACTCAACTCGAAGACGCCATTGACGCGATGGGGCAGGTGCTTGATTCCGAAATTGCTGCTCCGTCCGCGGCATCCGGCCACCCGACCATTGCTGCCGACATAAGCGTTCCGCTGATAGTGGATGACGCGACCGTCGGTGCGGTTATGGTCTTTCTGGCCCCGAGAGAGACCAGCGATCAGGTAGGCGCGGAGCCGACAGCAGAAGAAGCAGTGAAGAGCGAGCCGATTGAGCAAGAAACTCCAGCGGCGCCGTCCGCACCTGCACCGTCCGCACCTGCACCGTCCGCACCTGCAGCCGCGGCACCCATTTCTGTGCCTAAGCAAATTGATGCCTTGGCTGGAGTGCAGATGGAGGTCACGATAGAAATCGGGCGCACACGCCTCCCTGTTGGAGAGTTGCTGCAACTCCAACCCGGTCAGGTTCTTGAGCTAGATCGGGAAGTCGGATCGCCGTTGGACATGTACATCAACGGCACTCTCTTAGCGCGCGGAGAGATCGTGGTCCTGGAAGACCACTTTGGCTTCCGGGTGACGGCTGTGGTGTCGCAGGACTAACTGAAGACAAACAGAATCTTATGGATACCTTCTGGCTCGTACTGCGGGTTGTCGTTTCCCTTGCCGTCGTACTCGGGCTGATTTGGGCACTCGCGCGGGTGCGCAAGCGTGTGGGACCGACTGGATCCGACGTGGTTACCGTCATGTCGAAGATTCCTGTCACCAAGAAGGGCTCTGTCCTGTTGGTGAAAGCGGGAGGCGAGACCCTTCTGTTGGGAGCGACGGACACCCAAATCTCTCTCTTGGCGTCAGTGGAACTGCCCCAGGAAGAGGAAGAAGCCAAAGAAGAGCGAACACCCGTCGACATTCAGTCCTTAATGGAGCAGATTCAACCGGGCCATACGCCTGCAGCGATTGCGGCTTCCCCTGCCAGCATCGGGCGGGTAAGCAACAGATCGGTTTCAGGCAACGACGGCCCCCTCGCAGGCTCAATATTGTCACCGAGCACATGGCGACAGTTGACGGATCTCTTGAAAGAAAAGACTGCCCGCTCATGACACTGCGCAGACGACTTCTCGTTTCGACGTTTGGCCTCGTGAGCTTTGGCGTTATGTCTATTGTCATCGCGGCACCGGCTCAAGCGGTCTCTATCAATCTTCCTGATTTAACGAGGGGTGAGGGGCCTGGCAGCGCTATCGTTCTTCTGCTGTCATTGACGGTCCTAGCGGTGGCCCCTGCGATTCTGCTGATGACGACAAGTTTCACCAAAATCATCGTGGTCTTATCGATAACTCGC